>JBDRNF010000134.1:0-13896 GCA_043811435.1 Pseudomonadota bacterium
GCGTTCAGCCACGCGGTATTAGGATATATTGAATTTCGGGGTTTTGAGGCTGGCACCGTCATTCCGGGGCTATGCGAAGAATCGCCCCGGAATGACGGCGTAAAATCCACAAGGGGCTTTCGATGTATCACTTCACGGCGCTCGTTACCTGCCTCGCCATCCTGTTCTATTTCTTCACCAGCATCCAGGTGTCGAAGGCGCGCACGGCGTTCGGCATCAAGGTGCCGGCGACTTCGGGTCATCCCGACTTCGAGCGGGTGTTTCGCGTGCAGGCAAACACGCTGGAATGGATGCCGATTTTCCTGCCTTCGCTCTGGCTGTTTGCGGTCTATATCGGCGATCTCTACGCAGCCTTGCTCGGCCTGATCTGGATCGCGGGCCGTGTTCTCTATTCGACGGGCTATTCGCAAGCCGCCGCCAAACGCGGCCCGGGTTTTGCGGTCCAGGCGCTTGCCGGCATCATCCTCTGGGCCGGCGCGCTGGGCGCGATCGTGTGGCGGATCGTGCTGGGGTGAGGCTTGCAGGACCGTGTTGGTGTACGTTCCCCGGACACAGCGCAGCGCTCTTTGCGGTGCGCTGCGTCCGGGGTCCATGCCAGCTAAATGGGTCCCGGCTCTGCGGTGCACCGTCCATAGCGTGTCGAAGACGCGCATGAACGCGCTTGTGGTGACGCTGCACCGCGTCCGGGACACGGTAGCCGCAATCACAGTCGCGCCCAATTCCATCTCCTCTGCGCTGTACCGCGATTGATCGCGGACGATCGCCAAGACCCATGGTCCGCAGCCGAGTTAAGAGACCGGCTCCTAGTCTGTTCAAGACCCGGCCGCGAGCAAGCACAATCGTTATGCATCGCACACCGCCCATGGCTCCAATTTCGCACTCGCGGAATCGATTTTCCCGCCGACCGCGGCTGGATTTCCAGTGATTGGCTGAAACTCACGCAGGCGAGAAAGGTCCGATCAATAATCCGGGATTGTGAAGCAGTTCACATTTGCCGGTCATGGCCTCTGCTATTTGTCTGCAATCCCTTTGTGGGAGGCAGCGATGCCATCAGCCGAGCAAGCGTGCATCCCGGTTCCACCGTCCATCGATCGAGCCTCACGGCGTGACGTTTGTTCGCGACGTCACGTCGCTCGTGCAGTCCATAGCGGCGGCATCGGTCGATCGTTCTCCGCTCCCACGCCGCTGTCCGCTTGCGGATTGCAGAAATATGACAATCGCATTGTCCAGTTCCATTGCGGTTGGCGCCGGGAAATCAACGAGGAATGGCCTTCGGCACACGCGTCAAGGTTAACGGCGGACGACCACCGCCGGTCCGCAACTCTACGTTGACTCTAAAGTTCGCGTAAAATAGTAGTAAAATCGACGGACTTGGTTGCCAGTCAGTTAATTTTGCCTCCGCCTTTTTTTTGCTTGAACATTTATTGATCCGTCCGGGGGTGCGTTCGAGTAATTGGGGGCGTCGCGCGAAGATGACGGATTTCCTGATCAATCGTGATTTCTTCTTGGACGGGCTCGCGTCGTTTCCACAGCGAATCCCGGACCGCCTCGCCAATTGCGCGCTCTTCGAAATTCAGTTGCCCGACCGCTTCGCGCCGCGCTTTGCGCGGACGTAAGGAGTAAGCATGCCCAATACGATCCCCGCATATACGATCGGCGGCATCACCCGGCCGGCGCTTATTCTGGATAACGCGGGCAATATTATTCTCACTCCGGAAGCCGCTGCCTTTGCCGCGGCTTACGGGACCAAGGCGCTTTATTTCGGCTGCCCGGTCGATACGCCCTATCCGCCGGTTGCGCCGACGCTGTCGGCGCCGGTTGACGCCAGCGCAGGCGTCAACAGCGTCCTGGAAAATGCCGCGGTCGGCACGCAGGTCGGGATAACCGCCCAGGCCAGCAATCCCGGCGGTCTGCCGGTGACATATTCGCTGAGCGACAGTAACGGCGGCCGCTTCCAGATCGACGCCACCACCGGCGTGGTCACGGTCGCCGCCGCGCTCGACTTCGAGACCGCTCCCGGTCAGGCCTACAACATCACCGTACAGGCCACCGACGGCATCCTCACGACGTCGCAGTCGTTCACGATCGGCGTCGTCAATGTCAATGAAGCGCCTGCCGGCACCGACAACACCATCACCGCGAGCGAGGACACCAGCCGTGTCTTCACCGCCGCCGATTTCGGCTTCACCGATCCATCAGATTCTTCCGCGCCGAACGCACTGGCTGCCGTGCGGATCACCACCCTGCCCGCGGCCGGCACACTGCTCAACAACGGGGTTCCGGTCGTTGCCGGCGATTCCATTTCCGCCGCCAGCATCGCCGCGGGTCATCTGGTTTACATTGCCGCTGCCAACGCCAGCGGCGCCGCCTATGCCAGCTTCACCTTCCAGATCCGCGACAACGGCGGCACCGCCAATGGCGGCGTCGATACCGATCAATCGCCCAACACCATCACGATCAACGTCAATGCGGTGAACGACGCGCCGACCGCGACCAACCTGACGCAATCGCTTGTCATCGATGAGGACGCGGCGGCGACCACGCTGTTCACGGTGCCGCCGGTGGCGGCCGACATCGACAGTGCGACGGTCACGGCGCGGCTGACGGTGAATGCGTCGGCGGGCGTGCTGGTCGGCGCCGGAGCCGGCGTGCTGTCGGCCGGCGTGCTGACCTACAGCATTACCGGCACCCCGGCGGCGGTGAACACGGCGCTGGCCGCGGTTCAATTCGATTCTGCCGACAATTTCAACGGCACCACCAGCGTCGGCGTCACCATCGACGACGGCGCCAACGGGCCACAGGGCACCAATCCGGCCGGCACCGTCAGCATCACCGTCAATGCGGTCAACGACGCGCCGAATGCAACCAATTTGACCCAGGCCCTCGTCCTCGACGAGGACGCCGCGGCAACGTCGCTGTTCACGGCGGCGCCGGTGGTGACCGACGACAGCGCCACGGTGACGGCAACCTTGACGGTGGCGAACCCCGCGGCCGGCGCGCTGACCGGAGGCGGCTTCTCGGCCACCGCCAATCCCGGCGAATATACTTTCAGCGGATCGCCGGCGCAGGTGACCGCGGCCCTGGCCGCGGTGCAGTTTGATTCCGCTCCCGATTTCAACGGCGCGACCACGGTCGCGGTCGCGATCGGCGACGGCCAGGCCGGACCGCAGAACCTGCCCGACCCCACCGGCACCATCACCATCACCGTCAACGCGGTCAACGACGCGCCGACCGCGACCAATTTGACGCAGGCGCTCATCATCGGCGAGGATGACGCGGCAACGACACTGTTTACCCTGGCGCCTGTCGTGTCGGACATCGACAGCGCCACGGTCACCGCGACCCTGACGCTGGATGCGGCGGCGGGCGTGCTGACCGGCGCCGGCGCCGGCGTGCTGAACGCGGGCGTACTGACCTACACCATCACGGGAACGCCGGCGGCGGTCACCACCGCGCTGGCCGGCGTGGCGTTCGATTCCGCACCCGACTTCAACGGCATCACCGACGTCGGCATCACCATCGACGACGGCGCCAATGGACCGCAGGGCTCCAACCCGATCGGGTCAGGCACCGTGACCATCAACGCGGTCAACGACGCGCCGACCGCGACCAACCTGACGCAGTCGCTCAGCGTCGGCGAGGATGGCGCGCCAGCCACGCTGTTCACGCTGGCGCCCGTGGTGGCCGACATCGACAGCTCGAACGTGACGGCGACGCTGACGCTCGACGCGGCGGCGGGCGTGCTCAACGGCGCCGGCGCCGGCGTATTGAACGCGGGCGTGCTGACCTACACCATCACCGGGACCGCGGCGACGGTGAATGCCGCGCTGGCGACGGTGACCTACGATTCCGCCGACAATTTCAACGGTCCGACCAGTGTCGGCGTTACCATCGACGACGGCGCCAACGGCCCGCAGGGCCCCAATCCGACCGGTACCGTCAGCATCACCGTCAATGCGGTGAACGACGCGCCGACCGCGACCAACTTGAACCAGTCGCTTGCTATCAATGAGGACGCTGCCGCGACCACGCTGTTCACGCTGCCGCCGGTGACGGCGGACATCGACAGCGCGAATGTCACGGCGACGCTGACGCTCGACGCGGCGGCGGGCGTACTCAATGGCGCCGGCGCCGGCGTGCTCAATGCAGGCGTACTGACCTACACGATCACCGGAGCCCCGGCCGCGGTGAACGCGGCGCTGGCGGCGGTGACCTACGATTCCGCGCCGGACTTCTTCGGCACGCCCAATGTCGGCGTCACCATCGACGACGGCGCCAACGGTCCGCAGGGCTCCAATCCCAGCGGCAGCATCGGCATCACCGTCAATCCGGTGAACGACGCGCCGACGGTGGCTGCGACCGCGAACAATCCGTCCTATGTGCCGGGCGCGGACCTGTTCTCCGGCGTCACCGCCTCCACGGTCGAGAGCGGGCAGGTCATCACCCAGCTGGTGCTGACGGTCAGCAATGTGCTGGGCAACGACGAAAGCCTCGTCATCGACGGCGACACCGTTTCGCTGCTCGACGGCACCGTGAGCGGCGCGCCGACCGCGACGCTCGGCGTCAGCTATTCCGTCGCTGTGTCCGGCAACACCGCGACCATCACCATCACCAGTCCCGGCCTGACCGGAGCCCAGTCCGGAACGCTGATCGACGCGTTGAGCTACACCAACGCCACGGTCGACCCCGGCGAACTGCCGCGCGTCGTCACCATCGTCTCGTTGACCGACGACGGGGGCATCGCGCTTGGCGGCGTCGCCACCGGCACGCCCAACCTCAGTTCCACCGTCTTTTTCAACGCTCCGCCGACGGCGAATGACGATGCCGCCGCGGCAACCGAGGCCGGCGGCCTCAACAACAGCGTCGCGGGCACCGATCCCAGCGGCAACGTCATCACGGCGAGCGGACCGGGCGATGTCGCCGACACCGATCCCGATGCCGGCGACTCCGTGACCGTGGTCGCGGCGGGAACGGGCCCGGAATCCGCGCCGACCGGCGCGGGAACGGTCAACACCGCGTTCAACGGCCTGTATGGCTCGCTGCTGATCAACACCGACGGCTCGTACACCTACACGGTGAACCAGTCGAATGCTGCGGTACAGGGGCTGCGTCTGCCGACCGATACGCTGACCGATTCGTTCAACTACACCATCCAGGACACCGCCGGGGCGCAGGACATCGCAACCCTGACCTTCACCATCAACGGCGCCAACGACAGCCCGGTTGCGGTCGCCGACACGCCGACCGCGGTCGAGGCCGGCGGCGCCGCCAACGGCACCGCCGGGACCGATCCGGGCGGCAACGTGCTGACCAACGATACCGACGTCGACAGCGCTGGCAACGGCGAGACCAAGACCGTGCAGGGCGTCGCAGCCGGCACCCAGGCCGGGCCGCTGACATTGAACGTCGGCACCGGCGTGGCCAGCGCCAACGGCTACGGCACGTTGACCATCGCGGCCGACGGTACCTACAGCTATGTCGTCGACAATACCAATGCGGCGGTGCAGGCGCTGCGCACGTCGGGGCAGACGCTGACCGACACCTTCAGCTACACCATGCACGACCAGGCCGGCGTGACCTCGACCACGCAGGTGACGATCACCATCGAGGGTGCGAACGACAATCCGACGGCCGCGAACGACACCGCGTCGGCGACCGAGAACGGCGGCGTGAACAACGCCATCGCCGGAACCGATCCGACCGGCAATTTGCTGACCAACGATACCGACCCCGACGGCAACGGCGAGATCAAGACCGTGCAGGGCGTCGAATCCGGCAACAATCCGGGCAATGTCGTGACGACCGGCGTCGGCAGCCAGATCCTGGGCAGCTACGGCAGACTGACGGTGCAAGCCGACGGCAGCTACATTTATGAGGTAGATCAGGCGCTGACGAATTCGCTGCTGCCGAGCGACCACCCGACCGACATCTTCACCTACACCATGCACGATGCGGCGGGCGTCACCTCGACGGCGATCCTCACGGTCACGGTCAACGGCGCCAACGACCTGCCGCAGGCGGTCGCCGACGCCGGCAGCATCACCGAAGACGCCGCGCCGACCCTGTTCGCGGTCGTCGTCAACAACGACGTGCTCGATCCCGATGCCGGCGCCCTCAACACCATCGCCATTACCGGCACGGTGACGGCCAGCAGCGCCGGCAATCCCCTCATCACCAACGGCGACGCCACCGCCATCGTGTCCGGCACCCAGATCCAGGTAACGCTCGGCGCCGACTTCCAGACCCTGGCGCTCGGCGAAACCGCGACCGTCACGGTGCCGTATACGCTGACCGGCAACAGCCCGGGCGACACCTCCAGTTCCAACCTCACGGTCACGGTGACGGGCGTCAATGACGGCGTGGTCGCCAACGACGATAGCGGCGGCAGCATCACCGAGGACGCCGGGACGACCACGTACAACGTACACGGCAACGACACCCTCGACGTCGATCACACCGCGACCAATTTCATCACGATCGACACCGTTACCGCGACCGACGCCGGCGGCGACGGCATCACCGGCGCCGACGTGAGCGCCAGCGTCGTCGCCAATCAGATCGAGTTCACGCTCGGGTCCGATTTCCAGAAGCTCGGCGGTGGCGAGTCCTCCACCATCACCATCGCCTACACGCTGCATGGCGACCAGCCGGGCGACGTCGACAGCGCGACGCTCACCTACACCGTCACCGGCGTCAACGACGCGCCGGTGGCGCAGGATTTCACCTTCAACGCCGCCAACTCCGCTATCGGCAATACCTCGCTGGTCCTCGATAACGGGTCGGGCACCGCCCCGGTCGATCCGGCCGGGCCGCAAAAGACCATCAGCGGCAGTCTGCTGAGCGGCGCGACCGACGTCGACACCGCCGCCGGCTCGCTCACGGTCACGGCGGAGACCGTCAGCAACGCGGCGGGCTCGATCACCTATACCGCGAACGGCGACTTCACTTTCATGCCGACCGCCGGATTCACCGGCAACGCGGTGTTCAACTACACGCTCAACGACAATGACGGGTCGGGCAACGCCACCGACATCGGCCAGATCACCATCAACGTCGCCACTCCGAAGGTCTGGTACGTCGACGCCAGCGCCGCCGCCGGCGGCGACGGCAGTTCGGACAATCCGTTCAATTCGCTGGCCGAACTCAACGGCGGCACCGGTGACGGCACCACCAATGACGACGTCGACGGCGCCAACGACATCATCTTCGTCTATGGCGGCACCTATACCGGCGGCATCGTGCTGGAAGACGGACAGACCCTCATCAGCCAGAGCCAGGGCCTTACGGTCAACGGCACCGCGCTGTTGGGCGCGACCGGCTCCAACGCCGTCATCAACGGTGCCGTGGTGCTGGCCAGCAACAACACTATCGACGGCATCGATTTCGGCAACTCCGGTTCCTCGTCGGTGTACGCGCTGTCCGGCAGCAACGTCGGCAATGCGGTCGTCACCGACAGCTCGATCAACAACACCTCCGGCGGCGCCGTCAACATCAACGGCAGCGGCACCGGGATGAACATGCAGTTCACCAGCGTGTCGTCGACCAACGCCTCGACCAGCGCCATCCTGCTGCAGGAGGCCCGCGGCACCTTCAACGCCACGTCCGGCACGCTGAACAACGGCGCAACCACCGCCGCCGACATCAGGCTGATCGGCAACAACTCCAATGACGACGTGGCCTTCAGCTTTGGCGGATCGATCAACGACGACCAGGGCCAACTCGTCCAGATCACCGGCCAGACCGGCGGCACCAAGCTGTTCTCGGGCGCGATCACCGACGGCAACGACGGCGACGGCGGGGGCATCGACCTCAGCGCCAACACCGGCGCGACCATCAATTTCACCGGCGGCGTCACGCTGTCGACCGGCGGTAACGCCGCCTTCAGCGCCACCGGCGGCGGCACGGTCAACGTCACGGGATCGAACAACCACATCACGACCACCACCGGCACCGCGCTGAATATCAGCAACACCACGATCGGCGCGAGCAACGTCACGTTCCGCGACATTTCCGCCAATGGCGGCGCCAACGGCATTATCCTCGACACCACAGGCTCGTCCGGCGGCCTCCGCGTCACCGGCAACGGCACCACGGTAGGCGCTTCCGGCGGCGGCGTGATCCAGAACATGACCGGCGGCGACGGTGCCGTTGCCGGCAATGGCATCTACCTCAACAATACTTTCGATGTAGAACTCAACGGCCTGCAGCTCAACAATTTCGACAACAGCGCGATACGCGGCTTTTCGGTCACCGGCTTTACGCTGACCAACAGCACGATCAGCGGCACCAGCGGCACCAACAGCGGCGCGACCGAGGGCGCGATCACGTTCGGAACCAGCAACCCCGGCGGCGCCAACGGCTTGCTCGGAACCGGAAGCCAGGCCTCGCTGATCGATAATGTCGACGTCAGCGGCGCCATCGAACACACGATCGAAGTCTACAATCAGAGCGGATCGTTCGGCCTGACGATCTCGAACTCGAACATCCACGACAACAGCGTTGCGTCCGGCAGCGACGGCATCCTGATGGAAATGCAGGGCACCGCCACTGCAACCGTCAACATCACCGGCAACAACTTCAGCAACAACAAGTCGCAGGCGATTCAGGTCGCGGCGAACGACAGCTCGTCGGTAAACCTCACCATCACCGACAACATCATCACGCGCGGTACCCAGGGCAACGAAGGCATCGTGCTCTCCAACGGATCGAATGGCGACCTGACGGCGCTGGTCGATGGCAATACCATCTCCGGATTCGGCGGCGTGTCGATCTTCGTCGGCCAGACGGCCGGCAACGCTACCGCGGCGTCTCTGCTCCAGGCCACCATCAGCGACAACATCATCACGACCCCGACGACCGCGTCTAACAGTGCAATCCTCGCCTTCCTGACCAGCACCGTTGGACAGGTCTCCGAGGCCCGGATCCTGATCGACAACAACACCATCACGCAGAACTCCACTCAGGGCGTGGCCCGCGGCATCTTCGTCGATACGCCCGACGCCAACACGACACCGAACTATGACGTTACTGTCAGCAACAATACCGTCCACATAATGGACAACGTTGCCGGCGTTAACGGCATTGCCGTTCAAGCCCGCCGCGGCACGATGGATGCCTCCATTTTTGGCAACCATGTCGACTTTCCCAACGGAACACCGGCTGGCGTCGTGGGAATTCGCGAACGCCAGGCCAACACCGACAATGCCGCGACCGCGCCCACCGCCACGATCCAGCGCAACGGCAGCGCATCGGGGACGGCAGCCGGGGTGCTTGCCGACAACAATCCGGGAAATACGGTTGAGATCCTCGGCACAGTCACGATTGCGCCGAACGGCACCGTGCAACTTCCCGGCACCCCTCCGTTGCCGCTATTCGCCGCGCCAGGCGGGGTGGCCAGTTCAACCGGCTCGCCGGGCGTAACCAATCTGACGCAGACGCAGCTCGACTCCGTCGTTAGCGCGGCGATCGCTAAATGGGCCGATGCCGGCGCCTCGGCGGCGCAACTGGCGGTGCTCTCGTCGATTGTCTTCACTGTGGACGACCTTGCCGGCACCGCCATCGGCGAGCAGACGCGTGGCCACATCGCCATCGATACCGATGCGGCCGGCTACGGCTGGTTCGTCGATTCCACGCCTTGGGACAATTTCGAATTCGTTCACGCCGCCAATGCCGCCGGCACCGATCTGTTCACCGTTCCATCCAACGCCGCGGCGGGTCATATCGACCTGCTCACGGTCGTCGTCCATGAGATGGGCCACGAGCTCGGGTTGACGCATAGCGACGAGGCGGGTGACATCATGGCTGGCATGCTGGCCGTTGGCGAACGCCGGCTGCCCGATGCTGCCGACGTGGCGCTAACCAACGCCGCGCAGCCGCAGGCGTCCCTGCAGCCCGCCATCACCATCGCATCTGGCGGCTCCATCGGCGGCAGGGCCGGCGCCGACAATTTCGTGTTCGCCGATATCGATATCCCCGGCTCGACGCCCGCGCCGCTCACCCTCCCCGCAAACTACGATATCGCCGGAGCCAACAGCTTTGATTTTTCGGCGCTGACCTCACAAGTTGACCATTCGACGATGCTCGGCTGGCAATTCGGCGGCCACGACGCCATTCACCTGGCCCATCTTCATGTCGGCCTGCTGGCGTAGCGGCGACAAGGCCGCTTTGGTGTCAGGCGATTTTTGAACCCGGGGGCCGGCCGCGGCCCTCGATGGTGTCGGGCTCGGCCAGATGCATCGCTACATTTCACAATTACCGCTTTGAACAAAAATTCAGGTCGACTTGTCCGAGCATTTCGGCATAATTGGTTCCAGAGGTAGAAACGCGGGGCTGCCATGGCTGAACCATTTCTTTCAGAAATCAGAATGATGTCGTTCAGCTTCGCGCCGAAGGGCTGGGCCCTCTGCGACGGCCAGCTGCTGCCGATCAACCAGAACCAGGCCTTGTTTTCGCTGCTCGGCACCACCTATGGCGGCGACGGGCGCGTCACCTTCGCACTGCCAGATCTTCGCGGGCGGGTGCCGATTCACACCGGGGGACAGGGCGGCCATACGCTCGGCGAGAGAGGCGGCCAAGCCGCCCATACGCTGTCGATCGCAGAGATGCCGCAGCACACGCACGTCGCGTCGGCCTCGAACTCGCCCGCGACGGCTATTATTCCGACGAACTCGCTCCTGCTCGCCCAGGGCGGATTCGAGATCTATCATGCACCGACAAACCTCGGCGCCATGATCGGCGGTTCGAATGGCAATGTCGGGGGCTCGCAAGCGCACCTCAACATGCAGCCGTTTCTGACCGTCAATTTCAGTATCGCCCTGCAGGGCATCTTCCCGTCACCGACCTGAGGAGACGCGTTCGTGGCACAGCCTTATGTAGGCGAAATTCGCATGTTCGCCGGCAACTTCGCGCCGGCCGGCTGGAATTTCTGTGATGGTTCGCTTCTTCCGATCTCCGAGAACGAAACCCTCTTTCAACTGATCGGCACCACCTATGGCGGCGACGGCCAGAGTACGTTTGCGCTGCCGGACCTGCGCGGCCGTGTTCCGATCCATATGGGATCGGGTTTCTTACTGGCCGAAACCGGTGGCGTCGAGACGGTGACGCTGACCGTGCAGCAGATACCGTCGCACCAGCACCCCCTGCTCGCATCGGCAGACACCGGGACTACGCTGAATCCCGGGAACAATGTTGTCGGGGCGACGCTCACCGCCACGCCGTACTTCAACGCAACGCCGGCCAATCCGCTATTGGCTCAATCCGTCTCTCCCGTCGGCGGCAGCCAGCCGCACCAGAACTTTCAACCCTATCTCTGCGTCGATTTCATCATCTCGCTGTTCGGAATCTTTCCGAGCCCGACCTAGGAGCACGCAATGGCCGACCCGTTCGTGGCGGAAATCCGCATCTTTCCGTTCAACTTCGCGCCAAGGGGCTGGGCTTTCTGCGATGGGCAGCTCCTGCCGCTGTCGCAGAACACCGCTTTGTTCTCGCTGCTCGGCACGACCTATGGCGGCAACGGCAAGAGCAACTTCGCGCTGCCCGACATGCAGGGGAATGCGCCGATGCAACCGGGCCAGGGACCCGGCCTGTCGCTGCATGACCTCGGCGAGATCGGCGGCTCGGAGACGGTAACCCTGCTTGAGAGCGAGATGCCGGCGCACAGCCATGCGTGGAACGTCCGGGCCGCAGATCCAGGGGAGGACCGGACACCTATCGGCGAAGCGCTGGCCCGCAGTGTCGGCGGTAATCTGTACGGTCCGGCTGTCAACCTGGTGGCAATGGCTCCGGAAGCGCTCGCCCCCGCCGGCGGCGACCAGTCGCACAACAACATGATGCCCTACCTCACGCTCAATTTCTGCATCGCCCTGCAGGGTGTGTTCCCGCCGCGAACCTGAGCGATCCCCGAATGGATGCAGCGGCCGCGATCCCGTTCGGCTGGACGCGCGCGGCGGATGCAGGTCTCGGCTTCCACCGCCTTGCCGAACCCGATTTGCCGTTTCTCGCGCGGGTCTATGCCTCGACGCGCGTCGAAGAGCTTGCCGTCATCGACTGGACCGATGAGCAGAAGACGGCGTTCCTGGAGTCCCAGTTCCGGGCGCAGCACGCGCATTACCAGCAATATTATCCCAACGCCGACTGGCTGGTGACGATGCGCCGCGGCGAGGACATCGGCCGGCTCTATCTCGAGCGATGGCCCACCCAGCACCGCATCATCGACATCGCCTTCCTGCCGCAACATCGCGGCAAGGGTTTCGGCGAGGCGCTGCTGCGCGACCTGATCGACGAGGCCGCAGCCCGCGGCAAGGCGGTGTCGATCCATGTCGAGAAACTCAACCCGGCGATGCGGCTGTACCGGCGGCTCGGATTCACCACCGAGGAGGACAAGGGCGTCTACGACCTGATGCGCTGGGCCGCACCGGCGACATGACCGCCGTAGGGTGGGCAAACCCTACTGAGTCAATTGGTCGCTAATTAAATTGGCGAGGAATCAGTTAGTTATCGAGCTTCGAGCTTGGCATGGAGGCTAAGATGGGTCTCGGAAGCGAAGAAAGATTTGGGCGCTACGTTGAAGCGCTTGGGAGCGTCATTGGACAGGGAGATCGGACCAAGCGGCTGCGGGACTATTGCACCGGGCTTATCTTGCCGGGCGAGCGTAAGAGCGTGGAGCCGATAGCGGCGCGGACTGCCCCTGCGCGTGTCTCGGCGCAGCACCAGTCGTTGCTGCATTTTGTCGGTGCCGGCGGTTGGTCGGACGAGAAGGTGTTGGCCAAGATCAACGAACTGGTGCTGCCGGCCATCACGAAGCACGGGCCGATCGAGGTCTGCATCATCGACGACACAGGCTTGCCGAAGAAGGGCCGACATTCGGTTGGAGTGAAGCCGCAGTATTGCGGGCAACTTGGCAAGGAGGCCAATTGCCAAGTGGCGGTGTCACTGTCGATTGCGAACCACTTTGCCAGCTTGCCGGTCGGGTATCGGCTCTATCTGCCGAAAGAATGGGCTGATGATGGTGCGCGCCGGGAGCGGGCCGGCGTTCCCGAGGACTTCCGCTTCAAGACCAAACAACAGATCGCGTTCGATCTGATCCAACGAGCGCATGCGGCAGGCCTTCCGCTTGGGGTGCTGTTGATGGACCTCGATTACGGCCGTGACTCACGGCTGCGCAGAAGCGTCTCTGCGTTGGGATTGAGCTATGTGGCGGGTATTCAGCCGAACGTGTTGATGTGGGCACCCGGCACTGGTCCGAAGCGGCCTGACAAATCGCTCAACAATAACGGCCGACGCAACGAGCCCGATCTGATCTCGGCCAAAGAAGTGGCGCATGCTCTCCCCGAGCACGCCTGGAGCACAATCCGCTGGCGCGAAGGCTCGGCCGATTGGCTGTCCTCGCGCTTCGCCCGGGTGCGTGTACGCGTCGGGTATAATGGTGCAATTCCCGGACAGGTCGCAGAGGAGTGGCTGCTGATCGAATGGCCGGAAGGTGAGACCCAACTCACCAAATGCAAATTCTGGCTCTCCACTCTGCCGGCAGAGACCAGCTTCCACCAACTCGTCGATATCACCAAGATGCGCTGGCGGATCGAGCGCGACTATCAAGAACTCAAGCAGGAGGTCGGGCTCGGACACTACGAAGGGCGCGGATGGCGAGGTTTCCATCACCACGCCACCCTGTGCATCGCCGCTTACGGATTCCTGGTCTCAGAGCGGGCCGCGATTCCCCCCTCAGGACATCGTTCCTCCGCGCGCTTCTCGGCGCCTGCCTTACCCGACGGTTATCGACCCCGCGGATCCGCCCTTGCGGCCTGAACGCCACATCCCAAATTCGATCGCGACCATGCGTGCGCGCTTGATCAGGGCGCTCGTGGCTTCCCTCCCGCGATGTCCCTGTTGCGGCCTCCA
>JBDRNF010000135.1:0-26910 GCA_043811435.1 Pseudomonadota bacterium
GCCCAGATGACGGATGGAATTTTCACTGCGAGCACAAGGTGCCGCCGAGAGATTCAGGCGATCGATCGCCGGAACCGGGGGGCCGGGTCGCTATCGATCCGCCGCAGCGTTGCGGGTCATTCGCCGCGCAGCCTCGGTATCCAAAACGAACCGGGACCCTGCTTGCCAGGCTAGCGCGGACGAACCGCCGAATAGCTCCGCCCATTCTTGTTCGGGTCCGAATTGTCGGAAGCCGAGAACACGAAGCCGGTATGCCAGTGGGAAAACCGGCCGCTTCCCTTGGCCGCGATGTCCGCGTGCGGGGTGTGCGCCGGTCCCAAAACGAGATTGTCCTCGCAGACGACGGCAGGGGACCGCGACGGGGCGGCGGATGTATCGGAAATCTCGGCCAGAGACGGCGCCTTGGCAAACCACGAAACCGCCCCCGCCTTGTCGAACGGCCTGGTCAGGGCGACGACATCCCCCTGCGGACAGAGGGGAGAAACATAATTCATCGCCCACAGCGTAATGAAGAACGACGCGGCCACCACACCCAGTGCATATAACCACTTCATCAATGCCGACCACCACTGCATGGACTGACCCGCCCGCCTCGACCAGAGACATCGCCGCAACTGGCGCGATTCCTGGCCAGAACCGTCGCAGGATTCCTTATTGCTCCCGGGAATGCAATCGAGAGCCGCCGTTGTACCGAAGTTCCCCCAGGCAGGGCATCGCTTCTCCCGGTCGGGACGATGGCAGGCGACAGGCTGCTGCTGGAACAGGGCGAAGCCATCCAGCGGATTTCGCTTCGCGCGCAAGCCAAATCTCGGGACCCGCGACAAAACAACCCGACGGGCAAATCAGTTCGGTTTATCGGAAATCGAGTCAAGCCCTTCGCACAAAAATAATTCTGTTTTCCAGAAACCAAAACCGCGCTATATGTATCGCCATCCCGTCCCACTCAGAGGGGCGTTGCGCAACGTACCGGCGCGGGGCGGGGATGCGGTGGACGCGGATGGTGCGACTGACGAGGGCATCTGAAGCGGACGGCGAAGTCGTGTGGTCCCGACACCCCAATGGCTGGTGTCAAGTTCGCGCCAAGTCGCGCGGACGACGGTGGCAAAAGCGCAGGGCTCACCGAGGAGAGCATGTATAAGCCGTAAACTGCCGCGCAGGGAAAGTCGGATGTTTCCGCTGGACCTGTATGCTCGTGTGCGCCTCTACCCACTACATTGCACACGGGACCGCGGGTGCCAGTGCGCATCCGGCTTTCCCTGCGCCCTCCGACTGGAGAGGGCGGCAATCGACGCAAAGCTCGGGCGCATCGCGCCGCGACGATGCGGATGCACGGCTACTCGACATGCATCCGCCGTTTGAAGTTCAGGCCGGAAATTCACAGCGCCATGACCCAGGACAAACGCGAAGCGTCAATCACACGTGACGGGCCATGGCAGCAACGAGCCCTCCTACCCCCACACCTCCTTCGCCACATCGACCGCAAGCTTCAGCTTGGCCCACTGCTCTTCCTCGGTCAGCAAATTGCCTTCCTCGGTGGAGGCAAAACCGCATTGCGGCGATACCGCGAGTTGGTCGAGCGGCGCGAATTTGCTGGCCTCTTCCAGCCGGCGCTTGATGTCTTCCTTCTTTTCCAGCTCGCCCGATTTCGAGGTGATGACGCCGACCACCACGATCTTGTTGCCCTTCGGCAAATAGCGCAGCGGCTCGAAGCCGCCGGCGCGCTCGGAATCGTATTCGAGGAAATAGCCGTCGTAATTGGTGCCGGCCAGCATGGTCTCCGCCACCGGCTCGTAGCCGCCGGAGGAAATCCAGGTGGAACGGAAATTGCCGCGGCAGACATGCGTGGTGATGGTCATGTCGGCCGGCCGCTCCGCGATCGCATAGTTGATGATCCGGGCATAGATTTCCTGCAGGCCGTCGGGATTGTCGCCGCGCTCGCGGGCCTTCTGCAACTCCTCCTGCGAGCAGAGATAGGCCCAGACCGTATCGTCGAACTGAAGGTAGCGGCAGCCCGCATCGTAGAACGCCTTGACGGCCTTGCGGTAGGTCTTGCCGAGATCCTCGTAGAAGGCATCGAGATCGGGATAGACGTCCTTCGAAATCGACTTGCGGCCGCCGCGGAAGTGCAGCACCGCCGGCGACGGGATCGTCATCTTCGGCATCACATGCGCGACGTCAGCATGTTTTTTCAGAAAACGGAAATGGTCCAGCATCGGATGGTCGTCCGGGAAATCGAGCTTGCCGATCACCCGCACCGCGTCATGCCGGGTTTCCACGCCCGCGAACTGGATGCCGGTCTCGGGGTGAAACAGTTCGCATCCCGTCAGCCTGGCGAGAAAGTCGAAATGCCACCAGGAGCGGCGGAATTCGCCGTCGGTCGCGAGTTTCAAGCCGATCGCGGCCTGCTTGTGTACGACCTTTTCGATCTCCATGTCCTCGGCCTTGCGCAAATCGTCGGCGGAGATCTCGCCCTTCTCCAGCCTGGCGCGCGCCTCCTTGATGCGCTGCGGTCGCAACAGGCTGCCGACCTCGTCGGCGCGGAATGGGGCTCTGGTTCGCTGCATGGTCTCAACTCCCGAGGATTTTCATAGCGTTTTCAAGCGAAGTGGGTACCGGTTCGCGTCAAGAAAACGCGTCAAAACAAACTAATGTGCTGTCGCGCCGGAAACGCCGAGAAAGCGTTCCAGGACGGCGGGATCGGCCTTCAACGTGCTGCTTGCGGCATCATGGACGATCGTGCCGCGCTCCAATATCACAACGCGGTCGGCAAGCCCTAGAATCTTTTGCGCATTCTGCTCGACAATAACCGAGCAAATGCCGCCGGCCCGGGTGATGGTGCCCAGCGCCCTGAGCAGTTCCTCGACAATGATCGGGGCCAGCCCCTCGGTCGGCTCGTCCAGCAGCAACACCTTCGGATTGAGCGTCAGCGCGCGGCCGATCGCCAGCATCTGCTGCTCGCCGCCGGAAAGCTGGTTGCCGAAATTGTTGCGGCGCTCCTCCAGCCGCGGAAACATTTCGTAGACTTTTGCCACCGTCCAGGGCCCCGGCTGGGCGACGGCGGTCATGTCCTCCTCGACCGTCAGCGAACGGAAAATATTGCGCTCCTGCGGCACCCAGCCGATGCCCGCCCGCGCCCGCTGGTCCGGGCGCATCGCGGTGATATCGAGCCCGCCGAGGGTGATGGTGCCGCCGAAACGGCGGGTGATCCCGACGATCGAATTGATCAGCGTGGTCTTGCCGGTGCCGTTGCGCCCCAGCAGCGCCAGCACCTGGCTTTCCGGCAGGCGCAGCGACATGCCGGGCAATACCACCGCTTCGCCGTAACCGGCGCGCAGGCCTTCGATTTCGAGCAGATCAGGCATCGGCGGCCTCACCGAGATAAACCGCCTTCACACTTGCGTCGCGCGCCACCTCGGCCGGCGGGCCTTCCACCAGCATCGCGCCGTTGACCAGCACCGAAATGCGGTCGGCGAACGAGAACACCAGATCCATGTCGTGCTCGATCAGGAGCACGGTGACGTCGCGCGGCAACGCCGCCACGGCGGCGAGGATATCGTGGCGCTCGCTTTCGGGTACGCCGGCGGCCGGCTCGTCCAGCAGCAGCACGCGCGGCCTGGCGGCAATGGCGACCGCGATCTCGAGCAGGCGCTGCTTTCCATAAGGCAGGGTCCCGGTCAGTTCGTTCATGACGTCGAGCAGCCGGAACCGCGCCAAATTCTCCGCGATCTCGGCATTGACGTCGTCGCGCGTCCCCATCCGGCGCCACCAGTCGCCGCCGCGGCCCAGCCGTTCCGATACCGCAAGGCCGATGGTCTCGAGCGGCGTCAAATCGGCATAGAGCTGGTTGATCTGGAAGGTGCGCGACAGCCCGCGCAGCACCCTGGTGTGCACCGGCAAATCGGTAATGTCGTTGCCCTCCAGCAGGATGCGTCCCGCATCGGGCTTGAGCAGGCCGGTCAGGAGATTGATCACGGTGGTCTTGCCGGCGCCGTTCGGGCCGATCAGGGCGTGGCGGGCGCCCTGCTCGATCCTGAGCGACAGATCCCGGGTGACCCTGAGGCCATCAAAGCGCTTTTCCAGCCCTCTGGTTTCCAGTGCCACCGTCATGACGCGTCACTTTCGGGAGCCACCACGGCGGCCTTGCGTCCGGCAAGCTGCCGGATCACCAGGTTCGGCAGCCACAGCGCCCAGCGATGCATGCGCGCCCGGCCGACCAGCACGATCGCGACCAGCACGAGGCCGATCCAGAACTGCCAGTATTGCGGCGTGATGGTCGAGAACACTTCCTGCAGCATCTTGAACACCACGGCGCCGATCAGCCCGCCGTAAAGATAGCCGGTGCCGCCGATCACCAGCACCAGCATCAAATCGGCGGAGCGTTCGAACGCGAACACGTCCAGCGAGGCCAACGCCGTGGTCTGGGTGAACAGCGCGCCCGCGATCCCGGCATAAAAGGCCGACAGCGTGTAGACCGCAATCAGCCGCCGGTTGACGGGGATGCCGATCGCCGCCGCCCGCAGCGGGTTGTTGCGGATCGCGCGCAACGACAGGCCGAACGGCGAGTGCACGATGCGTCGCGCCAGCAGGAACAGGATGAACAGCACGACAAGGCAATAGAAGAAACCGACCTTGCCGAACATGTCGAATGCGAACAGCCCGAGGATCGGCTGCATCTCGATGCCCTGCAGTCCGTCGGAGCCGCCCGTGATGTTGGAAAAGCGCTCCGCCAGCGCCTCCAGCAGCAGCGCAATCCCCAGCGTCACCATCAGGCGGGTCAGGTCAACGCCCCTGATCACGAGGAAGCTGGTGAGAAAGCCGACCACCGTGGCGATGAGGCCGGCGGCGAGCAGCGCCAGCACGGGCTCGGGGATGATGCCGTGCAACGCCAGCAGCCCCGCAGAATAAGCGCCGACGCCGAAGAACGCGGCGTGGCCGAGCGATACCACGCCGGCATAGCCCAGGATCAGATCGAGCGACAAGGCAAACAGCCCGAGCCGCAGGATGTCGGTCATGATCAGATAGCGCGAGGGAAACAGCCATGCGCCGCCGAGCACGAGAATCCAGAACGCGACTTCGCTGAGGCGCCATCGCGCGTGCTGCCTGGCATGGTGTCCGACGTCGGCCTGTGCGGTCATGTCGGCGTCAACGCGCGGCTGCACGGCCGAACAGGCCGTTCGGACGCCAGATCAGGATCACGATCATGATGGTGTAGATCACGAACGGTCCCATCTTGGGCACGTAGTACTTGCCGGCGACATCGCCGATGCCGAGCAGCAGGGAGGCAAGGAACGGCCCGGTGATGCTGGAAGAGCCGCCGACGGTCACCACGATCAGGAAGTAGATCATGAACTTCAGCGGAAAATACGGATCGAGCCCGAGGATCTCGGCGCTGAGGGCGCCGCCGAGGCCGGCCAATCCGCAGCCGAACGCGAAGGTCAGGGCAAACACCTGCGGCACGTTGATGCCGAGCCCGCTGGCGGCGCGGGGATCGTCGACCGCCGCCCGCAGCCGGCTGCCGAACCGCGTGCGCGCCAGCACCAGTTGAAGCCCCACGGTCAGGAGGCCGCAGATCACGATGATCATGAGCCGGTAGCGGCCGATGCCGACGCCGAAGAAATCGATCTGCCCCTCCAGCGCCGCCGGCAGCTTGATGAAGATCCGCGACGACCCCATGATGAAGTCGACCGCCGCCACCGACATGAAGACGAGGCCGACCGAGAACAGCACCTGGTCGAGGTGGCTTCTGGTATAGAGGTGGCGGTAGAGCGAGCGTTCCAGCGCCACGCCGATCGCAGCACTCGCGACGAACGCCAGCGGCAGCGCCGCGAAGAACGGCCAGCCGGAATTGTTGACCAGCACCGCACAGACATAGCCGCCGGTCATGGCGAACGCGCCATGCGCGAGATTCACAAAGTTCATCAATCCGAGCGTGACGGCAAGACCGCAGGCCAGCACGAACAGCAACATGCCGTAGGCGACGCCGTCGAACAGGATGGTGAACAGCGTGGTCATGGGACGGAGCTACCCCGAGGCTACAGGATTACCGAAAAAAGCCAGGTGCAATCTACATCGTCATGGCCGGGCCTGTCCCGGCCATCCACGTCCTGGGCCTCACCAGAGGAGAAAGACGTGGGTGCCCGGGACAGGCCCGGGCATGACGCTGATAGAGCGGAGCCAGCGCCCCGGAATGACGCCGAAGCCGGCGTCATTTTTTCGTCTTGCCGGAATCCTTGACGGCCTCGAAAGTCGCGAATTCGACGTTATAGAGTTCGCCATCGACCTTCTCGACCTTGCGGATGTAGATGTTCTGGACGATGTCGCGGGTTTCCGGGTCGATCGAGATCGGGCCGCGCGGGCTTTCCCACTTCATCCCTTTCATCGCTGCGACCAGCGCATCGCCGTCGGTCTTGCCGCCGGTCTTCTTCAGCGCCTCGTAGATCAGATGAATGCCGTCATAGCCGCCGACCGCCATGAAGCCCGGACGGCTGTTGAAGGCCTTCTTGTAGGCGGCGACGAACTCCTTGTTCATCGCGGAGGGATGGGCCGCCGAATACAGATGCGCGGTGACGGTGCCGAGCGCGGCATCGCCCATGTTGTTCAGGAGATCGTCGTCCATCACATCGCCGGGACCGATCACCTTGATGCCGGTCTTGTCGAGCCCGCGCTCGGCAAACTGCTTCATGAAGTTGCCGCCCTGCCCCGCCGGCACGAACACGAACATCGCATCGGGCTTGGCATCCTTCATCCGCTGCAGGAACGGCGCGAAGTCGGGATTGGCCAGGGGAACCTTGACCTCTTCGACGATCTGGCCGCCGCCGGCGGTGAAATTCTGCTTGAAGAAGTTCAGCGCGTCGTTGCCGGGCGCGTAGTCGGAGGTCAGCGTCGCGACCTTCTTGATGCCATTCTTGGCGGCCCAGTCGCCGATGATGGTGGAGGATTGCGCCAGGGTAAAACTGGTGCGCACGATATAGGGCGAGCGTTCAGTGATGATCGAGGTGCCGGCCGCCATGACGATTTGCGGGATCTTGCCCTGGGTCGCCAGCGGCGCCGCGGCAAGGGCCGCCGGGGTCACGCCGAAGCCGGCGATGAAATTGACCTTGTCGTTGACGATCAGTTCCTGCGCGAGGCGCTTGGTATTGTCGGGAACCGCACCGTCGTCCTTCAGGATGATCTCGATCTTCCTGCCGGCGACGGTATCGCCCTTCTGCTGCATGTAGAGCTTGACCGCATTGTCGATCTGCTTGCCGGTCGACGCCTGGCCGCCGGTCATCGGCAGGATCAGGCCGATCTTCACGCTCTCCTGAGCGCTTGCCGGAGCTGCTCCGGCCGCGACGGCGAGTGCGATGCCGGTGGCTGCCAACGACAATAATTCAGTGCGAATCGACATGAACGCTCTCCCCTGGCCGGTTTCGTGCTTCGAACCGAGTCTCCCGGCTTTTGCCGTACCATAACCCCGATCTTTCAGCCATGTATCGCCGCGGCATGACGTCCTATATCGGCGCGGCATGGCGTCCCCCGTGGCAGGGGTCAATTCGGGTGCAATTGCAGTGATCCGAACGCCCTCCGGCCGCCAAGCACCTGGTATTAAAATACCGATCCTTCAGACCAGGTACAATTTTGTCAATACTGCCGATGCGGTAGACTGCCGCAATCCGGCGGGGCGACGTCGTGGGCGCGCCGGATCCATCAGGGGACCGGTCGGGGCGCCTCACGAGAGTCAAAGACAGGGTTCTAACCTCAAGCAAATGTCCACAGGCACCCGCCATCTTGCCATCGCCCTTGCCGCCACGCTTGCGTCGTGTGGCCTGGGCGGATGCGGATCCATCAATGAAAGACTCGCGGCCGGAATGGGCGATGCCATCCCGCAATGGGCCGGTGGCTTGCCCGCCGATACCCCGCCAAGGCCCGGCACCGTGAAATACGACGAGTTCATGCAGGAGCGGGAAAGGAAACGACTGCAACCCGCTGCGGCAAGAGACGACGTCAAATCCGACGTGTCATCAGCGGAACGCGTGCGTCAGGGCGCGAGCAACCGTTAACGACGATCCGTTTAGCGATTGTGCGTTCCACTATCGATCCATTAAGAATGCACGATCGCTCGATGCACAGGGAGCGATTCGAGAATTGCCCGGGACGAGCGCGCCAAGTGGACGCAGAGAGAAGCGAAACCGACGAAGCAAGGTGTCTGGTCATAGGTGGCACCGGGCTGGTGGGCGGCTATATCGTCGAACACCTCCTGCGCGTCGACCGGCGGCCATTTGTCCTGTCGAGATCGCGCCGGAGCACGCCGGGAGTCGATTGGTTTCATGGCGATCTGGAGAAGCCTGATTCGCTGAAGTTTCCTGCATTCACAACGCTGTTTTGCACCGCCGACGCCATTCTGCTGGCAAACGCCCTTCCCCGGCTCCTCAATCCGTCATTGAAGCGAGTTGTCGCCTTCAGTTCGACCAGCGTGATCACAAAGCAGAACACCGAAGTCGAAGCCGAGCGCAAGATGATCGCGAGGCTTGCCGATGCCGAACAAAGAATCGCGGCAACATGTGAACAGAACAATGTGGGCTGGACGATATTGCGCCCGACCCTGATCTACGCCGAGGGGCGCGACACCAATATCACGCCGCTGTCGCGGCTCATCCGCAGGTTCGGCTTCATGCCGCTGGTCGGCGGAGCCGCGGGTTTACGCCAGCCGGTGCATGCGGAGGATCTCGCGATCGGAGCGCTTGCCGCGGCCTCGAGTCGTGCCGCGATCAACAAATTCTATGCGCTGCCAGGGGCGGAGACGCTCACCTACCGGGAGATGATCGGCCGAATTTTCGACGGATTGGGGATGCCGCGGCGGAGCATCCCGGTGCACCCGTTGCTGTGGCGCGCCGGCTTCCTGCTGGCGAAACCGCTGTTTCCCGGCGCCAACGTCGCGATGGGCATCCGCATGATGAAGGACATGACGTTCGACTCCGCGCCGGCGGCGCGCGACTTCGGCTGGAACCCGAGAGGCTTCCATCCCAGGTTCGACTGAAGTCTTTTCGCCTGAACCGGGCGGGTGCGGTTCGCGTCAGTCCATGAACACCACGGTCTTGCGGCCATTGAGGATCACGCGATCCTCCAGATGATGGCGCATGGCGCGCGCCAGCACGCGACGTTCGATGTCGCGGCCCTTGCGAACCAGGTCTTCGGGCGTATCGCGATGGCTGATACGCTCGACATCCTGGTCGATAATCGGCCCCTCATCGAGCGCACTGGTGACGTAATGCGCGGTGGCGCCGATCAGCTTGACGCCGCGCTCGTGCGCCTGGTGATAGGGCCGCGCGCCCTTGAAGCCCGGCAGGAACGAATGATGGATGTTGATGCAGCGTCCCGACAGCCTTGCCGACATTTCATCCGACAGGATCTGCATGTAGCGCGCCAGCACCACGAGGTCGGTTCTGGTTTCGCCGACCAGATTCCAGACCGCGGTCTCCTGATCGCGCTTGGTCTCCTTGGTGACCGGCAAATAGTGAAACGGAATCTCGCCGAAATCGAGATTGCTGTAAGTGTCGCGCGGATGGTTGGAGACGATCGCGGTCGGGATCATCTCCAGTTCGCCGGTGCGCCAACGATACAGGATGTCGGCGAGGCAGTGATCGGATTTCGAGACCAGCAGCATGACCCGGCGGCGACTGGCGCGGTCGCGCATCAGCCAATCCATGCCGAAGCGTTCGGCGATCGCACCGAAGCCGGTCTGCAGCGAGGCCAGATTGACGGCGAGATCGGCGGCATTGAACACCACCCGCATGAAGAAATGACCGGTCTCGACGTCGTTGAACTGCTGGGCATCGAGAATGTTCTGCCCGTTATGGGCAAGGAACGTCGATACGGCCGAGACGATGCCGGGACGATCCGGGCAGGACAATGTCAGAACGAACTGATGATCGGGCATGGCGCGCTTGATGACTTCCGGGAGACGAGGACGGAACGGCGGGTTGCGGCCTGCTCTATCACCCGAAACGCCCTTGCGCCAATCCCGGTCGGAGCGTCATGATGAACAAACAACAGGCGACGGCGTTAGAGCAGGATCATGGCGGACAGACTGAACGGCTATCGCATTCTCATCCTCGAAACCCGTGAAGAGGCGCAGTTTTCCCGCCTGCTCGCCGAGCAGGGCGCGGACGTGCTGCAATGTCCGATGTTCACCATCCATGACGCTCCGGATTCCGCGCCGGTCGAGGCCTGGATCGGCCGTTTCATCGAAAAGCCCTGCGACGATCTTGTGCTCATGACCGGTGAAGGTCTGCGGCGGCTGATGAAGGTGGCGCGGCGGACCGGCGTCGACCAGAATCTTGTCACCGCACTCGGCAAGGCGCGCAAGTTCGCGCGCGGTCCCAAACCCGGCCGGGCGCTGCGCGAGATCGGACTGGAGCCGCAGGTAACGACGGAGAAGCCGACCTCGGAGGGCATCGCCGAGATGCTGTCGCGGGTCGACCTTGCTGGCCATCGCGTCGGCCTGCAGCTCTATCCGGACAAGGATCACAGCGCGCTGATCGGCGCGATCACGGCGCAGGGCGCCGAGGTCGATACCGTTTCGCCTTACGTCTACGATGCGCAGGCCGCCGAGACCAACATCATCACCGCGATCGAGGAGATGGCGCAGGGCCGCATCGATGCGATTGCGCTGACCAGTTCGGGCCAGGCACGCCGCCTCTTCGACGTCGCCCGGGCGCATGGATGTGAAGCGCGTTTGCGCGACGGTCTGGCGCGCACGCCGATCGCCTCGGTCGGGCCGGTGGTGTCGGATGAACTCCAGTCACATGGCCTGGGCACCGACATCGCGCCCGCCAACGACGCCTTCTTCATGAAGCCGCTGATATCGGCGATGGCGGCTTCGCTCGGCAAGGCCGCGCCGCGCAACGCGGCCCGCTAGCTGAGACGGAGCCTCGGCGTGAACCCTTCCGGCGGCGCACGAAGCATTTTCGGGAGCCGGTGCAAAGACGCCTGTCTCGACGAGAGCAAATTGTAACATTACGTGCCGGATGACACCGCAGTCGCCCTCAGCCTTCAAGGCGGTGCACGGCGCGCTCCAGCGCGGCTGCCCAACGGCCCGACGAACCTTCCGGAACCGCGAACAGATTGCATATCCAAGCAATCTCATCGATGCGGGACACCGGGCTGCCAAAGGGCATTACTTGTCCCTCGAGATCATCCACGTAGTAGAGTGCATAGCCCGCAAGCAGTTCGCTCAGGGAGCGTTCGCTGGCACCGCATTCGGAGAGCGTAAGCGGATTGTATTCTATGAGAATAGCAGGCCTGTCGCTCCGCGAGAGCAGCCGTGACGCGCCACGCAAGACGGCCACTTCGCTGCCCTCGACGTCGATTTTCAGGAGCGCGGGACGAACACCTTTCAGCGAACAGAATGCATCCAGCGTGTCTCCTTGTGCATATGCGAGATGGTCGCCCACGCGTGGATTGAGTCCATCCGGCGTGATCTGGGCGTAGAGGGAGTTCTTCAGCGAGTAACTGAGACATACCTGACGCGGTTCATCGAGAATGGCGGCCGCTATGGGTTGAACCCGGTCCTGTAAACCGAGGGCTTTCACGGACTGAACGAGTTTGGCGAACGTCGTCGGCACGGGTTCGAACGCATAGATCGTCGGCGATCGCGCGGCGAGCATCTGTGCCAGTTGGGTCGAAACGAACCCGACATTCGCCCCGACATCAAGCACTACGGGCTCGCTTTCATCATGCAGCCAGGCGGCACACAATGCCAGCTCATTTTCGTTGGCACGCCGATGATAGTACGGATGTTCACTGAGATCGCCAATGTGACAGACAAAGTCGTAGCCAAGCCCGCTTCTCGCTACGAAATTCTTGATTCCCGCCGCACCGAGCACCTTGAGCCATACGAACCGCAGACCTGCGCTGAACAACGGGATGTTGGCCGCCGCAGTAGTCGGAACGGTCGTCGACGGGCCGCACACGGCACGAACCCCGCGGCTGATGATACGTGTTCTGAGATCTTGCCGCCCGGCTGCGCGATGGAGCGACGCAGTTCGTCGCTCGCGAAAGTGAACGCTCGCGCGCTCCTCGGCCGATAATTCTTCGGTCATTACGGGCTTTCTTCTCAGACGCCGTGGGAAGGACGCACATAGGATTCGCGTGCGAGCGAGCGTAGAACGCCGCCCGCATCAGGGAGTTCCGTTACCCGGAGACATAACGACGTGGAGATTGCCGCAGGCAAGGCCGCTTGAACGGATTGAGCCGTGATAAAACGTCGCTGCCAGGCATGCCTGGCGTCCGGCGTGCACAGTGAGGTCCGGACCAGAAATAGCGAAAACAACCCCATGTACAGTAAGCGGCGGGCTGGTGGCTTCGATCGTCCGCAAGAAATATTTTGACACGTCGGGCAAATCACCGGCACAATTGTATCATCCCCCCAATCTGCAAATGCTCGTGGCCGTGCCCGACAACCGCATCTTCGGCAGTTCGCCGGTCGGGTGGAGCGCAGCGATCGCGTGACCCGAACGCAGTGAAGCAAGGCGTCGGGTTTCGCAAGGGCTCAACCCATCACCTGATCGAGTAGCACAGAAGGTTCGGCCTCCGGCCCGGCGTTGAATGCACGGCACCATACTGTCGTCCGCGCCACCATGGGATCATGCCGACATGACCTTATACGTCGCAACTTCCTGGCCGGGGCAGTTTCTACTTTACCGATAATCCGGCGAAGCGCGGGCTGCGGTTGCTGACGCAACAGATCGACGCTTGCGCGGCGTCTTCACGAGAAGCGGCGGCCGCATGCCCGCGGGAGACGCGTATTTTGCCGCGCGTTCGCGTCTGATCAAATCCGCCTTTGATGGCTTCGCAAGGGCTCAACCCCTCCTATCGGCCGCGCGCTGAACGATTTCATGACCGCGCGCCGACGTTACGCCCTGACAGCTGATCCCAAACGACCCACTAAGCCAGACGTCTCAAGAAGAGACGGCTGGTCGATTTCCGAAACCGACTAGGAGAGCGATGACAATGAGTGAAAACAGGAACAGGAATTCGAGTTCGCTCTTGGACCCATTCCTGGCTACCGGCGGCGTCATCCCGTATGGCGCCGGCCTTGGCGTGCTGACCGTCAACCCGGCGGCGAAGGGACGATACGTGGTGTACTATGGTTCAAATGGTCAACCCGTGAAGATTTCGGCCCTGGTTTTGGAAGCAATCAAGAAAGCGGGCATGCCGCTCGAAGTAGTGCCGCGTCAGGCCCCGCAACTCGTCCCCGGTCAATCTGGCTACGCGCCGCATCCTCCGCATCTTAGAGGGAACAGCGCGGTTCTTGCTGAGGCAAATGAGTTGAGGGCCCGGCATGGCTCGAGAGTCAGCAGTATAAGGATGGGCCTCAGCGGGCCCGGCCTCAGTAAGAACATGCAACCAATCCCAAATGGCCAGGGACGTGTCCAGATCGACCTGGATTATCTGCGATGGAATCCGTTGTCGGGAACCACTCACTTCCGGGACGAACTCAAGGGTCGCAACGAAATTAGCGGGCGTGAACAGGCCCGGCAAACGGCGCTCCACGGGAAAATCATAGCCGCACATAAGGCCTTGACCAGAAACGCGCGTTTGGCTGGAAGGGCATTGCAAGCCGGTGGCCCTGCGTTACAGCTTGGCGGCGTACTGCTGGACTACCATCTCACGCAGCAGGAGGTGCAGCGGCATCTCGCGCAAGGCGACACCCATGGCGCTGGACTCGCCAATGCGCGCTTGTTTGGCCGCCAGACAGGTGGCGTTCTCGGTAGCGCGGCCGCTGGCGCGATGCTGCTCGGAGGCGCAGGGGCGATCGGCGGATCGGCGGTTGCCCCAGGCCCCGGCACACTTTTACTCGGCACGGCCGGCGTACTTGGAGGTGGCCTTTTCGGATCCATCTTCGGCGAAGAGGCGGTTCGACGCTTGTACGAACAATGGATGGGCACTCCAGCTTCCGGCAGCTCTCGAACACTCGGCACGCCTGCAAGTCAACCTACAACCGATAGCTTCTATCCGCCCTCGGGGCCGGCACCCTAGAGATGGAATGCGACCTCGCGATCATTTCGTCTCGCTCAAATATGCCTGATAGGCCAGCCGGATGCCGTCCTCGAGCGAGGTGCTGGCGCGCCAGCCCAGTCTGGCGAGGCGGTCGACGTCGAGCAGTTTGCGCGGCGTGCCGTCGGGCATCAAGGCGTCGAAGCTGATTCCGCCTGAATATCCAACCGCGGCGGCGACCACGCGCGCGAACTCGGCGATGGTGATGTCCTCGCCGGTGCCGATGTTGACCAGTTCGTCGCCGGAATAGGTCTTCATCAGATGCACGCAGGCGTCGGCCATATCGTCGACGTAGAGAAATTCCCGCCGCGGCGTGCCGGTGCCCCAGACCACGACATCGCCGGCGCCGGAAACTTTGGCCTCGTGAAACCGGCGGATCAGTGCGGCGACGACGTGGCTGTATTCCGGGTGATAATTGTCGCCCCGGCCGTACAGATTGGTCGGCATCACATTGATGAAGTCGGAGCCATACTGACTGCGATAGGCCTCGACCATCTTGATGCCGGCGATCTTGGCGATCGCATAAGGTTCGTTGGTCGGCTCCAGCGGCCCCGTCAGGATGGAATCCTCGCGCAGCGGCTGCGGCGCCAGCCTCGGATAAATGCAGGACGAGCCGAGAAACATCAGCTTCTCGACGCCGTTGAGATGCGCGGCGTGGATCACATTGGCCGCGATGATGAGGTTTTCGTAAATGAATTCGGCGCGCAGCGTGTTGTTGGCGACGATGCCGCCGACCCTGGCGGCCGCCAGAAACACCGCCTGCGGACGCGCCTTCGCGAACCAGCCGGCGACCGCGGCCTGATCGCGCAAATCGACCTCGTCGCGCTTGACCGTGAGCAGCCGGACATCTTCCTGGCCAAGCCGACGCACCAGCGCGCCGCCGACCATGCCGCCATGGCCGGCAACGAAGACCGTCTTGCCCTTCAGCTCAAACGGCGTGCTTGCCATTGGCGACCTCCCGCCGCGCAATCGCGAGATCGCCCGCCACCATTTCGCTGACCAGCTGCGCGAACGTCGTCTTCGGCTTCCAGCCGAGCTTGTCGCGCGCCTTGCTGGCGTCGCCGACCAGCAGATCGACTTCGGTCGGGCGGAAATAGGCCGGGTCGATACGAACCAGCGTCTTGCCGGATTTCGTATCGACGCCGGTTTCATCGACGCCTTTGCCGCGCCATTCGATGTCGCGACCGATTTCCGCGAACGCCAACTCGGCGAATTCGCGCACCGAGCGGGTCTCGCCGGTCGCCAGCACGAAATCATCGGGCTCGTCCGCCTGCAAAATCCTGTACATGCCCTCGACGTAATCCCTGGCATGCCCCCAGTCCCGTTTGGCGCTGAGATTGCCCAGATAGAGCGTGTCCTCGAGCCCGGTCTCGATGCGGGCGACGCTGCGCGTGATCTTGCGGGTCACGAAGGTCTCGCCGCGGATCGGACTTTCATGATTGAACAGGATGCCGTTCGAAGCATACATGCCGTAGGCCTCGCGGTAGTTCACCGTGATCCAGTAGCCGTACAGCTTGGCGACGCCATAGGGCGAGCGCGGATAGAATGGCGTGGTCTCTTTCTGCGGAACTTCCTGGACCAGGCCGTATAGTTCCGAGGTGGAGGCCTGGTAGAACCGCGTCTCTTTTTCCATGCCGAGAATCCGGATGGCTTCGAGCAACCGCAGCACGCCGATCCCGTCGGCGTTCGCGGTATATTCCGGGCTTTCGAAGCTGACGCCGACATGGCTCTGCGCCGCGAGATTGTAGATCTCGGTCGGCCGGATCTGCTGCATCAGCCGGATCAGGTTGGTCGAATCCGTCATGTCGCCGTAATGCAGCAGGAACGGGACGTTGCCGGAGTGCGGGTCTTCGTAGAGATGGTCGATGCGCGCGGTGTTGAACGAGGACGACCGCCGCTTGATGCCGTGTACGGTGTAGCCGAGGCCGAGCAGGTATTCGGCGAGATAGGCGCCGTCCTGGCCGGTGACGCCGGTAATCAGCGCAACGCGCCGCTTCGAATCCTGAACCGTCATGTTCACCTCAACAACACGCCGGGGCTACCAAAGGCAGCCCAACGACGCCAAATCACAAACAAATCGCGCTGGACCGGCCAGTCGTTCTCGGTCCAAAGGGACGCAAGCCGGACGGACCAAACCCCTATCATGCCTCGCTTTGATCAGGCAAATCAGACCCAGCCACACCAAGGCAGGCTGCGAACCTTGAACCGAGAGCGGGGGCACTGAAACGCAGCCAGGTGATCGGGGCGAACATGCAGCAGGATATTTGCCGAGCCCGTGCCGATGGACGGCGTATTGTACAGATCCGCCTGCGACCGCATTATGCTCGGCTTCAATCCAGGTACGTCGCTGCTGGCCGGGCTCAGGGCCAACACAGGGAAGGAATTCAACTTGCTCGAGAAAAAGAAACCTGGGCGCGCGAGCTCGGCCAAGGCAGAGCGGCGAGCCGACATGATGGAGCAGATCCTTGACGCCGCGGAGTTTCTGTTTTCCAGGCACGGATTCTATGGCGTTACGCTGAAAGACGTAGCGAGCCGCATCGGCGTGCATCATACATTGATCAACTATTACTTCGAGGACAAAAAGAAGCTGTTCGATGCCGTGTTCGCTCGACGCGCGGTGATAACGAGCGAGCGACGCATGCGGTTGCTTGACGAGTATGACAGGTCAACCGGCGGCAAGCCTTCCGTCGAAGGAGCTCTCCGTGTGTTCCTGGACAGCGACCTCGATCTCTACATCGAGGGCGGGGAAGGCTGGAAGAGCTACGGCGCCCTCAGCGCGCAAGTGGCGAACACGCCCGAATGGGGGGCCGAATTGATGGACCGGCATTTTGATCCGGTGGTTTTGCGCCTGATCGGCCTCCTCAAGAAGGCGATTCCGGATTGTCCGGAGCAGGACATCTTCTGGGGCTACCACTTCGTAACCGGTGCATTGATGCTCACGCTCGCGCGAACGGGTCGCATCGATAAACTCTCGGAAGGCTTGTGCAAGTCGAGTGACTACGGTGCCGTCAAGCAGCGAATGGCGACGTTTATGGCGGCCGGATTTCTGGCGCTCTGCGCGCGCGGAAAAAGCCAGGCGAGCGTCTGAAACAGCCTTGCGCCAGGGAATGTCTTGTGAATACTATATTCACTCACCAGTGAGCTAATAACAATGGTGCCGGGAGGATGCGTGGATAGGGCTGCTGGATCGTAGCGATTGCAGGCGCCGGCGGGGATCTCATCGCCGACCGGTCCGGGCGGCAAATCATTGGCGAAAACCTCGGGAACGACAGTAACGTGACCAGCACGACGTGTTTGGCGGAAGGGATGGCCGCCGCACCGTTCCGCCGGTCATGACCTGATTGCTTTGCGGGAGCAGGTCGGCTAGCTCTCGAACGAATCTGTCCAGCCTGAAAAACCGGCACGGCGCGCACGAGCGAGCGAGGGCGAGGAACTATTTCGAAGAAGGAATGCGTACCGGGAATACATTCCGGGCGCGAACGGTCGCCGTGATCTGCGGAGACGGCACTCGTTCAGGGAGCGAATGGTTAGGTCCAATGCGGAGGAAGTCCATGAGAAAAACACTTGCGAAGATAGTTGCCACGACAGCATTTGCGCTGTCCGTGCTCGGCGTGACCGCCGTACCGACGGTAGCGCAGGAAACGCTCAAGATCGCCTATATCGACCCGTTGTCGGGCGGCGGCGCCAGCATTGGCGAAATCGGCCTGAAGACCTTTCAGTTCCTGGCCGAGGAATTGAACGCCAAGGGCGGTATTCTCGGCAAGAAGGTCGAAATCGTCGCCTTCGACAACAAGACCAATCCGCAGGAGAGCCTGATCCAGGCTCAGAAGGCCATCGACCAAGGCATCCGGATCCTGACCCAGGGCAACGGTTCGTCGGTTGCCGGCGCGCTGACCGATTTCGTTTCGAAATACAACGAGCGCAATCCCGGCAAGGAAGTTCTGTACTTCAACTATGCCGCGGTCGATCCGGTGCTGACCAACGAGAAGTGCAGCTTCTGGCATTTCCGCTGGGACGCCAATTCCGACATCAAGATGGAGGCGCTCACCAACTACATGAAGAACACGCCCGCCATCAAGAACGTCTATCTGATCAACCAGGATTACTCGTTCGGCCAATCGGTCCGAACCGCTGCCAAGTCGATGCTCGGCGCCAAGCGGCCAGACATCAAGATCGTCGGTGACGAACTGCATCCGTTGCTGAAGATCACCGATTTCGCGCCCTATATCGCCAAGATCAAGGCGTCGGGCGCCGATTCCGTGGTGACGGGTAACTGGGGACAGGATTTCGCGCTGCTGCTGAAAGCCTCGGCGGACGCCGGCTTGAAGGTCAACTGGTACACCTATTATGCCGGCGGCACCGGCGGCCCGACCGCCATCAAGCAGGCCAACCTCAACCATCAGGTTTTCCAGGTTACCGAAGGCATCGCCAACCTCGACAACAAGCCGTCGCAGGAATTCGAAAAAGCCCTGCGCGCCAAATACGACTTCAGCCTGTTCTACCCGCGCGCCGTCAACGAGATGCGGATGCTGGCGGCGGCCGCCGACAAGGCCAAGTCGATCGATCCGATCAAGGTTGCGCTTGCGCTCGAAGGCATGGACTTCGACGTCTTCAACGGCGGCAAGGGCACCATGCGCAAGGATGACCACCAGTTCTTCCAGCCGATCTATATTTCCTCGCTCGGCGAACGCACGGCAAAAGAACCGTTCGATGAGGAAAAGACCGGTTGGGGCTGGAAGCTCGTCGCCAAGATCGACACCGCCCAGACCATGCTGCCGACGACCTGCAAGATGGAGCGGCCGAAGTAACCATTTCATGCTAAACTCGTCCGCCCCGAACCTTCGGGGCGGACGGGTCTCTTACTCTCCAGGCGGTGCGCCGTGCTTGAACTGATCGTCATCTCCACGCTGAACGGTGTGCTGTTCGGCATGCTGCTGTTTTTGATGGCGAGCGGACTCACCGTCATCTTCAGCATGCTTGGCGTGCTCAACTTCGCGCATGCCAGCTTCTACATGCTCGGCGCGTTCTTCGGTTTTCAGATCAGCCGCTGGTTCGGCTTCTGGCCCGCGCTGGTGATTGCGCCGGTGCTGGCGGGCGCGATCGGCGCCGCCGTAGAGCGCTACGGCCTGCGCCGCGTCCACAAGAACGGCCATGTCGCCGAACTGCTGTTCACCTTCGGCCTCGCCTTCGCGATCGAGGAAGTCGTACAGATCATCTGGGGCAAGAGCCCGGTGGATTTCCGCATACCGTCGTCGCTGGATTTCCCGGCCTTCACGATCTTCTCGACCAATTACCCCGCCTACAAGATGTTCATGCTGCTGGTCTCGATCGTGATCTTCGCGGCTTTGCTGATCACCCTCAAGAAGACACGGATCGGCCTGATCGTGCAGGCGGCGCTGACCCATCCGCACATGGTCGGCCATCTCGGCCACAACGTTGGACGCATCTTTATGCTGGTATTCGGCGTCGGCACCGCGCTCGCCGCCGTCGCCGGCGTCATCGCCGGTCCCGCGCTGGTGACGCAGGCGAACATGGCCGGACTGCTCGGACCGATCCTGTTCGTGGTGGTGGTGGTCGGCGGACTGGGTTCGCTGCCCGGCGCCTTCGTCGCCTCGCTACTGATCGGGCTGGTGCAGACCTTTGCGGTATCGATGAACGGCTCATTGTCCGGCGCCTTCGGCCCGCTCAGTCCCGATTACGCGGCGACTTGGCTCGCCGATATCTGGAACGTGACCATCGCGCAGATCGCGCCGATCATGCCCTACGTATTGCTGGTCCTGATCCTGATCTTCCGCCCCATGGGCCTGCTCGGGACGCGCGAGACATGACCGAGACATCCTCAAGCGGGGCACCTCCGTATCCGGCCGCCGCCGAAAAACTCAAATTCTATGGATTATGGATTGCCGCCGCGATCGTGCTGCTGTTGCTGCCGAAACTGTTCAGCTCCGGCGGATCGCTGACCACGTTCAGCCTGATCGGCATCTCGATCATCTTCTCGCTGTCCTACAACATCCTGCTGGGCCAGACCGGCATGCTGTCGTTCGGACACGCCGTCTATTACGGCCTCGGCGGTTTCCTGGTGATCCACGCCATCAACATCATCGGCGCCAACAAGCTGCCGATCCCGCTGCCGCTGGTGCCGCTGATCGGCGGACTGACCGGATTGCTGTTCGCGATGCTGCTCGGCTGGGTCTCGACCCAACGCAGCGGAACCGCCTTTGCGATGATCTCGCTCGGCGTCGCCGAACTGGTCGCCTCCTCGGCGCTGATCCTGCGTACTTTCTTCGGCGGCGAAGCCGGCATCTCCGCCAACCGCACCAAGGTGTTTCGGCTGTTCGACTGGAGTTTCGGGCCGCAAATCCAGATCTATTATCTGGTCGCGGCATGGACGCTGTTGGCCGTCATCGCGATGTACGCCCTCACCCGCACCCCTCTCGGACGGATGTGCAATGCGGTGCGCGACAATCCCGAGCGGGTGCAGTTCGTCGGCTATGATCCGCATGTCGTGCGTTACCTCGCGTTCTGCTTTTCCGGATTCTTTGCCGGCATCGCGGGCGCGCTCGCGGCCATCAACTTCGAGATTGCCAATTCGGCCTATCTGGGCGCGGTGCAGTCGGGAACCGTGCTGTTCGCCACCTATATCGGCGGCGTCGGGTTCTTTATCGGGCCGATCGTCGGCGCGATCTTCGTCACATTTCTTTCGCTCGGGCTCAGCGATCTGACGCAGGTATGGCAGCTCTATTTCGGGCTGATCTTCATCGCGGTGGTGGTGTTCGCACCGGGCGGCATCACCGGACTGCTGATGATGCATCGCCCGCTGTTGAAGGCCGGCACGTTCGGCAGGGTGCTGCCCAGTTATCTGATCGCTTTCGTTCCGACGCTCGCCATGCTCGTCGGCCTCATCCTCGCGACCGAAATAATTGTTTATCATGCCGTCCACGCCGGCGACGATTCCCACATCAAGGCATTTGGCGTCCCCTTCGATGCGGCGAACCGTTTCCTCTGGGCCCTGTCGGCGATCCTGCTGGTCGGCGGCTATTGGGTGGCGCGCAAGACCTGGACGATGGTCGGACATGCCTGGGACGAGGCCACCAGCGGTGCCCGCGAAAAGGGAGCCGTCGCATGAGCACCGCCATCGAATTGCGCGGGGTCGAGAAGAACTTCGGCATCACCTCGGTGATCCGCAACGTCAACCTGACGGTGGCGCAGGGCGAACGCCACGCCCTGATCGGACCGAACGGCGCCGGCAAATCTACTCTGTTCAACCTGATCAGCGGCTACATGGTGCCATCGGCCGGCAGCATTCTGTTGCGTGACGAGGTGGTGTCGGGCCTGCCGCCCTACCAGATCAACCGCCGCGGGCTGTCGCGCAGCTTTCAGGTCACCAACGTGTTCGCCAATATGAGCGTGTGGGAGAACCTGCGCTGCGCCGTGCTGTGGGCTGCCGGTTACCGCTATACGTTCTGGAAGAACATCGACAATTTGCCGGAAGTGCGGGAGCGGACCGCCCGGATCCTCAATGACATCAATCTGACGACCCGCCGCGACGTGCCGGCCGGTCTTCTGACCTATGCCGAGCAGCGCGCGCTCGAGATCGGCATTACGGTCGCCGGCGGCGCCAATGTCATTCTGCTGGATGAGCCGACCGCCGGCATGAGCCACGCCGAGACCGAACGCGCGGTGGAATTGATCCGCCGCCTGACGGAAGGCTGCACCCTGCTGATCGTCGAGCACGACATGAGCGTGGTGTTCGGCCTCGCCGACCGCATTTCGGTGCTGGTGTATGGCCAGATCATCGCCTCGGGCACGCCGGAGGAGATTCGTGGCAATCCGAAAGTCCGGGAAGCCTATCTCGGCGAGGAGGCCGCCTGATGCTGGAAGTCAGCGATCTGCACGCCTATTACGGCAAGAGCCACATCCTGCAGGGCGTCGATATGCATATCGATGCCGGCGAGGTCGTCAGCCTGCTCGGCCGCAATGGTGTCGGCCGCTCCACCACCGTCAAAGCCATCATGGGCGAGGTGCCGCCGCAGGGCTCGATCAAGTTCAAGGGCACCGATATCGCGGGCCTGCCGAGCTATCGCATCGCGCATCTCGGGTTGGGTTACGTGCCCGAACATCGCGATATCTTCCCCGGCCTGACGGTGCGGCAAAACCTGATGCTTGGCATCAAGGATACCCGCCGCGCCGGCAAGTGGCGGCTCGACGACATGCTGGAGATGTTCCCCAACCTGGCCGCCCGTGCCGATACCGCGGCCGGCGTGCTGTCAGGCGGCGAAAAGCAGATGCTGACGATTTGCCGCACGCTGATGGGGGACCCCGAACTCGTCATGATCGACGAGCCCACCGAGGGACTGGCGCCCATCATCGTGCAGCAGGTCGGCGATCTCCTCGCCGAGATCGCCCGCCGCGGCGTCGCCATCCTGCTGGTGGAGCAGAAACTCTCGATCGCCATGCGGATCTCGCATCGGGTCTACGTGATGGGCCACGGCCGTATCGTGTTTGAGGGTACGCCGGCCGAACTCAGGGACAACGACGCCGTCCGCAAGGAATGGCTGGAAGTCTGACCTAAATCGTTTCTACTCGCCGTAATGGCGCAGTCGCTCGAGGTCGACGATGGTGACGCCGCCATATTCGAGCCGCAGCAGCCCCTGCTTCTCCAGCCGCTTCAGGCACTGGTTGGCGTTTTGCCGGCTCATGCCGGACAGGGCGCCGATTTCCTCCTGGGTGATCTCCAGATGAAGCGTGAGATCAGGATAGAGGATGGGATTGAACAGCGAGGCGATCGACCGCGCCAGCCGGGCGGTGGCATCCAGCGTCCGGCCATATTCGAGCAATCCGATGAACTGGCCGAGGCGTTCGTTGAGCTGCCTGACCAGGAAACGGTTGAACCCCACGCTGTTCTCGAACAGCCAGAAGAAGGTGTTGCGGTCCATCATCGCCAGCCTTGTATCGCGCAACGCCACCACGTCGTAGCGCCGAGGCTCCTTCTTGAGGACGGTGCCTTCGCCAAACCATGCGCCGGCGGTCAGGCCGGCAAAACTGGCGGCCTTGCCGCCCCGGGACACGATGCCCATACGGGCAAGACCGGTGACGACGCCGGTCCAGTAATCGAAATCGTCGCCACGCATGAAGATGAATTCATTGGCGCGGTAGGATTTCTCGACGATGCCGGCGCGCGCGATCTCGGTCTCCCGCTCGTTCAGTTCGCGCGACCAGGCCGCGATGCGCTTCAGGTAATCTGCTGCAATCATGAACCGCCGAACCGTCCCCCCGGGCGCCCGCATTTCCATGCTGCGCCGCAACAACAACCCTGGCGCCACCGCCACGCCGTCCCCTCTGGAACCAGCCGCCGATCATGGCCGCTGACGAAATTTGCCTGAAGATTGTCAGGCGCAAGACATTTCAAAGTACCGCTTTACCCTATTGAGGGCCATCTCCTAGCGCGGCCCGTAGACAAAGGGGAGATAGGGTGCGGCCTTACCGCGGCTGGAATGGCCTACCCGTGTCGGTCCATGTATGATCGGCTTGGTGAGAGCAAGACAGATAAAGAGCGCGTCAAGCGCCGTATCTCGGAGGAATAAGTGGATTACGCTTTGGAAGTGCGCGGGGTTTCACTGCGCTTCGGTGGCGTGCGCGCGCTGACCGAGGTCAGCTTCGGCGTGAAGGACGGCGAGCTGTTCTCGATCATCGGCCCCAACGGCGCCGGCAAGACCTCGATCGTCAACTGCATTTCGGGCCGCTACAAGCCGACCGAAGGCCAGCTGTTCTATCGCGGGCAGGACATCACCGCCCTCAATCCGAACGCGCGGCCGCGGCTCGGCATCGGCCGCACCTTCCAGAACCTCGCGTTGTTTCATCATATGAGCGTGCTCGACAACATCATGGTCGGCCGCCATCACTTGCTGAAGAACAATTTCCTGACAGGATCGCTGTACTGGCTGACCGGCGCGCGGCGCGAGGAACTCGAGCATCGCCGCAAGGTGGAGGAGATCATCGATTTCCTCGACCTGCAGTCGGTGCGCAAGGCTACCGCCGGCACCCTGCCCTACGGCCTGCGCAAGCGCGTCGAGCTCGCCCGCGCCATGGCGCTGGAGCCGCAACTGATCCTGCTCGACGAGCCGATGGCCGGCATGAACTTCGAGGAAAAAGAGGACATGGCGCGCTACATCGTCGACCTCAACGAAGAGTTCGGCATGACCGTCATGATGATCGAGCACGACATGGGCGTGGTGATGGATATTTCCCATCGTGTCATGGTGCTGGATTTCGGCCGCAAGATCGCCGAGGGCGATCCCGCCGCAGTGCTGGCCGATCCGCATGTCAAGCGCGCCTATCTCGGCGAAGAGGACGATGTCCTGGTCGATCCAGACGACACGCCGGCATCAGCGGAGACCGCCGCATGATGGATTACGCCGGCCGCGTCGCCCAAGCCGACACCTATCCGAAACTGCTGCGCCTCAACGCCAAAGAGCACGGCGGCGAAATAGCGCTGCGCGAAAAGGATTTTGGACTCTGGAAGGAGTTCACCTGGAACGACTACCAGACGCGGGTGCATGACTTCGCGCTCGGCATGGTCGAACTCGGGCTCGGCCGCGGTGACGTCATCGGCATCATCGGCGACAACCGGCCGGACTGGGTGTCCGCCGAAATCGCCGCCCACGCCATCGGCGCGATGTCACTTGGTCTTTATCGCGACGTGCTGGACGAGGAAGCCGCCTATCTGCTGAGTTACGGCGAAGCCAGACTGGTGTTTGCCGAGGACGAGGAACAGGTCGACAAGCTGCTGGCGCTGGCCGACCGCGCGCCGCAGCTCAAGCACATCGTCTATTCCGACCCGCGCGGCATGCGGAAATATGATGATCCGCGGCTGATGGAAGCCGCCCGACTGGCCGAAATGGGGCGCGCCCGCGCCGCCCGCGAGCCCGGCCTTTACGACCGACTGGTCGACGCCACCAAAGGCGAGGACGTCGCGATCCTCTGCACCACCTCGGGCACCACGGCGCATCCGAAACTGGCGATGCTCGCCGCCGGCCGCGTGCTGCGGCATTGCGCCACTTACCTGTCGTTCGATCCGAAGGGGCCGGACGACGAATATGTCTCGGTGCTGCCGCTGCCCTGGATCATGGAACAGGTCTACGTGCTCGGCAAAGGCCTGCTGTGCCGGATGAAGGTCAATTTCGTCGAGCAGCCCGATACCATGATGCACGATTTCCGCGAGATCGCGCCGACCTTCGTGCTGTTCGCGCCGCGGGTCTGGGAATCGATCGCCGCCGACGTCCGCGCCGGCGTGATGGATTCCTCGCCGCTCAAGCAGAGCCTCTACGAACTCGGCATGAAGGCGGGCCTCGCGGCGCTGGCGCAGGGCAAGCACTCGGTGGTCGGCGACATGGTGCTGTTCCGGGCGCTGCGCGACCGCCTCGGCTTCAGCCGGCTGCGCTCGGCGGCGACCGGCGGCGCGGCGCTCGGCCCCGACACCTTCAAGTTCTTCCAGGCGATGGGTGTGCCGCTCCGAACGCTGTACGGCCAGACCGAATTGCTGGGGGCCTACACCCTGCATCCGTTCGGCCAGGTCGACCCCGACACCACGGGCGTGCCGATGGCCGCCGACATCGAGATCCGTATCGACAATCCCGATATCCACGGCGTCGGCGAGATCGTGGTGCGCCACCCCAACATGTTCCTCGGCTACTACAAGAGCCCGGAGGCTTCCGCCGCCGACATGGAGGATGGCTGGATGCATTCCGGCGATGCCGGCTATTTCAACCCCGGCAAGCAGCTGGTGGTGATCGACCGCATCAAGGACCTAGCGGAAACAGCGCGCGGCGAACGGTTCTCGCCGCAATACATCGAAAACAAGCTGAAATTCTCGCCCTACATCGCCGAGACCGTGGTGTTGGGCGCCGGCCGCGAGGCGCTGGCGGCGATGATCTGCATCCGCTTTTCGATCATCTCGAAATGGGCGGAGAAGAAGCGGATCTCGTTCACCACCTACACCGACCTCGCCTCGCGCCCCGAGGTCTACGCCCTGCTGCGCAAGGAAGTCGAAAGCGTCAACGCCACGCTGCCGCCGGCGCAGCGCATCTCCCGTTTCCTGCTGCTCTACAAGGAACTCGATGCCGACGACGGCGAACTGACCCGCACCCGCAAGGTGCGCCGCAGCGTCATCAACGAGAAGTACGCCGGAATCATCGACGCGATCTACGGCGGCAAGCGCGACATCCCCGTCGATACCGTGATCCGCTTCCAGGACGGCACCACCCAGCGCATCCGCACCACGCTGGCGGTCGTCGACCTCGGCCACGACGCTGTTGTGGCGGAGGCCGCGGAATGAGGATGACAGCGCTTAACGCGAAATTCGACTGGCGCGAGAGTCACCTCTCCCCGCGCGCGGGGAGAGGTCGGATCGCGCTAGCGATCCGGGTGAGGGGGAGCCTCCTCAAGCGCGGTCGCAATCGTTTCAAGGACGCCAGACATATTCTCCAGCACATCGATGTTCCAGAACCGCAGAACCCGGTAGTTGTGATCGACAAGCCATTTGTCGCGAATGGGATCCCGCGGGTTGTCCGCGTGTTGACCTCCGTCCACCTCAATGACCAGCCGACGTTCGCGGCAGATCAAATCGACCGTGTACGAGCCGATCGGCTCTTGCCGAACGAACTTGTAACCGTTGAGGCCGCGCGACCGAAGCCGGTACCACAGAGCGCTCTCTGCCTTGGTGGCATTTCGTCGCAACCGTCTGGCCCGACCGGTTTTGGCTTCATCGGCAGCGCGCATGCTGCGCCTCCCCCTCACCCGTATCACATCTGCGATGTGATCCGACCTCTCCCCGCAAGCGGGGAGAGGTTAGCACCACGTATGTCCTCATGAACA
>JBDRNF010000136.1:0-8226 GCA_043811435.1 Pseudomonadota bacterium
GTCTGATTGAGCCCACCGTTGCGAAGCCGGTGGGTCGGCACTGGGCAGCGAGCAACATGATCCGGTTCAGCGCAGGTGCCACTGCCCTTGTCGTATCGGCACTGATAGTAGTGCCAATAGGTCTGTAGCCGTGGGCAGGTAGGGTTCGACCCTAAACTTTTGCTGATTTGGGCCCAGGTCGCTGAGCCATGCCGCCTCATATACTCGCGTGCGACGGTGTCGGAAATTCCCTGATAACTGAACGCAGGTAGGATCGCATCGAACAGTTTTGACGTGTCATGGGTTTCAATTGCGGCGGACAAACCGCTCGTCTGAGCGCTCCGTAAAATGTCGCCCAAGAAGGTCGAGGATCCCGCAATCTCGCAGATCTTTGAGATCAAGTCGGCTGCACGGGCCAAGGCAACTTGTCGGTCCACTTCATTGGCAGGTGTTCGATGTACGATCTTGGTAGGGGCGCTTTTCAGAGGAGGGATACCAGCCTATAGAATGGCCCGGGGGATCAACCATGATCGAACAGCTGGTGATTAACTGGTCGGCGCAATTCTTTTTGCGCTCGAAACCTCTCAACGCCGCCGCCATTGAGAGCTTTTTTGACGCGCTTCCCGCCACCGTAAAGAACGCCGGGAAGCCTTTATTTCGAGCTGTACGCAAGGTCCATAAGGGTAAGAAGTACTCGGCCATCTGCTTTCCCTATGATCGCCAAACTGTTTTCCTCACCGAAGAAGCCGGCATATCCGACCGCGTTCATGGCTTCATGCTCGTCGTCGAACATGGCGACCTTGTTGCCATCCACAAATCCGCATTGGAAGTGCCGGTACTGTTCAAGAGCGAGTGGTTAGGCCGAATCAAAGCCGGCAACGTAGAACGGGCCGTTGCAACGGCCGGCGCCAAATTTGAATCCATGCGATTGCGTCTGATGACGACCTCACGGCAAGCCTTGCGTAGCAAGACCCTGGAAGCCGATGATCTCGAGAATGCGATGCCGATGGCAAGCGTTAGCCGCTATATCAGCCAGCGATACCGGGTTCGGCGTGGAAGCACACGGGTGACGGCGATGCCTAACACCGGCCGCATCGCGCAGAACTCAGACCGAGCCGGCTACAAAGCCGCGATCGATTGGTCGATTGAAGTCATGACTGAGCTTGCACGTGATGCCGGCGACGTTGCACCTTTCATCGCAAACTTTGCGCGTCCGGTAGATGTTGCGTCGCTACCAACCGCTACCAATCCAACAAATATAGCAATCGATGTGGCGGAGATAAGGAATCGACTATTGTCGGAGCCACCGCTCATCAAGCTGTTCGACAAGGAGCGGTCGGGAAAATTCCGCGAACTGACGGTCGAGGAAGCCAACCAGATTTTGGAGGCGCTTGATCAGGAGTTCGTGGTCGAGGGAGCGCGCAATGCCCTTCGGATCCTCGACGGCCCGGGCGGGGCCGAGCTTGGTTCGCTAAGATGGGGCAAAACCCGCATCGGTCTATCGAGCCTTACCCTGCCCAAAACGGACGGAATCTACGTCGCCCCTGCCGATCAGGGGGCCGACGGCGATCAGCAAGCAGCGCTGAAGATGTATCTCGACCGCGAGAACCTTTTCCTTATCCTCTTTGACGACATCAATATCGCCTATGTGAACGGCGAGCTTTTCCAAGACAACGTGATGCGCGATGGTGGCGCACTGTTTCTTGGCCATCTCCTTCCCGATGATAGCTTGAAGAAGGTTTCAAGCGAGAAGGGGCGCTTTCGCGCGAACCAAACGAAATTCGCCGCGGGTTCGGTCTTCGGCCAAGTTCAAAGCACAATCGCCGCGGGAGACGATATATTGATCTGCGACGACCTCGGCGACGAATGGGCCGATTTTATCGGCATGAATACCAAGGGCGCTCCGCCCACGATAACGTTCTATCACGCAAAGCACGGCAAACTCTCGCTGGGCGCTGGCGCCTTCCATATCAGCGTGAGCCAAGCTGAAAAGAATCTCGGTCGTCTTGCTCTGCCCAAAGCTGCAATCGACACCAAATTCGACAGCTGGGAGAAAGAGCCTTACAAGAATAGTAACAAAGTAACCGCTATCGCGCGTGTTATGCGCGGCGGCCCGAGGCCGGATATTGAAAAGCATCTCGCGAGGCTGCGCAATTCACCAGAAGTGTTCAAGCGCGTCTCAATTGTTACGTCGTCGTTAAGCAAGAAAGCAGTCGAAGGCGCATTCGCCGATATCAAGGGCGGTAAGCGTCCGACTGCGTACTTTGTTCAGCTCTATTGGTTGCTGACGTCTTTCTTCTCGGCCTGCGCAGAAGTCGGGGCTGCCGGTTATGTCGTTTGCCAGCCATAACTCACTGGCTAAAAAGAGATGCTTGCCATCCGATGCTTCCAGTCTCCGGCTTGCCAACTGATAAGCAAATTACACAAATGGAGTCAGTCGGCCGACTGATAAGCTTTGGCATAAAAGCTTATCAGTTGCCGACCGACCCCTTATGGCGCACAGCGGCCGTTCATTTCCAATGTGCTCATCCACATACTCTTCAAATACTGCGGTGTTAGCTGAATCTCTCTTAATGTTTATTACAGCCATCAATCAAAAGGTCCCCATCGGGTCCCAGGTTCTGAACCTTGGTTCCTAGAACCTCGGATGAGCCGGATTTTCTCAGCGTTAGATCCCCAGTCCGGACAGTGCATCGTCGTCATCCTTGGACAGGGAGCTATGATCTATTTCGTCAAGGCGGCTCAGTATCTGGCGTGCACTGCTTACCTCCTGCGACAGTTGGTTAGTGACAGTGGCCCAGTCGACGGCGACGAACTCCTCCAAGGCCCGGCGATGAGACAGACCATCAATACTCGCGTCAGCCTCTCCGGCTTTGGCAAGGGATGGAACGCAACTGCGAAGCCATGGCCAATCCCAGGCAGAGTCAGATGCTACGGAGGAGCTTCCCATCACCCTCGTTGTTGAGCAGTTCGAGATCTTGGCAGGACCTGCATGACACAATGCACTTCGCGGATTGACGGGTGAGGAATGCCCGTCGCAAGAGCGTTCGAACGCCTATTGGTCTGGTGGGGCGATTTGTCCTGACAGATGGGACCCATCTGTCAGGATCGCACCACTAGGCCGGGACCAGACTGGAGCCACAGCCTGTGCAAAATCGATGCATAGAACCTGCTTGAACACCGCATTGCGGGCATCTCATTTCCGGCGACGGCGCGACATTTGAATTGTCCTGCCGGCCCTCAGGTTGGGGCATGACTTCAACGGTCGAGGTCGCCTGCTCGGCTGGCTCCTGCAACCCTACAGGTTGCTGGGGTCGCATCGGCCGGGATCTTGACTTGCCATCCTCGGCGGCATGCGGCTCGAGAATCCGACTGATGACGTTTCGGGTCAGTCGGCCAGCACTCGCAGAGCTGATGTTTTCGAAACGGAACTTGCCCATATCGGTCCGGATCAGCCACAGCGACTGCCCCGAAACGAGCATCGCGCTATAGGGCGGATCGACGGTGGTCAGCAGCATTGCCGGCAAGGGGATGAGCAGATCGATTGCCGCGGCGATGAGACTGTCTGACGGGCGGTACAATGGGGCGGAGTCGGTCGTGATTGGGGCAATATGCCCCATTTCGACAAGCTCGGCGCAACCCGCTTCAAGATCCCTGGTCGACAGTTGCTCGCCCAGCAGGTGGCCGAACAAAGTGCACAGCCACCGATTATCCGCGTTGCCGACACCTGCATCGATCTGCGCTGCAAGATCGTCGTGGTCCACGACGGCCGACTGCAGGCCTTTGCGTTCCATCAGGCTGCAAAATGCGAGAAGGCGCACGCGGTCGATCAGCGCGAACAGCGCGCAGGCCCCGCTTCTCGAAAGGTCGAAGCCTAGTCCACTGGCACGCCCGTGATCCTGCGGCGCGAGCATCTCGATGACGGTCATGCGCATCTGTGCGCCGGTCATGTTCGGCACCAGCACTGCCTGATCGCCGATCGTTGACAGCAAATGGTACTTGCCGCGTTCGCCGCCGCGCAGGATGTGATGGTTCTCCATCGCATCGGCGACGAATGTGCGGACATGTCCGATGGGTCGGCCGGAGATGGCACCCAGCCACTCTCGGGCGGTGCGCATTTCAGGCCAGGCGATCGGTTCGATTGTGCCCGCCTTGCCGCCACCTCCTGCGCCGAGGAAGTGCGGAAGGATGCTGCCTTGGGGCATGGTGATCCCGGCTGCCGATATCGCGGCGGCCAGTTGCGGCGCAGACATTGTCGCAATCGACCTCGTCATTTGAAGCTCTCCCCGTAAGCCGTCGTAATTCGCCCTTCGCTGCCTACTCGGTCTTGGGGCCAGGACCCTGGTAGTGAGTGCCGGCGGCACGTGGCGGGGCCATCCCCGGCCTGGCGGCGAACTCGGCCATTTGCTGGCCGCCTGGCTGGACTCTGGCCAGAATGCTCGCATTGATGTCTATCGCCCGCTGCCGGTCGGTCTTGCCGTCATGGCCGATGGTGGTGTTGTCGAGCGCGGCGATGTTCCAACTCATGTGGTCGTTGTGGGTCACGGTCGAGCCGGACGTTTTGCCGGGGCGGCCTTCCGCGCTGATGAGATCGGTCATGACCTGATTGCTGACGGCTGCGGGCAATGGCTCGCCATGCATCCCCACCACGCCAAAGACGTCCATGTCTCCGGCATAGGGCAGTCCGGTTGCCCGGTTGCGCACCAGTTGCCCGTCCATCGTGAATTCATCGCCGGCCGGAATCGCCTGCGAATATTCCGCATGCAGTTCCTGGCGCAGCTTGTGCCGCTTCCCGAGCGCATCCCATTGCGCATCGCTCAGCGGCGAGCCATCGGCGTTGCGGGCGGTGGCCCGATCGGGCATCTCCGGAGAAAACACCACGACGCGGTTCATGTGCGCCGGGTCCATACCAAGCAGCACGTCGGCGTCATTGCCGGTGTTGGCCTTCATGGTCGGGGGTTTTGCATGCGCGTCGCCGCGTGCCACCGCTGCCGAGCCTTCGGCATCGACGGTCCGCGCGATGATCTTGACGCCGTGGCTGTCGGCCACCGCCTGCACATGCCGCTGCGCATCGGCTGTGAAATTGCCGTTGCCAGGAAGGGTGTCGTCACCCGGCACGTAGTGGTCCGGCACACCGCCGCTGGCATTCAGATGGGCGGCGTAGTCGGTCGAGATCGGCGCGCGCGGCGCTGTGCCGGCGCGCTCGGCTTCGAGCCTCGATATGACGGCCCGCTGTGCGCTGGTCAGTTCATCGGCTCCACCCCCCGCATCGACCCCGGAAAGCGTGTGGCTTACCGCAAGCTCATGGGCCTCGCTCTTGATCGCCTGCCTTCCGGCCTCGGCCGTCGTCAGGTCTTCTTCCGAAGAGGCGATATTGCCGAGCGTCCTGCCCACGACATTCGCGGTTGTCTTTGCCACGGTGATGCGGGTCTCGTTCGCCTGCGTACGCCCGTCGATGATCGCCGTCACGCTGGCATCGCCGGGCGCGTGATCGCCGGCGGTTCCGTCGACCTTCTGGGCCTCACCTTTCTGGCCTGTCTTGCGCGTATACTCGTCGAACATCTCTCCGCCGAGGGTTTTGGCGGCCTCGGCCCCCGCTGCCCATTTGGCCCTTTCATGAGCAAGCTCGCGGTCGCCGGTCTGCTCGAATGCGTCGGCATAGGTGCGCCCATAGGTCGAGGTGCCGGCGAAAACGGTCTTGGCGGCGACAATGACCTTGCTGCCATTGGCCGCGACACCGCCAACCAGTGCGCCGCCGGCATCGAGCGCGCCGCGCGCCGCGCCTTTGCCTGCCTTCCAGGAATCAAATGTCACGTCGCCATTCTTGGCCTCCAAACCGCCCTCGACGGCGCCGATGCCGACCAGCGCGCTGGAGCCGAGGATCGTGGCGGCCACACCCTGAACCACAGTGGCCGATCCTCCCGTCACCATGCCCAGCCCGAAGGCGCCCGCGACCTTGCCGGTTTCACGGGCGGCAACCGCCGCGCTCTCACCGGCGCCGTGCAGGGGCGACCAGAGATTCTCGTCCCACCAGCCATCATCGGCCGCTTCGTTGACCTGCGCCTGACGCTGCTCGCGCAGATGGTTCCACAGTTCCTCCAGCCAGACGGGGGATTGGCTGGCGGCGGCGTCCCGCAACTCCGCTTCGAGGTCTTGCCTTCGCGCACTGGACGGCATGGCGGCGAGCGTGTTGCGGATACCGTTCTCGATCTGTCGGCGGCGGCGGTCCTCCTCGGTCTCGGCCCGCGTTTCGGGCTGGGGATCATCTTCGCTTTGCGTGTGCCGCGCCGGTTCCGGCTTTGGTTCAGGAGCATCCTGCTGCGCCACGGGCTCTGGCTCTGGTTCTGCGCCCGTCGCGGTTTCAGGCTCGGGGTCTCCTGCCGCTCTGGATGGCGGTCGAAACCGGTCGCTGAAGGCGACGTTGGGCGGTGCATTGCCCGCTCCCTCTGCGTCGGCATCAGTGCCGCGTCCCAGCATCTCCATCAGCGCGTCGGATATCGCCCGCTGTATTTCCTCGGCGCTCAGTTGCACGCCCGCCTGCATCGCGTTGGCGATGGCGATCGCGATGGCCTGCGCCACATTGACCGCAACGCCAGCGGCGATCAGCGCAGCGGTGACGGCCGCCGCGACAGCCGCGATCTCCTCCGGGGTCGGGGGATCGAACGGAGGGGGAGAAGGTGGAGTTCTAGGTGGGTTTGCCGGCGGGTTTGCCTGTGGATTAGCCTGTGGATTTGCAGGCGGGTTTGCCGGTGGGTTTGGTTGCGGTTGCGCCGTCTGCCCGGCGCGCGCCAAGGCCGCTTTGGCATTGGCTGCGCACTGCCTGGCGTTATTGTATTCCCGCTTGTATTTGGGAAGGTTGGCATATCCACGTTCCTGGATTGAGCAATATTCGAGTTCCAGCCTTGTGGTGGCAATCGCATATTGCGTGGCGATTGCGCCGATTTCCGGGGTGTAATTTGCATTTGCCAAATTGACCAAGGCCATACCGATCTGCCGTCGGCTCGGCAGGTTCTTCTTGTTTTCCGTATTGAAGGCCCGAATGTATAGATCCAACGCTACGCGAACATTCGCGGCGCCACCTCTGGATTTTGCGCGATCAGCCTGAACCATCAGCGATGCCACATCGCTTACTCGCGATGTCTCGTAGGACAATAATACGAGGAGAGCCCGGTCTGTAATTCCATTACCGGCGGCTGAACCGCAGGCTCTGCTGAGCTTCATGATATTACCGCCTGCATCAAGGAACATTCCGGAGCATGGCGACCCTTGCGCGAAAACATTACTCACAGGCTGAATTGCCCATCCAGCAATCACGAAACTCGCTATCACTGCGACCTGACGCAAATGACGAAATTTTCTCCAGACAATAAGGCTCACCATTACCAGCATCGCGGTGGTAAAAGCCCCCGACAACAGCCCGGCCCGCACCGCAAGGGCGCTAGTGGCGACAAATCCCAGTAATTGCGTGCCTGCGTAAGCAGCGACCCAGACCAGCAGATAGCCGATGGTGCGCTCGGCAATGATGCCGCCATCTTCGGCGCGGGTGACGTTGTGGGTTTGCGCCCGCCAGAATCCCACTGCCGTCCCGGCGAGAATTGCGCCCGCCAGAAACATCAAGGGTGGCACCGCGCCGCCAAAAATCATCAATTGCACCAGATAACACGCGGCGGCGGCGGCAGGCGGGATCAGGCAGGCGATCATCCCCAGACGCCAGGGCTTGCGATAGGTCCAGGCCATCATCGTGAACGACCCGACGAACAGCCAGATCATACCGGGAATGGTCATCCCCATCATCAGCATGACAAAGCCCGGGCCAAGCACAGCGATGCTGAGTGCGACGCTCTTGGCAATGCCGATCGCGGCGGCGCGGGCGACGGTCTTGATCACATCTGCGCGTGTTGCCCGTCGCCCGCGCGTTGAACCCGAGGAGGAGAGAGGAGGAGTTTGTGGTCGGGTTTCATTGACCTCGAACGTTCCTGGCTTGGCTGAAAACGCTGCGCCGAATAAATCGCCTTTGGCAAAATTGCTGAATACCTGACCGACATTTTCAGGATGGATGGGCGTGCCTTTGTTCTTATCGGGCAGCACACGCCCACACTGGGTGCAAAAATGAATGCCAGCGCCATGTTCGGTTCCGCAATTTTCACAGGTCGTCATCTGTTTCACGGGGTTGAACCTGTCATTTGGGTACGTCGCCGCCGCTCAACGAACAGTCCAAAATGCCTCTCTGCAGCGCAACGGCGACCT
>JBDRNF010000137.1:0-5765 GCA_043811435.1 Pseudomonadota bacterium
CGGCTCCGGCCGGGCTTTTTCTCGTCCGGCATTGCATGGTTAATGCGACCTTAACCATCCCCCCGATACCTTCGTCCACATTGCGCGCCGTGCGATCCGGCGCCTTTTGCGCGATCAAACGGGGTTCTCCATGCGCTCCTCAAGCCCGACCGGTTCCGCCCTGATGGACAGCGGCGCAGGCCTTGCGGCCTTTGCCCGCAGGCAGGCGGAGCGATTGGGGGGTCTTGGACTGATTCTCCTCTCCGTTGCCGGCGTCGGCAGCCTCGCGACCTGGAACGTCCAGGATCCGAGCTTCAGCCATGCCACCGACAATCCGGTCACAAACGCGCTCGGCTATCCGGGCGCGGTCTATTCCGACATCGCGATGCAGTTCTTCGGCCTGGGCGCGCTCCTCACGCTCCTGCCGCTTCTGGCCTGGGGTATCCTCTTCCTCTCGGCCCGCGGCATCGACCGCATGCCGCGGCGCGCGCTTGCCTGGTTCGGCGCTTCGGTCCTGACAGCCGGCGTGGTGGGTTGCGTCGAGCCTCCGGCGAGCTGGCCGCTGCCGTCGGGCCTCGGCGGCGTCTTCGGCGACCTCGTGCTGAAACTGCCTTCGCTGGCGCTGGGCGGCTACCCGACGGGCATTGCGGCAATGCTGATCGCGATTGTCCTCGCCGGACCCACGCTCTGGCTTCTCGCCTTCGCGTCGGGCGTCATCGGCAGGCAGGCAGTCGCGCATGACCGTCCGGCGTCGCGCAAGACGGTCGGCGACGACGACGCGCTCTATGCCGAAGACGACGAAGATGAGGAGAACGGCGGCGTGCTGGCGCTCGGCGCGATCGTCCATATGTGGCTGTCGGGCCGCGCCTGGATCCGCCGCCATTTCGGCCGGGCGCACGAACGGCGCCTGCCGGAACCGGCCGTCGCGGCACGCCGCGAGGTTGCGCCTGCCCGGTCGTCGCATCGCATCGAGCCCGGGTTCGACGCGCAGCCGGCGATGCCGTCGTCCGCGCGGTTCGAAGACGAGAGCGATATGGAAGACTATGACGAGGCGGATTTCGCCGAAGCCGGAGAGCCGGCTGCGCCCGGCCGCCAGATGCCCGCAGCGGGCGCGGCCCGCGTCGCCGCGCCTGCGCCGCGTCCCGTCCAGGGCTCCCGCGTGAAGCGCGAGGCGCAGTCCTCGATGCTGTCGAGCGACGATTTCGAGATGCCGCCGATCCATTTCCTGTCCGAGCCGAAGAACGTCTCGAAGGACCCGTCCCTGTCCAAGGATGCGCTGGAGCAGAACGCCCGCCTGCTGGAAGGCGTGCTCGAGGATTTCGGCGTCAAGGGCGAGATCATCCATGTCCGCCCGGGTCCGGTCGTCACCCTCTACGAACTGGAACCCGCTCCGGGCATCAAGTCGAGCCGCGTCATCGGCCTTGCCGACGATATCGCCCGCTCGATGAGCGCGATAGCCTGCCGTGTCGCCGTCGTCCCCGGCCGCAACGCCATCGGCATCGAATTGCCGAATGCCAAGCGAGAGACCGTTTATCTGCGCGAGATCCTCGCCAGCCGCGATTTCGAGCAGACCAAGGCGCGGCTCGCGCTGGCACTCGGCAAGACGATCAACGGCGAGGCCGTCATCGTCGACATCGCCAAGATGCCGCACGTGCTGGTCGCCGGCACCACCGGCTCGGGCAAGTCGGTGGCGATCAACACCATGATCCTGTCCCTGCTCTACCGCATGACCCCGGACCAGTGCCGGCTGATCATGATCGATCCGAAGATGCTGGAACTCTCCGTCTATGACGGCATCCCGCATCTGCTGACCCCCGTCGTCACCGATCCGAAGAAGGCCGTCGTCGCGCTCAAATGGACCGTGCGCGAGATGGAGGACCGCTACCGCAAGATGTCCAAGGTCGGCGTCCGCAACATCGACGGCTTCAATGCCCGCGTTGCCGAGGCCTCCAGGAAGGGCGAGCGGATCTCCCGCACCGTCCAGACCGGCTTCGACCGCGACACCGGCGAGGCGATCTACGAGACCGAGCATCTCGACCTCGATCCGATGCCGTTCATCGTCGTCGTCATCGACGAGATGGCCGACCTGATGATGGTCGCCGGCAAGGATATCGAGGGCGCCGTGCAGCGGCTGGCGCAGATGGCGCGCGCCGCCGGCATCCACGTGATCATGGCGACGCAGCGCCCGTCGGTCGACGTCATCACCGGCACGATCAAGGCGAATTTCCCGACCCGCATCTCCTTCCAGGTGACGTCGAAGATCGACAGCCGCACCATTCTCGGCGAGCAGGGCGCGGAGCAGCTGCTCGGCATGGGCGACATGCTCTACATGGCCGGCGGCGGGCGCATCCAGCGCGTCCACGGTCCCTTCGTCGCCGACGAGGAGGTCGAAAAGGTCGTCAGCCACCTCAAGCTGCAGGGCGTGCCGCAATATCTCGATTCCATCACCGAGGACGACGACGAAGACGACGAGGATGGCGGCGGACGGAACGGATCCGGCGGCGGCAGCGTTTCCGGTGTGTTCGACGATTCGGACGATCCCTACGATCAGGCGGTCGCGGTGGTGCTGCGGGATGGCAAGGCGTCCACCAGCTACATCCAGCGCCGACTCGGCATCGGCTACAATCGCGCCGCTTCCATCATCGAGAAGATGGAGAAGGAAGGCATCGTCGGCCCAGCCAACCATGCCGGCAAGCGCGAGATTCTGGTGCCAACCGAAGACGACAAGATGTAGCGACCGGCTGCCCCAGTCGCGCCCAACTAAAGCCCAACTGGAAGCCTATCCGCACCAACGAACGACAGGAGACCGGCGCAGATGACCACCGCAACCCAACAGCCCCTGAGCCTCGTGCGCAACCTTGCGCGGCATGCCTTGCGGCTCGGCGCGGCGCTTTCGGTCGCAGGCCTCGTTGCCGGCTTTGCCGGAACGGTGCACCAGCCGCTGGCCCCGGTCGCGGCCGCCCACGCCGCTTCCGACGCGGCGCAGAGGATTGCCGACCATTTCTCCAGCATCCAGACCATGGCCGGCGAGTTCGTCCAGTTCGGACCGCGCGGCGAGAAGACCGGCGGCAAGTTCTACATCCAGCGTCCCGGCAAGATCCGCTTCAACTACGAGGCCCCGTCGGCCTACCGGGTCGTGGCGGACGGCAAGTCGGTGGTGATCAGCAATGCGAAGCTGAAGACCGCCGATCTCTATCCGTTGTCGAAGACGCCGCTGAAGCTGCTTCTCGACGATCGGATCGACCTGTCCGGCAAGAAGGTGCAGAAGGTGACCGAGGATCCGGACCTCACCACCATCGTGCTGGCCGACAAGTCGGTGTTCGGCAATTCGCGCATCACCATGATGTTCGATCCTAAGTCCAACGAATTGCGCCAGTGGACGATTACCGACGCGCAGGGCAAGGATACGACGGTGATGATCTTCAACGTCCAGTCCGGCGTCAAACTCGACCCGAAGTTCTTCGAGATCGACTACGCGGAAGTTTCCGACAAGAATCAGGCACAGGGCCAGCGCTGAGGCGCTTTGCCTTTCCGTTGGACAGGCGGATCATTTCCTTGTCTTGAACAGCTCCGGCTGGCAGGTTCCGCGCGATTCCGCCGGAACCCGACATGACGCTTTCGCTCGCCACCTGGAACATCAATTCCGTCCGCCTGCGCCTGCCGCTGGTGACGGAATTCCTGCGCCGCTATGCGCCGGACATCCTGTGCCTGCAGGAGATCAAGTGCCCGGAGGAGTTCTTCCCCTATCAGGCGTTCCATGACGCGGGATACGCTCATGTCACGATCAGCGGCCAGAAGGGCTATCACGGCGTGGCGACGATCTCGCGCCTGCCGATCGAACTGGTCGAGCGCCGCGACTTCTGCGCCAAGGGCGATTGCCGCCATCTGTCGACCACCTTCGAAGCCGGCGGGCTGAAGGTGATGCTGCACAATTTCTACGTTCCCGCCGGCGGCGACGAGCCGGATCCGGAGATCAATCCCAAGTTCCGCCACAAGCTCGACTTCATCGAGGAGATGCGGCTGGTGATGGCCGGCAGCGACGACTCGACCGCTTCGATCCTCGTGGGCGACCTCAACATCGCGCCGCTCGAAGCCGACGTCTGGTCGCACAAGCAGCTGCTCAAGGTGGTCAGCCATACGCCCGTCGAGACGGCGGGACTGGAATCGATGCGCACCGGCGGCGGCTGGGTCGACCTGATGCGCCAGGCGATCCCGGAGCCGGAAAAGATCTACACCTGGTGGAGCTACCGCGCCGCCGACTGGGCCGCCGCCGACAAGGGCCGCCGGCTCGACCACATCTGGGGCTCGGCCAACCTTGCGCCGAAGCTCAAGGGCATCGAGGTCCTCCGCCACGCCCGCGGCTGGGATCGCCCGTCCGACCACGTGCCCGTGATCGCGACGTTCGAGATGTGACCCTCCGAAGCATGCAGGGGTTCAGAGGAATGTCTCCGGGATCGGCGAGATCGAATTGCTCTGAACAGGAAAGCTACAGCTACTTCTTGTCGGGGATATTGACGCCAAGAGCTTGCACCATGGAGACCCAGTGATCAACGTGAACAGATCCTAGGTCCGCCTCAGGAACATACGTTGCGTTTTCTAAAAGCCAACGATGTTCGTCAAACAAAGTATAGTTCTTAAACATGTTCACGACGAATTCTTTAAAAGTCAATCGACGATTATCGAAAATTTGCGCTGCCTCGATTGCGTTAAATCCAGGCGAGACACCGGGCCTTGATAGGTGATAAATTCTACCATGATTTGTAGGAGGTAGGGTTAAATAGGACCATAATATATGAAGACAGAAATTTCTGAACTGAAGTCTCCTGTGCTTCCCTCCAGAAACGGGACAGCGAAACTTTTTATGTGGCGGGCCAACAAGGACAGCAAAAACCAAAGTGAAGGGTGCCTTTATCAATCCGAGGTTTTCGATGGCGCCTCTCCCAGACTTCAGATCATATCCTGGGCCCTCTAGAGCGCTACACATGCGCACATATAGTGGCTCAAACATACTTCCAGATCTAATAGCGGAAGTACGCGAATATACGGGTTCTGTTGGTCCGCTCTCCAATATTCGATGTAATTTTATTGTATTGGCGTTATCCGTGCTGTTTGGACTGGTATGGATTGTGTACCGATACTCTAATATCGGTTCGCCTCGCCCTCCCTCGGGGATCACATTTGAGAATGGCGCCGGTATCGAGCCGTCCAACTCCTTTAAGTAGAGATTCAAAATAAGATCGCCGCTCGGCATTTCGGATACTGACAGTAGGCAGCGCGGTTTGCCCTCCATCGTGACCGTTACCCGAGTCGATTTAGAAAGTCGCGCCATAACATAAATAGAAACGAAACAACGGAGGCAAATGAAATGGCGGAGCGGCTTTGCGCCGTGCGCTACGAACTCAACCTAATCCTTCCTAATCCCAAAGAGAAATTTCCTCCGCAGGAAGGGACGGCGAACTCCGCCACGTGCCGGTGATCGCGACGCTCGACCTTTAGACCGAAGCCCGTCTCGATAGAGGGGGCGATCGGGAGGCCTGGGCCGCTGTCCTTCTCCCCGTGTGGGAGAAGGACGCGCCGCGCTCCCGCGCCTCGTCAGGAATGCGCGATCATGACGTGGCGGACGGCGGTGTAGTCCTCCAGCGCGGAGAGCGACATGTCCTTGCCGTAGCCCGACTGCTTCATGCCGCCGTGCGGCATCTCGTTGACCAGCGCGAAGTGGGTATTGACCCAGGTGCAGCCGTACTGCAGCCGCGACGCGGTCGACACCGCGCGGCCGACATCCCTGG
>JBDRNF010000138.1:0-36841 GCA_043811435.1 Pseudomonadota bacterium
GCTCGCGCTCGGCCGCAACGTGCTGGTCGCGTTCATGCCGTGGAATGGCTACAACTTCGAAGATTCGATCCTGCTCTCCGAGCGGATCGTGAAGGACGACGTCTTCACCTCGATCCACATCGAGGAATACGAAGTGATGGCTCGCGACACCAAGCTGGGGCCTGAGGAAATCACCCGCGACATTCCGAACGTTTCGGAAGAAGCGCTGAAGAACCTCGACGAAGCCGGCATCGTCTACATCGGCGCCGAAGTTCGCGCCGGCGACATCCTGGTCGGCAAGATCACGCCGAAGGGCGAGAGCCCGATGACGCCGGAAGAAAAACTGCTGCGCGCCATCTTCGGCGAAAAGGCGTCCGACGTCCGCGATACCTCGCTGCGCGTGCCTCCGGGCGTGCAGGGCACCATCGTCGAAGTCCGCGTCTTCAACCGGCATGGCGTCGACAAGGACGAGCGCGCCCTGGCGATCGAGCGGGAAGAGATCGAGCGTCTGGCCAAGGACCGCGACGACGAACAGGCGATTCTCGACCGTAACGTCTACGGCCGCCTGGCGGAGCTTCTGGAAAATCGCCAGGGCATCGCCGGTCCGAAGGGCTTCAAGAAGGACACCAAGATCACCCGCGCCGTGCTCGACGAGCATCCGCGTTCGCAATGGTGGATGTTCGCGTCCCCCAACGACAAGCTGATGGCCGAAATCGAAGCGATGCGGAAGCAGTACGACGAATCGAAGAAGGGCCTTGAACAGCGCTTCCTCGACAAGGTCGAAAAGCTGCAGCGTGGCGACGAATTGCCGCCCGGCGTGATGAAGATGGTCAAGGTCTTCGTCGCGGTGAAGCGCAAGATTCAGCCCGGCGACAAGATGGCCGGCCGTCACGGCAACAAGGGCGTGGTGTCCAAGATCGTTCCGATCGAGGACATGCCGTTCCTCGAGGACGGCACGCATGCCGACATCGTGCTCAATCCGCTGGGCGTGCCGTCGCGCATGAACGTCGGTCAGATTCTCGAGACCCATCTCGGCTGGGCCTGCGCCGGCCTCGGCAAGCGCATCGGTCAGACCGTCGATGCCTACCTTGCCAGCGCCAAGCAGGACCTGAAGCCGCTGAAGGAGACCCTGAAGAAGATCTATGGCGACGACGAAACCATCAAATCGCTCAACGACAGCGAGTTAATGGAGCTCGGGCGCAATCTCAGCCACGGCGTGCCGATCGCGACGCCGGTGTTCGACGGGGCAAAGGAAGCCGACATCGAGGAAATGCTGAAGCTTGCCGGTCTCGACGCGTCGGGTCAGTCGACCGTCTTCGACGGCCGCACCGGCGACACCTTCGACCGCAAGGTGACGGTTGGGTATATCTACATGCTCAAGCTGCACCATCTGGTCGACGACAAGATCCATGCGCGTTCGATCGGGCCGTACTCGCTCGTTACCCAGCAGCCGCTGGGTGGCAAGGCGCAGTTCGGCGGACAGCGTTTCGGCGAAATGGAAGTGTGGGCGCTCGAGGCTTACGGCGCGGCGTACACGCTCCAGGAAATGCTGACGGTGAAGTCGGACGACGTCGCCGGCCGTACCAAGGTGTACGAGGCGATCGTGCGCGGCGACGACACGTTCGAGGCCGGTATCCCGGAATCGTTCAACGTGCTGGTCAAGGAAATGCGTTCGCTCGGCCTCAACGTCGACCTGCACAATTCCAAGATCGCGCCGACGTCGGAAGCGGCAGAGTAGTTCAAAAGCGACATGCCCGGCGCTTTGCGCCGGGCATCCGCGCTTCGCTCGGACGTTGGGCGAAACGCGTGGCGTCAAAAAGAATTTCGAATTTGCTGCCGGTGACGATCGGCTCGCGAGGAGAAGACCATGAACCAAGAAATTATGAATCTCTTCAATCCGACGACGCCGGCTCAGGTCTTCGACCAGATCCGGATCTCAATCGCGTCTCCGGAGAAGATTCTGTCGTGGTCCTACGGCGAGATCAAGAAGCCGGAGACCATCAACTACCGCACCTTCAAGCCGGAGCGCGACGGCCTGTTCTGCGCCCGCATCTTCGGGCCGATCAAGGACTACGAGTGCCTGTGCGGCAAGTACAAGCGCATGAAGTACAAGGGCATCATCTGCGAGAAGTGCTCGGTCGAAGTGACGCTGAGCCGGGTCCGGCGCGAGCGTATGGGCCATATCGAACTGGCCGCCCCGGTCGCGCACATCTGGTTCCTGAAGTCGCTGCCCTCGCGCATCGGCCAGCTGCTGGACATGACTTTGAAGGATCTCGAGCGGATCCTGTATTTCGAATATTACGTCGTTCTGGAGCCGGGCCTGACCGCGCTCAAGGACCGCCAGCTGCTGTCCGAAGACGAGTATCTGAAGGCGCAGGACGAATACGGCCAGGACAGCTTCACCGCCATGATCGGCGCCGAGGCGATCCGTGAACTGCTCAAGGGTCTCGAGCTTGAAAAGCTCGATGCGCAGCTGCGCGTCGAGATGCAGGAAACCGAATCCGACATCAAGCACAAGAAGCTCGCCAAGCGCCTGAAGATCGTCGAGGCCTTCCGCTATTCCGGCAACAAGCCGGAATGGATGATCCTGACCGTGGTGCCGGTGATTCCGCCGGACCTGCGTCCGCTGGTGCCGCTGGATGGCGGCCGCTTTGCGACCTCGGATCTCAACGATCTCTACCGCCGCGTCATCAACCGCAACAACCGCCTGAAGCGGCTGATGGAGCTGCGCGCACCCGACATCATCATCCGCAACGAAAAGCGCATGCTGCAGGAGGCGGTCGACGCCCTGTTCGACAACGGCCGCCGCGGCCGCGTCATCACCGGCGCCAACAAGCGTCCGCTGAAGTCGCTGGCCGACATGCTGAAGGGCAAGCAGGGCCGCTTCCGGCAGAACCTGCTCGGCAAGCGCGTCGACTATTCCGGCCGTTCGGTGATCGTGGTCGGTCCCGAGCTCAGGTTGCACCAGTGCGGCCTGCCGAAGAAGATGGCGCTCGAGCTGTTCAAGCCGTTCATCTATTCGCGGCTCGACGCCAAGGGTCTGTCCACCACGGTGAAGCAGGCCAAGAAGCTGGTCGAAAAAGAGCGTCCCGAGGTCTGGGATATTCTCGACGAGGTGATCCGCGAGCATCCCGTGCTCCTGAACCGCGCGCCGACGCTGCATCGCCTGGGCATCCAGGCGTTCGAGCCGGTGCTGATCGAGGGCAAGGCGATCCAGCTGCATCCGCTGGTCTGCGCCGCCTTCAACGCCGACTTCGACGGCGACCAGATGGCCGTGCACGTCCCGCTGTCGCTGGAAGCGCAGCTCGAAGCGCGCGTGCTGATGATGTCGACCAACAACATCCTGCATCCGGCCAATGGTCAGCCGATCATCGTGCCCAGCCAGGATATCGTGCTCGGTCTGTATTATCTCTCGGTGCTGCGTGAAGGTCTGACCGGTGAAGGCAAGCTCTACGGCGAAATGGCCGAGATCGAGCATGCCCTGCACGCCCAGGTCATCCACCTCCACACCAAGATCAAGTATCGCTGGCAGGGCGTGGACGAGGCCGGCAAGCCGGTCACCCGCTGGTACGACACCACGGCCGGCCGCGCCATGCTGGGCCAGGTGCTGCCGAAGTCGCCGAAGATGCCGTTCGACATCATCAACAAGCTGATGACGAAGAAGGAAATCTCCGGCGTCATCGATCAGGTCTATCGTCACTGCGGTCAGAAGGAGACGGTGATCTTCTGCGACCGCATCATGGCGCTCGGCTTCTACAACGCGTTCAAGGCCGGCATTTCGTTCGGCAAGGACGACATGGTGGTGCCGGCTTCGAAGTGGAAGACGGTCGACGACACGCGCGCGCTCGCCAAGGAATTCGAGCAGCAGTACAATGACGGCCTGATCACCCACGGCGAGAAGTACAACAAGGTCGTGGACGCCTGGTCGAAGTGCACCAAGAAGATCTCGGAAGACATGATGGCGGAGATTTCCGCCGTTAAGAAGAATCCGAAGGGCGGCGAAGCCCAGATCAACTCGATCTTCATGATGGCGAACTCCGGCGCCCGTGGTTCGCAGGACCAGATGCGCCAGCTCGCCGGCATGCGCGGCCTGATGGCCAAGCCGTCCGGCGAGATCATCGAGACGCCGATCATCTCGAACTTCAAGGAAGGCCTGTCGGTGCTCGAATACTTCAACTCGACCCACGGTGCCCGCAAGGGCCTCGCGGACACCGCGTTGAAGACGGCGAACTCCGGTTACCTGACGCGGCGTCTGGTCGACGTGGCGCAGGACTGCATCATCACCGCGGATGATTGCGGCACCAAGCTCGGCATCAAGATGCGCGCCATCATCGATTCCGGCACGGTCGTGGCGTCGCTGGCGTCGCGCATTCTCGGCCGCACCAACGGCGAGGACCTGCGCGATCCCGTGACCAACAAGGTCGTGGTCAAGCGCGGCACGCTGATGGAGGAGATTCACGTCGACGCCATCCAGCAGGCCGGCATCCAGGAAGTGAAGATCCGCTCGGCCCTGACCTGCGAACTGGTCAACGGCATCTGCGGCAAGTGCTACGGGCGCGATCTCGCCCGCGGCACGCCGGTCAACCACGGCGAAGCGGTCGGCGTCATCGCGGCGCAGTCGATCGGCGAACCCGGCACCCAGCTGACGATGCGCACGTTCCACATCGGCGGCGCGGCGCAGATCAACGAGCAGTCGTTCATCGAGTCGAATTTCGACGGCAAGGTGACGATCAAGAACAAGGCGATCGCGAAGAATGGCGAAGGCCATCTCGTCGCGATGGTCCGCAACATGGTGGTGGCGGTGACGGACGCCGACGGCACCGAGCGTGCGACCCATCGCATTCAGTACGGCGCGCGGATGCGCGTCGACGAGGGCGACATGGTCAAGCGCGGCCAGCGCATCGCCGAGTGGGATCCCTACACCCGGCCGGTTCTGACCGAAGTCGAGGGCACCATCGGCTTCGAGGATCTGGTCGAGGGTCAGTCGATCTCGGAAACGCTCGACGAATCCACCGGTATCGCCAAGCGCGTCGTCATCGACTGGCGCACGACGCGGGGCGGGGCCGATCTGCGCCCGGCCATTGTCATCAAGGGCAAGGACGGCAAGATCCTGAAGCTCGCCCGTGGCGGTGAGGCCCGCTACATGCTGTCGGTCGACGCCATTCTGTCGGTCGACGTCGGGGCCAAGGTCAAGACCGGCGACATCCTGGCGCGTATCTCGACCGAGAGCGCCAAGACCCGCGACATCACCGGCGGTCTGCCGCGGGTGGCGGAACTGTTCGAGGCCCGCAAGCCGAAGGACGCCGCCATCATCGCGGAAATCGCCGGCACCATCCGGTTCGGGCGCGACTACAAGAACAAGCGCCGCATTTCGATCGAGCCGATGGACAAGGACGAGGAGACTCGCGAGTACCTCATTCCGAAGGGCAAGCACATCCACCTGCAGGACGGCGACATCGTCGAAAAGGGCGATTTCATCGTCGAGGGCAATCCGGCGCCGCACGACATTCTGGCGATCAAGGGCATCGAGGAACTCGCGGCCTATCTGGTCAACGAAATCCAGGAGGTCTACCGGCTGCAGGGCGTGCTGATCAACGACAAGCACATCGAGGTGATTGTCCGTCAGATGCTGCAGAAGGTGGAGATCACCGACCAGGGCGAGACCGACATGATCTCGGGCGAACAGATCGACAAGATCGAGTTCGACGTGATCAACGCCAAGGCGAAGGAAGAGGGCAAGAAGATCGCCACGGGAACGCCGGTGCTGCTCGGCATCACCAAGGCGAGCCTGCAGACCCGCTCGTTCTTCTCGGCGGCCTCGTTCCAGGAGACCACCCGCGTGCTCACCGAAGCCGCCGTCAACGGCAAGGTCGATCCGCTCGAAGGCCTCAAGGAAAACGTCATTGTCGGCCGGCTGATCCCGGCGGGCACCGGCGCCTCAATGGCCAAGATCCGCGAAGTCGCCGTCAAGCGCGACAAGCTGATCCTCGACGAACGCGAAAAGCAGGCGACCATCGTGCCTTCGGCTCCCGAAGCGGAACCGCTGGCCCTGCCGCCGGCGGAACCGGCGGAATAAGGCACCCGCTATTCACGATGTTACGAAAAAGGCCGGCGCAAGCCGGCCTTTTTGCTGTTTTTTGCCTATCTCGCACTGCACACCGCTTTGTTCATCTTCCCTTCAGTGTCAAAAGCGCTTTAGCTAGACGGAGTTAGGACCGGTGCTTCGCGGAAGGCGTGGCGACCGGCGGGGCGACGGAAAAACACCATATGCTGGATCTTGCAATCGTCGGCGGCGGGCCCGGTGGCCTGATGAGCGCCTGGTACCTCAAGAAGAAGCTGGGTGAGCTTTGTCGCATCACCATCTATGAGGCGTCGGACCGGATCGGCGGCAAGATCGTGACGCGGAAGTTCGATTCGGCCCCGGCGATGTACGAGGCCGGCGTCGCCGAGATTTATGACTACTCCATGACGGGCCCGGATCCGCTGCGCGAACTGATCCAGCATTTCGGTTTGCAGACGATTCCGATGGATGCCGAGCAGGTCCAGCTCGACGGCGAGCTGCTGAACGACGTGGCGGGCATGCGCCGCAAATACGGCGCCAGGACCGCCGATGCGATCGAGGCGTTCCGCAAGCGCTGCTCCGATCTGATTTCGCCGGTCGAATATTACGAAGGCGTCGGCGCGCACGACAACGAGCACCCCTGGGCTCACATCAACTGCGAGGAGCTGCTCGACAAGGAGGTCGACGATCCCGTCGCAAAACGTTTCCTCAAGGTGATGGCGCGGTCCGATCTCGCCACCGAGAGCCACAACACCAATGGCCTGAACGCGCTGAAGAACTTCGTGATGGATGTCGACGGCTATATCGGCCTGTATTCGATCCAGAACGGCAATGAGCAACTGATCGACTGCCTGCGGTCCGAGGTCAACGCCGACATCCAGCTCAATCACCGGGTGCTCAAGGTCGGCAAGACCGAGGCCGGGCGCTATCAGCTCAACATGATGAACGGCAAGGGACCGGAAACCAGGGATTTCGATCTGGTGCTGATGTGCCTGCCGCATTCCTGGCTCGCCACCATGCGCTGGGACGGCGAGCAGCTGCGCAGGTCGATGGTCAAGCACGTCGCCTATTTCGACCGCCCTGCGCATTATCTGCGGGTGTCGCTGCTGTTCGACGAGCCGTTCTGGGGCGAGAAGATCCCCGGCGCATGGTTCATGTCGGAAGCGTTCGGCGGCTGCTGCGTCTACAACGAAGGCGCGCGACACGACGTCGGCAGGCACGGCGTACTCAACTGGTTGATCGCCGGTTCCGACGCGCTGGCCTTCGCCAATCTCGGCGACCAGGAACTGATCGACGCCGCGGTGAAGTCGCTGCCATCATCGCTCGGCGACGCCCGCGCGCATCTGATGGAAGGCAAGATCCACCGCTGGCTGTCGTCGGTGAATGCGCTGCCGGGCGGCATGCCGGCGCGCGACGTCATGACCAATCACCGTCCGGAGCCGAAACAGCATCCCGGCCTGGTCGTGGTCGGCGACTACCTGTTCGATTCGACGCTGAACGGATTGCTGGATTCCTCCGACGCCGCCACCGACATCATCGTCACCGAGATGATGCGGTTGCGCCGGGCCCGCGGCGATGGCGGGCCGCCGGTATCCGACAAGATCGACCGCGAATATTTCGAGAATTACCGCGGACTCGGGCCGTATCACGAGGTCTGGAACCAGTTCACCGATCCCGCCTATCTCACAGATCTCATCAAGATCGTCTGGAACCGGGTCAGGGGCTACAGGCTGCTGGTGGCAGGCTCCGCCAGCGGCGAACTGGTGGGCGCACTGCGCGCCCGCGGGATCGATGCCTGGGGCATCGAGAACAACCGCGCGATCCACGCCCGGACGCCGAAGGAACTGAAGAAGTTCTGCAAGCTCGGATCGATCGTCGACATGCCGTTCAAGGACGCGGAATTCGACTTCGTGTTCGAGACCAGCCTTTGCCACGTCTCCGAAAAGCAGGTTCCCCGCGCGATTCGCGAACTGAACCGCGTGACGAAGACCGGCATGGTGTTCGGCTCGGTGACGTCGGACATGGCGCCGGCGCTGATCGACCGCTACGACCTGCTGCGGGGCGTGAAGAAGCTCGGAACCTGGTGGGAATGGTCGGAGCTGTTCTTCGGCAACGGATTCGACCTGTCGATGCACCGTCGCGACGTCACGGACGCGCTTTGGGCGGCGACGCTGGCGGCCAACAAGGGCCCCGGCCAGTGGTATGCTGACTCCGACAGCCTGCGTTACTCGTTCTTCGACAAGGTCGAGGCCGACGATTAGGCGAACCGCCGGCCTTCCAATTATTTTGCCGAACGCATATTGATGCATGGGATCGCGGCTGTGGCCCCCTCGGCCGCTTTCCCTCGATTTGCGGTCATGCCGGCCGTGCAGCATCGGTTGGTCTTATGGCGCCCAAGCCTCCTTCGTCGGACGATCCGAAGCCTGCCGCCGCAGGCGATCCGGCTGCGCCGGAACTCGATGAAAGGCTGGCGGCGGAGGCCGGCCATCGGCCCGCCGGCGACAAGGCGGCCAAGCCGTCCGAACCGGATCTCGAAATCGATGACGACGATGATGACGAGGATCTCGTCGTCTATACCGCACAGGAAGCCGCCGGCGCGTTTGCGACGATCTATGCGTTCGTCCAGCCGTTTCTGAAAAACTACAGGAAAATGCTGGTATTCGTCGGCATCGGCGTCGTGGTCGAGACGCTGTTCAACGTCATCATGCCGCTGAGCCTCAAGTTCCTGATCGACGACGCGCTCGGCGAAGAGGATTTCCAGGCCCTCTACATCATCCTCGGGGTGCTCGCGGTAGCCGGCATCGTCACCTCGATCGTGGCGATATGGTACGAGCGATGGGACGCCAGGCTGGCGTCATCCATCATCGCCGACGTGCGATCGCGCCTGTTCGGCCATGTGCAGGACCTGCCGTCGGGTTATTTCGCGCGGACCCAACGCGGCGAGATCCTGTCGCGCTTTTCCATCGACCTTTCGGCCTTCGAGAATTCGATCAAGACGTTTGCCAACAGCGCGGCGTTGCCGTTCCTGGAACTGATCGCCGGCATCATCCTGATGCTGTTCTTGAACTGGCAGCTGGCCGCAGTCGCGCTGCTGGTGTTTCCGATCACGCTGATCGGCCCGCGGCTGCTGACGCCGAAGGCGGTGCAGGCGAACTACGAGCAGAAGCTGCACGAATCGTCGCTGCTCGGCATGGTGCAGGAAAACGTCGCGGCGCAGGCCGTGGTGAAGGCGTTCAGCCTGCAGCGCCGCGCCTTCGGCTGGTTCCGTCTGCGCAACAACCAGGTTCGCGACAAGACCGCTTCCGCGGTGTTCCTGTCGACTATGGTCGAGCGCTCGGTCACGATCTCGGTGTTGCTGCTGCATCTGGTGGTGCTCGCGATCGGCGCCTATCTCGCCACCAAGGGCCAGATTACGGTCGGAACCTTCGTGACGTTCGAGAGCGCCTTCTGGGAGGTGTCCTACAACATCGCCCATTTGATGCATTTCATTCCGGTATCGATCCAGTCGGCGGCAGCGGTGCGTCACATCCAGGAACTGCTCGACGAGCCGACCCGCGGCGCCGATCGCGCGGGCGCTCCCGACCTGCCGCGTATCACCAACGACATCACCTTCGATCGTGTGACGTTCAGGTATGAGGGCTCCGAGACGCCGGTGCTCGACAATCTCAGCCTCAAGCTCGATGTCGGCAAGACCATCGCGATCGTCGGTCCGAGCGGCTCCGGCAAGAGCACGCTGTTGAATCTAATTCTTCGTCTCTACGTGCCGGACGAGGGGCGCCTGACCATCGACGGCGTCGATATTCGCAAGGTGACCCGCGAGTCCCTGCGCAGCAGCATGGCCGTGGTGTTCCAGGAGAACATGCTGTTCAACATGTCGATCCGGGAGAACATCCGGCTCGGCAAGGAAGGGGCGACCGATCAGGAGGTGGTGGAGGCGGCGAAGAAGGCCGAGATTCACAGCTACATCATGAGCCTGCCGGACAAATACGATACCGAGGTCGGCGAGCGCGGCGATACGCTGTCGGGCGGGCAGCGCCAGCGCATCGCGATCGCCCGTGCCATCGTCCGCGATCCCTCGGTGCTGCTGCTCGATGAGGCGACCTCGGCGCTCGACCAGACCACGGAGGCCGCCATCAACAAGACGCTGATGAAGCTGGCCCAGGGCCGCACCATGATCTTCTCGACCCACCGGCTGACGTCGGTGGTCGAGATGGACGAGATCATCGTGATATCGGGGGGCAGGGCGATCGAGCGCGGTTCGCACCAAAAGCTGCTTGCCGCCAACGGCGTCTATCGCAGGCTGTGGGATGACCAGAGCCACAAGCCGCATCACGCGGCCGATCAGGCCGACGATGACGACGACGATGATGATGATGAGGATTGAGGCGGAAAATGCCGCTGCCCCGAATCGGGGCCGCGGCCAGGTTCGACGGACGCCAATTCGATCGATGAGCGCTGCCGCCTGGGACCGCCGGATCGAGGGCAGGGCGTCCTATTATACCCGGGTAATATAAACGTTTGGTCGATTTTCCTCCGGTTACGCTCCAGGCAGCAGGGGAGCGAGTCGTGCGGTCGCGCGGAGATTCGCAGCCATCTGCCTCCAGGACAGCGATTCCAGCGCATGTTGAATCTCACGCGTAGGCCAGTTATGCATATGCCGCAGGCGTTTCTTTCGCTGTCGTTTCGCCTTGACTTGGCTAACCGCCGCCGATAAAACCCGCGCACTTGACGACAGGCGGTGAGCGACGCCAGAGTCGGAACGGATCACCTCAATCATCCTCTGGGTATTCATCCCAAGGGGATCGAGACGGGCACCAACCTCGACGAATGCCGCTCAAACGCTGTCGATGATAGCTAGGCACTGCCAGGACGATCTTGGTTCTCTCGAGCAAGTTCTCTTGAGATTAATTTCGGATGCATGACCTCGGTAGCCGATTGACCAGCGTCAGCTGATCGGTCACGACCGCGGTCCTCTGTGGCGTGAAGCGCTTTCCGCTCAGCAATGAGTGGTTGGCGCGATTTCGCTTTGCGCGGTCGTTTCCGCGTGACGCGGCCGGATGGGACGGATGTCCCGAATGAATTTGCGGAGCCGATAGCGGTTTCGTGTGAACTAAAGGGTGAAGGCTGACTATGCCGACGATCAACCAGCTGATCTCAAGTCCGCGCGTCGTTCAGAAGTCGCGCAAGAAGGTGCCGGCGCTGCAGCAGTCGCCGCAGAAGCGCGGCGTTTGCACGCGCGTCTACACCACGACCCCGAAGAAGCCGAACTCGGCGCTTCGTAAGGTCGCAAAGGTGCGCCTGACCAACGGCTTCGAGGTCATCGGCTACATTCCGGGCGAAGGCCATAACCTTCAGGAGCACTCGGTGGTCATGATCCGCGGCGGCCGCGTCAAGGATTTGCCCGGCGTGCGTTACCACATTCTCCGCGGCGTCCTCGATACCCAGGGCGTCAAGAACCGTAAGCAGCGTCGTTCGAAGTACGGCGCGAAGCGTCCGAAATAATTGACCGAAGCGTAGCGAAGGTCATCCCCGGGCGAGCGAAGCGAGACCCGGGGACCTGGATCAAAGAGTTAAGACGTGGATGGCCGGGACGAGCCCGGCCATGACGAAGGAAAGAATAGATGTCTCGTCGCCATTCTGCTGAAAAGCGTGAAGTGAACCCGGACCCGAAGTTCGGGAACATCATCATCACGAAGTTCATGAACTCGGTCATGTACGACGGCAAGAAGTCTGCCGCCGAGAGCATCGTCTATGGTGCGCTCGAAATGATCGAAGCCAAGACCAAGCAGGGTCCGCTGCCGGTTTTCGAACAGGCCCTGGAAAACGTGATGCCGACCATCGAGGTTCGTTCGCGCCGGGTCGGCGGCGCTACCTATCAGGTGCCGGTCGAAGTCCGCAGCGTGCGCCGCCAGGCGCTCGGCATCAGGTGGATCATCACGGCCGCGCGCGACCGCAATGAAAAGACGATGACGGAGCGGCTCTCGGCCGAGCTGCTCGACGCGTCGAATGGCAGGGGAAACGCCGTCAAGAAGCGGGAAGATGTGCACCGGATGGCGGAAGCCAACCGCGCCTTCTCGCACTATCGCTGGTAACGGCGAAACAACGGATTTAAGGAACAACCCATGCCCCGCGTTCATGCCATAGAGGACTACCGCAACTTCGGTATCATGGCGCATATCGATGCCGGCAAGACCACGACCACCGAGCGCATCCTGTATTATACCGGCAAGAGCCACAAGATCGGCGAAGTGCACGAAGGTGCCGCGACGATGGACTGGATGGAGCAGGAGCAGGAGCGCGGCATCACCATCACGTCGGCCGCGACGACCGCCTTCTGGGAAGGCAAGCGCCTCAACATCATCGACACCCCCGGCCACGTCGACTTCACCATCGAAGTCGAACGTTCGCTGCGCGTGCTCGACGGCGCGGTATGCGTGCTGGATTCCAACCAGGGCGTCGAGCCGCAGACCGAGACCGTCTGGCGTCAGGGCGACAAGTACAAGGTTCCGCGCATCGTCTTCGCCAACAAGATGGACAAGACCGGCGCCGATTTCTACAAATGCCTGCAGGACATCATCGACCGCCTCGGCGCCAAGCCGGTCGCGATCCAGCTTCCGATCGGCTCCGAGAACAACTTCAAGGGCCTTGTTGATCTGGTCCGCATGAAGGGCGTGGTCTGGGAAGACGAGAAGCTCGATGCTCCCTTCAAGGACATCGATATTCCCGAGGATATGGTCGAGAAGGCCAAGGAATACCGCGAAAAGCTGCTGGAAGCCGCCGTCGAGCTCGACGACGAGGTTCTCGCCGCTTATCTCGACGGCAATGAGCCCGATGAAGCGACCCTGAAGCGCATGATCCGCAAGGCCGTGCTGACCGGCGCGTTCTTCCCGGTGCTGTGCGGTTCTGCCTTCAAGAACAAGGGCGTGCAGCCTTTGCTCGACGCTGTCGTGGACTATCTGCCGTCGCCGATCGATGTGCCTGCCATCAAGGGCGTCGATGAGGACGGCAACGAAATCGTTCGGCTTCCGAACGACAGGGAGCCGCTTGCGCTGCTCGCATTCAAGATCATGGACGACCCCTTCGTCGGCACGATCACCTTCTGCCGCATCTATTCCGGCACGCTGCTTTCCGGCACCGGCGTCGTCAACTCGACGCGCGACCGCAAGGAGCGCATCGGCCGCATGCTGCTGATGCATGCCAACAACCGCGAAGACATCAAGGAAGCCTATGCCGGCGACATCGTCGCCCTGGCAGGCCTGAAGGAAGCCCGCACCGGCGACACGCTGTGCGATCCTGGCAAGCCGGTGATTCTGGAAAAGATGGAATTCCCGGAGCCGGTGATCGAAATCGCCATCGAGCCGAAGTCGAAGGCCGACCAGGAAAAGCTCGGCGTTGCGCTGGCGAAGCTGGCAGCCGAAGATCCGTCGTTCCGGGTCTCGACCGACCAGGAGTCCGGCCAGACCATCCTCAAGGGCATGGGCGAACTCCATCTCGACATCAAGGTCGACATCCTGCGCCGCACCTACAAGGTCGACGCCAACATCGGCGCGCCGCAGGTGGCGTTCCGTGAGCGCGTCACCAAGAAGGCGGAAGTCGATTACACCCACAAGAAGCAGACCGGCGGTACCGGCCAGTTCGCGCGGGTCAAGTTCGTCGTCGAGCCCAACGAGCCGGGCAAGGGATTCGAATTCGAATCCAAGGTCGTCGGCGGCGCGGTGCCGAAGGAATACATCCCCGGCGTCGAAAAGGGCCTCAACAGCGTGCTGACCTCGGGCGTCGTCGCCGGCTTCCCGGTGGTCGATGTCAAGGTGACGCTGGTGGACGGCGCCTATCACGACGTCGACTCTTCGGCGCTGGCCTTCGAAATTGCCTCGCGCGCGGCATTCCGAGAAGCGCTGCAGAAGGGCAAGTCCGTCCTGCTCGAGCCGATCATGAAGGTCGAATGCGTGACCCCGGAAGATTACACCGGCTCGGTCATCGGCGACCTGAATTCGCGGCGCGGCCAGATCCAGGGTCAGGACATGCGCGGCAACGCCAACGTCATCAACGCGATGGTGCCGCTCATGAATATGTTCGGGTACGTGAATAACCTGCGCTCGATGAGCCAGGGCCGCGCGACCTTTACGATGCAGTTCGATCACTACGCGGAAGCGCCGGCCAACGTGTCGGCGGAAGTCCAGAAGAAGTTTGCCTGATTGTCGTTAGCGGCAGTTAACGACTGAACGGAGAGAGTCATGGCCAAAGCAAAGTTTGAACGTAATAAACCGCACTGTAACATCGGAACGATCGGTCACGTCGACCATGGCAAGACGTCGCTGACGGCGGCGATCACCAAGGTGCTGGCGGAGACCGGCGGTGCGACGTTCACCGCGTACGACCAGATCGACAAGGCGCCGGAAGAGAAGGCGCGCGGCATCACGATTTCGACCGCCCACGTCGAGTACGAGACCGGCAACCGGCATTACGCCCACGTCGATTGCCCGGGCCACGCCGACTACGTCAAGAACATGATCACGGGTGCCGCCCAGATGGACGGCGCGATCCTGGTGGTGTCCGCGGCCGACGGCCCGATGCCGCAGACCCGCGAACACATCCTGCTGGCCAAGCAGGTCGGCGTTCCCGCGATGGTCGTGTTCCTCAACAAGTGCGACATGGTCGACGATCCGGAGCTGCTCGAGCTCGTCGAGATGGAAGTCCGCGAACTGCTTTCGAAGTATGATTTCCCGGGCGACGACATTCCGATCATCAAGGGTTCGGCTCTCGCCGCGCTTGAAGACAAGGACAAGAAGCTCGGCCACGACGCGATCCTCGAACTGATGAAGGCCGTGGACAGCTACATTCCGCAGCCGGAGCGTCCGATCGATCTGCCGTTCCTGATGCCGGTGGAAGACGTGTTCTCCATCTCGGGCCGCGGCACCGTGGTGACCGGCCGCGTCGAGCGCGGCATTGTCAAGGTCGGCGAGGAAATCGAGATCGTCGGTCTGCGCGAGACCCAGAAGACCATCGTCACCGGCGTTGAAATGTTCCGCAAGCTGCTCGACCAGGGCCAGGCCGGCGACAACATTGGCGCGCTGCTGCGCGGCACCAAGCGCGAGGAAGTCGAGCGCGGTCAGGTGCTGTGCAAGCCGGGTTCGGTCAAGCCGCACACCAAGTTCAAGGCCGAAGCCTACATTCTGACCAAGGAGGAGGGCGGTCGTCACACCCCGTTCTTCACCAACTACCGGCCGCAGTTCTACTTCCGCACCACCGACGTGACCGGTGTCGTGCATCTGCCCGAAGGCACCGAAATGGTGATGCCGGGCGACAACATCGCGATGGAAGTGCACCTGATCGTGCCGATCGCGATGGAAGAAAAGCTGCGCTTCGCGATCCGTGAAGGTGGCCGCACCGTCGGTGCCGGCGTCGTCGCAAGCATCATCGAATAACGCGAATGGCGAATAGCGAATGGCGAGTGGTTTATATCCACTCGCTGCTCGCCATCAGCTACTCGCCGAAAAAGAACGACAAAGAAAGACATCGGCAATGAACGGCCAGAATATCCGCATCCGTCTCAAGGCGTTCGACCATCGAATTCTCGATTCGTCGACGCGTGAGATCGTGAACACGGCGAAACGGACCGGTGCACAGGTTCGCGGACCCATCCCGCTGCCCACCCGCATCGAGAAGTTCACCGTCAACCGTTCGCCGCACGTCGATAAGAAGAGCCGTGAGCAATTCGAGATGCGCACGCACAAGCGTCTTCTCGACATTGTCGATCCGACCCCGCAGACCGTCGATGCCCTGATGAAGCTCGACCTGGCCGCCGGTGTCGACGTCGAAATCAAGCTCTGATTTTTTAGATCCCGTCCGAAGTTAGCGGACAGAAAGAACAGGAAGCACGCCGATGCGCTCCGGAGTGATCGCACAAAAGGTCGGAATGACGCGGGTCTTTACGGAGACCGGCGAACATATCCCCGTGACCGTGCTGAAGCTGGGCAATTGCCAGGTTTTGGGTCACCGCACGACCGAAAAGAACGGTTATGTCGCGCTGCAGCTCGGCTCGGGCACCCGCAAGACCGTGTATCTGCCGAAGGCGGAACGCGGCCAGTTCGCGGTCGCCAAGGTCGAGCCCAAGCGCAAGGTCACCGAGTTCCGCGTGTCGGAAGACGCGCTGATCCCGGTCGGCGCCGAAATTCAGGCTGACCATTTCGTGGTCGGCCAGTTCGTCGACGTCACCGGCACCTCGGTCGGCAAGGGTTTTGCCGGCGGTATCAAGCGCTGGAATTTCGGCGGCTTGCGCGCCACCCACGGTGTCTCGGTCTCGCATCGTTCGATCGGTTCGACCGGCGGACGCCAGGATCCCGGCAAGACGTTCAAGAACAAGAAGATGCCCGGTCACATGGGCGTCGATCGCATCACCACGCTTAATCTGCGCGTCGTGCAGACCGACGTGGCGCGCGGCCTGATCCTCGTCGAAGGCGCCGTTCCCGGCTCCAAGGGCGGATGGATCGCGGTCCGCGACGCCGTGAAGAAGGCGTTGCCGAAGGACGCGCCGAAGCCGGGCAAGTTCCGCCTGGCCGACGGTGGCGGCGAACAGGCTCCCGCAGCCGAAGCGCCGGCCGAGCAGGAGGGCGTGTGAGATGGAATTGAAAGTCACAACGCTTGAAGGCAAGGCGGCTGGTTCGGTTCAGCTGTCGGACGCCATCTTCGGCCTCGAGCCGCGCAAGGACATCATCCAGCGCTGCGTCAACTGGCAGCTCGCCAAGCGTCAGGCCGGCACCCACAAGACGCAGGGTCGCGCCGAGGTTTGGCGCACCGGCAAGAAGATGTACAAGCAGAAGGGCACCGGCGGTGCGCGTCACGGCTCGGCCCGGGTGCCGCAGTTCCGCGGCGGTGGCCGTGCGTTCGGTCCGGTGGTCCGCTCGCATGCCTTCGATCTGCCGAAGAAGGTTCGTGCTCTGGCGCTGCGCCATGCGCTGTCCGCCAAGGTCAAGGACGGCGGCCTGATCGTGATCGAGTCGGCGGTGCTGGAAGCTGCCAAGACCAAGGCGCTGGTGGGACATTTCTCCGGTCTCGGCCTCACCAACGCGCTGATCATCGACGGCGCCGAGGTTCACAACGGTTTCGCCGCGGCGGCCCGCAACATCCCGAACATCGACGTGCTGCCGATCCAGGGCATCAACGTCTATGACATTCTGCGACGCCACAAGCTGGTCCTGACCAAGGCGGCGCTCGATGCGTTGGAGGCGCGCTTCAAATGAAGAACATCGATCCGCGCCATTACGACATCATCGTCTCCCCGGTCGTGACCGAAAAGGCGACGATGGCGTCGGAGCACAACAAGGTTGTGTTCAAGGTCGCCGGCAAGGCGACCAAGCCGCAAATCAAGGAAGCCGTCGAGAAGCTGTTCGACGTCAAGGTCAAGAGCGTGAACACGCTGGTGCGCAAGGGCAAGACCAAGGTCTTCCGCGGCACCTTCGGTTCGCAGTCGGACGTGAAGCGCGCGATCGTGACCCTTGAAGAGGGCCACCGCATCGACGTGACCACCGGTCTATAAGGCGATACGACGATGGCATTGAAAAAATACAATCCCACGACGCCGGGCCAGCGCCAGCTGGTGCTGGTCGATCGTTCGGCGCTCTACAAGGGCAAGCCGGTCAAGGCGCTGACCGAGGGCAAGCATTCCTCGGGCGGCCGCAACAACACCGGTCGCATGGTCGTGCGTTTTCGCGGCGGCGGTCACAAGCAGACCTACCGCATCGTCGACTTCAAGCGCACCAAGGTCGACATGCCCGCCACCGTCGAGCGGCTGGAATACGATCCGAACCGCACCGCGTTCATCGCGCTGGTCAAGTATACCGACGGCACCCAGGCCTACATTCTCGCCCCGCAGCGTCTGGCGGTCGGCGACACCGTGATCGCCGGCAACTATGTCGACGTGAAGCCGGGCAATGTCATGCCGCTCGGCAACATGCCGATCGGCACCATCGTGCACAATGTCGAGCTGAAGATCGGCAAGGGCGGCCAGATCGCGCGTTCGGCCGGCACCTACGCCCAGCTGGTCGGTCGCGACCATGACTACGTCATCGTGCGCCTGAATTCGGGCGAACAGCGCCTGGTCCATGGCCGCTGCACCGGCACCATCGGTGCGGTGTCGAACCCGGACCACATGAACATCTCGATCGGCAAGGCCGGTCGTAACCGCTGGCTCGGCCGCAAGCCGCATAACCGCGGCGTCTCCATGAACCCGGTCGACCATCCGCACGGCGGCGGCGAAGGCCGCACCTCGGGCGGCCGCCACCCGGTGACGCCGTGGGGCAAGCCGACCAAGGGCAAGAAGACCCGCTCCAACAAGTCGACCAATCGATTCATTCTCATCAGCCGCCACAAGCGGAAGAAGTAAGGAACGCCGGACATGGTTCGTTCAGTCTGGAAAGGCCCGTTCGTCGAAGGCTCTCTGCTCAAGAAGGCAGATGCCGCGCGAGCGTCCGGCCGTCATGACGTGATCAAGATCTGGAGCCGCCGCTCGACCATCCTGCCGCAATTCGTCGGCCTGGTTTTCGGCGTCTACAACGGCCAGAAGCATGTGCCGGTATCGGTTAACGAGGAAATGGTGGGCCACAAGTTCGGCGAGTTCTCGCCGACCCGGACCTTCCACGGCCATTCTGGCGACAAGAAAGCCAAGAAGGCTTGAGGACTGAGCGATGAGCAAACCTAAGCGCGAACGGAGCCTCCCGGATAACGAGGCCAAGGCGATCGCCCGAATGCTGCGGGTGAGCCCGCAGAAGCTGAATCTTGTCGCGCAACTGATCCGCGGCAGGAAGGCTTCGGCGGCGCTCGCCGACCTGCAGTTCTCGCGCAAGCGGATCGCGGTCGACGTCAAGAAGTGCCTGGAATCGGCGATCGCAAACGCCGAGAACAATCACGACCTCGAGGTCGACGATCTGATCGTCGCCGAGGCGCATGTCGGCAACGGCATCGTCATGAAGCGTTTCGCACCGCGCGGCCGTGGCCGTTCGGGCCGTATTTTCAAACCGTTCTCGCAGCTGACGATCGTCGTTCGTCAGGTCGAGGCCGAGGCTAGCGCTTAAAAGCGGGCGCAGGAGAGAACGATGGGTCAAAAAATCAATCCAATCGGGCTTCGTCTCGGCATCAACCGGACGTGGGATTCCCGTTGGTTCGCCGGCAAGAACGAGTACGGCAAGCTGCTGCACGAGGACGTGCAGATCCGCGAGATCCTGCACAAGGAGCTCAAGCAGGCGGCGGTCGCCAGGATCGTGATCGAGCGTCCGCACAAGAAGTGCCGCGTGACGATCCACTCGGCGCGTCCCGGCGTCGTGATCGGCAAGAAGGGCGCCGACATCGACAAGCTGCGCAAGCGGGTTGCCGACATCACCGCCTCCGACGTCGTCATCAATATCGTCGAAATCCGCAAGCCCGAGCTCGACGCCACCCTGGTCGCCGAATCGATCGCCCAGCAGCTCGAGCGCCGCGTCGCGTTCCGCCGCGCCATGAAGCGCGCGGTGCAGTCGGCGATGCGCCTCGGCGCCGAGGGCATTCGTATCAACTGCTCGGGTCGTCTCGGCGGCGCCGAAATCGCCCGCATGGAATGGTATCGCGAGGGCCGGGTGCCGCTGCACACGCTGCGCGCCGACATCGACTACGGCGTTGCCACCGCTTTCACCACGTTCGGCACCTGCGGCGTCAAGGTCTGGATCTTCAAGGGCGAAATCCTTGAGCATGACCCGATGGCCCAGGACAAGAAGATGGCCGAGGGCGACAATTCGCGGCCGCGTCGCGACGCTGCTTGAGCGCAATAGAGAAGGTTTGAGGGCGTAAGCCATGATGCAACCAAAGAAGACGAAGTTCCGGAAGGCGCACAAGGGCCGTATCCACGGCGTTGCGACCTCTGGCGCGACGTTGTCGTTCGGACAGTTCGGTCTGAAGGCGATGGCGCCCGAGCGCATCACCGCCCGCCAGATCGAAGCCGCGCGCCGCGCGCTGACCCGTCACATGAAGCGCGCGGGCCGGGTCTGGATCCGCATCTTCCCGGACGTGCCGGTGTCGAAGAAGCCCGCCGAAGTCCGCATGGGCTCCGGCAAGGGTACCCCGGAATTGTGGGTGGCCAGGGTGAAGCCCGGCCGGCTGATTTTCGAGATCGACGGCGTCACCATCCAGACCGCGAAAGAAGCGCTGTCGCTGGCCGCCGCCAAACTGCCGATCAAGACGCGCTTCGTCGCGCGCATTGCGGAATAGGGATGTGATCATGGCCGAGATGAAAACCGCCGATATCCGCGCGATGAGCCCCGATCAGATGGACGACGCCGTCCTCAATCTGAAGAAGGAGCGCTTCAACCTGCGCTTCCAGCGCGCCACCGGGCAGCTGGAAAACACCTCGCGGCTGCGTGAAGCCCGCCGCGACATCGCCCGTATCAAGACCATCGCCGCGCAGAAGCGCGACGCGAAGAAGTAAGGGGCCGACATGCCGAAACGTACGCTTCAGGGTGTGGTCGTCAGCGACAAGCAAGCCAAGACGGTTGTGGTGCGCGTCGATCGGCGCTTTACCCATCCGATCTACAAGAAGACGATTCGCCGCTCGAAAAACTACCACGCGCACGACGAGAACAACGAGTTCAAGCCGGGCGACCAGGTGTGGATCGAGGAGAGCAAGCCGATCTCGAAGTTGAAGCGCTGGACCGTGGTCCGGGGTGAACAGAAGAAAACGGCCTGAGTTCAGCGGCCTGGCCGCAAGACTTCAGGAAAATTTTAAGCGCGGATAAGCGCATCAGAAAGAGGACGAGGTGCATCAATGATTCAGATGCAGACCAACCTCGACGTGGCCGATAATTCCGGCGCACGCCGTGTCATGTGCATCAAGGTGATTGGGGGCTCCAAGCGCCGCTATGCCACCGTGGGTGACGTTATTGTCGTGTCCATCAAGGAAGCGATTCCGCGCGGCAAGGTGAAGAAGGGCGACGTGATGAAGGCTGTCGTGGTGCGGGTCCGCAAGGACATCCGCCGCGCCGACGGTTCCGTCATCCGCTTCGACCGCAACGCCGCCGTGCTGATTAACAATCAGTCCGAGCCGATCGGCACCCGTATCTTCGGGCCGGTGCCGCGCGAGCTGCGCGCCAAGAACCACATGAAGATCATTTCTCTCGCGCCGGAGGTGCTGTGATGGCTGCCAAGATCCGGAAGGGCGACAAGGTCATCGTGCTGAACGGCCGCGACAAGGGCCGCACCGGCGAGGTGTTCGAGGTGCGCCCCGACGACAACAAGGCGATGGTGCGCGGCATCAACATGATCAAGCGCCACCAGAAGCAGACCCAGGCGCAGGAGGGCGGCATCATCCAGAAGGAGTCGCCGATTCACCTGTCCAACATCGCGATCGTCGGCAAGGACGGTAAGCCGACCCGCGTTGGTTTCAAGATTCAGGCGGATGGCAAGAAGGTACGCATCGCCAAACGCTCGGGAGCAGAGATCGATGGCTGAGACCGCATACGTTCCGCGTTTACGCGAACAGTTCGACAGGGAAATCCGCGGCAAGCTGACGGAGCAGTTCGGCTATGCCAACGTCATGCAGGTGCCGCGGCTGGACAAGGTCGTGCTCAACATGGGCATCGGCGAGGCGGTCAACGACCGCAAGAAGGCGGAGCTTGCCGCCGCCGATCTCGCGCTGATTGCCGGCCAGAAGCCGATCGTGACCTATTCGCGCGTCGCCATCGCGACCTTCAAGCTGCGTGAAAACCAGCCGATCGGCGCCAAGGTCACGCTGCGCAAGGCCAAGATGTACGAGTTCATCGACCGCCTGATCAACGTGGCGTTGCCGCGCGTGCGGGATTTCCGCGGCCTCAACCCGAAGAGCTTCGACGGCCGCGGCAACTACTCGCTCGGCATCAAGGAGCACATCATTTTCCCCGAAATCGACTTCGACAAGATGGGGGAGACATGGGGCATGGACGTCACGGTGTGCACCACCGCGCCGACCGACGACGAAGCGCGTGCCTTGTTGACCGCATTCAATTTCCCGTTCCGGCAGTGAGAAGCTGACAGCCTCAGAGCTATCTGCATCTCAAACGCGGAAACCCAGGAGCCAAGCATGGCAAAGAAAAGTTCGATCGAGAAGAACAACCGCCGCAAGCGGATGACCAAGAACGCGGCGCCGCGGCGCGCGAAGCTCAAGGCCATCATCGCCGACAAGAACAAGCCGATGGAAGAGCGCTTCGCGGCGACGCTGAAGCTCGCCGAGATGCCGCGCAATTCGTCGGCGACCCGGATCCGCAACCGCTGCGAAATGACCGGCCGTCCGCGCTCGGTCTATCGCAAGAACAAGCTCAGCCGCATCGCGCTGCGTGAACTCGGGTCCAAGGGCCTGGTTCCCGGGCTCGTGAAGTCGAGCTGGTAAGGGGGTCGCAACATGTCAACGCACGATCCGATCAGCGATCTCATCACCCGCATCCGCAACGCACAGATGCGCGCCAAGCCCAAGGTCTCGACCCCGGGTTCGAAGATGCGCGCCAACGTGCTCGAGGTCCTCAAGAGCGAGGGCTACATCCGCGGCTACGCCAGCGTCGAGCACGCGTCCGGCCGCAGCGAGCTGGAGATCGAGCTGAAGTATTTCGACGGCGAGCCGGTTATTCGCGAGATCGAGCGGGTATCGAAGCCGGGGCGTCGTGTTTATGCCTCGGTCAAGAACCTGCCGCGCGTCAACAACGGTCTCGGCATTTCCGTGTTATCGACGCCGAAGGGAATCATGGCTGACCACGAAGCGCGCGAAGCGAATGTGGGCGGCGAAGTTCTCTTCACGGTATTCTGAGGAAGGAATCACTATGTCACGTATCGGCAAGAAGCCTGTGACGGTTCCGTCGGGTGTTACCGCAACCGTCGAAGGCCAGACCGTCAAGATGAAGGGGCCGAAGGGCCAGCTTCAGTTCATCGTGCACGACGACGTCGAAGTGAAGTTCGAGAACGGCGAAGTCAAGGTCGCGCCCAGGCTCAAGACCAACCGGGCGCAGGCGATGTACGGCACCGCGCGCGCCCAGGTCGCCAACCTGGTCGAGGGCGTCACCAAGGGTTTCGAGAAGAAGCTCGAGATCACCGGCGTCGGCTATCGCGCCGCGCTGCAGGGCAAGAACCTGCAGCTCGCGCTCGGCTACAGCCATGACGTCGTCTATGCGATCCCGGAAGGCATTGCCATTACGGTGCCGAAGCCGACCGAGATCATCATTGCCGGCAACGATTCCCAGCGCGTCGGCCAGGTCGCCGCCGAGATTCGCAGCTATCGGCCGCCGGAGCCCTACAAGGGCAAGGGCGTGAAATATTCCAACGAGTTTATCTTCCGCAAGGAAGGCAAGAAGAAGTAACGGAGCCGGCCATGTCGAGACTCAAGATCACGAACGACCGGCGCAAGAAGCGCGTGCGCTTGGCGCTGCGCCGCACCGCCAGCGGCCGCCCGCGGCTGTCGGTATTCCGCTCGTCGAAGCACATCTACGCGCAGGTCATCGACGACCTGAAGGGCGAGACACTGGCGTCGGCATCTTCGCTGGAGAAATCGATGCGCGAGGCCGGCAACACCGGCGCCAACATCGACGCGGCGAAGGCCGTCGGCAAGCTGCTGGCGGAACGCGCCGTGAAGAACGGCGTCACCGAGGTGGTGTTCGACCGCGGCGGGTATCTCTATCACGGCCGCGTCAAGGCGCTTGCGGATGCGGCGCGTGAAAGCGGCCTGAGCTTCTAGGATTTGGAATTGAACGGACACAACGCCGGGGGCGCAAGCCTCTCAAGGCAAAGTCTCTTAAGGATCGGAAAACACCATGGCAGGTGAACGCGAACGCGGTGGCGGCCACAGGGGCGGCCGGGAAGAACGCGACAGCGAATTCGTCGACAAGCTCGTCCACATCAATCGTGTGGCGAAGGTCGTCAAGGGCGGCAAGCGCTTCGGCTTTGCGGCGCTGGTCGTGATCGGCGACCAGAAGGGCCGGGTCGGATTCGGCCACGGCAAGGCGCGCGAAGTTCCCGAGGCGATCCGCAAGGCGACCGAGTCGGCCAAGCGCAACCTGACGCGCGTCGCATTGCGCGAAGGCCGCACGCTGCATCACGACATCGCCGGCCGTCACGGCGCGGGCAGGGTCTATCTGCGCGCGGCGCCGGCGGGTACCGGCATCATTGCGGGCGGTCCGATGCGCGCGGTGTTCGAGAGCCTCGGCGTCCAGGACGTGGTGGCGAAGTCGATCGGTTCGTCGAACCCCTACAACATGGTTCGCGCCACCTTCGACGCGCTGAAGCACCAGGATTCGCCGCGTTCGGTTGCGGCGCGCCGCAACATCAAGGTGTCCACGCTGCAGTCGCGCCGGGTCGGCGGCGACGCCGAAGTGGTCGCCGAATAACAACACGCGCTTCAAGGCGCTTTTCGGAGTTATTGTCATGGCCAAGGCCGCAAAGATGATCAAGGTCGAGCAGACCGGCAGCGCGATCCGCCGCCATCACTCGCAGCGCGCGACGCTGATCGGCCTCAAGCTCAACAAGATCGGCCGGGTCACCGAGCTGCAGGACACTCCTGCAATTCGCGGCATGATCGCCAAGGTTCAGCATCTCGTCCGCGTCGTCGACGAGAAATAAGGTTCACGTCATCCCGAGGGGCCGGTAGCGGCCTTCGAGGGATGACAACCATCGCCCTTCGAAGCTGACACGCCTCAGGACGATGGAACGGAAGAAGGAAGCGAACGATGAAGCTCAATGATATCGCCGACAAAGCCGGCTCGCGCAAAGCGCGTATGCGGGTCGGGCGGGGCATCGGTTCAGGCAAGGGCAAGACTGCGGGCCGCGGCGGCAAGGGCCAGACCGCGCGTTCCGGCGTGCGCATCAAGGGCTTCGAGGGCGGCCAGATGCCGATCCATCGGCGGCTGCCGAAGCGCGGCTTCAACAACATCTTCCGGCTCGATTTCGCCGAGATCAATCTCGACCGGCTGCAGGACGCGATCGACGCCAAGCTGATCGACGCCAACGAGACCATCACGGTCGAATCGCTGGTCAAGGCCAAGGTCGTGCGGCGCCCCAAGGCCGGCGTGCGGCTGCTCGGCCGCGGCGAAATCAAGGCCAAGCTGAATATCGAGGTTCACGGCGCTTCCAAGACCGCCATCGCGGCGGTCGAGAAGGCGGGCGGCACGGTGAAGATCCTGGCGCCGGCAAAGAAGGACGAAGGCGAGGCGGCGTAACATCTGCGTCATCGCCCGCGCCAGCGGGCGGTCCGGCATGCCGAGACGGTAGATTTTTCGAAAGCCGAGCACCAAATTGATGTCCGGCGTCTGCTGAATGTCCTACCTTTTGGAGGGATGACGGCATACGGGGCGCGGGAGAAAGCCAAACATGGTCTCAGCAGCAGAACAACTTGCGGCAAACCTGAACTTCTCGGCGCTCGGAAAAGCCGAAGAACTGAAGAAGCGAATCTGGTTCACACTGGGTGCGCTGCTTGTTTATCGGCTCGGCACCTACATCCCGTTGCCCGGCATCGATCCCGCCATCTGGGAGCAGGTGTTCAAGTCGCAGGCCGGCGGCATCCTCGGCATGTTCAACATGTTCGCCGGCGGCGGCATCAACCGCATGGCGATCTTTGCGCTGAACATCATGCCGTATATCTCGGCATCGATCATCATCCAGCTGTTGACCACGGTGTCGCCGAAGCTCGAAGCCCTGAAGAAGGAAGGCGAGGCCGGCCGCAAGACGCTGAACCAGTACACCCGCTATCTCACGGTGATTCTCGCCGTGTTCCAGTCCTACGGCATCGCCGTCGGGCTTCAGGGTGCCGGCAATGTCGTCAGCGAACCCGGCATGTTCTTCCTGATCTCGACCACCGTCACCCTCACCGGCGGCACCATGTTCCTGATGTGGCTCGGCGAGCAGATCACGTCGCGCGGCGTCGGCAACGGCATTTCGCTGATCATCTTCGCCGGCATCGTTGCGGAACTGCCTTCTGCGCTCGCCAGCATGCTGGAGCTGGGACGGCAGGGCGCGCTGTCCACCGCGCTCATCCTGATCGTCATTATCATGGCGGTGGTGGTGATTGCCTTCATCGTGTTCATGGAGCGCGCGCAGCGGCGGCTCCTGATCCAGTATCCGAAGCGCCAGGTCGGCAACAAGATGTTCGAGGGCCAGTCCTCGCATCTGCCGCTCAAGCTCAATACCTCGGGCGTGATTCCGCCGATCTTCGCTTCCTCGCTGCTGCTGCTGCCGACCACGGTTGCCAATTTCAACGCCGGCAGCGGCCCGGAGTGGTTTCAGTGGCTGAACACCCAGCTCGGCCACGGCCGTCCGTTGTTCCTGATTTGCTACATCGGGCTGATCGTGTTCTTCGCGTTCTTCTACACCGCGATCGTGTTCAACCCGACCGAGACCGCCGACAACCTCAAGAAGCATGGCGGCTTCATTCCAGGCATCCGGCCGGGCGAACGCACCGCCGAATACATCGACTACGTGTTGTCGCGCGTCACGGTATTGGGGGCGGCCTATCTCGCGATCGTCTGCCTGATCCCCGAAATCCTGATCTCCTATGCCGCGGTGCCGTTCTACTTCGGCGGCACATCGCTGCTGATCGTGGTCAGCGTGACCATGGATACGGTGGCGCAGGTCCAGGGCTATCTGCTCGCCCATCAATACGAAGGGCTGATCAGGAAGTCGAAACTGCGAGGACGTCGCCGCTGACGTCAGCCGCACGTAACATCGCTCTCACTGTCCGCGCTTCCGCGCTGATCGTAGTTGGCGCTGGGCTGGATTTTGAAACGAAGGTGCGCGGCGAGCCGTTCGCCGAGCCGGGGGGCGAATACATATGAGACTGATTCTTCTCGGTCCGCCGGGGGCAGGCAAGGGCACCCAGGCACAACGTCTGGTTCAGAAGCACGGCATCGTCCAGTTCTCGACCGGTGAAATGCTGCGCGCCGCGGTAGCGGCGCAGACGGCTGTCGGCCTCAAGGCCAAGGACATCATGGCCGGTGGCGGGCTGGTGCCGGATGAGATCGTGATCGGGATCATTTCCGACCGTCTCGATCAGCCGGATGCGGCGAAAGGTTTTATTCTCGACGGCTTCCCGCGCACGGTACCGCAGGCCGAGGCGCTCGATGAACTCCTGAAGAAGAAGCACATCAAGCTGGACGCCGTGGTGGAGTTGCGCGTCAACGAGAGCGCGCTGCTGCAGCGGGTCGAAACCCGGGTGGCGGAGATGCGCGCGCGGGGCGAGGACGTGCGAATCGACGATACGCCGGAAGTGCTGGCCAAGCGGCTGGCGAGCTACCGTTCGATGACCGAGCCGCTGATTCACTACTATTCGGAGCAGCGCAAGCTTCTGACGGTCGATGGCATGATGACCATCGAAGAGGTGACCCGCGAGATCAACCGAATCCTTGCTGCGATCGGTGCGGTCGAAGCCAGGGCCGCGAAGAAGGCGGATTCGGCCAAGCGAACCGCCAAGAAGACCAGAACGAAGGCCCGAACCGGAGCCAGGACGGGCGCCAAAAAGACCGGGGGCAGGAAGGCTGTCGCGAAAGCCGCCAAGCCAGCGGCCGGAAAAGCCGCCAAATCGGCAGCCAAGGGTGCCCGGGCTGGCAAGAAGGCCGCCAAAGCCTCCCGGAAGGCCGGGAAAACGGCCTCCAAAGCGGCCAAAAAGCCGGTCCGGAAGGCGCCAGCCAGTTCCAGGGTCCGTTCCGCCGGCAAGGCTCGGAAAGCTGCCAAAAAGGTCACGAAAAGGCGAGCTAAACGCTAGAGACGGTTGACGAAACCAAGTTGAATCCTTTAATAAGCCCGGTATCCAGTCGGATTGTTTCCAGACGATGCCGGGCCCCGAGAGAACCAAGGGGACGGGCGTCGTGTTCGCGTTTGTGGACACCCGCCCAGAATAGCTAAAATCACAGCCGGTCTCAGGGATCGGCGACAGGAGAGACTGCGTGGCCCGTATTGCCGGTGTGAATATCCCGACCAACAAGCGCGTGCTGATCGCGCTCCAGTACATCCATGGCATCGGTCAGAAGAATGCCGCCGAGATCATCGAGAAGGTCAAGATTCCCGAAGATCGCCGCGTCAATCAGCTGAGCGATCAGGAAGTGCTGCAGATCCGCGAAGTGATCGACCGCGACTATCTGGTCGAAGGCGACCTGCGTCGCGAGACCGGCATGAACATCAAGCGTCTGATGGACCTCGGCTGTTATCGCGGCCTGCGCCATCGCCGCGGACTGCCGGTGCGCGGCCAGCGCACCCATACCAACGCGCGCACGCGCAAGGGTCCGGCGAAGTCGATCGCCGGCAAGAAGAAATAAATTGGCGAATAGCGAGTCGCGAATGGCGGGTGGGGATCAGTCCTTACTATTCGCCATTCGCTACTCACCATTCGCTATTCAGGTGTAGCCGCTGGCATTACGGCGGCGTTGAGATCTCAGGAAAGGTTCTGGAATGGGCAAGGAAGCCACCCGCGTACGTCGTCGTGAACGCAAGAACATCGCATCCGGCGTCGCTCACGTGAACTCGTCGTTCAACAACACGACCATCACCATCACCGACGCGCAGGGCAACACCATTGCCTGGTCGTCGGCCGGAACGATGGGCTTCAAGGGCTCGCGCAAGTCGACCCCTTATGCCGCCCAGGTCGCGGCGGAAGACGTCTCCAAGAAGGCGCAGGAACACGGCATGCGCACGCTGGAGGTTGAAGTTGCGGGCCCCGGTTCGGGCCGCGAATCGGCGCTTCGCGCGCTGCAGGCTGCGGGCTTCACCGTCACGTCGATCCGCGACGTGACCACGATCCCGCACAATGGCTGCCGTCCGCGCAAGCGCCGGCGCGTTTGATTTTCCGACCGCGGGCGGCATGGCCGTCCCGCGATGACTTTTGCAGTGTATTTGACGCGGCCTGATCCGCGTTCTCCAACGCCAGTGATGTAGACGGCATATCGATTGGCCCATGGGTGAAACAGTGACGATCCAGAAAAATTGGCAAGAACTTATTCGGCCGAACAAGCTCCAGGTAACGCCGGGCAGCGACGCGAATCGTTTCGCGACGCTGGTCGCAGAACCGCTCGAGCGGGGCTTCGGCCAGACCCTCGGCAACGCGCTTCGCCGCATCCTGCTGTCCTCGCTGCAGGGTGCTGCGGTGCAGTCGGTGCATATCGACGGCGTGCTGCACGAGTTCTCCTCGATCGCGGGCGTTCGCGAGGACGTCACCGACATCGTGCTCAACATCAAGGACATCTCGATCAAGATGCAGGGCGAGGGCCCCAAGCGCATGGTCGTGAAGAAGCAGGGCCCGGGCGTCGTCACCGCCGGCGACATCCAGACCGTCGGCGACGTCGTGGTGCTCAATCCCGACCTGCAGATCTGCACGCTGGACGAGGGCGCCGAGATCCGCATGGAATTCACGGTCGCCGCCGGCAAGGGCTACGTCGCCGCCGAGCGCAACCGTCCCGAGGACGCGCCGATCGGCCTGATCCCGGTCGACAGCCTGTTCTCTCCGGTCCGCAAGGTCTCCTACAAGGTCGAGAACACCCGCGAGGGCCAGATCCTCGACTACGACAAGCTGACCATGACGATCGAGACCAACGGCGCGATCTCGCCCGATGATGCCGTGGCCTATGCCGCGCGCATCCTGCAGGATCAGCTCAACGTGTTCGTGAACTTCGAAGAGCCGCGCAAGGAAGTGGCGCAGGAGATCATTCCCGATCTCGCGTTCAACCCGGCGTTCCTCAAGAAGGTCGACGAACTCGAACTGTCGGTGCGTTCGGCGAACTGCCTGAAGAACGACAACATCGTCTACATCGGCGACCTCGTGCAGAAGTCGGAAGCGGAGATGCTCCGTACCCCGAACTTCGGCCGCAAGTCGCTGAACGAGATCAAGGAAGTGCTGGCCCAGATGGGGCTGCATCTCGGCATGGAAGTGCCGGGCTGGCCGCCGGAAAATATCGACGAACTGGCCAAGCGCTTCGAAGACCATTATTGATTTCGTCATTCCGGGGCGATGCGCAGCATCGAACCCGGAATCTCGAGATTCCGGATTCGCGCTTCGCGCGCCCCGGAATGACTCCCGGGCGAACGCAGGCGGCCCACCTGAGCAGATTGTCCGACGAGCCGTCGCGACAGAACAAGTATTGAGGAATTCAACATGCGTCACGGCAAGGTTCATCGGAAGCTCAACCGCACCGCCGAGCATCGCAAGGCGATGTTCGCCAACATGTGCGCCGCGCTGATCAAGCACGAGCAGATCGTCACCACGCTGCCGAAGGCCAAGGAATTGCGGCCGATCGTCGAGAAGCTGGTCACGCTCGGCAAGAAGGGCGGCCTCTCGATGCGCCGTCAGGCGATCTCCGAGATGCGCGACCTCGACCAGGTCCGCAAGCTGTTCGACGTGATCGCGACCCGCTACAAGGACCGCCAGGGCGGCTACACCCGCATCATCAAGGCCGGCTTCCGCTACGGCGACAACGCGCCGATGGCCGTGATCGAGTTCGTCGACCGCGACGTCGACGCCAAGGGCCTCGACTCCGGCCCGGTGCAGGCAAAGTCCGCCGAAGCGGCGTAAGCGAACCTGTCGTCCCTGCGAACGAAAAGAAAAGCGGCGCCCGGTGCGCCGCTTTTTTATTGATATCACCGTCGGTTGACTGCGATTGCGTTTGCCTGCGCGGCCCCCGATATCTCCCGCACCATCGATGGAGACACGGACATGAATATCGACCTTTCGGGCAAGGCGGCGCTGGTTACGGGCTCCACTTCCGGCATCGGCCATTCGATCGCCAGTGGGCTGGCGCTGTCAGGTGCCAATGTGGTGGTCAATGGCCGGTCGCAGGCCAAGGTCGATGCAGCGGTCGCCGCCTTGGCTGCCGCCGCGCCCGCCAGCAGGGTCGCCGGTCTCGCCGCCGATGTCTCGACGGCAGCGGGATGTCAGTTGCTGACCGAGCGGCTGCCTGATGTCGATATCCTGATCAACAATGCCGGAATCTTCGAGCCCAAGGGTTTTTTCGACATTCCCGATGAGGACTGGACTCGGTTCTACGAGGTCAATGTGATGTCGGGCGTGCGGCTGGCGCGCGCCTACATGCCGGGCATGCTGAAGCGCAACTGGGGCCGCATCGTCTTCATCTCCTCGGAATCCGGGCTGAACATCCCGAAGGAGATGATCCATTACGGCGTGACCAAGACCGCTCAGCTCGCGGTGTCGCGCGGCCTTGCCGAGATGACCCGTGGCACCGCGGTGACCGTCAATTCGGTGCTGCCGGGACCGACGATGTCCGAGGGTGTCGAGACTTTTGTAAAAGACCTGGCCAGGCAGAACGGCCAGTCGGTAGAGGAGGCGGCGGCCTCGTTCGTCAAACAGCACCGTCCGACCTCGCTGCTGCAGCGCTTTGCCAGCGTCGAGGAGATCGCCAATATGGTGGTCTATGTCGCCTCGAAGGAAGCCTCCGCCACCAACGGCGCGGCGTTGCGTGCCGAGGGTGGTATCGTTCAGACCATTGCATGAAGTGCCGTCGCAGGATCTTGGGGGATCTGGAAAGAGAATGAGCCGATTCTGGAGCAGCCTGACGCACGACCTGCAGCCCTATGTCCCGGGCGAGCAGCCCCACATAGCGGATCTGGTCAAGCTCAATACCAATGAAAGCCCGCTTGGTCCTTCCCCGCGCGCCCTGGAAGCGATCCGCGGCGAGGCGACTGACGCGCTGCGGCTGTATCCGGACCCGCAGGCGTCGGCGCTGCGGGCGGCGCTGGCCACCTACCACCAGGTGCGGCCCGAACAGGTGTTCGTCGGCAACGGCTCGGACGAGGTGCTGGCGCACGCCTTCGCGGCCCTGCTGAAGCATGATGCGCCGTTGCTGTTCCCCGACATCACCTACAGTTTCTACCCGGTCTATTGCCGCCTGTTCGGCATCGCCTTCGAGGCGGTGCCGCTCGATTCCGGCATGCAGATCCGCGTTGCCGACTACCTGCGGCCGGCCGGCGCCATCATCATCCCCAATCCGAACGCGCCAACCGGGGTTGCGCTGTCGCGCGCCGAGATCGCCACGCTGCTGGAGCAACATCCTGACGCGCCTGTTGTCATCGACGAGGCCTATGTCGATTTCGGCGCCGAGACCGCGATCCCGCTGGTCGCATCGCATCCGAACCTTCTGGTCGTTCAAACCATGTCCAAGTCGCGTGCTCTGGCGGGCTTAAGGGTCGGCTATGCCATTGGCGACGCCGACCTGATCGAGGCGCTCACCCGGGTCAAGGACAGCTTCAACTCCTATCCGCTTGGCCGGCCGGCGCAGGCCGGCGCCATCGCTTCGCTGGCGGACGAGGCCTGGTTTCAAGCGAGCCGTATCAGCGTGATCGAAGGCCGCGAGCGGTTGAACCGCGGACTGCGCGGGCTTGGCTTCGACGTGCTGCCATCCTCCGCCAACTTCGTCTTTGCGCGCCATCCGGCGCGCGACGGCGCAGCATTGGCCGCCGCACTACGCCAGCGCGCGGTGATTGTCCGCCATTTTTCCGCAGCCCGGATCTCCGATTATCTGCGGATCACGGTCGGCACCGACGAACAAATCGACCGGCTGTTGTCGGAGCTGTCGAGTATTTTGGGTAGTCCGTAGGGTGGGCAAAGCCATCGCGTTGCGCGAATGCGCGACGCGATGGCGTGCCCACCATTCTCGCATGAACGCGGATGATGGATGGTGGGCACGGCGCGAAGGGCGCGCCTTTGCCCACCCTACGCCGTACGCGTTACCACCCCTCCAGCACGATCTTGCCGCGCGACTTGCCGCTTTCCAGCAGCGCGTGCGCGCGCTTCAGGTTGGTCGCGTTGATGGTGCCGAAGGCCTGGTCGAGCGTGGTGCGCAGCACGCCCTTGTCGATGAGGTCGGCGACGTCGTTCAGCAGGTTATGCTGGCCGATCATGTCGGGCGTCTGGAACGATGAGCGCGTGAACATCGACTCCCAGTGCACCGAAACCGCCTTGCCCTTGAATACGCTGACGTTGAATTCGGCGGGATCGTCGATCAGGCCGAACTTGCCCTGCGGCGCGATGATGTCGGCCAGTGCCTTGTAGTGCTGTTCTGTATTGGTGAGGCTCGCAATGAGCGCGACCGGCGGCACCTTCAGCTGCTCGATCTGCTCCTTCATCGGCTTGCCGTGGTCGATCACGGCGTGGGCGCCGAGATCGAGGCACCATTTCTGCGATTCCGGGCGCGATGCGGTGGCAACGACGGTGAGCCCGGTGAGCCGGCGCGCGAGCTGGATCAGGATCGAGCCGACCCCGCCGGCGCCGCCCATGATCAACAGCGTGCGCGGATCGACGCTCTTGCCGGGCGCAACACCGAGCCGGTCGAACAGCAATTCCCACGCGGTGATCGAGGTCAGGGGAAGGGCGGCCGATTGCGCAAATGAGAGCGTTTTCGGCTTGCGGCCGACGATGCGCTCGTCGACCAGGTGAAATTCCGAATTGGTGCCCTGGCGCTGGATCGAGCCGGCGTAAAACACCTCGTCGCCCGGCTTGAACAGCGTGACGTCGGCGCCGACGGCGTCGACGATCCCGGCGGCGTCATAGCCCAGAATCTTGGTTTCGCCGGCCGGCGGGGCGGCGCGCTTGCGCACCTTGTAATCGACCGGATTGGCGGAAATCGCCTTCACGGCGACGCGGATGTCGCGGCCGCCGGGCTCGGGCCTGGCGGCCTCGAAATCGATCAGCGAGCTGGCGTCGTCGATGGGCAGCGATTTCTGGTATCCGACGGCCTTCATGGGGCGGTTCTCCTTGGTCCCGGCGGCGATACGCCGGTGTTGCCCGCATTACCTGCTGTTTCGGGGGCGGAATTGCAAGGTTTGACCCGGAAACATCAGCCGAATCGGGCCATAACCGGCCGATCGATCCGTCCAGTCGCTTCTATTCGCGGGCCGGGACGCCTATATTCGCACCATCCATCCCCAGGGAATTTTTTCATGTTTGCTGTTCGTATGATCACGGCATTGTTGGTTGTTGCGGCCGTCTCAGCCCCGGCGATGTCGCAGGACCGCCGCGTGCCGGCGTCTCCCGTGGAGCTGCGGCTGTCCTACGCGCCGATCGTGCAGCGGGTGCAGCCGGCGGTGGTCAACGTCTACGCCGCCAAGGTGGTGCAGAACCGCAATCCGCTGCTCGACGATCCGATCTTCCGCCGCTTCTTCGGCGTGCCCGGCCAGCAGCCGGAGCAGATGCAGCGCTCGCTGGGATCGGGCGTCATGGTGGATTCGTCCGGCCTCGTCGTAACCAACAACCACGTCATCGAGGGTGCCGACCAGGTCAAGATCTCGCTCTCCGACAAGCGCGAATTCGAGGCCGAGATCGTGCTCAAGGACAGCCGCACCGATCTGGCGATACTGCGGATCAAGGGTGGCAAGGAGAAATTCGCCACGCTGGATTTCGCCAATTCGGACGAGTTGCTGGTCGGCGACGTCGTGCTGGCGATCGGCAATCCGTTCGGCGTCGGACAGACCGTGACCCACGGCATCGTCTCGGCGCTGGCGCGGACGCAGGTCGGCATCACCGACTACCAGTTCTTCATCCAGACCGATGCGGCCATCAATCCCGGCAATTCCGGCGGCGCGCTGGTCGACATGAACGGCAAGCTTGTCGGCGTCAACACCGCGATCTTCTCGCGCTCCGGCGGCTCGCAGGGCATCGGCTTTGCGATCCCCGCCAACATGGTGCGCGTCGTGGTCGCCTCCGCCAAGAGCGGCGGCAAGGCGGTGAAGCGGCCCTGGCTCGGCGCCCGGTTGCAGGCGGTGACGCCCGAGATCGCCGAGACGCTGGGGCTTCGCGTTCCCTCCGGCGCGCTGGTCGCCAACGTCACGGCGGGCAGCCCGGCGGCGCGGGCCGGGCTGAAATTGTCCGATCTGGTAGTGGCGATCGACGGCCAGACCGTCGACGATCCCAACGGCTTCGACTATCGCTTCGCCACCCGTCCGCTCGGCGGCAGCGCGCAGATCGACGTGCAGCGCGGCGGCAAGACCGTGAAGCTGACGGTGCCGCTCGAAACCGCGCCCGACACTGGTCGCGACGAGATCGTTCTGACCTCGCGCTCGCCGTTCCAGGGCGCCAGGGTCGCGAACATCTCGCCCGCGGTGGCCGACGAACTGCGCATCGATGCCGACACCAAGGGCGTGGTGGTGGTCGAACTCGCCGATGGCGCGACCGCCGCCAGCGTCGGCTTCCAGAAGGGCGACATCATCCTGGCCGTCAACAACCAGAAGATCGCCAGAACCAGCGACCTCGAAAAGGCGACGCGCGAGCGCGCGCGGCTCTGGCGCATCATCGTGGTGCGGGGCGGCCAGCAGATCAACGTCACGCTCGGCGGATGAGTCCGAAGCAGCCACGCGAAAGCGCCAACCTGTTCGCCGCCGCAGGGATGGAGCAGGACGCGCCGCGTCCGCTGCCGGACCGGCTGCGCCCGGCCGTGTTGTCGGATGTGGTCGGACAGGATCATATCCTCGGGCCCGACGGCGCGCTGACGCGGATGCTGGCGACGCGGACGCTGGGTTCGCTGGTGTTCTGGGGGCCGCCCGGCACCGGCAAGACCACGGTGGCGCGGCTCTTGGCAGATGCGACCGAACTGCATTTCGAGCAGATTTCCGCGGTGTTTTCCGGTGTCGCGGATCTGAAGAAAGTCTTCGATGCCGCCCGCGCCCGGCGCGAGATGGGCAAGGGCACGCTGCTGTTCGTCGACGAGGTGCACAGATTCAACCGCGCGCAGCAGGATTCGTTTCTGCCCGTGATGGAGGACGGCACCGTGGTGCTGGTCGGCGCCACCACCGAAAATCCCTCGTTCGAGCTCAACGCCGCTCTTTTGTCGCGGGCGCGCGTGCTGGTGTTCCAGTCGCTGGATGCAGCGGCGATCGAAAAGCTGTTCGCCCATGCCGAGAAGATCGAAGGCAGGAAACTGCCGCTCGACGCCGAGGCGCGCGCCGTGCTGGTGCGAATGGCCGACGGCGACGGCCGCGCATCGCTGACACTCGCCGAAGAGGTCTGGCGCGCCGCGCGCGAAAACGAGATCTTCAACGCCGAACAGCTGCAGGACATCCTGCAGCGCCGCGCCCCGATCTACGACAAGTCGGCCGACGGCCATTACAATTTGATCTCGGCGCTGCATAAATCGGTGCGGGGTTCCGATCCGGATGCGGCGCTGTACTATCTCTGCCGCATGATGGACGCCGGCGAGGATCCGCTGTTCCTGGCCCGCCGCGTCGTCCGCATGGCGGTCGAGGATATCGGCCTCGCCGATCCGCAGGCGCTGGCGGTGTGCAACGCCGCCAAGGATGCCTATGACTTCCTCGGCTCTCCCGAAGGCGAGCTGGCGATCGCGCAGGCCGTGATCTATCTTGCCACCGCGCCGAAATCCAACGCCGCCTACAAGGCCTTCGGTGCCGCGATGCGGGTGGCGAAGGAGGGCGGCTCGCTGCTGCCGCCGAAGCACATCCTGAATTCGCCGACCAAGCTGATGAAATCGGAAGGCTATGGCGGCGGCTACCAATACGATCACGACACGCCGGAGGCGTTCTCCGGCCAGGAGTATTTCCCGGACGCGCTGGGTCACCAGACTTTCTACGATCCGCCGGATCGCGGGTTCGAGCGCGAGATCAGGAAGCGGCTGGACTACTGGGCGAAGCTGCGGAGGGAGCGGGGCGGGAACTAGAGCGCGATGAGATTCGGTTGCTGGAGCGGCACCGGAATTCACCTCTCCCTTCGGGAGAGGTCGGCGCGTAGCGCCGGGTGAGGGGTTACGGTCTCTCGTTAGGCCAGCACCCCCTCACCCGATTTGCTGCGCAAATCGACCTCTCCCCGCTGGGGAGAGGTAAGCAGAA
>JBDRNF010000139.1:0-7693 GCA_043811435.1 Pseudomonadota bacterium
TGCCTGTCAGCGCCCGCATCAGCGACGACTTGCCGGCATTGGTGTAGCCGACCAGCGCGACGCGGAGCTGGTCGCGGCGCGCGGACCGGCGCTCGTCGCTGTCGCGCTGGATGTTCTCCAGCTGCTCCTTCAGCTCCGCGAGGCGGTCGCGAACCTTGCGGCGGTCGACTTCGAGATCGGACTCGCCGGCGCCGGGCCCCTGCTGCCGCCCGCCGCCACCCGATGATTCCCTCAAGCGCGGCGAGACGTATTTCAGCCGTGCGATCTCGACCTGCAGCTTGGCCTCGCGGCTATGCGCATGGCGGTGGAAGATCTCGACGATCACGCCGGTGCGGTCGAGCACCTGCGCGCCGGTGGCCCGCTCGAGGTTGCGGGCCTGGCTTGGCGATATCTCGTGATCGACGATGACGAATTCCGGCCTCCGCTGCGGATCGGGTTCGGCGGGCGCAATCGCGGACTTCCTGCCGCCGGTATCGTCAAAGCGCTCGCGGGCCTTCGACTTGCGGACCGGCGCCATCGATTCGACGACACCGGTTCCGCCGGTCATCTCGGCCAGTTCCTCGAGCCGCCCCTTGCCGAGCACCGTGGCGCCGCCGATCTCGTCGCGCTTCTGCGACACCGTGCCGACGACCTCATAACCGAGCGTCTTCACCAGGCGGCCGAGTTCCGCCAGGCTCGCAGCATGCATGACGTCGTCAACGCCGGGGAGTTGGACGCCGACCAGGATGGCGCGCGGAACAGGCGGCTTGGTTTCCATGATGCGGCGCGCCGGCTCCGGCGCACTCCTTGTTCTTGCCGCTTGGCCATTGCCCCGGCCGACGGCGACTGGGCGCCATCCGCGAATCCGGGACGACCGCCGCCCTTATGTCTTGCCCATGTCTGACATTGATCCGCAATAGCCGGCGCGACCGGGCCGTCCGTACAACTGCTGTCGGCTCATCATGCGGGATCGAGGGTGGAAAGTTCGAATCTGTCGGCTATGCCGGCTGGTCAGGTGCCCGAGGCTCACCAAATGTTGTTGGCGAAAAAGCCGAACTGAGGCCGCTCGGCGACGCGCATCGCCGGCTGACGCGGCGGAGCCGTCCGGGTCCTGGCAACCTTGCGTTTCCGAACCGGCTTGACCTCGGGCTTGGGATCGTCGCCCGGCTTGAACTGCGCAAAGGACTCGCGCACCCGCGCCTTCGCCGACATTTCCGCGACCGGCGCCGGAACGACAGCAGCGGCGGCAATCTCGACCTTCGGAGGAACGATGGTGGGAAGACTGGTATCGTAGACGACGCGCTCCGGCCATTTCCGTTCGGAGCGGATCCTGAACACGGGACTGGCCGCAGGCGTCTCGATCGCGGCGACGGAACTCACCACCGGCTCCTTCGGAGCGAAGGCATCGACTCCGAACAGCAGCGCGAGCAACACGCCTCCGACATAGAAAAAATACTGCGCTATCGGCATCTCAACCCGCTCCATCCGCGCTGGCCACGGATCATTCGCTCAACTGGCAATCATGCAATTGGTTCCTGTTGATTGGTCGTTAACCCGTCCGCACGGTTCAACCTCAGGATTCACTTTTCGGCTGCGGTTAACTAATCGTGAATTTGAGCCCGGGCGACCGGCGCCGGGAGCCGCTTCGGCTGCCATCCCCCGTCACAGCGCCCCTGCCCGGTCCGGTCACCGGGACGGCCTGAACCCCGCTCGCCGCCGGCTCAGGGCAGGCCCGGAGGGATGGCGTTGCCGGCAGGCGGCCGCTAAAATTGACAGCGCCGCTCGTGCCGCGGCCCACGCGCTGCGCCGGTCGGACCGCGCGAAAAACAAGGGGGAGCAACGATGCCGATCGTCACCTGGGATCATGTCCATTTGCGCAGTCCGGATCCCGAGGCCACCGCGGCCTGGCTTGAGGATATTCTCGGCGGCGTCATCATCCGCGGCCCCGGGCGGATCGACGTCAAGCTCGGCGGCGCCAACATATTCATCGCACCGGTTGTCGACGGCGACGGCGTCCATACCCCGCCGGTGACGCCCTATCAGGGGCTCGACCATTTCGGGCTGGCGGTGACGGACATCGATGCGGTGGCCGCCGAGATCAAGGCCAAGGGTGTCGAATTCACCAGGGAGCCGACGACGCTCCGGCCGGGCGTCCGCATCTGCTTCATACGCGGCCCGCAGGGCATCTCGATCGAGCTGTTGGAGCGCGACCCCAAATACACGTGAAGGGCGCGCCGCACGAGGCGGTCCGCGTTCGTCAAGCTCTGGCAGAAAGCGAGGGATCGTCCTTGATGGCGGCGGCCGACGGTCCAGCCCGCGCGTTGACGTTGCATGCCTTGCTTTGGCATAACGGATTGCCGACTTCCGGGGCGACGGATGTCGGCATCGGGGCATCATGAAGAACGGCCTGTATTCGATCCATGTCAGCCTGCAGGATGGCCGGTCGGGCAAGGGCAGCGGCGTGATCATGTTCCGGGATGGCCAGATCCATGGCGGCGATGCCTATTTGTTTTACACCGGCAGCTACACGGTGAAGGACGATACCTTCAGGGGCGAAGTCCTGGTGCAGCGCCATACCTCCAGCCCCGATGCCAGTCCGCTGTTCGGCGGTCCCGACCCGGTCGGTATCGGCGTCACCGGCACCTTCACCGATACCCGCGGCGTCATGAACGGCACGGCGCTGGTCGGAAAGGCCAGCCAGATTTTCGGCGCTACGCTGCACAAGCTCGCCGACCTCGACTAGCGCGAGCCTTTCCGGCCATCCGCCAAAATCCGGCCGTGACAAAGATCACATACGTCGACACCACCGGCCCCTAATTTTCCCGCAGTCGGTCTCACGTCGAGATGTTCTGTGGGAGAAAGCCATGCAGCTTTTCAGGCATACGTTATTTGGCGCATACCTCGTGGCCGGTTTCCTGGCCGGATTGCTGGTGACAGGACCCGCGGACGCCCAGAGCGCGGCAGGCACCTCCCTCGCGCTAACCGGTCCGGAGCAGCGCATCGCGCTGGTGATCGGTAACTCGAAATATCAAAACACCGTCCAGCTCGCCAATCCCGGCAACGATACCAGGGCGGTCGCGCAACTGCTCAATTCCGCCGGCTTCGAGGTGATTTCCGCCACCGACCTCAGCCACAACCAGATGATCCAGGCGGTGCAGGAGTTTTCCGGCAAGGTCGCCGGCGGCGGCCCGAATACGGTGGCGATGGTGTATTATGCCGGCCACGGCGTGCAGCTGGCGGGCGAAAACTATCTGATACCGGTCGACGCCAAGGTTTCTTCCGAGCCCGACCTGGTCAACGGTTCGCTCCGGCTGGTCGACGTGATGGCGACGCTGGAGACGATTCCGAGCCGGGTCCGCATCGTCATCCTCGATGCCTGCCGCAACAATCCGTTCCCCTCGCTCAACGACGCCGGACGCGGCCTCGCCATCGTCGACGCGCCGAAGGGTTCGATCGTCGCCTATTCGACCGCACCGGGCACCGAAGCGCTGGATGGTGCCGGCGACCATAGTCCGTTCACCGCGGCGTTCCTGCGGCTGGCGAACGAGAAGAATCTCCCGATCGAGCAGCTGTTCAAGCGCATTCGCCTCGACGTCGGCAGTTCGACCGACGGGCAACAGACCCCCTGGGAAAGCTCCTCGCTGACCAGCGATTTCTATTTCTTCGGCGACACCGCCGTCGCCGCCACCAGAGCCCCGGCGCAGACGAAAATGGCCTATGCGGCAAGCGACCTGCCGTCGCGTTCCTCGCGCCAGGCCTATGAATACGTGCTGGCTGAAAACTCCGTCGAGAATTATCAGGAATTCATCCGGATCTATCCGCGCGACCCGCTGAGCGACCGCATCCGGATCTTGCTGGGCAATCTCATGCAGGCCAAAGCCTGGCACAATGCGGTAAAGACCAATTCCGCCGTTGCGTACAAATCGTTCTATGAGAAATTCTCCAACGGACCCTATGCCCAGAGCGCGCTGAAGATGGCGGCGCAGCCCAGGCTCATTCCGCTGTCGCAGCCGACCCGGATCCTGGCGCCCGCTTCGATCAAGCTCGGCGGTCTCGGTCCCGCAAGGCACAATTTCGGCCACAACGCCGGCGCGCAGGGCTTGCCGCAGGGTGGCGGAAAGATCGTCACGCTGCCGTCTCCCGGCGCCAGACCCACCTTCGGCAACAACGGTCCCGGCACCGGCAAGATCGTCAATCTGCCCGGAAACAAGGTTGGCAAAATTGGCGGGCGGCCGGTGACGAAGTTCAATGGAAAGCTGACTCCGGTCGAGAAACGGACTTCGAAATCCTCTCCGCTGGCTGGTGTTCATCGGCGGCCGGCAGGCCTCACGAGCACCGGCAACAGCCGGCGATTTACGACGTCGTCCCAGTTCCGCGGGTCGTTCGGTCAGGCGCGAACGGGTGGCTTCAAAATGATGCGGTGAGGCCAAGCTGCCGACAACGCTATTCCGCGGCCTGCTCCAGCGGCGCGGTCCGGGGCAGGATGATCTGGATCCTGGTGCCGCCGCCGGGCTCCGAATCCAGGTCGAGGCGGCCGCCCAGCCGGTTGGTCACGATGCTGTAGACGATATGCAGGCCGAGCCCGGTGCCGCCCTGGTCGCGGCGGGTGGTGAAGAACGGGTCGAACGCCCGGCGCCGGACATCGAGGCTCATGCCGCAGCCATTGTCGGAGAACAGGATCTCGACATTGTCCTTGCCGGACTCGCGCACCTGGATATCGACCGTGCCGGTCTTGCCGTCGGGAAAGGCGTGCGCCACCGAATTGAGAAACAGGTTGGTCAGCACCTGGCCATACGGCCCCGGATAGGAGTTCATGGTGAGATTGGGCTGGCAGTCGACGTTCAGCGTCAGATTGTGCTTCCGCAGACCCGGCCGCAGGCTCATCACCACCTGCTCGGTGAGATCGCCGAGGTCGAAGGTGCGCTGGTCCGAGTAATTGCGGTCGGCGGCGACCTGCTTGAACGAGGTGATCAGTTCGGCGGCGCGGTTTAGATTGGCCACCAGCTGCGAGGACGCGTCGCGGCTGGTCTCGAGGAAATCGGTCAGGCTCGATCGCCTGAGATCGCCGCGCGCGACTTCGGCGGAGAACAACGCGGTCTTGCGCTCCAGCGAGGAGGCGACGGTCAGGCTGATGCCGACGGGATTATTGACCTCGTGGGCAACGCCCGCCACCAGCCTTCCAAGGGCCGCGAGCTTTTCCGCCTCGATCAGCGAGTTCTGGGTCTCGCGCAGATTGCGCAGCGCCGCTTCCGCGGCGTCCTTGGCCTTGCGCATCTCCAGCTCGCCGCGCTTGCGCTCGCCGATGTCGAGCGCGACGGTGACGATGTTCTCGATCTCGCCTTCGGCGTCCAGCAGCGGCAGCTTGTTGACCAGCCATTGCCGCATGTTGCCGGAGGAATCCTTGTATTCCTCCTCGTAGAAACCGAGCTCCCTGCCCGCCTCCAGCACCCGCTTGTCGTGCTCGTCGGTTTTCTCCGCGCCGTAGCGCGACATCAGATCGGTGGTGGTGTGGCCGATCGCCTCCGAGGGCTCGACGCCAAAGATGCCGGCCATGTAACGGTTCATCAACACGTAGCGCAGCTGCTTGTCCTTGACGTTGATGACGGCGGGAACGGTGTCGATGACCTGCTGCAGCAGCCGCCGGCCCTCGGCGATCGCGTCCTCGGCGCGCTTCTGGTCGGTGATGTCGCGCACCGTTCCCTCATAGCGCACGACCTCGCCGGTCTCGTCGCGGGCGACGGTGGCGCTGTCGGAGAGCCAGAGCACCCTGCCGTCGCGGGCGCGAACCTGATATTCGAACTCGCGAACCATGCCGTCGCGCTGCATCAGCCTCTGGTATTCGGCGCGGGCCTGCGGATGGACATAGATCTGATCGGCGATGTCGCCGATGCCGTCCAACAACTCCTGCGGCGTGTCGTAGCCCATCATCCGCGCCAGAGCGGGATTGGCGTTCAGCAACGCGCCGCCCGGCGTCGTCACGTAAATTCCGTCGACCGAACCTTCGAACAGCTTGCGATAGCTTTCCTCGGCCAGCCGCTGCTCGGCCAGGGCGCGCACCGCCGCCTCGCGCGCGGCGTCGGCCTCGACCAGGGTGCGTCGGAACACTTCGGCCGCCCGCGCGATATCGCCTATCTCGTTGCTGACCTCGGTGGCGGGAATCGAGGTGTCCTTCTTGCCTCCGGCCAGCGCGCGGATCGAGGTCCCGATCGCGGCGAGCGGACGAACCGTCCGACGCACCACGAACCACGCCGCCCAAAGCCCGATCAGCACGCCGGCGGTGCCGAGCACGATGCTCTGCCATTTGTCCCTGGCCAGTGTTTTCGCCAGATTACGGGACAGCACGCGGCTGCGGCTTGCGCTGACCTCGCGCAAGAGCTCGGTGACTCGCCCGATCAGGCGGCCTTCGGAGCCGAGCACCTCCTTGTCGATATCCGCGATCTGGCGTTCGCGGACCGACAGCGCGATGATCGCCTCGGCGTAATTGTCGGCGGCGGCGCGAAGCTTTGGATCCGGAATCGTCAGTGCCCGCATGCCTTGCGCGGCCTCTTCGGCGTCCGACGGTTTGCGCGCCAGCAGGGCCGACGCAATGCGGCTTTGGGCCTGGAATAACAACGAGGAAATGACCGGATCGGGCGTTTCCGCTATCGCCGCGTCGAATCGCTCACGCAGCCGCGGCAAGCCGATAATCAGTTCGGCGCGGCGGTTGATCAGCGACGAAATCCGTTCGATGCCGTTGCGATAGGTCGACAGCCGCACGGTGACGCCGTCGATCATGTCCTGCTGTTCGGGCGCGAGCTCCAGCCGGGTTTTCTTCAGGAGTTCGCCCAGCGTCACGGCGGCATCCCCAACCTCGGTCGACTGGGTACCCGGATCGGTCACGAAGTCCCGGGCGGCAAGCCGCAATTCGTGCATCCGCCGGTCGATATCCTCGGCGAGATCGCCGACGCTCCGCAGCCGCTGCAGCTCGGCAAACGTCGTATCAATCTGGCGGATGGAGACGACGCTGGCGATGCTGGTGGTCGCGATAGCCGCCAGCACCAGCAGAAAACTGCCGAATGTCAGCTGACCGATCGAGAGCGAGAACGACCTGGTCTTTTGCGGCACTTCAGCAGGCATGGTTATCGGACCGGCTCCAATCGGCCGCAATATACGACGTATTCGGTCCCGAGGGGAACACGCCCGAAGCCGCGGGGAGCCTCGTGGCCCCTCGAAAGCGTCCGGATATGTCGGCAGCATGACGGTTATGGCGGCCGGCTGGGTCTCTTGCCGGCCGAGGAGCGAGCTTCTCTCCATGAGGATAAGGACGGCCCCAGACAAGGTCGTCGTCCCCCGCGCATGCGGGGGATCCAGTACGCCGCGGCTTCTCGGTTGAACACGACCGCCTCTGGAATACTGGGTCGTCCGGTCAAGCCGGACGATGACAACTTGCGGATGAGACATTCCGCGCGCGACAACCATGTGCTGGTGCAATTTTCAAACGGGTGTCCTTAAACACACCTTCGCAATCTCGCGGCGCGTTTCGCCCGAGGTTTGCCATCAACTTGCCGCCCTCCAATCAGAGGGCGCGGGGAATGCCGGGCGCCCGATGCGCCCGATAGCCGCGTGTGCAATGGTAGAGTGGCGAAAGCACACACGCGTTAGTCAGGTCACACCGGAATCACCCGGCACTCCCCGCGCAATGGTTTACGGCTTATAACGCGCTCTCCTCGGTGAG
>JBDRNF010000140.1:0-16755 GCA_043811435.1 Pseudomonadota bacterium
GTGATGAGCCGCGCTCCGCACTACGTCCAGTCCGCCCGCTTCGGCCACAAGATGGGCGACGTGAAGATGATTGACGGTCTCACCGGCATCCTGATGGACCCGTTCGGCAACGGCATCATGGGCGTCACCGCGGAAAACGTCGCCGAAAAATACCAGATCTCCCGCGCCGACCAGGACAGCTTCGCTGTCGAAAGCCAGCGCCGCGCCGCCGCCGCGATTTCAGCCGGCCATTTCAAATCGCAGATCCTGCCGATGGAAGTTCAGGCCGGCCGCAAGACGATGGTCTTCGACACCGACGAGCATCCGAAGCCTGAAACGACGGCCGAGACGCTTGCCGGCCTGAAGCCGGCCTTCAGGAAGGACGGCGTCGTCACGGCCGGCAACGCGTCGGGCATCAATGACGGTGCCGGCGCGGTCGTCCTCGCGTCCGGATCCTACGTCAAGCGCACTGGAGCTACGCCGCTCGGCCGGATCGTCGCCTATGCGCATTCGGGCGTCGAACCCGGCCTGATGGGCATCGGTCCCGTTCCCGCGGTGCGGGCGCTGATCGACCGCGCCGGCCTGAAGCTCACCGATTTCGACGTGATCGAATCCAACGAAGCCTTCGCCTCGCAGGCCTTGGCGGTCAATCGCGAGCTCGGCCTCGACCCGGCCAAGGTCAACCCCGACGGCGGCGCCATCGCGCTCGGCCATCCGGTCGGCGCCACCGGGGTGATCCTCACCGTCAAGGCGCTCTACTACCTGCAGCGCACCGGCGGCCGCTACGGCCTGATCACCATGTGCATCGGCGGCGGCCAGGGCATCGCGCTGGCCGTCGAGCGGGTGTGAGTTTCGATCGGCGTTTCGCGGAAAAACTACCACCACCAATATCAAGGAGATGAGGAATGACGCTTTACAGGGCCTTCCTTCCTGACCTCGCTGATCGCCCCGATCTCGGGCGCGTCGCCGATCTCGCGGTGATCGTCACCGGTTCGCTGCTGATGACGGTTGCGGCCAAGTTCACGATTCCCTTCTATCCCGTGCCGCTCTCAATGCAGACATTCGCCGCGATCGGCCTCGGTGTGGCGTTCGGTCCGGTGCGCGGGGCACTCGCTGTCCTGCTCTACCTTGTACAGGGTGCGGCAGGCTTTCCGGTGTTCGCCGGCTCGCCGGAGCGCGGCATCGGGCTGGCCTATATGGGCCGGGCCGACCGGCGGCTTTCTTGTCGGTTTCGTCGTGCAGGCAGTGGTCGCGGGGCTGCTGGCTAGGCGCAGGTGGGGCCGCACGCCGCTGACAGCGCTGGTGGCCACCCTGATCGCCGCCGCCTCGATCTACCCTGCGGGCCTTCTCTGGCTGGGCACCGTGATCGGGTTCGACAAGCCCGTTCTCGAATTGGGCCTCTACCCGTTCATCCTCGGCGACCTCGTCAAGTCTGTGCTGGCCACACTGGTTTTTTCCTTGCTCTGGCGCTGCGCACGCTGAACAGCAAAAAGGCGGCGAAAGCCGCCTTCACTGCTGACAAACCCCATCGATTTTCGGCGGGGTTTTTCGCATCCGGCTGACGGCCTATGGTTTTCGATTGTCGGGAGGGTTTGTCAGGTGTGCGTCGGCCTCAGGCGGGCCGGGGGATCGACTTGGGAATGAGTGCCATGGCGATCTTCTTGATGTTCTGGGCGGCGGCGGCGAGCAACGGTATTGAGGATGGTGTGGAAAGGACAGGTCGCACGTATCGTCGGTTTGGCGCCCATCGCCAACGATTCCGGAAAGGCTTCGCTTCCACGGCATATTGCCGGCGGGCGCGCCGTGATGCGCCAGGCGCTCTACATGGCCGCGGTGGTCGCAATCACCCACAATGGTCGCATTGCGTCCTATGCCAAGGCCCTACGACAACGGGGAAAGCCTCCTAAGCTCGTCATCACCGCCGTCATGCGGAAGATCGTCATTATCCTCGGCCGCACTGCGAGGATGGCGATGCCGTAATGGCTCGCCATCTCGACATAGGTTCGGTTGAGATCGGGTCGTAGCGATCGGGGTTGGTGACGGCGGCCTTGGGATTGTCGCAGTTTTGTTCCCAGCCCGGTTATGTGGCCTACCGTCGGTAAGGTACTGACGTTAGAGATTTTTGTGGGCTAAAGACGGCACATCTCTTTGCGGCAGCAGCAGAAGCGCATCCTCCGGTTCCCTACTTTGGAATGGAGGTTGCCATGTTGGAACGCTTTTTCGTCAAGCCGCAGACTGTCGATCGGATCATGGGTTGCTGGCTTGGGTCGCAGATTGACCAATATGTGACGGCGCTTTGTGAGCAAGGTTACGCGGTTCGCAGCATCTATCGGCGCGTCCCGATCTTGACTGCGTTCGCGGATTTTACTGCAGCACGCAACGTCGACCAGACCAACCAGGCGGAAGCGCTCGTTGAAGCATTCGCGGTCGACTGGCTATCTGCTCGTTGCGCCGATCGATCCGCTGATGCGTGTCGACGCGATCGCAACTTCGTCGGGGGCATTGTGCGGCATTTCTTCAGCCAGGTCGTCTCGAAGTCGGATACTAGCAGCCGTAGAACAGCTTGGCCGATCCCTTTCGCTACCCAGGTGCCGGGATTCTTTGATTACCTTCGCGAAGAGCGGGGCCTGCGCGCAAGCTCCATCCATCACTATCGGCACTATCTGCGCCGGTTCGAACGATATCTCCAGGACGTTGGATGCGAACTCGCGGCGCTGTCATTGCCCGTGGTCACGGGATACATCATGACGATGGCCCAGGATTTCGGTCCCAGGGCCATGGTGAGCATTGCCAGCACGCTGCGCGTCTTCCTTCGATATGCGAACAGAGAAGGCCTCTTGCAACGCGACATCAGCAAGCAGGTCGAGGTGCCCCAGCATTATCGGCTGGCCGACATCCCCCGATCAATCGGTTGGGATTCCGTCCAGAAGATGCTCGACCAGGTCGATCGCCGCACCGTCGTTGGCCGACGCGATTACGCCATGCTGTTGCTGATGATCACATATGGTCTGCGCGCCCGCGAGGTCGCGACGTTGACGCTCGACGACCTCGATTGGAAGCGTGACCGCCTGCATGTGCGCGAGCGCAAGGCCGAGCATAGCACGACCTATCCGCTGGCGCCCGTCGTCGGCGAGGCGATCGTGGACTATCTCAAGAACGGGCGACCCGAGGTGCCAAGCCGGCTGCTTTTCTGGCGGCACCTGGCACCACGATCGCCGCTGACGCAGTCAGCGGTGTCGGCCACGGCCACCAGATATTTGCATAGAGCAGGCATCCCCGTATCCCGCCCTGGTTCCCATACGTTGCGACATGCCTGCGTCCAGAGGCTGGTGGACAAAGGCTTTCCGCTCAAGACCATCGGCGATTATGTCGGGCATCGCTCGGCCTCGTCCACGATGATCTACGCCAAGGTCCAGGTCGACGGCTTGCGTGAAGTGGCTCTGGGTGATGGGGAGGATCTGCAATGAGCCCCCGTCTTCCCGAGCCTTCAAGCCCGATCGCGCCCCATATCCTCGCTTTCATTCGCCACAAGCGCGCGCTCAACCGGCGCTACGACGTTGAAGACAAGGTGCTGCGGATGCTCGACGGCTATCTGAACGCACAGGGCGTCAAGACCCTCGCGGAGATCACGCCGGCGCTCCTCGATGCTTTTTTCCTGAGCCGTCCGCGCTCGCGGCCGCGAAGCTTCAACCATCTTATCGGTGTCGTCGGCCGGCTGTTCGAGTGGATGGTCGAACACGACGTTATCGATCGCTCCCCCGTCACGATGAAGCCGCGCCGCCGAGGCAATCCAAGACCGCCCTGCATCCTGGATCTGCGGACTGCCCAACAACTCATCGATCGCGCCGCCGAACTCGCGGATCGGAACAACGCTCTGCTTCGCGGTCCCGCCTATGCCACCATCTTTAGCCTGCTGTTCGGGCTTGGTCTGCGCGTCGGCGAGGTTGCGCGCCTGCGCTGGCGGGATGTCGATCGCAATCGTGACGTCCTCACCATCCGCGAGACGAAGTTTTCCAAGTCGAGGCTCATTCCCATGGGACCGCAACTGGCACAGCGACTCTATGCGTTCATGGCGTCGCGATCGCAGCACCTGGTTTCGGTTACGGCCGACACACCGCTGTTTTCTTTCCTGCGAGGTCGGCCTGTGAACCCGGGTACGATCAGTATCATTTTCCGTTCGCTGGCCGATCAGCTGGACATAGCGATCCCGCCAGGAGGAACGTCGGCTCACGTGCATGATCTGAGGCACAGCTTTGCGGTCGGGCGACTTCTGCGGTGGTATCGCGACGGACATAATCCCACCGACAAGCTGGTCAAGCTGTCGACCTTCATGGGCCACGTGGATCCCGCCTCCACCGCGGTTTATCTCACCATCACCGCCGATCTCCTGGAAGCCGCTGGTCAGCGCTTCGAGCGCTTTGCAGCGCCGCTATCGCGTGGAGGTCGGTCATGAGTACCGTCGGCAGCCTCGTTTACCAGTTTTTCGAGCACCATCTTAAAGCCGAGAAGGGTCTGGCGCCGACCTCAATCCGGAGTTACCGCGACGGGATCCGGTTGTTCCTTCTCTTTCTGGCCAGGAAGACCCGACGCCCTGTCAGCAAGCTCGGGCTGACCGATCTCAGCGCCGACAATGTGCGGGCCTTTCTCGCCCATCTTGAAGCCGAGCGCGGCAACAGCATCCGATCACGGAACCACCGGCTCGCAATGTTGCACGGTTTCTTCGCCTATGCCGGTGGCCAGGAGTTGATGGTGCTGCCGGAGGCCGAGCGCGTCGCCGCAATCCCCAGGAAGCGTACGCAGCCGGCGGCCACCTATTATCTCGAACGCGACGAGGTCGAACGGCTCTTCGACGGACTGCCACGCGTCGGGAAGCTGGCCACCCGCGACAAGGCGCTGCTCATGTTCCTGTACAATACCGGCGCCCGCGCAACGGAAGTCATCGGACTGACCATCGATCAGCTGGTTTTGACCTCCTCGCCGAGGGTGAACCTGCATGGCAAGGGCGATAAGTGGCGAACCTGCCCACTATGGCCCGAGACCGCCCGCCTGCTTGGCGAGATGCTGCGTGACCGACGCCAGCCGGCCATGCCAGAAACTCCGGTATTCCTCAGCAACGTCGGCAAGCCGCTGACGCGATTCGGCTTGTACAAGCTCGTCCGGCGTCATGGTTCGGACATTCGCATCGGCAACGGACACAGGTCCATTTCTCCGCATGTTTGGAGACACACGACGGCCGTGCATCTGCTCGAATCCGGTGTCGACGTGAACGTCATAAGAGGTTGGCTTGGTCACGTCAGCTTGGATACGACCAACCGATATGCCGAGATCAACATCAGGATGAAGCAGGAGGCGCTTGAGGCCTGCCAGGTGCCTTCTTCGGTGGGACCGCCCCGAAGACCAGTCTGGCAGAGCGAACCAAAACTTCTCGAATGGCTCGCTGGCCTCTGATCGTTATGTGCCCGCCGTCATCGAGAACGGTTGGATCAAGAGGCTGCGGGCCACATAACCGTTCGGGACACAAAAGCCCGATTACGTGCCCGGGCACGTAATCGTAGACCACGAACTTCGGCACACCGCCCAGAAAGCTGAACAGGTTCGTGTGGACGCCGATCCAGTCGGGCAGCCTCTCGCTCGGGCAAGCCTCGGCGTAGGTACAGCTCGAGGCTCCTATCGCCACGACGAACAGCTTCATGGCGTGCGCTTCGCCGGTGATGGGATCGAAGATGTCGATGGTGTCGCCGCCGAAATCGACGAACATCCTCTCTCCGCCCATATGCGTCTGGCGCATCGACGGGCGCACCCTCCCCTTCCAAGCCTCGAAGGTCGTGCAAAACCACGTATAGCCAAAGCCGTGGGATTGGCGGCGCGATCCTCTTCCCACAAGAGCGCGCGCGTCACGCCGCGGCGGCGCAACTCTTTCTCCACATAACTTTAGTTCGGCGACGGCCGCCGGTGGCTTTGCGAGGCCGCCGCCGGCCCCGGAAAGAGGAGAAGCTCAAAGGCTTCGTCGTCCATCTCCTTTGGCAGCGGCCAACTCAGCCCGGCAAGGCGAGCACGCCGCAGATAACCATGCACCACCCCATCGCTCACCCCAAGCATGCGCGATGACGCGTTCGGTGAGGCCCTGGCCCTATCTTAATCGTAGAACTTCTCTGATCCGGCGCATCGACAATCTCTGGGTTGGCATCGGGCTTCCTCGTTGGTTGGTTGAACGAGGAAGCCCGTAGACCGGTTGAGTTGTCGGCCGAAGCATCCAGCAGCCACCGAAAAGGTGCTCACGATCCCGCGAAATCCGTGCTCACGATGCGGTGAAATACGTACGCTGCCGGTGACGCGATATGTCTACGCCGAATGGCGCATGCGGCGCGCCGGGCTCGACTATCATGTCGAGGTCGACCGTCACTACTACTCGGTGCCCTGGCGCTTCGCACGCGAGCAGATCGAGGCTCGCATCGGCACTCACCTGAACGTCAGGCCAGCCAGCGCTTGCGCCGGCGATAATGCTTGACGGCGTGATAATCCACATTGCTGCCGCTGCCGAGATAAGCCTGTTGGATGTCCGGATTGGCCTTCAGCACCTCGGCGGTGCCGCTCATGACAATCCGGCCCTGTTCGATAAGATAGGCGGAATCGGCCACGTCAAGCGCCGCGACAGCGTTCTGCTCCACCAGAAGCACCCCGGTTCCCGATTCGGTATTGATGCGCCGGATCGTGTCGAATATCTCGTCGACGAGAAACGGCGCCAGCCCGAGGCTCGGCTCGTCCAGCAGGATCAGCTTCGGCCTCGTCATCAGCGCGCGCGCTATCGCCAGCATCTGCTGTTCGCCGCCCGACATGTAGCCGGCCTTCGCCCTGCTGCGCTCGGCAAGACGCGGAAAGAGCGTCAGCATTTCGTCGATCTGCCTTTTGACCTGGCGGCGGTCGGAATACATGGAAGTGGCCGCCAGGAGGTTCTCCTCGGGCGTGAGATGCTCGAAAACCCGCCGCCCTTCCAGGACATGCACCACGCCGCCACGCACGCGTTCGGGCGGGTCGAGCGACAGGATATCCTGCCCCTCGAAGGTGATTTGCCCGCGCGTCACCTTACCCCGCTCGGGCTTCAGAAGGCCGCTGATGGATTTGAGGATGGTGCTCTTGCCCGCGCCGTTGGCGCCCAGGAGCGCGACGAGGCCGTTCTCGGGAACCTCGAGCGACACGCCCTTCACAGCGAGAAAAATGCTGTCGTAGACGACCTCGATGTTGTTTAGCGACAGAAGAGCCATGATACGTCCGTTGTGAGAGAGAAACGCAATCCCGCCCGAAGGCGGGATTGCGCGGCCGCGTCCTATTGACCTGTCTTCTTGAACTCTTCGGAATATTTCCGGATTTCCTCCCAGACGACATCCTGATTGGCGGAGAAGAAGTCCGTATCCGGCACAAATTTCGTGCCGTCCCAATGGGCGATGCGACCCATTCCGCCGCCCTGGTGGTCTTCTTTGGTGATTGTCATAGCCGGAATAAGACCTTCGGCGTCGAAATCCGTGATCGAACGCAGGCCCGCATTGAGCCATTCGCCCGTGACAGGACCATCGGGTGCGATCTCGGAGGCCCTGCGGACGCCTTCCACCATAATGGCGGCCAGCATGACACCGTAATTGTAGTAGCTGGTCCCAACCTTGTCCTCCGGTCCCGCTCCCTTGCCGTTGCCGATCACCTCCTTGAGGATGTCCTGTATCGGCTTAGGATCGCGGCCCGAAACACACGGTTCAAACTTGAGGACGCCTACCGTCTGGTCGGCGCCGACGACCTCCATGTCGGATTCGGAGATCCAAACCGAGGAGGACACGCGGCTCATATCGAGGCCATTCCGGATCGCTTCGGAGAGCGCCGTGGTCTGGCCGACGCCCGCGCCCCAGAACATCACCCAGTCCGGCCGGGCGCGACGCACCTGCGGCCAGATCGCGGACTGGTCGTTGCCCGGGGGCGTGTAGGGGAAGGCGACGAGCTCGAAGCCCTGGTTGGCCGCGAGCTTTTCGAGGATCGGCAGCGGCTCCTTACCAAACGGTGTGTCGATATGCACGAAGCAGATCTTCTTGCCCCTCAGATCGCCGTCCTTCTGGCGGAAATAGTCGATCAGAAGCGCGGCTTGCGTCCAGTAATTGGGCGAGAGTGGCATTACATAGGGAAAGGCGGTGCCGTCGGCCGCGTCGGACCGGCCGGAGAACGCGGTTACCATGTTCATCTTGTCCTCCAGCACGCGCGGCACAAGCGCGCGCGCCACCGGAGTCGACAGCGGATCGATCAATACCGCGCCTTCTGCCTTCGCGCGCTCATAGGCTGCGATCGCGCGCGGCAATTCGTTGCCGTGGTCGGATACGTCCGCTTGGATGATATAGCCGTTTGTGCCACCGCGAGAATTGATCAGCGTGATGTAATCGCGCTGACCTTGGTTATATTCGGCTGTCACGAAAGTGTAGACCTTCGTGAAGTCCTGGGGCATCGCGAACTTGATGACCTTTTCCTGCGCTGACGCCAGCGAGACCGGTAGTTGCGAGATCAGCGCGGCGGCAGCCGTGCCTGTTATGAATGTCCTGCGTTCCATTTCAGTTCCTCCAGTTTGCGCTTGTCCCCATCACTGCCTGGCGTGCCGGAACGGCCAGACCAGGAAGTAATTCCTCATGTTCGAGTAGATCTTTGCCAAGCCGAGCGGCTCCCACAGCAGGAAACCAACGATCATGGCTCCGTAGAGCATCAACGGAATGTGGCTCCTCAGATCGGTCGAGATGGTGACGCCCAGGCCGGTCGCCAGAAACCCGATTGCCTGGTTGAGCACGATCGGCGCGAACAGGATGAGGGCCGCGCCGAAGAACGAGCCCAGCACGCTGCCAAGCCCGCCGACGATCACCATCGCCACGATCTGGATCGAGAGATCCAGGTGGAACTGGTCCGGCGAGATGGCTCGGTAGTAGCAGACGGCGAGTACCGACCCGACCACGCCACCGATGAAGGACGAGACCCAGAAGGCGAGCAGCTTGTACCGGAACGTATCCACACCCAGAACGGCGGCGGCATAGTCCTTCTCCCGCACCGCCGCCAACGCCCGCCCAAAGCTGGAGCGGCGCAGATTGAGCATGAACAGCGCCACCACCACGCAAACGAGCAGCGCCATGTAATAGGTCGCCCGGTCTCCCTCAATCGGAATGCCCAGGAAGGTGACCCGTGGAACCTGCAACGTTGCCTGCGTGCCGCCGCTGACCGCCGGGAACTGGACGATGACGAAGTCGACGATATACTGCATGGCAAGGGTCGCCATGGCGAGGTAGAGGCCTTTGACGCGCAGCGCCGTGGCGCCGAAGATCATGCCGACGGCGGCGCTCAGGAGCCCACCGGCGATCATAGCGATCTCGAACGGCACGCCGGCGCGCACCAGATGCACGGAGCCATAGGCGCCGATGGCGATCACCGCGCCGTATCCGAGATGGATCTGCCCCGCCCCGCCCATCAGGAAGTTGAGCCCGAGCGCAGCGGTCGACCAGATGATCCACGGCAAGAGATAGCCGACCAGATAGAGCCGGTCGATCAGGAAGGGAGCCGCGATGGCCAGGAGAAAGACCAGCACGGCAAGGCGCCGGTCGAACGGCAGCGTCCAGATCCGGCGCTCGTCCTGGTAGCGGGTATGGCGGATTCCGGCGCGGCGGTAGAACATCGGCTCAGACCCTTTCGATGTGTTCACGGCCGAACAGGCCGTGCGGCCTGAGGAGCAGCGTGATTACGATGATGACTGAGGCGACGACGTCGCGCGTCCCGCCGCCGACGATTGGATCGAGGATGCCGGTCGCCAGACTCTCGGCCAGCCCGACCACGATGCCGGCGATCAGCACGCCGGGAAGCGAATCCAGCCCCCCCAGGATCGCGATGGCCAGCGCCTTGATGAGGAGCAGCGACAGCGACCAGTCGACCCCTTGCGTGCCGCCCCACAGAATCCCGGCCGTTGTGGCCATCACCGCCGACAGGCCCCAGGCGATGGCGATGGCCCGCTCGACGCGGATGCCGACCGACCAGGACGCGGTCTGATCGTCTGAGACAGCCCGCATGATGATGCCGAGCCGCGAGTTGAAGAAGGCGATCGCCAGCAGGATCAGCACGAAGGAGACGGACCCGCCGATCAGCGTCGCGCGATTGAGGAACAGATCGCCCAGGAAAAGCGGCGTGTTCGGGATGCCTATATCGAGCCGCTTGACCGCCGAGCCGAAAAATCCCGGGAAGACGCCGCGCAGCATGATCTCCAGCCCGAGGGTTAGCATGACCACCATGATGATCGGTTGGCCGACCATGCGTCTGAGTGCGAAGCGCTCGAGCAGCGCGCCGGCCGCGAACATGATGACGAGCGCAACGGGGATGGCCAGCCAGATCGGCAGTCCGGCCAAGGCCAGAAACGCCCAGGTCACATAGCCTCCCGCCATGACCAGCGCGCCCTGGGCCAGATTGGCGATGCCGGAAGTCTTGTAGATGAGCACGATGCCGGCTGCGACAAGCGCATACATCAACCCGACGAAAACGCCGTTGATGGAAAGTTCGGCCAGGAGCAGCATGTCCATCAGGCGTTCACCTCGCGTATTTGCAGCTCACGGCTGAGCACGCCGTGCTTGCCGTCCTCATAGGCGATCGTCGCGTCGAAGGTGACGCTGGTCGCTCCTGAATAGAGCGCGTCGATCAGTTTCGCGTAGCTCTTCTCGATCACCCCGCGCCGCAGCTTGCGGGTGCGGGTGATCTCGCCGTCGTCCGCGTCGAAATCCTTGTGCAGATTGACGAAGCGGCGCAGGCGCAGGCCCTCGGGCTGGGTCTCGTTGACGCGCGCGATGACGCCGGCGATCAGGTCGAGCACCTGCGGCCTTTGCGAAAGTTCGGCATAGGATCCGTATGTGATCGCGCGGCGCTCAGCCCAGTGGCCCACCGCCTCGTAATCGATGCAGACAATGGCGGTAAGCTCATCGCGGCAGGCGCCGATGACCGCCACGTTGCGCACGAATGAGCTGAACTTGATGCGGTTTTCGATGAAGTTCGGAATGAAACGCTCGCCCGATGCCGTACGCACCACTTCGCTCACGCGCCCCAGCACGACGAGATTGGCGTCGGGTTCGAGATAGCCGGCATCGCCCGTGCACAGCCAACCGTCGCGGAAGCTTCCGGCGGTCGCCTCGGGATCGTCTACATAGCCTTCGATGACCGACTCCGAACGCAGCAGGATTTCGCCGTCGTCGGAAATCTTCACCTCCACCCCCGGCATCGCCTTGCCGACGGTGTGCAGCTTGACGCTGCCCTCCACCTGCGCCGCCGAGAGGGCGCAGGTCTCGGTCTGGCCGTAGAACTGCTTGAGCTTGATGCCCAGCCCCCGGAAGAACAGGAAGGTCTCGTCTCCCATGGCCTCGCCGCCGGTAAAGACCCGCTCCGCTCTCGAAAGGCCGAGATAATCCTTGATTGGACCATAGACGAGGATGCCGCCGAGCCAGTCGCGGAGACGTTCGATCAGGCCGACCGGCGTTCCGGCCAGGCGCTTGCGCTCGAGTTCGATGGCCCGAGGCATGAAGTAATCGAAGAGACGGCGTTTGAGCGGCGTCGAATCGGCCATGCCGACCTGGATGCGGGTGAGCATGTTGTCCCAGGCGCGCGGGGCGGCGAGATAGAATGTCGGCGCCACTTCGCGCAGGTCATGCAGCGCCGTCTCCTGCCGCTCGGGCACGTTGATCGTCGCCACCAGTACCACGCCGGACCCCAGCGTGAAGATGAAGTCGCCCACCCATGCGGTCGGAAGATAGGCGAAGAGTTCCTCGTGACGGCGGAAATAGCCGCCCGCCTCGGCATTGCGGATACCGCCGATGACATTGCGGTGCTTGAGCGGAATTCCCTTCGGCGCTCCGGTGGTGCCCGACGAGTAGAGCAGCACCGCCATGTCCTCGCCCGATCCGCGATTGACCAGTTTTTCGGCCAGTTCGGGCCGCTCGGCGAGGATACGCGCACCCTCCTCCCGCACCGCAGCCAGAGCGACGATGCCGGATTCTCCGTAGGAAGCCATGCCGCGAGGATCGTCGAAGACGATGGTTTCGGGCCGGCCGGTCCGCTCGCGCAGGTCGAGCAGCTTGTCGACCTGTTCCTGGTCCTCTGCCAGGGCAATACGCGGATTGCCGAACCGCATGTAGTTGCCCAGTTCGTCCACCGGCACGTCCGGATAGACGGGAGCCGGAAACGCCCCGAGCGCATTGGCCGCCAGCATGGCGAAATATATCGAGGCGCGATTGTCGCCGATCACCGTCAGCGCATCGCCCCGCCCGAGCCCCCTCGCCTCCAGTCCGACCGCCAGGGCTAGGACTTCGTGCAGCGTCTGCTGCCAGTTCCACTCGCGCCAGATGCCGTATTCGCGCTCGCGAAAGGCGATGCGCCCGCCATACTCGGCCGCATTGCGGGCCAGCGCCGCCACCAGCGTTTCGGGAAACCCGTCCTGGCGCACGGGCCAGTGGCTCACTGTCCCGGTCTTGCGCGCCGCCGCGTTCATGCCGCCACCCCCGCATGGCGCCGGGCCGCCCGCTCGCCGAGATAGGCCTTGACGACCTTCGGATCGGAGATCGCCGCCCTGGGCTCGCCCTCGGCAATGATCTCCCCGTAGGACAGCACGACCGCCCGGTCGCAGATCGCGGTGACGACGTCCATGTGATGCTCGATGATCAGGATGGTCGCGCCCATTTCGTCGCGGGCATCGAGAATGAAGCGGGCGATATATTCCTTCTCTTCCTGGTTCATGCCGGCCATCGGCTCGTCGAGGATGAGGAATTTCGGCTCTGCCGCCAGCGCCCGCGCCAGTTCCACGCGCTTCTGCAATCCGATCGGAATCACCTCGACCGGCTCGTCGCGGATGTCCTCGAGCTGCATGAACTCGATGATCTCCTCCACCACGCGGCGGTTGGCCAGTTCCTCGCGCTGGGCCCACCACCAGTAGAACAGTGAGCCGAGCGCGCTCGGCTTCATATGCGTGTGGCGGCCGAGCAGGATGTTGTCGAGAACGCTCATGCCCTTGAAAAGAGCGAGATTCTGGAACGTCCGCGCCACGCCCATTTCGGCAATCCGATGCGGGGCGGAACCGGTGACGTCGCGTCCGAACAGTGAGACGCGGCCGGAATTTGGCTTGTAGAAGCCGGTGACGACATTGACGAGGGTGGTTTTGCCCGAGCCGGTCGGGCCGACGAGGCCGAGGATTTCGCCCTCGTCCACATGCAGGCTCACGCCCTTGAGCGCCTTGAGCCCGCCGAAGGCAAGGGCGAGGTCTGCGCAGGTGAGCATCGACGTCATGTCGCCGGATTGCCTGCGGAGTTGTGGCACGGAATCTTCGCGCTGCCGTCATAACAGATCGCAGTCATTCTTCCCTCCCTGGTCGCCCCGCTCGTAGGCCGGCCGCCTCTCCTTAAGGGCATTCAAATGAACTTATCTCATTTAGTCAAGCCCCGTCTTGGTTCCCTTGCAATTTGTCATCTTTCGAAGCTTCTCCGGCCCAGACTGCGGCCATCTTCCGACGGGATATAGTCTTGCAACTCCCACAATTGAGTGCAATTCATAAACGGAGGAAGCCGGCAGACCGGCATGGATGCGGGAGGAGCAAGTGATCTCAGATACCGCGGCAGGCGCACGCCTGCGCGACTTGTCCATATGGCAGGCGCTTTCGGCGAACGGATCGAAGCACGCGCAAAGGATGGCCTTCTTTTCCGATGACGGCAATCTCACCCATGCTGTCTTTCGAGACAAATGCCTGGACGCCGCGTCCGACCTCCATGCCGCCGGTCTTGCAGCCGGCGACCGGGTCGCCTTCCTGGCCGAAAACTCAGTCGAGTGCTTCGTGCTGATCGGCGCCTGCGCGCGCCTCGGCGCCATCGCCGTTCCGCTGAACTGGCGCCTGACTGCATCCGAACTGGCCGGGATTTTGGCCGATTGCCGCCCCTCGATGCTGTTTGCCGACGAGGCCACACGCCCGGCCGCCGAGGAAGCGCTGCGCGAATGCGGGCTGAAATTGGAACTCCGCCTGCTCGCAGCGCTGGGCGATCCGGACGCAGTTGGCCGGTTGCAGGCGCCCTTACCGCCCGAACCCGGTTCACTGAATGCTCTGCTGCTGATCTACACGGCCGCCGTCGCCGGCAAGCCGCGCGGCGCGACGATCTCGCATGGCAACCTCCTGGCCGCCTCGCTGCAATTGAGCCTCGGCGTCGACTTCGGTCCGGACGACATATTCCTGGCCAACCTGCCCCTGTTCCACATCATGGGTGCCGGCTTCAGCCTTTCCGTGCAACTGGCCGGCGGCGCCAATGTCGTGCGGCCGCGATTCGATGCTGCAGATGCAGCCGAAGCGATCGAACGGCACGCGGTGACGACGATCGGCACATTTCCGCCGATGCTCGCCACCCTGCTTGACGCGGCTGAAACGGGCTCCCGGAATCTTGCGAGCCTGCGCGCCGCCATCGGCCTCGATGCACCCGGCACCATCGAGCGGCTCGAACGGCTCTGGCCGAACGCCCGTTTCTGGACCGGCTTCGGGCAGACCGAAACCAGCGGCCTCGTCACAATCGGCCGGGCGACCGACATGCCGGGCGCGTCTGGCGCGCCGGCAAGGCTCAGCGCGATCGGCATCGTTGACGAAGCCGGCAATGCCCGGCAGCCGGGCGAAGTCGGCCAGATCGTCGTGCGGGGACCGACCGTGATGCTGGGCTATTGGGACGATCCCGACGATGAAGGTGGTGTCTTTGCCGGCGGATGGCACCATACCGGCGACCTTGGCAGCGTGGGAGCCGATGGCCTTCTTCGCTTTGCGGGCCCGGCTCCGGCTAAACTCTTAATCAAGACCGGGGGCGAGAATGTCTATCCGGCTGAGGTGGAACGCGTGCTGCTGGAACACCCTTCGGTGCGGGAGGCGGCGGTATTTGGCACTCCCGACGAGCGCTGGGGCGAAGCGGTGGCAGCGGCCATCGTCTGCGAGACGGAAAACCCCGTCACCACGGACGCGCTTTCCGACCATGTCGCCTCTCGCATAGCCCGATACAAACGACCGACCCGATGGTTAGTTCTGGAGCAAATTCCCCGGGACATAAACGGACTGTTCGACGTGAACGCGCTCAGGGTTAATATTCGTGATGCAGTACACGGTTGATATCTGCAGAGAAAAGCGCACGTAGAAGACAATGCCTGCGCAATCTCCAGGTCCGCCCACTGAATGCTTTTTGCGCATTGACTGTCGTTGGCTGCGTTGCTGTCATTGACTTATGAGACCTGTGCGCGGATCGTTGTGGACGGCGTCGAAAGTTCGTGATTCCTTCAACCTGAGCAACGGATTGAGGTTTGCGATGTCGCGTCGATGGATTGGCCAGGAGACATTCTCATTTGCGGCGGTGGGTCGTGGCTCGGGCTCGTCACTGGATAAGCTTTCCGGGCTGATCGAGTGGGCTCCGGTCGAGCGTGCTCTGGCAGGCATCTCGAATGCGGCCAAGGGGGAACCGGCCTGGCCACCGCTGGCGTTGTTCAAAGCGACGCTGCTTTCGGTCTGGTACGACCTCTCGGACGTCAAGCTCGCGGAAGCGCTGGATGATCGCTCCTCGTTCCGACGCTTCTGCGGTTTTTCGCCATCAGAGCCGACACCCGAGCGCACTGCCTTCGTGCGCTTTCGCAAGGCCTTGGTTGAGCAGGAACTGGACAGGGTGCTGTTCGAGGAGATCACCGCCCAGCTCAAGTCGAAGGCGATACGGGTGAAGGCAGGCACGCTGGTCGATGCGACCATCATCGCCTCGGCGAGTGAAGAAGATGGCGAGGCTCGTTGGGTCAAACACAAGGGCAAGCCGGCCATGCACGGCTTCAAGGCCCATGTTGGCGCCGATGCCGATACGGCCCTCGTGGAAGAAGTCGCCATCACACCAGCCAATATCAACGACGGAAGGGCTGGCACGGAGGCTCTGCCCGACAATCCCGGCGAGGTGTTCGCTTATAGCGCCTATCGCGGAAGCCGTTTTGGCGATGCGGCCCGCGCCAAGGGCGGCACGCCCCGCATCGTCGCTACCGGCATGTGGGGACGTGGCGAAGCTGAGACGCTTAAACGTCTCGGTGCATGGAACAAACCGATCCATCGAATTCGTGGTCGCATTGAGAAGATCTTCGGAACTTGGAAGCGCAGCTATGGTCTTCGTCGGATGCGATGGCGTGGACTTGCCAAAGCCGCCGCACAGGTTCGTCTCACCGCCATCGCCTACAATCTCAAACGCACACTCAGCATTGTCGCAACCGCGGCGTGAAGCCCAAAACTCCTCCTCAAGAGCGAGGGATGACCCCCGGTAATCTGGGATCGTCCATACTTCAGATGCTCGGTGTCGCCGTCCACAACGATCCGCGCACAGGTCTCATTAGTCGACCGCCAGCCCGCTCAGGGCGACGTAGTCGGCCACGAGGTAGTCGCAGCCAGCCCCTAGATTGACCGAAGGGCGGCATGTCCGTCAGCGTCGCGAACGGCGCCCTGCCCTCGGGCACCTGCAGCACGCCCTTCTCGACGATGTCGCGGGTGTGCGTCCGGAGATCTGTTCGCCTTCGAGCTGGATCGAACCGCTCATGATCTCCCCGTCCTCCTGGTAGAGGACACCCGAGATTGCTTTCAGGATCGTCGACTTGCCGGCGCCGTTCGAGCCGAGCAGCGCGACGATCTGGCCGGTCGGCACGTCCAGCGAGACGTCGCGGACGGCTTCGATGGCCCGATCGTAGAGGATCTGGATGTTCTTCAGA
>JBDRNF010000141.1:0-18246 GCA_043811435.1 Pseudomonadota bacterium
GAGACCTTCACCCCACCCCGCTGCGCGTTCCACGCGCAGCGACCCTCCCCCTCCAGGGGAGGGTGAAGACTCCGCTTACTTCGCCGGCTCCAGCACCGAGACGTAATTCGCCACCGCCGCCCCGCCCATGTTGAAAATGCCCGCGAGTTTTGCGTTCTTGATCTGCATGCCCTCGGGGGCCTGGCCGACCAGTTGCATCGCGGACATCACATGCATGGAGACGCCGGTGGCTCCGATCGGATGACCTTTGGACTTCAAGCCGCCGGACGGATTGACCGGCAGCTTGCCGTCCTTCTGGGTCCAGCCTTCCTTGATGGCGCGGGCGCCCTGCCCGCGCGGCGTCAGGCCCATCGCTTCATACTCGATCAGTTCGGCGACGGTGAAGCAGTCGTGGGTTTCGACAAAGGACAGATCGTTGAGCGTCACGCCGGCCGATTGCAGCGCGCGCTGCCAGGCCACGGTGCAGCCTTCGAACTGCAGAATGTCGCGCTTCGACATCGGCAGGAAATCCTGCGCATGCGCGGTGGCGCGGATGTTGACCGCCTTGCCCATGGTCTTTGCGGTTTCCGCATCGGTCAGCACCAGCGCCGCGGCGCCGTCCGACACCAGCGAGCAGTCGGTGCGCTTCAGGGGACCCGCGACGAACGGATTCTTCTCGCTCTCGGAGCGGCAGAACTCGAAACCGAAATCCTTGCGCATCTGCGCATAGGGATTGGACACGCCGTTCTTGTGGTTCTTGGCAGCGATCATCGCCAGTGCGTCGGACTGGTCGCCGTATTTCTGGAAATAGGCCTGCGCGATCTTGCCGAACACGCCGGCGAAACCGCCGGGGGTGTCGCCGTCCTCCGGCAGATACGACGCGCGCAGCAGGTTGCGGCCGATCTCGGCCGGCGGCGTCCGCGTCATCTGCTCGACGCCGACCACCAGCACGATTTTTGCCGCGCCCGCGGCGATCGCCCGGATGCCCTGATGCACCGCGGCCGATCCGGTAGCGCAGGCGTTCTCCACGCGGGTCGCCGGCTTGAAGCGCAGCGCGGGGTCGGCCTGCAGCACCAATGATGCGGTGAAATCCTGCGGCGAGAAGCCGGCATTGAAATGCCCGAGCACGATTTCGTCGACGTCGCCGGCGGAAATGCCGGCATCGGCCAGCGCATCGACGGCGACCTTCACCACGAGGCTTTCCACGGTCTCGGTATCGAACTTGCCGAATGGCGTATGCGCCCATCCAACGATGCTGGCTGTCATGGTCGTTCTCCCGGTCTTGCTCGGGGTGTTATGTAGCCCATCCGCGGGCAGACTTCACGCCGGTTTCAGCGATTTCATGGCCCGTTCGCACATGGCGGTTATGCCGGCCCAGTTACCGGACCGGATATCCGCAGCCGGACACAGCCAGGAACCGCCGACCGCGACCACGTTGGGCTCGGCCAGCCACGCCGCGGCATTGGCCTCGCCGATCCCGCCGGTCGGGCAAAACCGCATGTCGGGAAACGGCCCCGCCAAAGCGCGAAGCGCCTTGATACCGCCGGACTGCTCCGCCGGAAAGAATTTTACCGGACCAAAGCCGTGCGCCAGCGCCTGCATCAGGTCCGACGCCGTCGCGATCCCCGGGGCGAACGGCAACGGGCTGGCGGCCCCCGCCCGGAGCAGTTCCGGGGTGGCGCCGGGGCTGATGCCGAATTGAGCCCCGATATCCTCCGCGCGCGCCAGATCGTCTGCGTTAAGGATGGTGCCAATCCCGACCACGGCCTCGGGCACATCCGCCATGATGGCCTTCGCGGCCGGAAGCGCCACCAGCGTGCGCAGGGTGACTTCCAGCACACGCACCCCGCCCGCGACCAGCGCTCGCGCCAGCGGCACGGCGTCCGCAAGCCGCTCGATGGTCAGGACCGGGATGACGCAGCCGGACTTCAGCAGCGCCGTGAGTTTTTCCTGTTTCGGTGTCATGGTGAGGCCTTACGAGTGGATCCCGGCCCAGGCAATATGTTTGGAGGCATGGCCGAACGCGGGATGATGGCACCGGGATAGCACACTACGACGCCGCCAAGGCGATGCCCCGCATGCGCGGCTTCGACCGGCGCAGCGCCTGCAAGCCGCGCGGCGATGTAGGCAGCCGAGAAACTGTCCCCGGCCGCCGTGGTATCGACGACGGGCTGTGTGATCGGCTCCGGCCTTACCTCCTGCGAAGCTCCTTCAAACCGCACAATGCTGCCGGGGCTGAGAAGTTTCAGCACCACTTCGTTACAGGGAATGCGCGCCATCAACTGTTCGTCGCTTTCGTCGGGATAGAGCGGCAGCAAATCCTCGGGCGAAGCCAGCACGATATCGGACACCGCAAACGCTTCACCAAAAACCGCGCGCGCGACGTTGGGATCGGGCCAGCCACGGGCCCGGTAGTTGGTGTCGAAGACGACGCGGGCGCCATGCTTTCGGGCGCTGCCGAGCGCGCCCATCAATTTCGTCCGCCCTTGCGGGCTGTAAATCGACAGGGTGATGGCCGACAGATAGATGACGTCATAGGTCGCGAGCGATTGCAGGATATCGTCGGTCTCGGGCAAATCCATCAGGCTGCGCGCGGCGGCGTTCTCGCGCCAGTGAAAGAACCGGCGATCGCCGAACGCGTCGGTCTGGATCATATAGATGCCGGGCAATTTGCCTTTCAGCCGCGCAACCCGGCCGGTGCCGATCCCCTCAATGGCCCAGCCCACCATCATCTCGTCGCTGATGGAATCGTCACCCAGCGCGGTAATGTAGTCGACGCCGACGCCGAGCCGGGCCAGGTAGACGGACGTGTTAAGGGTATCGCCGCCATAGCCGCGCGAAAACAGGCCGGCGTCGGCCTGCTTCAGCTCGATCATGCACTCGCCGATGCTGGCTACCTTGGTCATGAGTTTTGCACCGTCATTGCGTGCCAACGGGTCGGCGCGCCGCCCGCCACAACAAAACTGTCGTCGCCCGGCTCGACCGGGCGATCCAGTATTCCAGAGACGGTCGTGTTCATCCGAGAAGCCGCGGCGTACTGGGTCGCCCGGTCAAGCCGGGCGATGACAGCGGAGGTTGTTTCATCCATCGGGGTTGGCCCCAAGGGCAAGACCCAAGACTCAGTCGACGAACTTGCCGCCGAGTTCGTCCTCGATGTGAATCCTGATGATGTCATCGAAGGTCTGTTCGGCGGTGGTGAAGCCGAGTTGGCGAGCCCGCTGGGCATCGAAATTGCGCGGCCATCCCGCGACGATGCCCATGATGAACGGGTCGGGCTCGCGCTTGATCCGCGCTGCCACCTTGTCGCCCGCCACCCGCTTCAAGGCCGCGATCTGCTCGCCGACGGTGGCCGACAGGCCGGGCATCGTGAGGTTGCGGCGCGCGCCGGCAGTGGCGCTGTCCATGGTCGCCGCATGCAGCAGGAAACCCACGGTCGAGCGCGGCGAGGCATGCCAGTGGCGAACGTCTTCGGACACCGGCAGCACCGCTTCCTTGCCGGCCAGCGGTTCGCGCAGGATGTTGGAGAAGAATCCGGAGGCCGCCTTGTTGGGCAGGCCGGGACGAATGCAGACGGTCGGCAGCCGGATGCCGATGCCGTCCATGAAGCCGCGGCGCGAATAGTCGGCCAGCAGCAGTTCGCAGATCGCCTTCTGGGTGCCGTAGCTCAGCAGCGGGGTGTGGAAGAACTCGTCGCCGATCGCATCGGGGAACGGCGCTCCGAACACCGCGATCGACGAGGTGAAGACGATACGGGGCTTGTATCCCTCACCGGTGAGCCGGATGGCATCGAACAACATCCGCGTGCCGTCGAGGTTGATGCGATAACCCTTGTCAAAATCAAGCTCCGCCTCGCCCGAGACGATCGCCGCGAGATGGAAAATCACATCGGGGCGGTGCGCTACCAGCGGTGCGGCCGTCGCGGGATCGGCGAAGTCGCTGGTGACGACGCTGATCGGGATCGCCGCACCGGCGGGCTTGGTCGGCGCCACGACGTCATGCAGCGTCATGCGCGTGATCTCGCGGCCGCCAAGGCGGCCGTCGCGCAACAGCCGCTCGGTCAGCTTGCGGCCGACCATGCCGGCGGCGCCCAGAACCAGTATATGCAAAGCCCTACTCCTTTGTTATTCGAAACTCGAGATGCGGGCCTGCAGGCTCACTCCTTGACGGCTCCCGTCATTGCCGAAACATAATGCTCGACGAAGAACGCGTAAAGGATCACCAGCGGCAGCGAACCCGCCAGCGCGCCCGCCATCAGCGAGCCCCAGCGATAGACGTCGCCGTCGACGAATTCGTTGACGATCGCGACCGGCACCGTCTTGTTCTGCACCGAGGTGAGGAAGGTCAGCGCGTAGATGAACTCGTTCCAGCACAGCGTGAAGCAGAAGATGAACGCCGAGATCAATCCGGGGATCGACAGCGGCAGCACGATCTTGGTCAGGATCTGCCAGCGGCTGGCGCCATCGATCAGGGCGCATTCCTCCAGCTCGAACGGGATGGTCTTGAAGTAACCCATCAGCAGCCAGGTCGAGAACGGAATCAGGATGGTCGGATAGGTCAGGATCAGCGCGAACGGCGTGTCGAACAGGCCGTACTGGAAAACCACCGTCGCGAGCGGAATGAACAGGATCGAGGGCGGCACCAGATAAGCGAGGAAGATGAATCCGCCGACCCATTGCGCACCGCGATAGCGCAGACGCACGATCGCATAGGCCGCCAGCACGGAGGCAATGATCGACAGGATGGTGGCGGCGACCGCCACATACATCGTGTTCCAGAGCCACAGCGGGTAGTAGCTCTCGAACAACAGCTTGTAGATGTGCTTGAAGGTCGGATTCCAGGTCCAGAACGGATTGTAGGTGTTGAGATCGAGCAGCTGCTCGTCCGGCTTTACCGCCGTGAGCGCCATCCAGTAGAACGGGAACAGCAGGATGATCACGATGATCGATAGCGGCAGATAGAGCGTCACCAGCCGCCGCGGCAGCGACTCCAGGTAGCTCATGCCGACGCTGTGATCGTCGGCCGCCACGGTTCGTGCCGAACCCGACAGCACGGCTTTGAGATCGGCGGGCTGTGTGCGCAGATCAGTCATTGTTTTCACCCTGTTGCCACTTGCGCCGCTGCAGTCCGAACCAGGACACCATGATCGCCGCCAGCAGGAACGGAATCATCGCATTCGATATCGCCGCGCCCTCGCCGAGCACGCCGCCGATGATCGCACGTTGATACGACAGCGTGGCCATCAGATGAGTCGCATTGACCGGACCGCCGCGCGTCATCGCCCAGATCAGCTGGAAGTCGGTGAAGGTGAACAGCACCGAGAACGTCATCACGACGGCGATGATCGGGGTCAGCAGCGGATAGGTGATGTTGCGGAACATCTGCCAGCGGGTCGCGCCGTCGAGGGTGGCGGCCTCATACAGCGAGGGCGAAACGGTCTGCAGCCCGGCCAGCAGCGTGATCGCGACGAATGGCACGCCGCGCCAGATGTTGGCGAAGATCACGCATGTCCGCGCCCAATAGACATCGCCGAGGAAATTGATGTTCTCGGTGATCAATCCCATCTGCTTCAACGACCAGGAGATGATCGAGAATTGCGAATCGAAGATCCACCAGAATGCCAGCGCCGACAGTACGGTCGGAACGATGAACGGAATCAGCACCAGCGCGCGCAGCATCGCCTTGAACGGCATGTTCTCGTTCAACAGCAGCGCGAGATAGAGACCAATGCCGAATTTGATGGCGCTGGCGACGAGGGTATAGAGAAGCGTATTGAACACCGACAGCCAGAAGATCGAATCATCCCAGAGCCATACATAGTTCTCCAGCCCGACGAAAACGCCGGGGCGGCCGATGCGGGCGTCGGTGAACGAAATCCAGATTCCAAGCCCCAGCGGATAGGCCAGGAACAGAATCAGGAACGCCATCGCCGGAAGCATGAACCAGAGCGCGATGAAGTTGCGGTTGGACTTGACCTGCTGCCACGCGGTCGCCTCGCGGATCGGCGGCCTGGCGGCCCTTTGTTGCACTGCGATGTCAGCCATTAACGGAATCCCGCATTAAAATCGGCAAGCGCGCCGTCTTCAGTCGCATGAACGCAAGAACGGCGATACTCGCGCCGTTTGGGCGAACGGGCGGCAATCGCTTGCCGCCCGCCCGGTGTCCTTTAGCGATAGATGCGCTTCAACTGGCGCTCGGCGATCGCGATCGCGCCCTTGGCGTTCTCGCGGCCGGTGCAGTAGTTGGCGAACATGTCGACGACCAGGAAGTCGGCGATCGCGGTCGCCGGCTTTTCGCCGACCTTGCCGATGCCCGAGGCCGGCAGCGCGCGCTTGCTGGCCTGGCTGAACACCTGGTTCTTCGGATCGGCGGTCCACACCGGCGAGTTGTCGTAGGCGTTGAGCGTGTGGGTGAGATAGCCCCGCGCGCCGGTCAGCCACTTGTCGTAGTTTTCCTTCTCCAGCATGAAGGCGACGAAGGCCTTCGCGGCGTTCGGATATTTGGTGAAGTTGAACGCCAGGATTGGAACCGCGAGCTGCAGTTCGGTCGGCTTGCCGACCGGACCAACGGGCATGTAGGCGTGATAGGTGTCCTCGGTGAGCTCTTTCTTGGTCGGATCGTCCTTGGCCGCGACGTAGATCGAGATGCCGTTGGCGGTGCAATAGAGTTCGCCCGACAGGTAGGCCTTGTTGTTTGAGCCGTCGTTCCAGGACGCCGTGCCGGGAATGAAGGTGTCGGACAGCTCCTTGCAGTATTCCAGCGCTTTGACGGTTTCGGGTGAGTTGATGATGACCTTGTCGTTCTTGTCCACCGTGTAGGCGCCGTGGCCCCACAGGATCCAGTGCAGCCAGCCGTTGGCGTCGCCCGAGGCGTGACCGAGCGCGAAGCCGGCCGGCGTGTTGTTCTTCTTCAGCGCCTTGCAGAGCTCAAGGAAGCCCGGGAAATCCTTCGGGAATTCCTTGAAGCCGGCCTTCTCCATCGCCGATTTGCGGTAGGTCATGTAACCGCCGATGGTGGCGACCGGGATACCGAGCCAGTCGTTGCCCTGTTTGCAGGTGATGGCGGCCGCTTCGGTCCATCCGCCGTACTTCTTGCCGAGATAGTTCGCGACGTCGTTCATCTTCAGCACTTTGGTCGGAAACAGCTGCGGCAGCGTATGCAGGCCCCAGGCGAGATCCAGACCCTGCCCGGTGTTGGCAGCGACCGAAGCCTTCGGCTGCACGTCCTCGAAGGATTCGCTGAACACGTTCATCTCGGTGCCGGTGGCGGCCTTGAAGGCGGCGACCATGTCGTTGAAGGCGGCATCCTCGGCCGGCACGAAGCGCTTCCAGCGCATCACAGTGAGCTTGGCCCCCTTCTCCGCCTTGAAGGGCGCCGCTTGTGCCCAGGCCTTGGCGAAATCGAGCAGAGCCGGCCCGGTCAGCGCGCCGGTTGCGGCAAGTGCGGTGCCGCCCTGAAGCAGGCTACGGCGGGTAAAGTCTTGCATGGTCGATCCTCCCTTTTGGATTTGATTATGTTTTTTAGTTCAGTCGCTTCCCGGTGGTCTCGTCGAACAGATGCACGAGCGCCGGATCCGGTTTCAGCCGGATCTTGTCGCCCGGATTGAATTGATGACGCTCGCGGAACACAGCGACGACCTGCTCGCCGCCGAGCTTGGCGAATACCTGGGTTTCCGAGCCGGTCGGCTCGACCACCACGATCTCGGCCTCCGCGCCATCGTCGGCGATGGTGAAGTGCTCGGGCCGGATGCCGTACACCGCGGGCCGGCCTTCCGAATTGGCGGGCGCCGATCCCAGCGGCAGCTTGACGCCGTTCGGTCCCTCGAACTGCGCGACACCGTTCGATTTCACCTTTCCGCTGAGGAAATTCATCGACGGCGAGCCGATGAAGCCCGCCACGAACTGGTTTTCCGGTCTGTCGTAGAGTTCGAGCGGCGTGCCCATCTGCTCGACGATGCCGTCATGCATCACGACGATCTTGTCCGCCATGGTCATGGCTTCGATCTGGTCGTGGGTGACGTAGACGGTCGTGGTCTTCAGCCGCTGATGCAGTTCCTTGATCTCGGTGCGCATCGCCACGCGCAGCTTGGCGTCGAGGTTGGACAAGGGCTCGTCGAACAGGAATACCTGCGGATCGCGCACGATGGCGCGTCCCATCGCCACGCGCTGGCGCTGGCCGCCGGACAATTGTCTGGGAAAGCGGTCGAGCAGCGGCGTCAGCGCCAGGATTTCTGCGGCGCGCTTGACGCCCGTGGAAATTTCTTCCGCGCTGGCGCCGCGCAGCTTCAGCGAAAATCCCATATTGTCGGCGACCGTCATATGCGGATAGAGCGCATAATTCTGGAACACCATCGCGATGTCGCGCTCTTTCGGCTGCACGTTGTTGACGACGCGGTCGCCGATCGAAATCGTGCCGGAGGTGATGTTTTCGAGCCCGGCGAGCATCCGCAGCAGGGTCGACTTGCCACAGCCGGAGGGGCCGACCAGCACCACGAAGGCGCCGTCCTCGATCGGAATCGATACGCCGTGCAGCACTTCAAAGCCGCCAAACGACTTGCGCACGTCGCGAATCTGCACCGACGACATATTCTTCCCTCCGAATTTCGCGGCACCGTACGGCGAAGCCGTCGCTGCTCTGTTTTCCAACTTCGTTTTTCCGAAGTTGACCTTGATTGGCATTGTCCCCAATTCGACGATCATTAGCAATCCGCTGGTAGCGCTGTCAATGTGTGTTCAATTGCCGCGATTGTTGTGATATGAGCGCGCCATGGAACGGAAACGAGCGAAGTCTGGCGAAATCCGGCTCACGGAAGTCGCCAAATTGGCGGGGGTGAGCCCCATCACCGCATCGCGCTTTTTTCGAAATCCGGAAGCACTCTCGCCGAGCAAACGCGAGAGGGTGGCGAGCGCGGCGAAGGAACTGGGCTATGTGCCGAACCTTGCGGCGCGCGCGCTGGCCTCGCAACGCACCGAGGTGATCGGCGTTCTCATTCCCTCCCTGACCAACAACGTTTTCTCCGATGTGCTGCGCGGCATCTACGATGCCTCCGAGGGCAGCCGCTACAGCATCCAGCTCGCCAACACGCGCTACTCGATCCTGCAGGAGGAGCAGTTGCTGCGCCTGTTTCAGGCCCAGAAGCCGGCCGGATTGATCGTGACCGGCATCGACCAGACCGCGGAATCCCGCGCGGTGCTTGAGGCGATGAATTGCCCGATGGTCCAGATCATGGAAATCGGACCCGCCCCGGTCGACATGATGGTGGGATTTTCGCATCAGGATGCCGAATTTGCAGCGGTTTCCCATCTCGTGGCGCAAGGCTTTCAGCGCATCGGATTTGTCGGGGCGCAAATGGATCCGCGGATGCAGCGGCGGTTCGGCGGCTACCGCGATGCCATGAAAGCCGCCGCGCTGTTCGATCCGCGTCTGATCATGACGACCCCGGTGCCCACGTCCATCACGCTGGGTGGAACACTGTTCGCCGACCTTTTGTCGAAGGCCCCCGATATCGACGCGGTCTCCTGCGGCAATGACGACCTCGCGCTCGGCGTGCTGTTCGAATGCCAGCGCCGGCAATTATCCGTTCCCGAGGACTTGGCGATCGTCGGCTTCAATGACCTGGAGTTCATGGCGTCCGCCGTCCCGCCTTTGACCAGCGTGCGAACCAACCGCTACGAGATGGGTCGCAGCGCCGTCACCATGGTGCTGGCGGCGATCGCAGGTAATCGCCCACCGGAACCGGTCGTCGACCTCGGTTTCCAGCTCATGATCCGCGAAAGCTCGTCGCCGCGGCGCGTCTGATCGCCCTGTGATCGCCCGTGGCACCGATCAAATCATCGTAGCAAAAAATGGTAGCGCTACCTTTTGCGTGCGGCTAATACTGGGCCGCCAGACCAGCGATCCGGGACCGGCCCGGTTTGCAGAACAAGCATTTCGCGCGCTAGGTTCACGCGACAGAAAATGCCATGCGGGGAAACAACAATGAACAAGCCGCTTGCCGGCGTCACCAGACGCAAGCTTCGCTCCAGCGAATGGTTCAACAACCCGCATAATCCGGGGATGACCGCGCTCTATCTCGAGCGCTATCTCAATTACGGCCTGACCCGGCACGAGCTGCAATCCGGCAAGCCGATCATCGGCATCGCGCAGACCGGCAACGATCTGTCGCCGTGCAACCGCCATCATCTGGAACTGGCGCACCGGGTCCGCGAAGGCATTCGCGCCGCCGGCGGCATCGCGATGGAATTTCCGGTGCATCCGATCCAGGAAACCGGCAAGCGTCCGACCGCGGCGCTGGATCGCAACCTCGCCTATCTCGGACTGGTCGAACTCTTGTTCGGCTACCCGCTCGACGGCGTGGTGCTGACCACCGGCTGCGACAAGACCACTCCCGCCTGCCTGATGGCGGCGGCCACCGTCAACATGCCGGCCATCGTGCTGTCGGGCGGCCCGATGCTGAACGGCTGGCACAAGGGGCTGCGCACCGGCTCCGGCACCGTGGTCTGGAAGGCGCGCGAGGAACTGGCCGCCGGCGATATCGACTACGAGGAATTCATGAACATCGTGGCCTCGTCGGCGCCGTCGGTCGGCCACTGCAACACCATGGGCACCGCCTCGACCATGAACTCGCTGGCGGAAGCCCTGGGGATGTCGCTGCCGGGCTGCGCCGCGATCCCCGCCCCCTACCGCGAACGCGGCCAGATCGCCTACGAGACCGGCATGCGCATCGTCGGCATGGTCTGGGAAGACCTGAAGCCGTCCGACATCCTGACGCGCAAGGCGTTCGAAAACTGCATCGTGGTCAATTCGGCGATCGGCGGCTCGACCAACGCGCCGATCCACATCAACGCGCTGGCCCGCCATATCGGCGTCGAGCTTGAGATCGACGACTGGCAGAAGCACGGCCACGACGTGCCGCTGCTGGTCAACATGCAGCCGGCCGGATTCTATCTCGGCGAGGAATATCACCGCGCCGGCGGCGTGCCCAGTGTGGTGCGCGAATTGATAGCGCACAAGCGCATCCATGAAGACGCGATGACTGTCAACGGCCACACCATGGGCGACAATTGCCGCGAGGCGCCGAAGCCCGACGGCGACGTGATCTGGGCTTACGACAAGCCGCTGGTGAAGGACGCCGGCTTCCTCGTGTTGCGCGGCAACCTGTTCGATTCCGCGATCATGAAGACCAGCGTGATCTCCAAGGAATTCCGCGACCGCTATCTGATCAATCCGAAAGACCCCAACGCTTTCGAGGGCCGCGCCATCGTGTTCGAGGGGCCGGAGGATTATCACCACCGCATCGACGACGCCTCGCTCGAGATCGACGAGCATTGCATCCTTTTCGTGCGCGGCACCTGCCCGATCGGCTATCCCGGCGGCGCCGAGGTCGTGAACATGCAGCCGCCGGCTGCATTGATCAAACGCGGCATCCTGTCCCTGCCCTGCATCGGCGACGGCCGGCAGTCCGGCACCTCGGGCTCGCCCTCGATCCTCAATGCCACGCCGGAAGCCGCCGCCAATGGCGGGCTGGCGATCCTGCGAACCGGCGACAAGGTCCGCATCGACCTCAACAAGGGCAGCGCCAACATCCTGATCTCCGACGACGAGGTCAAGGCGCGCCACGCGGCGCTGAAGGCCGATGGCGGATTCAAATACCCCGCCAACCAGACCCCGTGGCAGGAACTCTATCGCTCCACCGTCGGCCAGCAGTCCACCGGCGCCTGCATGGAGCTTGCGACCCGCTATCATGACATCGCCGGCACCGTCGGCACGGCGCGGGATAATCATTGAGATCGTCGTCCCTGCACTCTCGTCGTCCCAGCGAACGCAGGGACCCAAAACCACCCGCCGGCGAAAATGAAAAAAGGCCTCTCACACTCTGCCCCAATGAAGCGCCGCGGCGTATGGGTCCCTGCGTTCGCAGGGACGACTCGCTGAGGGTGTCCGCAAAATTGCCACGGGAGAAAAAATGTCAGACCGCCTCAAGGGCAAGCGCGCCTTTGTCACCGCCGCCTCCGCCGGCATCGGCCGCGCCTGCGCCATCGCATTCGCGCGCGAGGGCGCTACTGTAATCGCCACCGATATCGACGAGAAGGGCCTCGCGGCACTGAAGAACGAAGGCATTGCGGAAGTCGCAAGGCTCGATGTCCGCGACACCGCAGCCGTCAACGCGTTTGCAGAACGCGTCGGCAGGATCGACATCCTGCTCAATGCCGCCGGCTTCGTGCATCACGGCACCATCCTCGACTGCTCGGAGGAAGACTGGGACTTTTCGTTCGACCTCAACGTCAAGTCGATGCACCGGACCATTAAGGCATTTCTGCCCGCGATGATCGCGGGCGGCGGCGGCAGCATCGTCAACATCTCGTCCTGCGCAGCGCTGCGGCCGCCGGCCAACCGCTACGTCTACAGTGCATCGAAGGCCGCGGTCTCGTTGCTGACGCGGGCGGTAGCGTCCGATTTCATCACCCAGGGCATCCGCTGCAACAGCATCTGTCCCGGCACGGTGGAAACGCCCTCGATGCTGCAGCGCGCCGCCGCGGCCGGCCCGGACGGCCGTGAAAAATTCGTCGCCCGCCAGAAGATGGGCCGGCTCGGCACCGCGGATGAAATCGGGGCCGCGGCCCTGTACCTCGCCAGCGACGAAAGCGCCTTCACCACCGGCGTCGACCTCGTCGTCGACGGCGGCTACATGCTGTGACTTCCTCACTAACGACGCCATTCCGGGGCGCGAGTGAAACGAGCGAGCCCGGAATCCATAACCACGATCGTGAGTATGGATTCCGGGCCTGCCCCACAAGTCGGCCATGGCCGACCTGTGAGGCATCCCGGAACGACGGATAAATTGAGCTCGCTTAATTCAATCGAGAGGACCTAATCCCATGAACAAGATCGATCTCAACGGCCGCACCGCCGTCGTCACCGGCGGCGCGCAGGGGTTTGGCCGCGCCATTACCGAACGATTCGTCGCGTCCGGCGCCAAGGTCGCAATCTGGGATCATGACCTGCCGTTCGCCGAGAAGACGGCGAAGGAAATCGGCCCGGCCGTCGTCGCGATCAAGGTCGACGTCTCCGATCTCGCCGCGGTCGAAAAGGCGCGCGACGCCACGCTGGCGGCGTTCGGCAAGATCGACATACTCGTCAACAATGCGGGGATCGCCGGCATCAACAAGACGGTGTGGGAAACCGACCTCGAGGAATGGCGCAAGGTGCTGCGCATCAATCTCGACGGCCCCTTCATCTGCTGCAAGGCGATCGCGCCCGACATGATCAAGCAAGGCTACGGCCGCATCGTCAACATCGCCTCGATCGCCGGCAAGGAAGGCAATCCCAACGCCGCGCACTATTCCGCCTCCAAGGCCGGGCTGATCGCATTGACAAAATCGCTCGGCAAGGAACTGGCGCAGCACGACATCCTCGTCAACGCGGTGACGCCGGCTGCGGCCAAAACCGCGATCTTCGACCAGATGACGCAACAGCATATCGACTTCATGCTGTCGAAGATTCCCAAGGGCCGTTTCGTGCTGGTGGAGGAACTGGCCGCGATGGTGTCATGGCTGGCGTCGGAAGACTGCGCGTTCTCCACCGGCGCGGTGTTCGATATCTCCGGCGGCCGGGCGACGTATTGAACCGTTTCTGTCATGGTCCTCATGGTGAGGAGCCGCGCATCTTCGCGCGGCGTCTCGAACCATGAGAGCCCGGATGTTTCATCATCCTTCGAGACGGCGCTGAAGAAGCGCCTCCTCAGGATGAGGTCGGTGAGGATGTCATGACACACGAAGGCGGCTGCATGTGCGGCGCGGTCAGGTTCCGGTGCGAGGGCGAGCCGCTCAACGTCCGGATCTGCCATTGCCGCAACTGCCAGAAGGCGATGGGCTCGCCGTTCTATGCCCGCGCGCTGTTCCCGCTGGACGCCTTGAGCGTCGAGGGCGAGACCGCGCGCTATGCCTCGTCGGAGACGATCGACCGGGTGTTCTGCAAGATCTGCGGCACAAGGCTGTTTTCCTGGCGCCGCAACGGCACGGCGGCGGGTGTCGCGCTGGCCACCTTCGACGACCGCAACGCATTCGCGCCGACCGCCCACATCTGGGTTTCGGAGAAGATGGACTGGGTGAGGCTGGATGACGGACTGCTGCAATATCAGGGCACGGTGCCGGCGTAATTCCACTTCAACGAAGCATGGGCCCCGGCTCAGCTGCGCATCACTTCGTGCTGCGCAGCGTCCGGGGCACGAAGCTTTGTGACCGACGGCAGCGACTATCAGTTGACACTCGTGTCCCGGACGCGGTGCAGCGTCCTTCACGCTGCTCCGCAGAGCCGGGACCCATAGCTCTCGTCGTCCCTGCGCTCGTTCGCAGGACGACGAATGCGGGCGAAAGAGAAATCCAACTCCCCAAAATCCGTGATAACCTGACCCGCACGGCGCGAAACAGGACATCCATTGTTTTCAAATATCTCCCTTTACAGCATCTCGGTCTGGGTCCTGCCGCTGATCATCGCCATCACCTTTCACGAGGCCGCCCACGCGTTTGCCGCGCGCCGGCTCGGCGACAATACCGCCTATGACCTCGGCCGCGTCAGCTTCAATCCGTTCAAGCACATCGATCCCTTCGGCACGGTGCTGCTGCCGGGGATCCTGCTGTTGTCCCACGCCCCGTTCCTGTTCGGCTATGCCAAGCCGGTGCCGGTGAATTTCCGCAACCTGCGCAACCCCCGGCTCGGCATGGTCTGGGTGGCGCTGGCCGGCCCCGCCGTCAACATCGCGCTCGCCCTGCTGGCGGCGCTGGCGTTCCATGCCCTGCCTTTGGCGCCCGCCGAAACCACCAAATGGCTGGCCGACAACCTCAAAAACGCGCTGATCATCAATGTGCTGCTGGCGGTCTTCAACATGCTGCCGATCCCGCCGCTGGACGGCGGCCGGGTCGCGGTCGGATTGCTGCCTGACGTGCTGGCCTACCCGCTTTCCCGGCTGGAGCCATGGGGCATGCTGATCCTGATCGGTATCCTGATCGTTCTGCCGCTCGCCGGTTCCCAGTTCGGTCTAAATCTTGATGTTATTTCGGCGATAGTGCGGACATCGACCGGTTATGTGATCCGTTTACTTCTCGTATTGACCGGCAATCTGTAGTTTAAAAGACTCCCGGAAGACGCCGACAAGGCTTGAGGACAATTTGATTAAAGCTGCGGATATGCTGATCGCGCGACGCGCCGACACCAGGGCGCGCGCGGACTTTGCGACCTGGAAGATGCTGGCCAAGCTGAACGGCACCTCCTCCCTGCCCGCCGAAGCCCAGGAATTCCTGGCCGGCTATAAAACCCTGCTCGGGAAGATGGCGGAACCCGAGGCCTCGGAGGCCACCATCCAGATCATCTACCGCAGCTACTATGGCGAAATGGGTGGGGCCGGCCTGCCGCCCGATGTAAAAGCCCAGTTGAACGGCCACGGAGCCGATCGAGGGCCGGTGGCGGATAACGTCACCGCCTTCAAGCGGCCGGCGCCGAAGCCGGCCAAGGCCGCCGGCGGTCCGCCGGCAAAACCCCGGCTTCCCGTGGCGCTCATCTTCATTTGCCTCGTCATCGTCTACGCCAGCGTGCGCTATTTCTGGCGCTGACGGCAGACTTGCGGCGCCAATTCTCCGCGACGTGAAATATTCGCAGAGCGCGCCGCGCTGTTTTTGCGGGCGGCTATGCGGCAGACGAAATGCGCGCCATAATGCGCGCTCGCGCTTATCGTCTCGCGCGAATTTCAAAACATCCTTTGGAGGAATAATGCAGAAACGATCGATTGCTGCCCTGGTGCTGACCACGAGCCTGGTATTTGCCGGCAGTGCGTTTGCACAGGCCAAGCTCGACAAAGTGGTCAAGGTCGGCAGCCTCGGCGACCAGTCCGGTCTTTACGCCGATATCGGCGGTCCCGGCTCGTCCGTCGCCGCGCAGATGGCGATCGAGGATTCCGGGCTGCTCAAGAAGGGCTGGAAGATCGACCTGATCTCGGCGGACCATCAGAACAAGCCCGACGTCGGCGTCAACATCGGCAAGCAGTGGATCGACGTCGAAAAGGTCGATGTGTTCGTCGATCTCGCCAGTTCCGGCGTCGGCCTCGCCATCGCCAACCTAGCCAAGGACAAGAACGTCGTCAACCTGAACTCCGGTTCGGCCTCGTCGGACCTCACCGGCGCGCAGTGCTCGCCGAACACGGTGCACTGGGTCTACGACACCTGGATGCTGGCCAACGGCACTGGCAAGGCGCTGGTGAAATCCGGCGGCGACAGCTGGTTCTTCCTGACCGCGGATTACGCCTTCGGTCACGCGCTGGAGCGCGACACCGCCGCGGTGGTCACCGCCAATGGCGGCAAGGTGCTCGGTAACGTCAGGCATCCGCTCAACAACGCCGACTTCTCCTCGTTCCTGCTGCAGGCGCAGAGCTCCAAGGCCAAGATCATCGGTCTCGCCAATGCCGGCGGCGACACCACCAATGCGATCAAGCAGGCGGCGGAGTTCGGCATCGTCGCCGGCGGCCAGAAGCTCGCGGGCATGCTGCTGTTCATCACCGACGTTCACGCGCTGGGCTTGAAGGTGGCGCAGGGCCTGAACTTCACCGAGACGTTTTACTGGGACGCCAACGACAAGACCCGCGCGTTCACAAAACGCTTCAACGAGAAGTACAAGAAGGGTCCGCCGACCATGGTGCAGGCCGGCGTCTACTCCTCGCTGATCCATTACTTCAAGGCGCTGGAAGCGCTCGGCGGCAACCCGCATGACGGCCGCGCCGTGGTCGCCAAGATGAAGGAAATGCCGACCGACGACGATTTGTTCGGCAAGGGCTCGATCCGCGCCGACGGCCGCAAGATCCACCCGGCCTATCTGTTCGAGGTGAAGAAGCCCTCGGAATCGAAGGCGCCCTGGGACTACTACAAGCTGGTCGCCACCATCCCGGCGGAAGAAGCGTTCATTCCGCTCGACAAGAGCGTGTGTCCGCTGGTGAAGAAGTAAGCCGACGCTGCGGCGTTAAGCGAACAGGATGCCCGGCGAGCGATCGCCGGGCGTTTTGCTTTGTTCGCTACTCCTTCATCGCAGTGGACTTGCACCACCTACTCCTTGCCGGTCTCCCGGCGCACACCCAACCTACGCGGTCAAATTTGCCCCAGGCGGCAAATGTTTCCCATCATGGGCTACTCGCCCTTCGATTTCTGACGGGCGTGGCGCACAATACGCTTGGCACACGCTTTGCTTGGCAAACTCGATGCCAAAAAGAGGAATCGCCGCCGTGACAACAATAGGCGCAACGCCCTACTTTCCACCCACCCAGCGCTATGCCACTGCGGAGCGTTCAACATTCAACACTAACGTTGCCGATCAACCGTCCCAGACGGTTGAACAATCGAGCGAAAATCAGACCAACAAGCTTGCGGATTTACTCTCCCAAGCTGATGCGCTGAAGAAAAACCAACTCAACATGTCGATCAGAGATTATCTATACGCAGACTTCACGTTGAGCGAGCAGATCACCGCCGAGAGGCGTAACGCAGGGGAAGATGTCGGCACGATCGGCGTTCGATTTGAGGGACGCGTTTTCAATGTTGGCGCCAAGCATCTGGGATCTTTTCAATATACTAAAGTTTCAGATAGCGGGATGGTGCAGATGGTCAAACCTCTGGAGCCCGGACAGACGGGCGTGGATATCAGAGCTTAACAGGGCGATGGGTTGAGCTCTTGCGAAACCCATCGCATGCGGCGATTGCCTTGATGGGTTTCGCTTCCACTTTCGCCGGATTGGGCTTCGGCGGACGCGATCGCTCAACCCATCCGAGTTGCGATCGGCCCATCCGCCTCCATCGACATCCGGCGCAAAAAATTTTCACCGAACAAGCCAGCGCGAAAACACCGATTTGTCGAGCCGATTCAACAAATCCACCCGACGGGCAAATCACTTCCGTTTATCAGAAACCATGTCAAGCCCTCGAAACAAAAATATTTCTGTTTTCCAGAACTTGAAATCAGGCTATATCTTTCGCATCCCGTCCCATTCAGAGGGGCGTTGCGCAAGGTCACCAATGCGGGACGGGGATGCGGTGGACGCGGATGGCGTTCCTGACCAGGACGTCTGAAGCGGACGGCGAAATCGTGTGGTCCCGACACCCCAATGGCTGGTGTCAAGTTCGCAAGCTTAAGGCAGCGCGGGCGACGGTGGCAAAAGCGCAGGGCTCACCGAGGAGAGCACGTATAAGCGTAAACCATCGCGCGGGGAGTGCCGGGTGATTCCGGTGTGACCTG
>JBDRNF010000142.1:0-13175 GCA_043811435.1 Pseudomonadota bacterium
GGAACGGTCGGCCTCTCAGTCTCGGTTTTGGCAACGGTTTTTAGTTTCAGATCAGGATCATTTTCTTGGAATCAGTAGAAATTTAAACGACTGGATCTGGCCACAATCTGCGGCGCGCCGGTAGCAGCAAGCCAGCCGGAACCCGCAGCATCGACAGCACCAACACATTGGAACGGAGAACAATTATGACTCTATCGGCAGTTCAGAACGCCCCACCGCCCTCGGTCGATCTCGGAGCCCTCAAGACACGCCAGCAGGGCGCCTGGTCCTCCGGCGACTACGCCGTGGTCGGCACCACCCTTCAGATCGTCGGTGAGGAACTGTGCGAAGCCCTCGATATCCGCGCCGGGCAGAAGGTGCTCGATGTCGCCGCGGGTAACGGCAACGCCACGCTCGCCGCGGCCCGCCGCTGGTGCGACGTCGTATCCACCGATTATGTGCCTGCTCTGCTCGAGCGTGGCCGGTTGCGCGCCGCTGCCGACGGTCTGTCGATCGAGTTCAAGGAGGCGGACGCCGAGGCGCTGCCCTTTGCCGACGCCAGTTTCGACGCGGTCGTTTCGACCTTCGGCGTCATGTTCACGCCGGACCAGGACAAGGCCGCGGCGGAGCTGCTCAGGGTATGCCGGAGCGGCGGCAAGATCGGCCTCGCCAATTGGACACCGGAAGGTTTCATCGGGCAGCTGTTCAAGACGCTCGGCAAATACCTGCCGCCGCCGGCCGGTGCGAAATCGCCCGCGTTATGGGGAACCCGGGCGCGCCTGACGGAAATGTTCGGGCCTTCGGCGCTCGCGATCAACGCCGTGCCGCGCGACTTCACCTTCCGTTACCGCTCGCCGGAGCACTTCCTGCAGATCTTTAGGGACTATTACGGTCCGATGCTCAAGGCCTTCGCCGCGCTCGACGCCGCCAACCAGCAGGGGCTCAGCGCCGACCTGTTGGCGCTGATCGGGCGGATGAACCGCGCTGAAGACGGCACCATGATCGTTCCCAGCGAATACCTCGAGATCGTCATCACCAGGCGCTGATCGGGCTTTTCCTGCTGACGGCCGCTGCACTCAATAGTCGTGCGGCGGCCGCCTGCTCGCGGCTGTGCGACTTGAAGGAACTTGAAGATGATTGAAGACCCACGCGGATGCATCGATTACGACGAAGCCGGAGCCGGCCCGACGGTCGTGCTGATACCGGGATCATGCAGCACCGGCGCCGCATGGCGGCCCGTGATGGCGCAGTGGAAGAACAATTTTCGCGTCGTCACCACCAGTCTGCTTGGATATGGCGGCACCCAGGAACGCCGCAGCGTTGCCGATACCGACATGGCCCACGAGGCCGAGGCACTTGAGGCGGTGATCCGCCGCGCGAGCGGCCCGGTGCATCTGGTCGGCCACTCCTTTGGCGGCCTTTCGGCGCTCGCCGTCGCGCTCCGCGGGCGCGTGCCGTTGCTGAGCCTGACCATTGCCGAAGCGCCCGCACCGGAAATCCTGCGGCACATGGGCGAGGACCGGCATTACCTGGCGTTCCGGACCATGTCGGAGGCCTACATCAGCGCCTATCAGGCCGGCGATCATACCGCGATCGAACAGATGGTCGATTTCTATGGCGGCGAGGGCACTTTTGCCGGTTGGCCGCAGCGCGTTCGCGATTATGCAACGCAGACCACGCCGGCCAATCTGCTGGACTGGTCAAGTGCGTATGGTTTCGAACTGACGCCAGGGTTGCTGACCACCGTCGGAATTCCAACGCTGGTGTTGTGGGGTGAGGCCAGTCACCCGGCCGCCAAACGTGCGAACGAGCTTCTGGGTCAGTGCATACCGGATGCCGCGGTCGCCACCATCGCTGGAGCGTCGCATTTCATGATTCTGACCCACGCCGGCGAGGTGGCCGACGTGATCGCCCGGCACGTCGCGCGGGCGGAAGACGATGCATTGGCGGAAGCCGCGCCAACCATCTGAATGAAGGCTCGCCGCCGGCGCCCCGCCTATCGCGGCTTCGATACGCCCGCGATGTGCCGCCCCGCGATATAGCCGAAGGTCAGTGCCGGGCCGAGCGTGATGCCGGCACCGGGATAGTTTCCGCCCATGATGCTCGCCATGTCGTTGCCGGCGGCATAGAGACCTTCGATCGGACGACCGTCGGCGTCGAGCGCGCGGGCATTGGCGTCGGTCTTGATCCCGGCATAGGTGCCGAGATCGCCGATCACCATCTTGATGGCGTAGAACGGCCCTTGTTCGATCGGGCCGATGCAGGGATTCGGTCCGTGCAGCGCATCGCCCTGAAAGCGGTTGTAGGCGCGCGAGCCCTTGCCAAAGGCTGTGTCCTGTCCGGTTGCCGCCGACGCGTTGAACGCCGCAATGGTCGCCTCCAGCCCCCGCGCATCGATGCCGGCCTGTGCGGCGAGTTCCGCCAGCGTGGCGCCGCGCATCAGGTAGCCGGTCTTGACGTGACGGCCGATTGGCATCGGGAACGGCGGTACGCAGCCGAGGCCGTATTTGCGCAGGGTCTTGTGATCGCAGACCAGGAAGGCGGCGATCTCTTCGCCCGGCCTGGCGGCCTTCATCATCGCCTGGACGAAGTCGTGATAGGAGTTGCCCTCGTTCGCGAAGCGCGCGCCGTCGCGCATCACGGCGATCACGCCGGGCTTGGCGCGATCGATGAAATGCGGCATCACTCCGCTCGTGCCGTCCTTCCGTTTGGTGACCGATACCGGCACCCATGCCGCGGCATTCGGCAGCGTGTCCTCGACGCGCCCGCCGACCGCCTCCGCCAGCCGCAGGCCGTCGCCGGTGTTGCCGGCAGGACCCGGTGAGTAATGCTGGGTGCCGTCAGGCGCATGCGGGAACATCGCCTTGCGCCTGGCGACATCATGCGGGAAGCCGCCGCAGGCCAGGATCACGCCGCGCCTGGCATGAACGCGAACCATGCGTCCCTCGCGTTCGACCATGGCGCCGCGCACCGCGCCGTCCTCGACGATCAGTTCGCGGACCGGGGAGGAAAGCCACAGGGGTATGTTGAGGTCGAAGGCGGATTTCGCCAGCCGTCCGGCCAGCGCATTGCCGTTGGTGAGTGTCATGCCGCGGCCGTAACGCATCACATCCATCAGGTGCCGCGACAGCCGCTTGGCGACAAAAACCGCCGAGGCCAGCGATTTGGTCACGCGCATGAAGTGGATGATCTCCTTGCCCGATCCCAGCATCATGCCGAACACGGTCAATTCCGGCAGCGGCGCGCCTAGCGTCTTGACATGTGGGCCAAGCTCGCGGCCGTCGAACGGCCGCGTCACCATGGAGCGTCCGCCCTGCGTTCCGCCGGGGGCTTCGGCGTGATAATCCGGAAACACCAGCGGCATGTCGAAGCGCAGCGCCGTTTGCGTCGTGAAGAAGTCGACGGCTTCGGGTCCTGCGGTCAGAAAGGCATCGACCCTGGCGGCATCGAAGCTGTTGCCGGCCTCATGCCGCAGATAGGTGCGCGCCTGATCCGGGCTTTCGTGGATGCCCCAGCCCCGCGCCAGCGACGTTCCGGGTATCCACAGCCAGCCGCCGGAGCGTGCCGTGGTGCCGCCGAAGCGCGGCTCCTTCTCGACGATCAGGACCTTGAGGTCGTTGTGACCGGCGGTGACGGCGGCGGACATGCCGGCGCAGCCTGAGCCGACCACGAGCACGTCGCATTCATAAGTAGTGTCTGCGCTGTTGCGCACGCCTTCAGCCACGCCTGCCTCCCGGTTCTCTTTGTTCTGTCTGAACCTACAATAGCATCACCCATGCTGTCGCGCATGCTGACAGCCGTCAGCGAACTGGCTAACAATGGTTCGCAGGGGAGGAAAATCGATGCTTGATAAAGTCGATGTCCTGATTATCGGTTCTGGCGCATCGGGCGCGGCGGTGGCCTGGAGTCTGGCCGATACCAAAATGCGGATCGTCTGCCTCGAACAGGGCGACTGGGTGAAGCCGACGGACTATCCCAGCAACGGCAGGGACTGGGAAGCGCGCCTGTTCAGCGATTTCGCCATCAATCCCAACCGCCGGGCGCGGCCCACCGACTATCCGATCAATGACGCCAATTCGCCGATCAAGGTGGTGAATTTTAACGGCGTCGGCGGCAGCACCATCATGTACACCGCGCATTTTCCGCGCATGCACCCCTCGGACTTCAAGGTGCGCACGCTCGACGGCGTCGCCGACGACTGGCCGGTCGACTACGCCACGCTGGAGCCGTATTTCGCCGAGAACGACCGCATGATGGGCGTCTCGGGTCTCGCGGGCGATCCCGCCTATCCGCCGCACCAGCCGCCGATGCCGCCATTGCCGCTCGGCAAATCCGGCGCGCGGTTCGGCAAGGCGATGAACCAGCTCGGCTGGCACTGGTGGCCGTCGGACTCGACGATCGCCACGTCGGACTATGAGGGGCGGGCGCGCTGCATCAACCTCGGCCACTGCACGCCCGGCTGCGCGCAGGGCGCCAAGGCCAGCACCGACATCACCTATTGGCCGCATGCGATCCGTGCCGGCGTCGAACTGCGCACGATGTGCCGGGTTCGCGAGGTCACGGTCGATGCGCACGGCATGGCCTCCGGCGTGATCTATTACGACGCCGAGGGCAAGGAGCAGTTTCAGCCGGCGGAAGTCGTCATCCTCGCCTGCAACGGCGTCGGCACGCCGCGCCTGATGCTGAACTCGGTATCGGCGAAATTTCCCAACGGCATCGCCAATTCGAGCGGGCTGGTCGGCAAGAACCTGATGTTTCACCCCTATGCCCAGACCTACGGCTATGTCGACGAGCCGCTCGACGGCAATCACGGTCCGCCGCTGTGTCTGTGGAGCCAGGAATTCTATGAGACCGACCCGGGCCGCGATTTCGTGCGCGGCTATACCTTCCAGTTCGGCTGCGGCGTCGGCGCCATCATGGAAGCCATCATCAGCTCGAATGCGGGGCGGCTGCCCTGGGGCGAAGACCATCACCGGGTCTATCGCAAGCTCCTGAACCACCGCATCACGCTTTCGGCGATCTGCGAGGATCTGCCCGAGGAGCACAATCGCGTGACGCTCGATCCCGACCTGAAGGATTCAAGTGGCATCCCGGCGCCGAAACTCGACTATACCATCAGCGCCAACAGCCTGAAGATGATGGACCACGGCATCGCGCGCGCGAAGGAAGTGCTGGCCGCCGCCGGCGCCAGCAATATTGCCGTCGAGAGTCCGGTCCTGAACGCCGGCTGGCATCTGCTCGGCACCGCACGCATGGGCACCGACCCGGAACGTTCGGTGGTGAATGAATGGGGCCGCTGCCACGACGTCAAGAACCTGTTCATCGTCGATGGCAGCATCTGGGTGACATCGGGCGGCGTGAACCCGACCTCGACCATCCAGGCGCTGGCGCTCTACATCGCCGACAGCATCAAGCAGCGCCTCGCCAACCTGTTCGACTGAGAGTGACTTCCATGCAGACCCAGGATCTCACCGCCGACCAGGCCCGCGACCTGCGCGCGCTGGCCGGCATGATCATTCCCGCCAGCGCGGTCTACGACGTGCCCGGCGCCGACGACGAGACAATATTCAGCGACATCCTCCGCAATCTGGAGCGCGACCGCGACGACATCCGTCGCGCCTTGTCGCATCTCGCCGCGATTGCGGGATGTGCCTTCGCCGATCTGGAAGCGGAGCAGCGTGCCGATGTGGCAAAGGCTTTTCGCGAGGTCGGCGGCGCGCCGCTGGCGGCATTGGTCCGCGTGGTGCTGCTTTGCTACTACCGCGACGACCGGGTGATGCGATCGCTTGGCCAGGAGGTTCGTCCGCCTTTTCCCAAGGGGCACGTGGTGGAGCAGGGCGACTGGTCGTTGCTCGATCCGGTCCGCGCAAGAAAGCCGATGTACCGCACGGTTGAGTAGCGATGCTCTTAACTCCCCTCCCTCCACGCGCCCTTGCGCGTGGCGGGGAGGGGTCGGGGGTGGGGGGTAGTGCGGCGTTCGCCGCTGCCGCGGTTCCTGCCGGCGCGTTCCTCCGACAGCGATTTTGCGGAAGCACCCCCCACCCCCGACCCCTCCCCACCGCTTCGTCCGCCTTCGCCAGGCGGCTTCGGCGGACGCAGCGGGGGGAGGGGAGAAGAAATTCAGACCGCGCGGCTGCGGGCCTTGGTCTTTGCTTTCGGCAGCGCAGTAGCCGCAACCGCCGCCACCCGCTTGCCCGGTCCGGGATGCACATGGACACCCTTCGCCGTGACGGGTTCGCCGCACTCCGAGCAGACCAGGACGGGATCGAACACCTTGCCGCAGGCCTTGTGCTCGTGGAGCAGGGGCCTGCCGCGTTCGTCGGCCATGTGGGTGTCGCCCCAGTGCACGATCGACATGATGATGGGATAGAGATCGAGGCCCTTCTGGGTCAGGATATATTCATGCCGTTTCGGCGACTCCTGGTACGGAATTCGCCTGAGCACGCCGAAACGGACCAGCTTCTTCAGCCGTTCCGCGAGCAGATGCCGGGTGATGCCCAGCGCGGACTGGAAGCCCTCGAACCGCCGGGTCCGCAAGAAGCATTCGCGCAGGATCAGCAGGCTCCAGCGGTCGCCGATCACGGCGACCGTGCGGGCCAGCGAGCACGGCTCCTCTTCGAGTTCGTCCCACTTCATCGCGCGCTCCGGTCGACCAGCCTGAATCCGATATCATTCTAAATTGGCACTATGGGCTACACAATCAGCAATTTGCTGCAGGAACTACCAAATTTTGGCGAAAAATGGCTTCCATCTTGACAGTTCGATTATAGAACTTTAGTGCTTGAACCAGCCCCCGCCGGGACGGCAAGGGCGGGGCATATCATCGTGCCGGGAGGAGAAGGCCGTGGTCCAATCCCTGAAAGTCGAATTCCAGTTCGATTTCGGCAGTCCCAATGCCTATCTGGCGGAGAAGGCGCTGCCGGATATCGAGCGTCGTACCGGGGTGAAATTCGAGTATGTGCCGGTGCTGCTCGGCGGCGTATTCAAGGCCACCAACAATCTGTCGCCGTTCGAATCGCTGCGCGGCATCAAGAACAAGCCGGAATATCAGGCGCTGGAGACAAGGCGCTTCATCCGGCGTCACCACATCACGACCTTCAAGCCGAATCCGTTCTTTCCGGTCAACACGCTGATGCTGATGCGCGGCGCCGTCGCTGCCCGGTTCGAGGGCATGTTCGAACCCTATTTCCGCGCCGCCTTCCATCACATGTGGGAAGAGCCGAAGAAAATGGACGATCCCGAAATCTTCCGGAGCGCGTTCGCCTCGTCCGGCATCGATATCGATCGGCTGATCGCCCGCGCGCAACAGGACGACGTCAAGAAGAAGCTGATCGAGTTGACGACCGATGCGGTTGCCCGCGGTGCCTTCGGCTCGCCGACCTTCTTCGTCGGCGAGGAAATGTTCTTCGGCAAGGACCAGCTGCGCGACGTCGAGGAATCGATCGTCGAGCAGACCAGCCGCGTGGCGGCAAAGGCATCTTGAAATCCGGGGATCGGCCTGCCTGTCCTGGCAGGCCCGCTGCCCCGGAAAGTGATTAGATTGTCGGCGCTTTCAAAGCAGATCCAAGGGGAGAATGTCATGCCGGGTCCACTCAACGGCGTTCGCGTGCTGGATCTGACCGGGGTGGTTTCCGGCCCGTTCGCGACCATGTTCCTGGCCGATCAGGGCGCCGACGTGCTCAAGATCGAGCCGATCGGCGGCGACATCACCCGCCGCAGCCGCGCGTCCATTGACAAGACGGGCGAGTTTTCGGCGCTGTTCATATCGTCCAATCGCGGCAAGCGCTCGCTTTCGATCGATATCAAGCACGCGGCTGGCCAGGAAGTGCTGGCAAAACTCGCGGCGCAAGCCGACGTGCTGGTGCAGAATTTCCGTCCCGGCACCATGGAGCGACTCGGCCTCGGGCCCGACGAATTGCGCCAGCGGCATCCACGCCTGATCTATGTCTCGATCAGCGGCGTCGGCGACACCGGGCCTTACGTCAAGAAGCGGGTGTACGATCCGATCATCCAGGGCCTGTCCGGCTTTGCCGACATTCAGTCGCAGCCGGTGACCAATCGTCCGCAGATGATCCGCACCATCGTCTGCGACAAGACCACCGCCGTGTTCACTGCGCAGGCGGTGTCGTCGGCGCTCTACGCCCGCGAGAAGACCGGCCAGGGCGATCACATCCAGGTCGCGATGCTGGACGCGATGATTTCCTATCTGTGGCCAGAAGGCATGAGCCAGTACACTGTGGTCGGCGCCGAGGCCGCGGCGGAAGACCCCAAGGACCGGCCGGATCTCGTGTTCAAGACCAGTGATGGCTACATCACCGCCGGCACCATCTCGGATTCCGAATGGCAGGGTTTCTGCCGGGCGTCGGGCGATCCGGAACTTGCCAGGGATCCGCGCTTTGCGACGCCGTCGGCGCGCTCGGTCAACGCCACCGCCCGCATCAACAAGATGGGCGAATACATCGCCACGCGCTCCACCGCCGAATGGCTGGAACGGCTCGATGCCGCCGACGTGCCCTGCGCGCCGATCCTGCGCCGCGGCGAGATCATCGGCAATGAACAGGTGGTGGCGCGCGGCCTGATCGCCGAGTTCGACCAGCCCGCGGTAGGACGGGTGCGGCAGCCGAAACCGGCGGCGCGGTTCTCCGTCAACGAGGCCGTGATCGGCGGACCGGCACCGCGCGTCGGCGAGCATTCGCGCGAGATCCTGCGAGAGCTCGGCTATGCCGACGACGCCATCGACAAGATGGTCAGCGACCGCGCGGTGCGGGTGGCGGGGTAGCTCTTTCTTCTCCCCTCCCTCCACGCGCCCTTGCGCGTGGCGGGGAGGGGTCGGGGGTGGGGGGTCGGTCGGCGCATCCGTCTGGCAGCGAGTTTGCGGAAGCACCCCCCACCCCCGACCCCTCCCCACCGCTTCGCGGGAGGAGGGGAGAAGAAGGGCACGCGAGAAATTTCTCTCGACGAAACGATCACGCCTTCTGTGGCACCGGAACGATCGGCGCCAGCGCCACGTTCGCCGCCTTGGCGAGTTGATAGGCAGGACGTGCGCGAATCCGTTCGAGATAGGGCTGCGCATTGTCGCAAATGCCGACGCCATAGGCGATCGCCCAATCCAGGCAAGTCGTGAGCAGGATGTCGGCGCTGGTTAACCGCTCGCCCATCAGGAACGCGCGGCCGTCCGACAGCGCCACCTCGACATGGCGCAGCTGCTGGCGAAAATATTCGCCGGCCTGGGCGGCGACCTCAGGCGCGATGCCGTAGATCGGTCCGAGCGCGTCGGCACGATGCCGGCGCATCACGTACAGGCTGGTGGAATCCAGCTCCGCGACCACGAAGAAGCACCATTCCAGCCAAGCCGCATATTCGCGGGGCGCTTCGGGGATCAGGGATCGTTCCGGTGTGGAATAGGTTCGCGAGAGATAGGCGACGATCGCCGCACTTTCGCCGATGCAGAAGTCGCCGTCCTGCAGCAGCGGGACCTTCTGGCGAGGATTGAGTTTGGTGTATTCCGTGGTCTTGGTCTCGCCGGTCCGCGGCCCGATCGGCTTTGTCTTGTAGGGCAGCCCCAGTTCATGCATGGCCCAGTGCGCACGGATGGTGCGGCTGGTTCCGACGCCCCACAGCGTCAGGTCGGGTAGGGCTGCCATCTCACCATTTCTCCACGGAGGGGCGCAGATCCAGTTCATGGGTCCAGCCGTCTTTGGTCTGCTGGTGCGCGAACCAGTAGGCTTCAGCGATTGATTCGGTCTTCGTCAGGCTGTCGGGCGGGATATCGCCGGCCTCGATCCCTTTCGCCGCCTTCATGCGCTGATGGATCGCCTCGCTGTCGACGCCCGCGTCGATCAGGAGGTGCACGACGTGGATGTTCTTCGGCCCGAGTTCACGCGCCATGGCCTGCGCCACCGCGCGCAGGCCGAACTTGGCCGACGAAAATGCCGCAAAACCCTTGCCGCCGCGAATGCTGGCGGTAGCACCCGTGAACAGCATGGTGCCGTGGCCGCGCTTCAGCATGTGGCGCGTGGCCTCGCGGCCGACCAGAAACCCGGCATAGCAGGCCAGCTCCCACGCCTTGAAGAACAGCTTTTCGGTGGTTTCCAGCAGCGGCTTGTTGACGTTCGAACCGGCGTTGAAGAGACAGACTTCGATCGGGCCGATGGTGTCTTCGACGCGGGCGAACAGGCCCTGAACTTCGGCCTCCTGGCGGGCGTCGACGCTGAAGGCGTGAACCTCGTGGCCTTCGGCTTTCAGCGCCACGATCAGTTCGTTCGACTTGGCGGCATCGCGTCGAGCGATGCAAACAGCATAGCCGCCGCGGGCAAATCTCCGGGCCACCGCGGCGCCGATGGCATCGCCGGCGCCGACCAGCACCGCAACCCCGCGACCACTAGCCATTCGTCGCTCTCCCTATCAAGTTCTAATTTGATACTAAAAAGATACCGAGGGCGGGGACGCATGTAAATGGGGTTTCTTCCGAAAGTGCCTATTCCAGCAGACCTCCTTGTAAATCTTCCTTGGATTGCAGGTGCTTCTCCGAGATGGGGATTGACGGGTTCTAAAAAAGAACGGTACTCTTCGGCGACAAATCCGCCCGGGAGGCGGCAAGATGCATGTCGGGAGGTCGGCCGTGGCGAAAGTGTCGGAAGCAAACGATCTTGCCGAGATCGTCACCGGATTGCCGCGCCGCATCCATGAAGCCTATGGCCGGCATGCGGTCGAATCTCCCGATCGCGTCGCGCTGATCGAGGACGGTGCCTCGTGGAGCTACCGCGAACTGGACCGCTCGGTAACCGGGATCGCGGAGGCGCTTCGATCCCTCGGCGTCAGGGCGGGCGACCGCATCATGATCGTCAGCGAGAACTGCATCGCGCTGGCCGCCATGCTGCTGGCGGCAAGCCGGATCGACGCCTGGGCCATCGTCGCCAATCCCCGTTTGTCGGCGCGCGAACTCGACCAGATCCGCGACCATAGCGGGGCCCGCCGGATGTTGTTCACCGCGGAGGTCTCCAGGGAAGCGGCGGCACACGCGGCACGCAGTGAAGCGGAGATCCGCTGGCTGGGACCCCTCAAGCAAATCGGCGTCAGCAAGCTGAACGAAGATGCGGTCCCCGAGTCGGTCGAGGCCTACGCCGCGAAGCAGGTGGCCGTGCTGATCTATACATCGGGAACCACGGGCACGCCCAAGGGCGTGATGCTGACCCACGAAAATTTGCTGATCAGCGCCAGGACCACCGCCTATTTTCGCAAGATGACCGAGAACGACAAGATTTATATCGTGCTACCGATCTCGCACATCGTCGGGATCTCCCTGTTGATCATGACCTTGATGACAGGCGCGACCGTCCGTCTGGTCAGCAAATACGATCCCGCGGCGCTCGCCAGGGCCATCGCCGAGGAAGGCATCACGATCCTCAACGGGGTTCCCGCGACCTACCAGCGCCTGCTGGAATACAAGACCGTGACCGGTCTCGCGCAACTGGATCGCGGCTCGTTGCGGCTGATCGCGGTTGCCGGCGCGCCGCTCGATCTCGAGCTGAAGTCCCGTGTGGAGAAGGAATTCGGCCTGCCGCTTTCGAACGGCTACGGCATCACCGAATGTTCCCCCGGCATATCCGGCGTCCGGTTCGATGCGCCGCGCGCCGATCAGGCAGTCGGCACGCTGCTGCCCGGCGTCGAAGCGCGGATCAGGACGGTCGAAGGCATGCCGGTGGCAAAGGGAGAGGTCGGCGAGCTGCACGTCCGCGGACGCAACGTGATGCGCGGCTATTATCGCGCACCGGAGCTGACGTCGAAGGCGATCGACAGCGAGGGATGGTTCAACACCGGCGATCTCGCGCGCTTCGAAGGCGATTGCCTCTACATCGTCGGCCGCACCAAGGAAATGATCATCCGGTCCGGCTTCAACGTCTATCCGGCGGAGGTCGAGGCGGTGCTCAGTTCGCACAAGGACGTCGTGCAGTGCGCCGTGGTGGGCCGCGCGGTCGACGGCAACGAGGAAGTCGTCGCCTTCGTCCAGCTGCTGCAGGGCTCGGCCATGAAGCCGGCCGACCTGATGGCGTTCATCAACCCGCAACTCACCTCGTACAAGCGGCCCTCGGAAATCATCCTGCTCGAGGCCTTGCCGGCGACGTCGACCGGCAAGATACTCAAGCACAAGCTCGCGGAGACCCTGCAGGGTACGTAACCGCGGTAAGGATCCGACTTCGAGAGACTGACGTGACTTAACCTGACCGGGAGAACAGCCTTGCAGAAGCGAAACGCGACCGTAGCCGTGATCGGCGCCGGTGACTTTATCGGCAGCGAAATCGCGAAGAAATTTGCCTCGGAGGGGTTCACGGTGTTCGCCGGGCGCCGCAACGGCGCCAAGCTCGAACGGCTGGTCAAGGAGATCGAGGCCGCCGGGGGCGAAATTCACGCGCGTTCGCTCGACGCGCGCAAGGAAGAGGAGATCGTCTCTTTCCTCGAAGACGCCGACAGGCACGCGCCGCTGGAGGTCTGCATCTTCAACGTCGGCGCCAACGTCAACTTCCCGATTCTGGAGACCACCGAACGGGTGTTCCGCAAGGTCTGGGAAATGGCCTGCTACTCCGGCTTTCTCGCCGGCCGCGAGGCCGCGCGGTTGATGCTGCCGAGGGGCAAGGGTAACATCTTCTTCACCGGCGCGACCGCCAGCCTGCGCGGCGGATCGGGCTATGCGGCGTTCGCCAGCGCCAAGTTCGGCCTGCGCGCCGTCGCTCAATCGATGGCGCGCGAACTCGGTCCGAACAACATCCACGTCGCCCATCTCGTCATCGATTCCGGCGTCGATACCGAATGGGTGCGCCAGCGGCGGATCGAGGCGCTCGGACCCGACGCACTCGACAATCCGGATCTCCTGATGCCGCCGTCGTCGGTCGCAGAATCCTACTGGATGCTGTATCAGCAGCCGCGCAGCGCCTGGACGTTTGAGCTGGAAATACGCCCCTTCGGCGAAAAGTGGTAAACGGACAAGGCCGTGTCAGCGCTCCCCTCCCTCCACGCGCCCTTGCGCGTGGCGGGGAGGGGTCGGGGGTGGGGGGTATCTCAGGGTACGGACCGGATAGATTCCCGACAGATTAGACCGGCATGATTCCCGACAGGTTTCCATAATGCATCGGAGGGAGTGCCCGCTGATGCCATTTAGAGAGACCGGTCGGATGGAACAACGAGTTCGGATGTTTTTG
>JBDRNF010000143.1:0-10638 GCA_043811435.1 Pseudomonadota bacterium
TGCGGTTCGCCCGCGTCTTGCGCAGAGACATTGATGCCGTCAATAATGCCATCGAGCTGCCTTGGAGCAATGGACAGGCCGAAGGCCAGATCAACCGCCTCAAGACCAAGCGCGCAATGTATGGTCGGGCAGGTCCTGAACTGATGAGGGCACGAATGCTACCACCGCTCCACACAAAGTGAGGAAGAACCCATTTAAATGCCAAGCGACACCACCACCTTTTGCCCACCGTTGCCCCTGTTGTGGTGGAACAATGTCAATCATCGGCACGTGGAACGCGGCCAAGCCAACCTGCCGGCCAGCATGGAACGACAGTTCATGAACATATCGGTCGCTTCTTCATTCCTACGATCAGCGTCGGCATATCACCCCGGTCATCCCTCCCAAATCGAACCGGCGGTTTCCCGCAACCTTCGACAAAGAGACCTACAAATGGCGGCATCTGATCGAAAACTATTTCGGAAAACTTAAGGAAAACAGAGGTGTCGCCATGCGATCCTGCAAAACCGACCAGAGCTTCGCCGCTTTCGTCTCGCTAGCCGCAACCGTCATTCAACTGAGATGAACGTCAACAGGCCCTAACAACTGGTAGAAAATGGTCCGGCGCCGGCGTCGGAACGTGGCGGATGGAAAGCGGGAGAGTGACATGAACGGCAAAGCCTATGTCACCGGCGTTGGAATGGTGGCCTTTCAGAAACCGGCAAGTCTGAAAGCTACGACGTGATGGCCGCGAAGGTCACGCGCACGGCTGGAGGACGCCGGACTCGACTACGACAAGGCTCAGCGGTCCTATGCCGGCTATGTCTATGGCGACAGCACCTGCGGTCAGCGCGCGCTCTATCGGATTGGGATGACCGGAATACCCGTCATCAACGTCAACAACAACTGCTCGACCGCGCTGTTCCTGGCGCGCCAGGCGGGTTCGATCGCTCCAGCGTGGCCTTTCGACGCATTTATAAGACCGCGAGCAGAGAGTTTACTGGTGACGTCATTTGTCGGTGACTTCGCGAAATTCGGACCATTCCAGCAATCGAGCACATCGTGACAAACACCAGATCTCTTTTCTTCGCAGCGATTGTCGTGGCCGGGGCGGTATTGGGTTTCCTGTTCTGGCAGGGTAACGGCAGCGGCGCGATCCCGGAGGGTTTCGCGCGCGGCAACGGGCGCGTCGAAGCGATAGAGATCGACGTGGCCTCGAAGCTTCCCGGACGGATCGAGGCGATCCTTGTGCGAGAGGGCGCGCTCGTCGACGCGGGACAGCCGCTGGTCGAGCTTGACACACGTCAGCTGAAAGCCAATCGCCATCAATCGGAGGCGGAGCTGCGCCGCGCCGAGATCGCGGTCGAGAACGCCCGGCTGATGATCCAGCAGCGTCAGGCCGAAGTGCGTGCGTCCGAGGCGGTTCTGGCGCAGCAGCAATCGGCCCTCGATGCCGCGCAGCGCCAGTTCGAGCGGTCGAGGTCGCTGGCCGGGAGCAGCTTCGCCTCCGAGCGGCAGCTTGATATCGACCGGTCGAACGCGCTTGGCGCCGAGGCCGCGGTCGCCTCTGCCGAGGCAACGCTTGCGGCGGCGCGGATCGGGGTGTCCGCAGCCGAAGCGGAAGTGATCGGGGCCGAGGCGGCGGTGGCGGCGGCAAGGGCCGCGATCGAGTCGATCGACGTGCAGATCGAGGACAGCACGCTGAAGGCACCCCGGCCCGGGCGGGTGCAGTACATCGTTGCCCAGGCGGGCGAAGTGGTGGGCGCCGGCGGGCACGTCATCAACGTGATAGATCTCAACGACGTGTACATGACCTTCTTCCTGCAGACCGCCGCGGCGGGGCGCGCCGGACTGGGGACCGAGGTCCGCCTGATACTGGATGCCGCACCGGACATGATCATTCCCGCCGAGGTCTCCTTCGTGTCGGACGTGGCGCAATTCACGCCGAAGACGGTCGAGACCGAGGTCGAGCGCGAGAAGCTGATGTTCCGGGTCCGCGCCCGGATCGCGCCCGAGTTGCTGGAGAAATACCTCGATTACATCAAGACCGGTCTGCCCGGCGTCGCTTGGGTTCGGCTGGATCCCGCGCTGCCCTGGCCGGAGGCCGCTGAAGGCAAGGTGCTGGAATGACGGCTTCCGGACCTGTGGTGCGGGCAGAGGGACTCTCGCTTCTCTACGGCAAGGTCCGGGCACTGGACGCGGTTTCGATCGACCTGCCGGCGGGCTGCATCGTCGGCCTGATCGGACCCGATGGCGTGGGCAAATCGAGTTTCCTGGCGCTTGTCGCCGGGGCAAGGAAGATGCAGGCGGGGCGGCTTGACGTGCTGGGCGGCGACATGCGCCGCGCGGGGCACCGCGCCCGGATCTGCCCGCGGATCGCCTACATGCCGCAGGGTCTGGGGCGCAATCTCTATCCCACGCTCTCGGTGCGGGAGAATGTGGATTTCTTCGGCCGGCTCTTCGGCGAGAGCCGGGACGAGCGCGACCGGCGGATCGCCGATCTGCTGGACGCGACCGATCTTGCGCCCTTTGCCGACCGCCCGACGGCCAAGCTCTCGGGCGGCATGAAACAGAAGCTGGGCCTGTGCTGCGCGCTGATCCACGACCCTGACCTGCTGATCCTGGACGAGCCGACAACGGGCGTCGATCCGCTGTCGCGGCGCGAGTTCTGGGCGCTGATCGCGCGCATCCGCGCCGCGCGTCCGGGCATGAGCCTGATCGTCGCCAGCGCCTATATGGAGGAGGCGGCGGGTTTCGATCACCTGGTGGCGATGGACGACGGAAAAGTGCTTGCCACCGGCAGCCCCGCGGAAATCCTGAACCGCACCGGCACCGCCAATCTCGACGAGGCCTTCATCTCGCTTCTCCCCGAAGAAAGGCGCACCCGGCACCACGAACTGACCGTCCCGCCGCGCGACCCCGCAGGTCACGACGGCTATGTGGTCGAGGCCGAGAATCTGACGGTCAAGTTCGGAGATTTCGCGGCGGTCAAGGACCTAAGCTTTCGCATAGGGAAAGGCGAGATCTTCGGCTTTCTCGGGTCAAACGGTTGCGGCAAGACGACGACGATGAAGGCGTTGACCGGGCTTGTGGAACCTGCCGAAGGAACCACCCGGATCGACGGCCGGAAGGTTGACGCGCGCGACATGGCCACGCGCAAGCGCATCGGCTACATGACGCAGTCCTTCTCGCTTTATTCCGAACTGACGGTCCGTCAGAACCTCGATCTTCATGCCCGGCTTTTCGACATGGCACCCGCCGAGATCGGCCCACGAATCGCCGAGCTTGCGCAACGGTTCGATCTCGAGGACGCTCTCGACAGCCTGCCCCTGCGACTGCCGCTTGGGATCCGTCAGCGGCTGTCGCTGGCCGTGGCGCTGATCCACCGCCCGGAGGTGCTGATCCTCGACGAGCCGACCTCGGGCGTCGATCCGGTGGCGCGCGACATCTTCTGGCAGGCGCTTGTGGACCTGTCCCGAAAAGACGGTGTGACGATCTTCATCTCCACCCACTACATGTCCGAGGCCACGCGCTGCGACCGGATTTCGTTCCTGCCGCCCTATTTCGTGACGCCCGACCAGATCGACATGGCCGAGATGGATGCGCGCATGGATGCCGGCATCGACACGTTCTCGCTGGTTTTCCCGCCGGATTTCCAGAGCGATCTGGTGGCGGGTGCCCGGCCCGAGTTGCAGCTCAACGTCGATGCGACGCGGGTCAGCCAGGCTTTTGCCGGCGCGGGCTACATCCAGGCGATCGTCGATCAGGAAATCACCGGCTGGACCGGGCGTGACACCATGGTGCCGGTCGGTCTTGCGCTGCGTGCCCGCTTCAACCCGGCGCTGGACCCGGGCTGGTTCGGCGCGCTGACCGCGGTGATCAGCGCCGTGACCATGCTGTCGATCATCCTGTCGGGGGCGGCGCTGATCCGCGAGCGCGAGCATGGCACCGTCGAGCACCTGCTGGTCATGCCGGTCAGCGCGGCCGAGATTATGACAAGCAAGGTGCTCAGCATGGGCGGCGTGGTGCTGGTGGCAGCGGGACTGTCACTGACCTTCATGGTGCAGGGGGTTCTGGGGGTGCCGGTGGCGGGCTCAGTGGCGCTGTTCCTTGCGGGCGCGGCGCTGCACCTATTCGCCACAACCTCGCTGGGAATCCTCCTGGCGACAATCTCGGGCTCGATGCCGCAATTCGCCATGCTGCTGCTTCTGGTGCTGCTGCCGCTGGAAATCCTGTCGGGTGGGATGACCCCGCGGGAATCGATGCCAGAGGTGGTGCAATACGTCATGCTGGCGGCGCCCAACACGCATTTCATCGCGCTGGCGCAGGCAGTGCTGTTCCGCGGCGCCGGGCTCTCGGTGGTCTGGCCGCAACTTCTGGCGCTGGCAGTGATCGGATCGGCGATGTTCGCCTTCGCCCTGCGCCGGTTCCGCGGCTTCCTGCGCTGACGCAGGGGCGGGGTATCCGCGTCTTGGCTACACCTCTTCACCCTTTGCGAAAAGCTCTGAGTCCTCGACGACCTTCCGCGCCAGAAGCAGGCTGCATCCCAGCGCGTCGCCTAGGCCGGCCGCGACCGACCTGCTTATCCAGTGGGACCAGAAACCCTGCTTGTGATGCCCGACCACTGCCAGCAGGATCACCCCGGCACCTGTGATTTGCGCCAGCCGCGCGCGTTCCCTCAGCGCCAGCCGCCGCTCACAACCTGGCCTCAACTCAAAATGTTCCCTGATCGTTCCGTTTGTTGGCCAAATTTCCACCGACCGTGTAACCAGGCCGGAATGGTGCGGTCATATGTTCGTGTGTGGATGCCCCCGTTGATGCAAGGGGTTTTTGAACCAAGTTCGGAATATGCGGTCTGCTGCTGTCGTGTGTCCGGCCTCAAAATGCGGCTTTTCACACGCCGCGGGCCTGTATGGAGTACGCAGATCAGGTCCAAATCGGCCTGGCGAGCTCGTAGCTCGCGGACATATTCTGGTTTTCCTGATCTCGGCTCTACGACCGTATTCCCTTACCCGTCCTTCGCCCTTCCCGCATCCCGGCGACACCCGACATGTTGGCGGTATACTCAGACCAAGTTTGCCGCCGTCGGATCTCGGTAATTTTCTTTTCTTGTCATCATGGCCCAAACCGCCCTTGCCATCTTGTTGGCCAGCGCCGTTGCGACAAGAATACGTGGCTTGCGCGTCAGCATTCGTCCGAGCCACGTGCTCTCGGATGAGCCCCGGCGCCCAGCCCAGTTTACGACTGACATGGCTCCGATAATCAAAAGTCGCCGGATATCACGCTGACCCATCTTCGATGTCTTTCCAAGTTTTTGCTTGCCACCTGTGGATTTCTGGCGGGGAACGATTCCGAGCCAAGCAGCAAAGTCCCGACCATTCCTGAAGGCCTCCATCGGTGGCGCAAAAGCCTGAATGGCCATTGCGCAGATCGGGCCAATTCCCGGCATCGTCATCAACCTGGAAACGTCCTCGTCTTTTTTCGCGCGAACACGGATGTCCCGCTCCAAGGCCTCGATCTTTTCATTGTAATCAGCGATCTGGCCCAGATACATTCGTCCCAAATCCCTGAAAGTGCTCGGCAGTTCGGATCCCGGGTCGTCGATTGCCTGGGCTAACCGATGAATTTGAACTGCGCCCTGAGGAGCAATAACACCATACTCAGCAAGATGCCCTCTGAGCGCGTTGATCATCTGAGTTCGCTGGCCCACCATCAGATCCCGCGTGCGGAACAACATGCTTTGGGATTGCTGTATTTCGCTTTTTACGGCGACGAAGCGCATGGTTGGACGGGATGCTGCTTCTGCTATGGCCTCCGCGTCGGCCGCGTCGTTCTTCTGGCGCTTCACTAATCACGAGGTTCCCATAATGCGGAGGAGCGCGGCCTGATCGGCGGATTTTCGCCATTCTTGTCCATGTTCCTCAGCATTATTTCAGAGCGTGTCGAGCCAGGTGAGCACGCTGGCATCGCGCTTCCAGGATGATTGGCCGACGGGTATGGCTGGAACGGTGACCTTTTCCAGGGCTTTCCGCTTCGTTTCCAGATTGGCCCTGGCATAGTGGTTGGTCGTGTCGAGGCTGACATGACCGAGCCAACTGCGGATGACCGTAACGTCAACGCCGGCCGAGATGAGGTGCACGGCGGTGGCGTGCCGGAAGGCGTGTGGCGTTACGTGCTTGGCCCGCAGCGTTGGCGTGGTTTCGGCCGCCGCCTTTACGTAGGCGGTGAGCTTGAAGCGGACCCCTGAAGCGCTGAGCGGCTCGCCATAGCGGTTGACGAACAGCCGCTGGTCGGGTGCCCGTGGTTGCCGCTCAAGTAGTTTCTTAAGCAGCATGACGGTTTCCGGCCAGAGCGGGCAGATACGTTCCTTCCGGCCCTTGCCGGTCAGACGAACACAGTTCGGGCTTTCGAACCGGATTGCTTCAGGGCACAGGTCTAGCGCTTCCTGTATTCGTGCACCGCTGTTGTAGAGGAACGAGAGTAGTACATGATCCCGCATGCCCTCAACGGTCGAACGATCTGGCTGAGCGAGGATCGCCGTCACTTCCGCCGGATCCAGATAGCTCGGTTCCGACACCGGAGCGCGCTTGATCGGTATGTTGAGGATTTCCACGCATTGCGCGATCGATCCGGGATCCCTGGTGGCCACGAAGTGGAAGAAGCTGCGGATCGCCGCAAGCCGGCAGTTGCGCGTGCCGATCGTACCGCCACGGTCATGTTCGGTGTGACTGAGGAACGCGGCGACCTCGCTGGCGGCTAGATCGGCCAGCGTGATCATAGCCACCTTCTTCCCAGTGCGCTGGGCGACGAACCGGAGCAACAACCGCCAGGTATCGCGGTATGATCGAACCGTATGGATAGACGCGTTGCGCTGCTCGACCAGCCATTCGTAGAAGAACGCGCGCATCAGGTCCGGGAACCGGTCAACCTTGCTCATGGCCGCACCTCCTGGTCCAGGCTGAGGCACGGCGCGCCAACCACCCGGAACCGTTCATTTGCGTAACGCAGCAGCTCCTGCGTGACGGTGATGTAGACCAGGGTGGAATTGATGTCCCGGTGGCCGAGGTAGGTCGCGAGGAACGGCAGGCGATCCTGTGGATTGATGCCCGTCCGGTACCATTCGAGGATCCTGTTCACGACCATCGAGTGACGCAGATCATGGACGCGAGGGCCCGTTTTCCCTCGCAATGGCTTCAACCCAGCGCGGCGTATGATGTCGGCAAGCAGCCAAGTGATCGTTTCCGGTGTGTAATGGCCGTCGCCTCGCTGGTGCCAGAACAGGCCGGAACGCGCGTCTTGTGATCCCCCGGCACGCCGCCGGGCATCGATGTAGGCCCTGAGCTCGACTACAACGCTGTCGGGTAGCGGCAGTATCCGGGTCTTGAAGAACTTGGTCTGCCGGATGGTTATCGTACCGCCCTGCAGGTCAAAGTCACCAAGATCGAGACGGGCAAGCTCACCACGCCGTAAGCCCGCGCAATAAGCCAGCAGCAGCATCGTGTATATGCTCAGCGGTCGAAGTGGCACCCTTGGAGACGGATAGGTACGGGCAACCTCGAGCATCCGCCGCACGTCGGCAGGCGAGTAGATATGGGGCTTTCGCCATTGCCTGGCGACCTCCTTCCTCGGTCTCGGGTCCGGTCGCCGCACAGGCATCGACGGGTCGCGGTGACGAAGGATTTTCGCAAAGACCCGCTTGAGCTCTTCACATTCCTCCGCGTGGTGACGCGTGACATTTGTTGCCGCCCATCGATCGATCATGGCGTTCAGCGGTTCGGCTTCCGGTCCCCCATGCAACTGCAGGAACCGGTCGAACCGCAAGAGCAACAGGGGCTGCGAAGTGTATTTGTAACCTCTGCGCCGCATCATCACGACATGCTCGGCCATCATTTCGCCCAGCACGCTGCCGAACGGCTTCGGCTGGCGCAGTTCGGCAAGAGCCTGTTCTGGATCCCGCGACGCCAATGCTCGCCAGATCGGCATACATTGCTTGATATTGCACTCATCGCGCAGAGCGACGACGGGATTGCATTCGATCGCGCTTATTTCCACCAGGCGTTCGAGGAACCGGTCAACGATGCGGGTGCGATGCAAGAGCGTGGATGTCGCCCGGCGATTTGCTGATTCTTTTAGCCAAGCTAGCAGCACCTCCTGATCAAGCGCCTCGTGACGTTCGGCGACATCCTGGAAGCCATACAAGACCTGCCGATAACAGGTTCGGCTTTTCATGCTGCGCAGATCAAGGCTCGCGACATAGCGGTCGATGGTCGCGCGGTTGGGATCGGGCCAGCGGGCGGTCATGCCAGCACCTCCTTTCCCGGCACGTCAAGCGCAATGGCCCTGAGGTCCTCGGTGGCGAGCTTCAGGTAGGGAGCCGTCGATCCTGTCGAACGGTGTCCTAGAATGTCGCCGATGACCTTTTGAGGCACAGCGACCCGCAGCATCTCTACCGCGCGCGCATGACGGAAGATATGGGGTCCACACTTACCAGACGGTTGGACGCCGGCGTCACGGAGCCGTCGGCGAACCACGCTGTATAGCTTGTCGAGCTTGCGATAGGGCGCGCGCGTGCGGAGGAAGATTTCCCTGGCATCCGTCATGGGCCGCCCGGAACGCAGATAAGCAAGCACCGCTTCGCCGACCGGCTCCATCAGGGGCAGCGATGTGCTGGCTCGCGTCTTGTGGTGGCGAACATGGATGGCTTCTGTCCGCCAATCGATGTCCTCAATCCGCAAATTGCGGATTTCTCCAGACCGTAGCCCATATGTTGCAAGGAGTTGCAGGATCGCATGGTCCCGCAGCCCCGCCGATGTCTCGTCCTTCTTCGTGCTCTCCAGCACAGCGACTATCTGGTCGCGGTCCAGGACTGACGGTACTCCTTCGTACGCATAAAGCGTCGGGGCTATCACGTGCCCTGACAGGTCCGTCGTGACGCGACCTGTGATGTGGAGATAACGCAGCAGCGAGCGAAGCCGCTCTGCGACAGACTTCAGCGAGCAGCGCGTCAGTTTCGGCGCGCGCAGATCCATATAACGGTCTACGTCAACCACGCTCAGCCCCGTTAAGCCGCCGCATCCGTGATCGATCTGCCAGGCAAGGAAGTTCCGGGCTTCCCACATTAACGCTGCGATGCTGGAGCGAGCCAACCCGCGTTCCTCACGCAGCCAGATTTCGTATTCGTCGCAAATTGCAAACCGGGCCACATCGGCCGCGCAGGTAGGCTCGATAGCTGGTGGCCAATCACCGTGAGCTAGCCGCAACAGGGCATGAATTCCTGAGCGCGGGACCTCGTGCCAGCGCGCGCTAGGACGTCGACCACGCTCCCGTTCGAACATTACGATCGCGTGCCGCAGGTATTGCTCTACCTGCACATCGATCACATCCACGACCAGAATGCCCCGCTGTCCCAGATAATCGAGAAATCCAGATGCGTAGGTGCAGTAGTTCCTCACCACGACCGGGCTGTATCGCTGGCTGATAAGCGAGGAATTGAGTGTGGCAATTAGTTCGTGACGGTTATCGGGCATTGGCGGGTCCTCTGTTGGTCGATTGACCAGCAGAGGTTCGGCACCGAATAATGCAAAGCAAGCCGATCCGAAAACGGCGAAAATCCGCCGATCAGGCCGCGCTCCTCCGCATTATGGGAACCTCGTGATTAGTGAAATTATGACGAGGTGAGCATAACTTGACGAATGGCTTCACGTAGATCGGCGGGATGAGCCTCACCCGATGGCCGAGATTGGCAATTTTGCGTCCCCAATAGTGAGAAGTCGCGCAACTTTCCATTGCCACAACACACGTCGGTTGACTGGCCAGAAATCCGAGCATTCTATCTCGCGGCAGTTTCTTGCGGAAGATCACCGACCCGTCCGCTCCTGCGCCATGTAGCTGGAAACTCCGTTTTGCCAGATCAATTCCAATAATGGTAATCTCAGTCATGGATGTCCCTTCCTTTTGGTGATTGCAACACCATCACCTTGGCACATTTCGATGCCGTCCGGAGGGGGCATCCACCCCATCAGCCTGTTGGCGCGGTCTTTTGACCGCTGGCCACGATGAAATCCGAGATCCCGATGTCGCTTGGCAGTTAATCCTGAGAATGCGGTCGTGTCGGTGAGGATCGGCAGTTAATTGCGAGAATGGGGTAGCTCAGATTATCAAATTAACTTAAACCGCATCGGCGCGAAGGTTATGAATCTTTTGGCTTTCGTACGCCGTCTTAGGGAAATTCAATCCCGTTGTCCCGCCACCACCGTTTCTCAAATTAAATGCCAACGGCCCGGTTCGATTATCAAATTAAGTGCACGTTCTCAAATTAGGTGCACAGCTAACCAACTGAAATCGTTGATAAGCGATTCTCATCGTTAACTGCAAAGCGACACGCCTCATTTCGAAGCCCTTAGCCTACCACGTAAACCACCAAGTTTTGCCCACTCCCCCTACGAGAAGCGACCAGTCGTGTCAAAGCTCGGTGCCAAGAACTCTATTCCTAGCTTTTCAACAACTTAGACGCGCTCGCAAATTATAGTCACCGATATCGAAACGGGCTCGCAGTCTCGTCATCCCGCGCAGAAGGCTGTGTCGATGACATCTGGAACACTCGAATGGGCAAACGGCGGCGCATGAGATGGTCTCCGAACGGAGCACATCGCGTCGCCG
>JBDRNF010000144.1:0-9930 GCA_043811435.1 Pseudomonadota bacterium
GGGAGGGTAAGAGAGCGGCTACGTCGCTACCGCCTCGATCTCGATCACAATCTTCCCCGTCGTGACCTGCTCACCTTCCGCGACGTCGATCGCCGAAATCGTGCCCGCGATGCCGGCCGTATGCACATGCTCCATCTTCATCGCTTCCAGCGTCATCACGGGCTGGCCCACCTCGACCTTCTCACCCGGCTTCACCAGCACCGCGACGACGCGGCCGTTCATCGCGGCGCGGACCTTACCGTCGCCGTCGTTTGAGGCCGCCATGGCCGGCGCTGCCCGCGTCAGGTCGCGGATCGCCAACGTGACGCCCTGGTGCAGCAGGAACAGCCTGTCGCCATCGCGCAGGAACCTAGCGGATTCCATCATGCCATTGCTGCTGAAACGGATGCTATCGCCGTCGAGCGCATGGATCTCGATCCGATACCGCATGTTTCCAAGTGTGACGAGATAGCCGCCATCGCGTTCGCGGCCGACCTCGAGTTCGTGGATACCGTGATCGAGTTCGACGCGGGCAGGCACCGGAAATCCTGCCGCCAGCGTTCGCCCACCGCGCCAGGACGGCGCAAAGGGATCGGTCACGTACAGCAGCACCGCCGCCAGCGCCGCCTCGGAAGCAGCGTCCGCGCGCGGCGCCAGCAGTTCGTCGCGATGCGTGCCGATGAACGCCGTGGTCGCTTCACCCCTGGAGAACACGGGGTGCGCCAGGCAGGCGGCGAGGAAGGCCTGATTGGTGGTGACGCCGAACGCGGCGGTCTGTTCGAGACCCCGAATAAGCTGCCGCCGCGCCGAGTCGCGGCTATCGTCATGACTGATCAGCTTGGCGATCATCGAATCGTAGAACGGCGGAATGTCGGAGCCGGATTGCAGCGCGTGTTCGACGCGGATGTCGCCGGGCATCTGCCACAGCGCCATGCGGCCGGATTGCGGCATGAAATCGTGGCCGGCGTCTTCCGAACACAGCCGCACCTCGATGGCGTGGCCGGAGAATTTTATCTCGTCCTGCCTCAGCCCGATCGGTTCGCCGCCAGCGACCCGCAATTGCAGTTCGACCAGGTCGAGCCCGGTGATCGCCTCGGTGACGGGATGTTCGACCTGCAGCCGCGTATTCATCTCCATGAAATAGAATTCGCCGCTGCTATCCAGCAGGAACTCGAGCGTGCCGGCCCCCTCGTACCCGATCGATCGGACGGCGGCGACCGCAACCGCGCCCATCCGCGCCCGCAGCTCCTGCGACACCGCTGGTGACGGCGCTTCCTCAATCAGTTTCTGGTGCCGGCGCTGCACCGAACAGTCACGCTCGCCGAGATGGATGGCATTGCCATGCCGGTCGCCGAACACCTGGATTTCGATGTGGCGCGGATCGGCGATGGCTCGTTCCAGGATCACGGTGGGATCGCCGAACGCGCCCTGCGCTTCCGAACGCGCGCTTCGCAAGGCATCCGGGAACGCAGTGGCATCCGCGACCAGCCGCATGCCGCGCCCGCCGCCGCCGGCGACCGCCTTGATCATGACGGGAAAGCCGATCCTGCCGGCCTCGGCCAGCATCACGGCGTCGCTCTGGTCGGCGCCCTGGTAGCCGGGCACGCAGGGCACGCCGGCCGCCAGCATGATCTCCTTGGCGCCGGCCTTGTTGCCCATCGACCTGATGGCTTCAGGCGACGGGCCGATGAACGCCAGGCCGGCATCGCGGCACGCTTGCGCGAAATCCTCGTTCTCGGCGAGAAAGCCGTAGCCGGGATGCACCGCATCGGCACCGCTGGCTTTCGCCGCCGCGATGATCGCCTTGATGTTCAGGTAGGATTGCGAGGGCAGCGCCTCGCCGATCCGGATAGCTTCATCCGCCTCACGCACATGCAAGGCATCGCGGTCGGCGTCGGAATAAACCGCGACCACGCCAAAGCCGAGGCGCCATGCGGTGCGCATGATCCGCAACGCTATCTCGCCGCGGTTGGCGATCAGGATTTTCGAGAACGGCGTGGCCTTGATCTGCATCTTCATGGCCGCGCGACCGAGAACTGCATGGCTTGCGGATTACGCGCCTCGGCCTCGCGGCAGATCGCCAGCACCTCCGCCAGGACGCTGCGGGTATCGCGCGGATCGATCACGCCGTCGTCGAGCACGCGGGCGCTGGTCGAGAACACGTCCATCTGGCCGTCGAACACGCCGGTGATCTGCGCCTTCATCGCGTCGATCTTTTCTTTCTCGATCGGCTTGCCGCGTCTGGCGGCCGCGGCTTCCGTGACGATGGCCATGGTTTCAGCGGCCTGCTCGCCGCCCATCACGGCGGTTCTGGCATTGGGCCAGGAGAAGCAGAAGCGCGGATGGAAGCCGCGGCCGCACATGCCATAATTGCCGGCGCCGAACGAGGCGCCGCAATAGATCGTGATCTGCGGCACCGTGGCCGAGGTCACCGCCTGGATCATCTTCGAGCCGTGCTTGATCATGCCGGCTTCTTCATAGGCCCGGCCTACCATGTAGCCGGTCGTGTTGTTGAGATAGAGCAGCGGCGTGCGCGACTGGCAGCAGGCCTGGATGAAGTGCGTCGCCTTGTTGGCGCCGGGAACGTCGAGCGGGCCGTTGTTGGTGATGATGCCAATCGGATGGCCTTCGATCCGGGCATGGCCGCAAACCGTGGCGGGGCCGTAATTGGCCCCGAACTCGGTGAAATCGGAATCGTCGATGAAGCGCGCGATGGCCTGGCGCATATCGACCGGCCGCTTGTGGTCCATCGGCATGATACCGAGCAACTCTTCGGGATCGTGGCGCGGCGGACGATGCGCTGTCGGATCCGGGCCCGGCCGGTCCCACCTGAGATTGCCCATGATGTCGCGCGCGATCCGCAGCGCATCGCGGTCGTCCTCGGCCAGATAGTCGCCGAGACCGGAAATGCTGGTGTGCATCTCGGCGCCGCCGAGTTCTTCCTCGGTAGCGATTTCTCCGGTCGCGGCCTTCAGCAGCGGCGGCCCGGCCAGAAACGCGCGGGTGCGACCGCGCACCATCACGATGTAATCGGACAATCCGGTCTGGTAGGCGCCGCCCGCCGTGGACGAGCCGTGCGTCACCGTCACCACCGGCAGCCCCGCCGCCGACAGTCGCGCCAGATTGCGAAAGATGTTGCCGCCGCGAACAAAGTCCTCGACGCGGTAGCGCAGCAGATTGGCGCCGGCGCTTTCGACCAGCTGCACGTAGGGCAGCTTGTTCTCCAGCGCCATCTCCTGCACACGCAGCGTCTTGTCGAGACCGTAAGGCTGCAGCGCGCCGGCATCGATGCCGGAATCATTGGCTGAGACCATGCAGCGGATGCCGGCGACGAAGCCGATGCCGGCGATCAAGCCGCCGCCGGGAACGCTCTTGTCGGCATCTGGCACATCGAACATGTAACCGGCCAGCGTCGACAGTTCGATGAACGGCGTGCCGGGGTCGAGCACCAGCGCCACCCGCTCGCGCGGCAACAATTGCCCGCGCTTGTGAAACCGCTCCTTGGCGGCGGCCGACGCGGCGCGCGCCCGTTGCTCCAGGCCGCGCATGCGCGCAATCAGCGCCAGCATGCCCTCGCGATTGGCCCGAAAGGCCGCGCTGTTCGGGGCGATGGTTGATTCAATGATGGCCACTATGCGTGCTCTTTCGCAAAATGCCCGGCGAAGGCCTGGCGCAGCTCGACCTTGCGCAGCTTGCCGGTCGCCGTCATCGGCATCTCATCGACGATCCTGACGAATTTCGGCACCTGGAAGCCGCCAAGATGCTTTCGGCAATGCTCGGATATTTCGGCCTCGTCGGCGACGGCGCCCGGCTTCAACTTGACGAAGGCCGACACCGCCTCGCCCCATTGCGGATGCGGCAGGCCGACCACCGCGGCGTTTTGCACGGCAGGATGCGCCAGCAGCGTCTCCTCGATCTTGACGGAGGCGACATTCTCGCCGCCGGACTTGATCATGTCCTTCTTGCGGTCGAGGAACAACACCTCGCCATGCTCGTCGATCAAGGCGAGATCCCCGGTATGGTGCCAGCCGAATTTCCTGGCCTCTTCGGTCGCCTTCGGATCCTTGTAATAGCCCATCATGACGTTGGGGCCGCGATGCACCAGCTCGCCGGCCTGGCCGCGCGGCAGCAGATTGCCGTCGTCGTCCATGATCGCGGTCTCGTTGACGATCAGCGACTCGCCCCAGTAATTGCCGAAGCGCTTCAGCTGCCGGTCCGGCTGCGACATCGTGGTGGCCGGATACATCTCGGTCTGGCCGCTCGACAGCACGAAGTTCTGGCACATGTCCGATATCGCGCGTTCCAGCAGCGGACGGCTCATCGGCGCCATGGTGTAGATGCAGGCCTTCAGGCCGGAGAGGTCGTACTCCTTGCGGCGCGGGTGATCGAGGATCGCCTGGTACATCAGCGACAGGCCGACGAACACGGTGAGCTTGTCGCGCACGATCGCTTCCATGCAGACCACGGGGTCGAAACCGCGCATCAGCGCCATTCGGCCGCCGACCGAAAGATAGCTCAACAGCAGCACATGGCCGGCGCAGTGGAACAGCGGAAACTGCCCGGTGATGCCGTCATCGCGGTCGAGATGCATCTCGATGCAATTGCTCATGACCGCCATCACCACGGCGAGATGGCAATGCATCGCGCCTTTCGGCCGCGACGTGGTGCCCGAGGTGTAGATGATCATGGCGAGATCGCGGTCGTCGAAATCGATATCCGGCTCGATCCCGGATTGGCCCTTTATCAGATCGTTGAACTCTTCGAGGCCGGCCACGGCCGCCTTGCCGGTGAGATCGACCGCGATCAGGTCGATGCCGCGCTTTTGAAGCGCCGCGCGGCGATCGGGCTGAGCATGCAGATTGTCGTCGATCAGCGCGAAGCGCACCTCGGCATGATCGAGGATGTAGTCCATGTCGGACGGACCGAGCATGGTGTTGATGGGCACCCAGACCAGGCCGGCGCGATGAATGCCGAACAGCGCTTTGACGAATTCGACCGAATTGTTGCAGATGGTCGAAATCTTCTCGCCGGGCTTCAGGCCGCGCGCCACCAGGTAATTCGCAAAGCGGTTGGCGTCGCGCTCGAGTTCGGTAAACGTCACGCGCCGCGCGCCGTCGGTCAGGGCAACCCGGTCCGGAAATCGCGCCGCAGCCTTCTTCAGGAGATCGCCGATCGCCACCCGGCCGATGCGGCCGGGTCCCGGCACGCCGCCGGTGGCTGCGAGATTTGACATTGGTAACCTCTCCCGTCTCAACGGCGGCAGTGAACCCCCTCTCCCCCTGTGGGAGAGGGTTGGGGTGAGGGGTTACGGTCTATCGATAGTCCGGAACCCCTCACCCGGATCGCTACGCGATCCGACCTCTCCCACAAGGGGAGAGGTGGACCGAGCCCGCAGCCACATTCTCGCGTGCCACTAATGCCCGATCCCGAAAATCTGCCGCGCTTCCGCGGGGCTCGCGATCGCGCGGCCGGCGTTGCGCGCGCAGGTCGCGATGCCTTCGATCAATTGACCGTTCGACGTCACCTTGGTGCCATCGCCGAGATAGAAGGTATCTTCCAGCCCGGTGCGCAAATGACCGCCGAGATCGGCGCAGCGCTGATGCAGCGGCCAGATCTCCGCGCGGCCGATCGCGGTGACCTGCCAGTTGGCTTCCGGCAGTTTGAGCTTGAGCAGGATCGGCAGCAATTCCGGATCGGCCGGCATGCCCGACGCGACACCCATCACGAAGTTGTATTCAAGCGGTCCTGAATACATCCCGGTCTGCCGGTACATTCCGACGCAGCGCACGATGCCGACGTCGAAGCATTCGAACTCCGGAATGGTGTTCGCGACCTTCATGACGTCGAGATAATCCTGCACCTTCTCGACCGCGTTATCGAACATCATCGGCGGCCAGGCCCAGGTATTGTCGGCCTTTACTTTGAGATAATTCAGCGACCCGGCGTTGCAGGCCGCCATTTCCGGCCTGGTTTCGCGCACGCAATCGAGCGCGCCCTGATAATTGGGCCCGGAGGTTCCGGTAGTGTGGTTGATGATGACGCCAGGGCAGGCCTCGCGGATCGCCTGCTGGATCTCGCGCGACACGGCAACTTCCCAGGACGGCAGATGTCCCTTTCCCGGCGCCTGCTGGCGCAGATGGATATGCATCACGCTGGCGCCGGCGTCGAACGCGGCCTTGGCCTCGCGTGCCATTTCTTCCGGGGTGACCGGCACGTGATGCTGCTTCGGGTCGGTCAGCACGCCGTTCAGCGCGCAGGTGATGACAGCCTTGTCGCTCATGAATTTGCCTTTGGATCAGCCTTCGGTCGGTTCAGCTCGCGACGCATGCGTGCGCAATGTTCGCGGCGGATCATGCGGCCCGTGATGTCCGGCTTCTTGCGTCAACGCGCTATCGCCGGAAGGGTCTGCGTCAGGCCCGTCCCTGGCGCAGGCCGGCACCGGGCATGCCGGGATCGCTGCGGTAGATCGCGAGATCTCGCGAACCCGAGAAAATCGCACGCGGTTTCAATCCATAAAACCGGCGGATCGAATGGCTGAAATGGGTGGAGTCGGGATAACCGATGTCCTGCGCCAGATGCGCGAGGTTGAGGTCCTGGTTGGCGAAGTGCAGCAGATGCCGCGCGCGCTTCCAGGCACGGAAGGCGCGGAACGAGATGCCGGTTTCCTGCTTGAACAGATGCAGGAAACGCGACGAGGAAAGCCCCGCCTCCGCGGCACAACTCGCCGCCGTCACCGGCTCGCCGCAGAAGCGGCCGATCTGTGCGATCGATTTGATGACGCGGGGATCGAGCGAGCGCGGCGGCAGCGCCTCGCCGAAGCACATGGTGTCGAACTCGGCATTGCTGATGTCGTCGCCATATTGCCGCAGTTGCAACGCGCGAAAGGCCGCGCGGATGCGCTGCGCAAAGACCGGACCATCGGCGCCCGAAAGCCGCGCCGCCAGTTCGTCGAACGCGCCTTCGCGGACGCTTTCCGGTTCAATGACGACGCAGATCGCCGCGCGATGGTCGCTGGCGATGGTATGGCGCACATCCGGCGCCACCACGGCCAGTTCGCCGCAGCTTTCGCCGCCATTGGCGGCGGTCAGCCAGAGGGTCCCCTCGATCGACACATAGACATGAAACGCACCCGGACAGCGTTGCCGCGGACGGCCGAGCAGGCCGGCGTAGAACACCCGCTCCGGCGTTATCAGCATCAGATGGCCGGATTCCCGGCGCGCGCTGTCATTCATTTCCGTCCCCTCCCGGGAGCGAGGTCTGCTTTTGCCGCGTGGATGCGGGCTCTCTGACGGAGCAGGCGGCAGAATACAGAAATCGCGGCCAATGTCACCGCGATAAAGTTCGGGAAATGCTCAGGATTTGGTCGGTACTGGGGGGAGGCGCGGGAGACGGATATCGCGGGCGGCGTGCCCCGGACGCTGCGCAGCGCTCTTGCGGTGCGCTGCTGATCCGGGGTCCATCTTTTTATCGGCTGAGAGTGGATCCCGGCTCTGCGGAGCAGCGCCAAGTGCGCTGCACCGCGTCCGGGACACGGGACGGGTTGCTTCACCCGCCCTCAGGTCCGCCGCGCGACCTTCTGCTCGTCACCGGCCAGCGTTTCGGCGGCGACCGCCCGCTGATAACCATCGCGCGCCTGCAGGCGCTGCCAATAGGCTGCGACGTTGGGCCCGAAATCCTTCGACAGGCCGATGTTTTCGGCCAGCCGCAGCGCGTAGCCGATCACGATGTCGGCCGCGGTGAAACGGCCGGCGACCAGCGTCTCCGCGTTCGCCGTGGCGGCCTCGACCGCCCGCAAGCGCCCCAGAAACCACTTGGCGTAGTCGCCGGCCACCTGCGGGTTGCGCCGTTCCTCGGGCTCGAGCTGGGTGTAGCGCAGCACCAGCGTTTGCGGGAAGGTCAGCGTCGCATCGCTGAAATACATCCAGTTCAGGAACGCGCCATAGGCCGGCTCGTCGACCCCGACCACCAGCGGCGTCGGCCCGTGTCTGGTGCCGAGATAGTGACAGATGCCGGACGACTCCGTCATTTTCGTTTCGCCATCGATCATGAACGGAATGGTGCCGAGCGGATTGATCGCGAGATATTCCTTGGCGAACACCCGTGGCGGGAACGGCAGCATTTTCAGCTCATAGGGCAGCCCCATTTCTTCCAGCATCCACACCGGCCGGAACGAGCGCGCGGCGTGGCAATGATAGAGCGTGATCATCCGGCGTTTCCTTTTCCCAAGCATCATGCGAGGAGCGCGGTTTCGCGCATCTCGAACCATCTGGTAACATACGGCGCCATTCAATCGTAGCCCGGATGGAGTTCATCGGGTGGTGCGGAACGCGCCGACCGGTGGACGTAATCCGGGAAACCCTGCGCCGTTGAGGGACCGCCCCGGATTGCGCCGGCGGGCGGTGCTCTGCACCGGCCGCTGGCTCCATCCGGGCTACGATCGCGCACGACGGTCACACGCTCAGAGATTCGTCCCCTCGATGATGCTGCCGAACCGGGCATAACCCTTGCCGTCCCAGCGCTGCAGCTGCATCTGGCGCAGCGGATGGTGGTTGGTCGGACTGGTATTGACGCGGACGCCCGGCAACAGCGTAGGGACCTCGAGGTTTTTCAGGTTGTTGGCCTGGGCCATGATGCTGGCGCGTGAGAAATTGCCGTTGCACTGCTCCAGCAATTTGTTCAGCACCGAGGTGACCGTGTAGCCATAGGCATTGAGGAACTCCTTCGGATTCCCGTCACCAAAATATTTCGCCATGAAGGCGAAGTATTCCTTCATCCCGGCGTCGTCGGCCCATGCCGGATCCGAGGGATCCTTGATGTAGGTCGAGGTGATCAGGCCCAGTGCACGCTCGGCGCCGACCGGCATGATGGTGGACGACACCGACGACGCGCCGCTGGTGACGAAATGCATCGGCTTCCAATCCAGCTCGTACACCTTGCGGATCGCTTGCGCTGCGAATCGCGCGGTGACGCCCGAGATCAGCACGTCGGCGCCGCTGGCGCGCAAGGTGACGATCTGCGAATCGACCGTCGGATCGGTGACTTCGTAGGACAGCGCCTTCACCCGGGATTCGTATTGCGCCCCCAGCACGTCCTTCAGGCCCGCGACGAAATCCTTGCCGAGATCGTCGTTCTGATACAGCAGCGCGAATTTCGCATCGGGCTTCTGGCTCAGGGCATGTTTGGCGAAGATTTGGGCTTCGGTTCGCGAACTTGGCGCAAAGCCCATGGTCCAGGGATAGGTCTGGTAGTCCCCCCATTTGTCGCCATTCACCGACAGGAACAGATGCGGCACCTTTTTGGCATTGATGTATTTGACCACCGCCGAATTCGGCGATGTCCCGAGCATCGAAAAAAGAAAAGCGACCTCGTCGCTTTCGATCAGTTTTCGCGTTTGCTCGACGGTCTTGGCCGGATTGAAAGCATCGTCGTAAAAGATAAAATTGATCTTGCGGCCGGCGATGCCGCCCTGCTCGTTGATCATCTTGAAATAGGCGTCCGAACATCGCGCGATGGTGCCGAGCGCCGAGACCGGACCGCTCAGCGAGGTGGTGCATCCGATCTTGATCTCGGTGGAGGTGACGCCGGGAGTCTCCTGGGCGCGGGTGGGGCCGGCAAGTGCCGCGACACCGGCCGCAGCGGAGCCGGCCAGCAGGGAACGGCGGTTGAGCGATGTCATGGTTTTCTCCAGGTTACGTTGAACCCTTGGCTTGCGAACGTTGCGCAGGCATTGGATTCAATCTGGAAGAAACAGGCTCCGGCATCTTGCGTTTACGCGCTGATCAGCTAGTCGACACAAGACGATGCGCCGGCAAGGCGCATCTTGCTTCCTTCTCCCCTTGTGGGAGAAGGTGGCGCGCTCCTTAGCGCGCCGGATGAGGGGTCTCTATATGCGGAGACATGCCCCCAACCCCGCGGGGGTGGGGAGGGGGGCCGCCACCCCAAGCCCCACCC
>JBDRNF010000145.1:0-8120 GCA_043811435.1 Pseudomonadota bacterium
AGTTGAATCGGTCGTCCGCGGATTCTGCTTACCTCTCCCCAGCGGGGAGAGGTCGATTTGCGCAGCAAATCGGGTGAGGGGGTGCTGGCCTAACGAGAGACCGTAACCCCTCACCCGGCGCTACGCGCCGACCTCTCCCGAAGGCAGGGGTGAATTCCGGTGCCGCTCCAGCAACCTGATCTCATCGCGCTCCAGGTGCGCCTGTATTACGGCCGCCGAAGCGTCTTCCGCCGAATCGAATTCGACGGTCTATCCGCCGTCAGCCCGGCCGCCTGTTGCAGCTCGTGCCGGAACTCGTCGCGCCGTTCGTGAATCGAGGCAATGACCAGCCCTGTGGCCTGCCCCAAACCGATCAATGCGGCTTCCGACAATTGCAGGCTGGCCTCGATGGTTTCGGGCACGGCGTCGGTGACGCCGATCGCATACAGGTGGCGCGCGTGGGCGGCATCGCGGGCGCGTGAAACGATCACGATGTCGCTTCGTAGCGCGCGCACCTGTCGTACGACTTCGTCGATCGCATCCGCCGCGGCAACCGTGACGATCACGGCCTTGGCGTTCATCACCCCGCAAGCCTTGAGGAATTCGGGGAGCCTGGCGTCGCCGTAATAGACCTCGCGTCCGCTGCGCCGCTGTTCGGGCACGGCGTTGGCGTCATTATCGACGGCAAGATAAGGACAGCCGTGCCGCTCCAGCAGGGTGCAGACGACTTGTCCTACCCGGCCGTGGCCGACGACGATGGCATGTCCGCTGCCGCCGGCCGGCGCCACGGTGAGTTCCGGGTCGAGCGTTCGGGGTTCCCGGAACCGCGGCACCAGTCGCCGCGCCACCAGAGCCAGCGCCGGAATCAGCGCCATGGTGATCGAGGTCACCGTCAAGATGAAGCTGGACACGTCCAGGGCGACCAGGCCGAGCGAGGTGGCGAGCCCGATGCCGACGAATGCGAACTCGCCGCCGGGGCCGAGCAGAAGACCGGATTCGATCGCAGTGGACCAGGGCAGGCGGAAGCTACGGGCGAGACCGATCATCAGGACGGACTTGATGACGATGAGCCCGACGACGGATGCAACGAGCAGCAGCGGCTCGCGGATGAGCTCACGGATGTCGATATTCATGCCGACGGTAAAGAAGAATATTCCGAGCAGCAGCCCCTTGAAGGGGCCGATGGTGGTTTCGATCGCCTTGCGGAATTCGGTCTCGGCGAGCAGCAGCCCCGCGACGAATGCCCCCAGCGCCATCGAAAGTCCGGCCATGGCCGCGGCGAAGCCGGCGCCGATGATCGCAAACAGCGCCGCCGCCACGAACAGTTCAGGCGAGCCGGTGGAAGCGACCAGCCGGAACAGCGGCCTCAACAGCAGGCGGCCGACGATCACGATCGCCGCAACGGCCAGCGTCGCATTTACGAATGCGAACCCGATGTTGGTCATCACCGAGCTGTCCGTCCGGCTTCCCATGATGGAGACCAGCAGCAGCATCGGTACCACCGCCAGATCCTGCGCCAGCAGGACGGCGAAGCTGGTTCGACCGGCGGCGGTGGCGAGCCGGCCATGGTTGGAAAGTACCTCGATGACGATCGCGGTCGAGGACAGGGCCAGACATGCGCCGAGAATGATCGATACCGTGGGCGGGTTGCCGAACAGGCTGGCGATGCCGCCGATCACGGCCGTAGTCAGGATGATCTGCAGGCTCCCCAGTCCGAACACCAAATGGCGCATGAGCTTGAGACGTTCAAAGGACAGTTCCATGCCGATGATGAACAGCAGGAACACCACCCCGAGTTCGGCAATGCCGGCGACGTTCCTGGCGTCAACCACCGTCAGCCAGTACAGGAACGGAACGGTCTTGATGAGGGAGCCCAGTCCGAGCGGGCCCAAAACCGCCCCTGCCGCGAGGTAGCCGAGCACGGGGCTGATCCCGAAACGGCGCACCATGGGCACCACGATGCCGGCCGTCCCGAGTACGACCAGGGCATCGCTGTAGACTTCGACATTGATCGGCGCGGCCACTTATTTCCCTTCCGGTCGGTCCCGGTGCCAACCGTACAGGATTAGCTGAAGCAGGCCTATTCAAAGCTTATGCCATGCGGATCCGTTCGCCGCGCAATAGCGGACTACAGGCCTGTTGTCGCCCCTACAGAATCCTGGACGTCTTGTCGCCCCAGTAGCGGTCGCGCAGCAACCGCTTGTAGAGCTTGCCGGTCGGCAGCCGCGGCAGTTCCGCCTCGAAATCGATCGAGCGCGGCACTTTCTGGCGCGACAGCGACTGGCTGCAGAAGGCGATCAGCTCGTCGGCCAGATCGGCGCTGGGCGCGATACCCGGCATCGGCTGCACCACGGCCTTCACTTCCTCGCCGAGATCGGTGTTGGGCACGCCGAATACGGCGGCGTCCGCGATCTTGGGATGGGTGATCAGCAGGTTCTCGCATTCCTGCGGATAGATGTTGACGCCGCCGGAGATGATCATGAAGGTCGCGCGGTCGGTCAGGTAGAGAAAATTGTCCTTGTCGACATAACCGACGTCGCCGACCGTGCTCATGCTGCCGTCCGGCGAGCGCGCCTCCTGGGTCTTGTTCGGATCGTTGAAGTATTCGAACGGCGTCGCGGTCTTGAACCAGACCGTGCCCGGCGTGCCAATCGGGCAGGGTTTCATGTCCTCATCGAGAATATGGAGGTCGCCGAGCAGCACGCGGCCGACGCTGCCGCGGTGCGCCAGCCATTCCTCGCTGTTGCAGGCGGTAAAGCCGAGGCCTTCGGTGGCGCCGTAATATTCGTGGATGATCGGTCCCCACCATTTGATCATGTCTTCCTTCACCGCCGCCGGACACGGCGCCGCGGCATGAACGGCGATTTCGAGCGAGGACAGGTCATGGCCTTTTCGCCTGGCCTCCGGCAGCTTCAGCATGCGCGAGAACATGGTCGGCACCAGCTGGGTGTGGGTGACGCCCCATTGCTCGACCAGGTCGAGGTAACGCTCGGGATCGAACGTCTCCATGATGATGACCGTGCCGCCGCTCTTGATCGCGAGATTGACGGCGGCCTGCGGCGCCGAATGATACAGCGGCGCCGGCGACAGGTAGATCATGCCCTCGCGGTAATGCCAGAGCTTGTGCAGGAAATCGAACAGCGGCAGCTGCTGGTCTGCCGGCAGTTCCGGCAGCGGCCGCAAAATGCCTTTGGGGCGCCCGGTGGTACCGGACGAATAGAGCATCGCGGTGCCGACGCATTCATCCGCGATCGGCGTGCCGGGCAGCCCGGCCGTGGCTTCGCGCAGGCCGACGATGCGCGCGCTTTCGCCTGGGCCATCGACCACGATGCAGAGTTCGACCCTGGGGCATTCCTTGAGCGCCTCGCGGGCGACGTCGAGTTTGGCTACCGACGTAAAGAGCACGCGGGATTCGCTGTTGCCGACGATGTAGGCGAGTTCACTCGGCGTCAGGTAGGAATTGACACAGGTATAGTACAGCCCGGAGCGCTCGCCGGCGCCGCAGGCTTCCAGGTAGCGGCTGTTGTTCTCCATGAAGATCGCATAGTGATCGAGCCGCTTCAGGCCGAGATTGCGCAACAGGTGCGCCAGCCGGTTGCTGCGTGCCTCCAGCTCGCGATAGGTCACGGTCTCGCCGGACCCTGCCATGATGAAGGCGGGCTGCAGCGGGCGCAGATGAGCATGCTTGCCGGTGTACATTTTTTCTCCGTTTTCTCAGGCGGCCAGAACGAGAATTTCGCGCAACTGTGCGGCGGAATCGATCTTGCGCGGGTTGCGCGGGACCCACGGCGTCGCCATCGCCTGCTCGGCGATACGGTCGAAATGCTCGGGGCCGATCCGGACGTCCTGCAGGCTGTGCGGCATGCCGAGGCCGCGGATGAAGGCATCCAGCACGTCGCCGGCGTCCCGGCCGGGCTGGCCCATCGCGGCCGATACCAGCGCCTGCCGCTCCGCATTGGCGGGCTTGTTCCAGCGCATTACCGAGGGCAGCATCACGCAGGAAGTATAGCCGTGCGGCACGTCGTAGACGGCGCCGAGCACATAGCCGATGCCATGGCTGGCGCCCATCGGCACGCCCGACGACAGCGGTCCCATCGAGAGCCAGGTGCCGATCTGGCAATCCATCCTTGCATCGAGATCATCAGCGTCGGCCTTCACCCGCGGCAGGCCCTGCGCCAGCATCGACAATCCCTTGATCGCCTGGGCGTCGGCATAGGGATGCGCCTCGCGCGAACAGATGCCTTCGACGCAGTGATCGACGGCGCGGATGCCGGTCGACAGAAACAGCCATTCCGGCGTGTGCACGGTCATCGCCGGATCGAGGATCGCCGCGCGCGGCATCACCAGCGGATGGGCCAGTCTCTCCTTGACCTTGGTGCGTTCGTTGGTGACGCCGGCAATGGCGCTGAACTCGCCGCCTGCAATCGTGGTGGGCACGCTGATCTGGCGCACCGTTGGCGGGTTCATGGCAGGCGTGCCGCCCTTGTGGGCACGGACCCTGTCGATATCCTCGACGCTCCTGATATCGTTGGCGAGGCAGATCTGCACCGCCTTGGCGCCGTCGGTGATCGAGCCGCCGCCGACCGTGACGATGAGGTCGGCGCCGGCGGCGCGAGCCTGCTCGGACGCCGCGATGACAGCGGCGCGCGGCGTATGCGCCGGCATCGCATCGAACGTGCCGACACATCGCGGGCCGAGCGCCGCCCTGATTTTCGCGATCTCGTCGGTTTCGCGGTTCAGCGTGCCGCTGACCATCAGGAACGCGCGGTTGATGCCCAGCCGGTCGACCTGCGCCACAATCGCCTCGGCGGCGGCGGTTCCGAAAACCACCTCGTCCATGGCGCCGAACACGACACGCCCCTTGTGCACGATCGTCCTCCCGCAACTTTGGCCGTTTGCGACCTTGGGAGCAATCTAGCGAAGTCGGCGGCGAGCGGAACCGAAAAATGCCGGTGGACGTCCGCTTTAATGCGGGTTCCGGACAGGATTCGGATATTGCGGCGCTTCCGAAATACGCTCCACCAGCAAGAGTGCCGGCAGCTACAGTCTGGTCCTTGACCATCGGAGAAGAAATCGACGGGTCAACACGATCACGCCGGACGCCAAGGTCAATGCGACGATAGCGGTGGCAAAAATTAGAGTGAAAGCGAATGCCACGGCACCGGTACTTCCAACATCCCTATAACAATTGACGCCAAACTGATTTTCGATCGAGTGCGATTCCAGAATCAGGAAAGCGCTGATCCCGACATAGAAGATCCATACGCCGAGGCAAAGCTTCTCGTAAACGAGCTTGTGGCCGAAAAGAATTGATGTCGCAGCCGGGATTGCCGAAATCGCGGAGAAGAGCGGAAAGGCGTCAGGCACGCTGTTTCCCGAATCCTTGCAAGCCGCAGCGAAGTGGAATGAGTACCAACCGAAGTATGCATCCAGAACTATTCCCGAGAACATAAAGCAACAAAACAGCGTCAGTCGCCGCCGCGTCCATGACATGGCGCTGACCGGGATTGTCGCACTGTTCGGCGGCTTGCTCGTGCCTTGACTCATCATCTACCAGCCCCACTCTAGCTTCGTAGCCTGGATGGAGCCAGCGGGCCTGCGTGAAGCGCAGGGCCGCTGGCGCAATCCGGGAACGGTCGCGACGGAGGCCCCGGATTTCGCAAGGGCTCCATCCGGGCTACAGATGTCAGCTCAGCAACCCCATTACCTCCGCCAACGTCACCGGCCGTTCCGCAAACACCAGCTCCGCGATTGCGGCTTCGCTTTCGCCGCCGGCCGGCGTCAGCGGATCCTGCGCGCTGAGCCGGTGGTCGAGGACCAGCCGCGCATAGAGCGCGCGGCGTGCATCGGTGCCCGGCTGGGCGGCTTCCCAGGTCATCAGGATGGCGCTGGCGACGTGATAGAGCGCGCTTGCCGCCTGCCGCGCATTGGCTTCCAGCGCCGGCTCGGCCGCGACGCGCTCGACGAGGCCGAGCGTCCGTTCGAGTGCCATGCGCAGACGGTCGCGGAACGCGGCGGGAATGAGGCGGGCGTGATCGAGCAGGTTGGTCAGCGCGGTCGCCAGCGTGCGATGGGCGCCGCTCTTGCCGACCGCGCGGGTGACGATGTCGTGCGCGTTGATGTTGCTGGTGCCTTCCCACAGCACGCCGATATGGGCGTCGCGGATCAGCCTGGCGTGCACCCATTCCTCGATATAGCCGTTGCCGCCGCGCACTTCCATGGCGCCTGTCGCCACCGGAACGTTGTCGCGGCAGGCGCGGAATTTCAAAAGCGGCGTGAGGATGCGCAGGCAGTCTTCCGCCGGCCTCGAGCCGGCATTGGCGCGGTCCAGGGCGCTGGCGGCAAACAGGAACATCGACAGCGACTGTTCGGCCGGCACGATGATCTTGAGCAGCTGCCGGCGCAGCAGCGGATATTCGATGATGGTCTTGCCGAACGCCACGCGGTGGCGTGCGCAAATCATCGCCTCGTTAACGCAGCGCCGCATCATCGCCGCGGCGCGGACGCCATGCGACAGCCGCGACAGGTTGACCTGCTCCATCATCTGCTTGAGGCCGCGATCGGCCTCGCCGACCAGCCAGGCCTCGGCGCCCTCCAGCAAAATCTCGCCCGACGCCATCGAGCGGGTGCCGAGCTTGTCCTTGAGGCGGACGATGCGGTAGGCGTTGCGGCTTCCGTCCTTCAGCCTTCGCGGCATCGCGAACAGCGCGAGCCCTTTAGTGCCGGAAGGCGCGCCCTCGGGCCGCGCCAGCAGCAATGCGACATCGGCGTCGGCATGCGAGCAGAACCATTTGTCCCCGGTGAGCCGCCAAATACCGTCAACCTTGCGGGCGACCGTCTCGATGCCGCCGACATCCGAGCCGCCGGCGCGCTCGGTCATGAACTGCGTGCCCTTCCACATCGTGGCGAGGTCGCCGGACAGCATTTTCGGCAGCAAATAATCCCGCAGTTCGGCGCTGGCGAATTTGCGGATCAGGTGGATCGAGGTGTCGGTGACGCTGATCGGGCACATCAGCCCGAACTCGGCCTGCACGAACAGATATTGCAGCGCGTATTTGGCCACGGCCGGCAGCGGGCGGTCCATCCCGAGCGTGCCGGCGCGATGGCTCATGGCGTGAAACTGGAAGTCGCCGAACGCGATCTGTTCCATCTCGCGGTAGGAGGAATGGTAGTCGATCCAGTCCTCGTCGCGGCCGAAACGGTCGCGGGCCTGCAGCACCGGCGGGTGCTTGTCGGCCGCCCGTGCCAGGTCGTCGAGCCGGCCGCCGGCCAGCGCGCCGAGCCGGTCGAAGTGGGGCTCGAGCCGGGAGAAGTCGCGGGGCTGCAGGTATAGCCGGAGCAGGTCGCGCAGGCCGCGATCGATCGAATAGAAATTCTGCCCCGCGCCGTCGGGGGCGATGCGATCGGCGCCGTGTTTCGGATGCTGCGCCGCAGCGGCGCCGGAGGACTGATGGGACGAAGGCGCGTGCATGATGGACCTCGTTCCGGACCGCTGGATCGGCCGGCAGCGTCGTTTCGATGGCTGGACGCACGTGATGTGCTATAGGGGAAGCCCAACCGCCAGGATATTGCAATGGCATCATCGCCCGATATCGCGACGCTGAGCATCGACGATTTCGCACCGCATCTCAATGCCATCTTCGAGATGGGGTCGCCGCGCGGCATGGTGCCGCTGATGCTCGCCAGGACCGAATCCGTCGGGCAGGCCCATCGCGAGGGCGGAGCGTTCTCGCTGCTGTTCGTCGCTCCCGCCGGCCCGTTTTTGCCGCAGGCGATCTATCCGGTCCGGCACCCGGCGCTCGGCACGCTGGAAATTTTCCTGGTGCCGGTCGGGCCGGTGCCGGGCGGCAATGGCTACCACGCGGTGTTCACGTAGCAAATTGCAGGTCGTAGGGTGGGCAAAGCCAACGGGTCGCGCGAATGCGCGTGCCCGATGGCGTGCCCACCATTCAGATAGCGATCGCGAAGATGGTGGGCACGGCGCGAAGCGCGCGCCTTTGTCCTACTGCGTCAGGCGCACTCCTCTGCGGTATTGGACGCTATGGAGGCCGCAACAGGGACATCGCGGGAGGGAAGCCACGAGCGCCCTGATCAAGCGCGCACGCATGGTCGCGATCGAATTTGGGATGTGGCGTTCAGGC
>JBDRNF010000146.1:0-4153 GCA_043811435.1 Pseudomonadota bacterium
GGGCCCCATCCGCCGGGCCCCTGGGGGGGGGGGTTTTGTCTTGTGCTTGTTAACGCGTTCCGACGGGTTTTTTGGGTCCCGGGGGGCGCCGGCACGACGAGATCGAATAACGACAAGGAAATACCAATGAACAACGAAATCGTCCTGCAGCATCTCGACCAGGGCCTGCTCACCATCACCATGAACCGCCCGGACCGGCGCAATGCGCTCAATCCGGACATGACGCTGGGGCTGGTTGCGGCGGCGCGGCGCGCGGCGGAGGATCACGAGGTTCGCGCCGTGCTGCTGAAGGGCGCCGGCGGCACCTTCTGCGTTGGCGGCGACGTCAAGTCGATGGCGGAGGGGCGGGCGCCGCTGCCGTTCGAGGCCAAGAAGACCAATCTGCGGCGCGGCATGGAAGTCTCGCGCATTCTGCACGAAATGCAGAAGCCTGTGGTGGCGCAGGTCGATGGCGCCGCCGCCGGCGCCGGCCTTTCGATCGCGCTGGCCTGCGACCTCCGCGTCGCCTCGGCGTCGGTCAAGATCACCACCGCCTTCGCCAAGGTCGGTCTGTCCGGCGATTACGGCGGCACCTATTTCCTGACACAAATGCTCGGCAGCGCCCGCGCCCGCGAGCTCTATCTGATGTCGCCGGTACTGTCGGCGCAGGAGGCGCTGGCGCTCGGCCTGGTGACGAAAGTCGTTCCCGACGCCGAGGTCGAGCAGGCCGCGCATGATCTGGCGATGTCGCTGGCGCAGGGGCCGTCGATCACGCTCGGCTACATCAAGAAGAACATCAACAACGCCGAACACATGTCGCTGGAAGCGTGTTTCGATGCCGAAGCGATGCATCATTCGCGCTCGGGCGAAACCGCCGACCACAAGGAAGCCGCCAAGGCGTTCGTCGAAAAGCGCAAGCCGGTATTTCAGGGCCATTGATCGAGGGGGATTGAGATGGCGGGTTTCATGCGGCTGCGGCAGATCTGCCTGGTGGCGCCTGCCATCGAGCCCGTTGTCGGCGATATCGCCGCCATCATGGGACTGAATATTTGCTACCGCGACGGCAACGTCGCCAAATACGGTCTGGAGAACGCGCTGCTGCCGGTCGATAGCATCCTGCTCGAAGTGGTGGCGCCGTTCCAGCCCGGCACCGCGGCGGGGCGCTTCATCGAAAAGACCGGCGGTCGCGGCGGCTACATGGCGATCTTCTGCTGCGACGACCCCGACGAACGCGGCGCGCATGCCGCCAAGATGGGCGTGCGCACCGCCAACGTGATCGACCACGCGCCTTATCACGGCGTGCAACTGCATCCGCGCGATTGCCGCGCCGCCTTCATCGAATTCAACCACACCGCCGGCAGCGACAATATTCTGGGACCCTATCCGCCGGCCGGGCCGGACTGGCAGAAGTCGATTCGCAAGGATGTGACGCTGGCGTTGACCGGGGTGGAGATGGAAAGCCCGGAGCCCGAGGTGCTGGCTGCACATTGGGGCAAGATCATCGGGATTCCGGTCAGCACGGGCAGGAACGGCGAACCGGAGCTGAAGCTGCCCAATGCCAGTTTCCGCTTTGTGAATGGCGCCAGCGACATCATGAGCGGGCTGACGTTCAGAGTGGGTGATGTTGCGAAGGTGCGCGATGTCGCCAAGGCCAAGGGTTATGCTGTGTCAGGCGATTCGTTCGAACTTGGCGGCGTGACGTTCCGTCTGGTAGCGTGAAACGGTAGGCTCCATCCCGACGGCTTGGCCTCTCAACGTCATTGCGAGGAGCCCTTGCGACGAAGCAATCCATTCTTTCTTTCCTTGGTGGGCATGGATTGCTTCGCGGAGTTTATCATCGGGCGGCGCTTCGCGCCGACCCGTTGGCTCGCAATGACGTTTAGAGAGTTGCGCTCGTTTCAAAGAACGTCGCGTGCTGACCGTAGATAAAAGGACACGCATGCCGCATCCGCTCGACTCCTTCTTCGCGCCTGACAGCATCGCGCTGATCGGGGCGTCGCGCGACCTCGAGAAGATTCCGGGGCGGCTGCTGTCGATGCTGCGCAAGAACGAGTATCCGGGCAAAATCTATCCGATAAACCCCAATTACGGCGATATCGACGGGCTGAAGTGTTTTGCCGCGATCGCCGATGTCGGCCAGCCGATCGATCTCGCCATCGTCATCATTCCAGCCCGCGCCGTGTTCGCAGCACTCGAGGAATGCGCGGCGGCCGGCGTCAGGAATGCCGTCATCATCTCCTCGGGCTTTGCGGAGGAGGGCGGCGACAGTGCGGCGATGCAGGATGCCATCGTCGCGCTGGCGAAACGAACGGGAATGCGGATTTCCGGTCCCAATGCCGAGGGATTCCTGAGCGAGGTGCAGAAGGTCGCAGCGACCTTCAGCCCGACCGTCGATGTCAAGCCGGGCCATGTGCCATTGGTGGCGACCACGCGACGGATCGCTATCGTCGCGCAATCGGGCGGCATCGGCTTTGCCATCAAGCATCGCGCGAAAGCGCTTGGCGTGGCGATCAGCTATTGCGTCAGCGCCGGCAACGAGTCTGATCTCGGCGCCGGCGAATTCCTCGAATACATGGTGCAGGACGCTTCCACCGACGTGATCCTGCTGTTCATCGAGGGCATCCGCGACGTCGACAGGTTTCTCGCCGCCGCCCGCCGCGCGGCGGAGATTGGCAAACCGGTCATCGTGACAAAGGTCGGCCGCTCCGGCGCCGGCGAGCGCGCCGCCGCCTCGCATACCGCCAGCATGGCCGGCTGGTCCGCCGCCTATGACGCGGTGTTTGCGAAGTACGGCTTTATCGTTTCCAACGATCTCGACGAGGCTGTTGCCATCGCGGCGTTGCTCACCAGCAACCCGCTGCCGAAAGGCAACCGCGTCGCCGTGCTGACGGTGTCGGGGGGCGCGGGGATCTGGGGCGCGGATACGGTCGCGCTGCAGGGGCTGCAGGTACCGGAACTGTCGGAAGCGATTCAGACCGAAATCAGGAAGCTGCTGCCGTCCTATGGCGCCGCGGGCAATCCGATCGATGTCACCGCGCAGGGCGTGCACACCGGCGGCCTGCAGCACAGCATCGACCTGCTCAGCGTGTCCGACGAGGTCGATGCCATCCTTGTGGTGCTGTCGCTGTCGAGCGACACGCGGGTGCCGTTCAAGCAGTCCGAGTTGAAGCCGGTGATCGATGCGCGGCGCAAGCCGGTCGTGTTCTACTCCTATACGCTGCCGTCGGCCTTTGCGCGCAGCGAGTTCGCGGCCTGCGGTGCCGTGGTGCTGTCCGGCTTGACGCATGCCGGCGTGGCGATGCGGCGGATGGTGGAGCGGGCAAGATTTCGGATGGCGCCGCCGGTCGATGCGGCGGCGTCACCGCTGCGGGACCTCTCGGCGCACCTGAAGTCCGCAACGCTTTCCGAGCATGACAGCAAGGCGCTGCTGCGCGCGGCCGGCATTGCGCTGCCGGACGAAGCGCTGGTGACCGAAAAGAGCGGGCTCGATGCCGCGGTCGCGACTGCCGGCTTTCCGTTGGTCATGAAGATCCAGTCGCGCGACATCCCCCACAAGAGCGAAGTCGGCGGCGTGCGCGTCGGCATCGCGACCAAGGGCGAGGTGTTTCTGGCGTTCGAGGCGCTGCTCAACAACGCGCAGCGGCGCCGGCCGGATGCCGATATCCAGGGCGTGCTGGTCGGGCCGATGGCGAAAAAGGGTGTCGAGATCATCGTTGGCACGCTGCTGGATGCCACGTTCGGGGCGATGATCATGGTCGGCCTCGGCGGCGTCACCACGGAATTGTTCAGGGATGTGGTCTATCGTCCGGCGCCGGTGAGCGCTGATGAAGCCGGCGCGATGCTGGCGGAGCTGAAGGCTGCGCCCTTGCTCAACGGGTTTCGCGGCGCTGCGAAGGCCGACGTTGCGGCGCTGTCGCAATTGATCGCGCAGGTATCGGTGCTGGCGGCGCAACATGCGCGCGAGATTTCCGGGATCGAACTCAATCCGGTGCTGGTGCATCCGGAAGGGCAGGGCGTGACGATCGTGGATGCGCTGGTGGTGGGGAGTAAGCGTTAGAACTCGTTGCTCCAACACCGACGGTGCGCCCCCTCTCCCGCTCTTGCGGGGGAGGGCTGGGGTGGGGGCTCTCTCAACGACGGGAGTCGTTGAGAGAGCCCCCACCCCCCGCGCGAT
>JBDRNF010000147.1:0-2245 GCA_043811435.1 Pseudomonadota bacterium
GTTGCGGCAATGCCGATCACGCCAACAGTCAACCCGCCCGCATGGCACGTCACGCTGGCAGGAAACGGTCGGCTGCCATCGGAGATGCGCCAACAATTGGCGGCCAACAAGGGGTGGCGCAACTTGCCTGCCAGGTGCGCCATATGGGCTGGTCCCCATGCGAAATCCCAATGCGCCGTCATGGCTGAGAGGCCAAGAGCATTGATCAATGGCACCAGTGACTCGCCGCGGGTGGATACGGCGGCATAGGTGCCATGGAAGGTATCGCCATTGTCAAAAGCCAACACAGCCTCAGGAGCATCGGCACGCGCGGCGTCGAACAAAGCTTTGATCCGCGCAAAACCACCTAGGGTGGGGAACTGTGGCCCCTCATGCGACCAGACCAGTTCGGGATGCGGTTCGAGGTATCCGTGGGTGTCATTGATCTGAAGCAGCGTCAGCTGACGGAAACCTGGCTCTTTGGTGTGCCTTGAATCATTTGGCATTTGGATTTCCTGTCTTACCATGGCTGCTTTGCGACCATCCTGTCCTGCCCGAGGATCACCCCGAGTTGATCATCCGTTCGGTGCCCTTCAAGATACAGGCGGCGAGGCTGGCCAGCAACATTCGGCCGGATTGAGGGCTTCGACCCTTCCCGCCAGGTCAGTATCGAGAACGATGCTCGCGTCTTTTGTCGTGGCCTCCGATCCATGGTTGTCGATGCGGCGGGCGGAGACTCGGTATTCCAGCATGTCTTTTCCTTTATCACATCGGCCTAATTTCATGCGGGCCGGTCGTGCCTCGGCTGATTATGGTCAGCTTGCTCAAGGGTGTAACGGCCGGTTTCTTGCCGCATGACGTTCACAGCGTAACCGCTGGTGATACGGTCGTAATCCATGCAGCGGCAGGCGGCGTCGGCTCCCTGCTTGTGCAATGGGCCAGATCGATCGGCGCCCATGTGATCGCCACGGTCTCCACCCACGACAAGGCGCAGCGTGCGCGTCAACTGGGCGCCCATGATGTCATCATAGGCCGTGGACCGGACTTCGTTGAGGCCGTGATGGAGATCACCCAAGGCAAAGGCGTTGACATCATCTACGATGCAATTGGCAATGACAGCTTCGAATCGTCCATTGCGGCACTCGCGATCCGCGGTCACCTGGTCAGTTTCGGCCAGGCTTCCGGCCCAATCGGAGCGCGGGATATCGGTGCATTCGCATCCAAATCGATTACACTGTCACGCCCCAATTATGGTCACTATACCGACACAAGGGCGCTCATGACGATGCAGTCACAGCGGTTGTTTGCAGCAGTTGAGGCTGGTTATCTGCAGCTGGCGGAGCCAACCTTCTATCCGCTGGCTGAGGCCGCCCGCGCGCATACCGATCTGGAAAACAGCCGCACGACTGGCTCAATGGTGCTGGTTGTTTGATTGATCTCACATGAACTCAGATTGTCCGGCAACGAAAACACTCACAGTGGCAAAGCTGCTATTTTTAAATCAGTAGGTCCGGGGTTCGAACCCCCGCGCGCTCACCAAACGAATACAATGAAATCATTGGTTTGTGTTTTCGTTGAAACATTGCCAAATCCCCGGAATGATTCATCGCGGACCAACTCGCCGCTCTTCCGCTCCTTCCCGACCGTGACCCCCGAAAATAGTGCTTGGCTTGGCCTGTCAAATGATCGCACTATTTGCGTGAGGGTTTGAGAGGATGGAGGGTGGCCTTGCCGGATCAATTGCAGGATGCGGGTTTTGAGAGTTTTGATCCGCGGTTTTCAGAGCTGTTTGCGCCGCATATCCATGTCGAGCGGATGTGGACGGGGGCGCGCTGGTGTGAAGGTCCGGCCTGGTTTGCCGCCGGGCGCTACTTGGTCTGGTCGGATATCCCCAACAACCGGATGATGCGCTGGGACGAGACCGATGGATCGGTGTCGGTGTTCCGACAGCCCTCCAACAATTCCAACGGCAACACGGTCGACCGGCAGGGACGCCTTGTCACCTGCGAACATCTGGCGCGGCGGGTCACGCGCACCGAACATGACGGGTCGATCACCGTTCTCGCCGACCGCTTTGACGGCAAACGGCTCAATTCACCCAATGACGTTGTCGTGCGCTCGGACGGAACCATCTGGTTTTCCGATCCGACCTACGGCATTCTCACCGATTACGAGGGCGATCTCAGCCAACCTGAACTGTCCGGAAGCCATGTCTACCGGCTCGATCCGGCTGACGGGTCGCTCAGCCAGGTCACCCGCGATTTTG
>JBDRNF010000148.1:0-27690 GCA_043811435.1 Pseudomonadota bacterium
GGGCGGTGGGGCGTTCTGAACTGCCGATAGAGTCATAATTGTTCTCCGTTCCAATTTGTTGGTGCTGTCGATGCCGCGGGTGCCGTCTCGTGGCTCCGCAGATTGTGGCCAGATCCAGTCGCTCAAATTGTTCTCAATCCCGAGAAATTGCTCCTGATCTGAACCTAATCCCCGTTGCAAAGACCTAGACTGAGAGGCCGACCGTTCCCTATCCATTTCGCGACAGAGCTATCCCGATCATGAAATTCTTCACCGGAGCCGGTGTTCATGGTCATACCGCCGGGAGAGTCTTCCATGAATACATGCCCCGACAGAGCTTCGAGCACGCCTTTGCTGCCGCGCGGCGTCCGCCGCGCGCTCGATGCGATGCGAACGAATGTCGGGCATGACTGGAGCGTGGCCGAACTGGCCGAGGCCGCGGGCCTGTCCAGCCGCACGCTGCAACGGCAATTTCGGGAATTCGTCGGCAAGGCACCTCGCGCGGCGCTTCGTGACATCCGATTCGAAACCGCCCGCCGCGAACTGCTGCAGGGCATTCCCGACGCCAAAGTGATGGATGTCGCGGAGCGTTGCGGGTTTCCGCATTGCGGACGGTTTTCCATCGAGTATCGCCGCCGTTTTGGCGAAACGCCGTCGCAGACCGTGAAGCGGCAGGCGGTCTTCGCCGATGCGCTGAGATCGGTGCCGTCGTTTACGATTCCGAGCCGTGAGCGGCCCACCGTCGCGCTGGGCCCGATCGAGACCGGCCCTGACAACCGCGAAATCGCGGAAAGCATCGCCGACGAGCTCGCGATCGCCCTGACGCGGGCCGGCGCCGCCGTCGTCCGGCAACCCGGCGCGGCGCGCTACCATTTGATCGGTTCGATCGGCGGATCGGACCGGCAAACCCGCCTGACGTTCCGGCTGATCGACGCAGAAACCGGCCGTCATCTGACCGCATATCGTTCCGATAGTGCGCCTGGTCAGGACTTTGGTCTCGACGAGCATCTGGCCACCAGGATCGTCGCGGCGATACAGCCATGCCTGCGGTCCGCGGAAATCGATCGCGCCAGCCGCAAGCCGGAGGCCGAACTGAGCCCGCACGATATGGCGCTGCGGGCCATGCCCTGGGTGCTTTCGCTCAATGCCGAAGGCAATGCCAACGCGCTCGAACTGCTTGAGCGCGCGATGGAGCGCGATCCCGACAATGCGCTGGCGACCGCGCTTGCGGCATGGGCGTATGGCCAGCGCGTGGTCTATCACTTCGCCGCAACACCGAACGAGGATCGCGCCAAAGGGGCCGAATTGGCGCGGAAGGCGCAGACCTTGGGTGGCGACGCGACCGTTCTCGCCATCCTCGGCAATGCCTTTACGTTCCTGCACGACCTCGAAGCAGCGGAACTGATGACCCGCAAGGCGCTGTCGATCGATGGCGGCTCGGCCTGGGCGTGGAGCCGCAGCGGATGGCTCGACGTCTACAACAACGACGCCGACTCGGCCATCGAGCGGCTCAAGATCGCGCTCGACCTCGCGCCGAACGACAGCCTCGCATTCAACAGCATAGTCGGCATCGGTTGCGCGCATTTCGAGTCGGGCCGTTATGCCGAGGCAGCCCATTGGCAGCAACGCGCGCTGGCCGAACATCCGTCGGCGACCTGGATCCACCGCACCATGTGCCCTGCCTATGTGCTGGTGGGGGCCGAGTCCGATGCCCGCCGCAGCGTCACGGCGCTGCGCGAGCACTATCCCGACCTGACGCTGTCGGAAGTGCAGCGCGGCCTGCCGCCGTTGCCGCAATCCTACTGCGACCGGGTATTCGATGCGCTGCACAGCGTAGGCATGCCGCTCTAATCAGCGAGGCGAGACTTCGCTCGACCGACCGGGGCCGATCCGGCCAGCTGTTGACCGCAGTCACCACACCGCCGGCACGCTGCTGCAATCTCCTTTCGGAAACCGCAGGACACCGCGATCGACTCGCCGTGAGGCTCGCGCATTCGTGAATCAAAATATTGTAATCGGATTTCGTCCGAACGGAGGATGACGATGCGCGGTTCAAAACCTATCTGTGGCGCCTCTGTTCTCGAGGAGCGAGTCGTGTTGAGACGAATCTTGTTGATTGGCGCCATTGTCGGCATCGCCGTGGCGCATGGGGTCGTGTTCTACAAAATTGATAGCGGCGTTCGCTCGGCCGGTTCAAGCCTGGAGACAGCATCAGGAAGCCGCAGGGCGGCCTATTGGTGAAGCGGCAGATGGCCGAGGCGCCGGACCTGAAATAAAGGAATTGCCGTGACTGCCATTTTCTCCTACCAGGCATCGATGCAGGGGCGCTTGCGGTGGCTCCGCGGCGCGGGCTTCGGCACCGACTGCAGGCCGGCCATGATCCAGCGGCGGGTCTCGGCCGGATCAATCACCTCGTCGATCTCGAGCACCGAAGCGATCGAGGTCGCCTTGCCGTTGGCATAGAGTTCCGCGACCTTGGCCTGATAATATTTCTCCCGCTCGATGGGATCGGCGATCGCTTCCATTTCCTTGCGGAAGCCGAGCCTCACGTAGCCTTCCAGTCCCATGCCGCCGAATTCGCCGGTCGGCCATGCCACCGTGAAGAAGGAGGCGTGGAAGCCGCCGCCGATCATGGACTGTGCCCCGAGACCGTAGCCCTTGCGCAGCACGATGCCGAACAGCGGCACGGTGAGGCTGGCCCCGGTCACGAACATGCGCGCGACATGGCGCACGATCGCGGTCTTCTCCGCCTCGGGCCCCACCATGAAACCCGGCGTATCGCACAGCGACACGATCGGGATGTCGGAGGCGTCGCACAGCTGCAGGAAGCGCGCGGCCTTGTCCCCGGCCGGCGCGTCGATCGCACCGCCAAGGTGCTTTGGGTTGTTGGCGATCAAACCGAACGGTCGGCCTTCGATGCGAATGAAGGCCGTGACCATGCCGACGCCGAAATCCCGGCGAATTTCCAGCACCGAGCCTTCGTCCGCCAGAAGGTCGATGACAGTGCGGATGTCATAGACGCGCAGCCGGTTTTCCGGGATGGCACGCCGCAGCAGGCGCTGATCCGGCGCCTTCCATTCGGCGAGCGAGCCCTGGAAATAGGACAGATATTTCTGCGCGGCGCTGGTGGCCGCCTCCTCGTCCTCGACCAGAATGTCGATGACGCCGTTCGGTGCCTGGAACGACACCGGCCCGACCTCGGCGGGGTGATAGACGCCGAGGCCGCCACCCTCGATCATCGCCGGTCCGCCCATGCCGATCGATGCATTCTGCGTCGCGATGATGACATCACAGCAGCCCAGCATCGCGGCATTGCCGGCGAAGCAATAGCCGGACACCACGCCCACGACAGGCACTAGTCCGGACAGTTTCGCAAACTGCACGAAAGACGGCCCGTCGAGGCCGGTCATGCCGAGCCGGTCGGTATCGCCGGGGCGGCCGCCGCCGCCCTCGCCATAAAAGACCAGCGGCATCCGCCACTGCTCGGCAAGACCCAGCATGCGATCGATCTTCTTGTGATTCATGTGGCCTTGCGTGCCGGCGAGCACCGTATAGTCGTAGGAAATCACCATGCAGCGGGCGTCGTGCGCGCCGAACTTTTCGGCGTTGACCGTGGCAACTCCTGCAATCAACCCGTCGGCGGGCGTGTTCCTGATGAGGTCGTCGACCGTGCGGCGGCGGCGCTGCGCGGCAATCGCCAGCGATCCGTATTCGACAAAGGAACCGTCATCGACCAGCTGCGCGATGTTTTCCCGTGCCGTGCGCTGATTGGTCTTGCGCCGGCGCGCGACCGATTCCGGGCGGTTGGCATCGAGCGTGATGGCATGGCGCGCGATCAAGTCCGCCAGATCGGGCCTGATGTGGTCGAGATCGACATCAGCTTCCGTTTCAGCCTCGTCGCCCGCGACTTCGGCGGGTTCGAGAAACAGAATGGTCTCGCCATGCATCAGCGTCGCGCCGCTGCCGGCGGCAATCTTCGTCACCTTGCCGCCGTGCGGTGCTGCAACCAGATGTTCCATCTTCATGGATTCGAGGATCGCGATCTGCTGCCCCGGACGAACCATGTCGCCTTCCGCCACCTCAATCGCGACGACGGTACCTTGCAGCGGCGCCGGCACGGCGACCGATCCCGCCGGACCGGCAGCGGGATCGCCGGCTTTGGCGGGCACCGCCGCTCCGCCCGCAGTGTCCGCGCTGGCAAAGAACAACGGCCGCGCCATGTCCCTGGACGAGCCGACCAGTGCTGCGACGTGGGTGTCGATAAAGCCGGTGCTGATGCGGTTGCTGACAAAATCGGGATGAGCCAGCACCGCCTGGATGAACGGAATATTGGTGTCGACGCCCGCGATGCGGAATTCGCGCAAGGCGCGCGCGGCTTTCTGCACAACGTCGGGCCAGCTTGCGGCAGGTGAATGAACGATGACCTTGGCCAGCAGGGAATCGAAGGCCGCGCTGGTCCTGTACCCTGCATAACCGAAGGTATCGACCCGCACGCCCGGACCGGACGGCGGATCGAACACCCCGAGCGTGCCGCCGGTCGGCCTGGTCGCGCCCTTCTCGTCCATCACTTCCATGTTGATGCGAAGCTGCATGGCAAAGCCGCGCGGCGCCGGCACGTCGGCCTGCGCCAGGCCGAGCGAGGCCAGGCTTGCACCGGCCGCAACCGCGAGCTGCGACTTCACGAGATCGATGCCGAGCACCTCCTCGGTCACGGTGTGCTCGACCTGCAGCCGCGGATTGGCCTCGATGAAGGCGAAGGCGGGATCGCCGACCGTGGTTTCGCCGTCGATCAGGAATTCGAAAGTGCCGAGATTGTCGTAATGGGCGGCGGCCGCCAGCTGCCTGGCGGCGTCGATGATGCGCGTACGCAAGCCGTCGCTCAGCGAGGGACTGGGCGCCACCTCGATGAGCTTCTGGTTGCGCCGCTGGATCGTGCATTCGCGTTCCCACAAATGGCTGACCGCGCCGTAATGGTCGCCGATGATCTGCACCTCGATATGCCGCGCCTTTCGGATCAGGCGTTCGACATAGACGCTGTCGTTTCCAAAGGCGGCCTTCGCCTCGGACTGGCAGCGCGCATAGGCTTCCTCCAGCCTGGAAGCGTCCTCGACGATCCGCATGCCGCGCCCGCCGCCGCCCGCCACCGCCTTGATCATGACCGCGCCGCCGGCGCCGAGCGAGGCGAAGAAGGCCTTGGTCTCCTCCAGGGTGGTCGGGCCGCGGGTTCCTTCGATGACAGGCAGGCCACAGCGTTTGGCGAGCGCCTTGGCCGCGATCTTGTCGCCGAACAGATCGAGCGCCTCGGGAGACGGTCCGACGAAAGCGATCCCCTCCTCCGCGCAACGCCGTGAAAGCTGCGAATTCTCGCTAAGAAAGCCATAGCCGGGATGCAACGCGTCGCAGCTGGTCGCCTTGGCGGCGGCAATAATCGCCTCGATATCGAGATAGGCGCGCGCGCCGCGTCCCGGAATTTCGAAACTCTCGTCTGCGGCGCGGACGTGCAGCGACAGCGCGTCATCCTGGGGGTGGACGGCGACGGTGGCAAGGCCGGCTTCACCGGCGGCACGGCTGATGCGAATGGCGATCTCGCCGCGATTGGCGATCAGGAGTCTGTGAAAAGGCATGAATGTGTCCAGTTGAGGCTCAGCGAACCCTGATGTCGAAATCGAGCACGATGCGCAAAGGCTTCCGAAGCGACCGCTTGCATCAGCCTGCCGCCCGTTTCTTCTCGCTCACGAGTTGTTCTTCCATCAGCATTTCGGTGCCGATAATGCCATCGTGCGCCAGCTGGTGGATCTCGGCGTCGGACAGTCCAAGCACGCCCGCGAGGATTTCACGGTTATGTTCGCCGAGCGTCGGCGGCGCAGAGCGAATCTCAAACGGCCGGTCGGCTTCACGGAACGGCATCGATGGCTGCGGATGCCGGCCGATGAAGGCGCGATCGATTTCCTGAATGAATCCGCGCGCATGCAATTGCGGATCCGCCAAAAGCTCGATCGGCAGCCGCGCCACCCCCGATGCGACACCGGCCGCCTGCAAGGCATTCATGGCGTCGTCGGGCGCTCGCGTCGAAGTCCAGGCCGTGATGGCCACTTCGATCTCGTTCTCGATCCGGCGCCGCGCCGCGGCGCTCTTTAGCGCTTCGTCCGCGGCCCAGTCCGAACGGCCCAGCAGGTTGCAGAGCTTTGGCCACATCGCATCGCTGGACACCGCGACCACGATCCAGTTGTCGCTGCCGGCGCAAGGAAAGCAGCCGTGCGGCACGAAATCCGGATGACGATTGCCGTATTTGACGGGCGCGCTGCCGTCGCCCGAATGCGCGGTTATCCAGGGCGCGGTGAACGGCATCATGCATTCGATCTGCGCGAGGTCGATAAACTGGCCCTGCCCGGTCAAGTCAGCATGAATCAGGGCGATGAGAACCGCGGCGCAGCCGTTGAGCCCGCCGACGGCGTCGCCGAACGCGGTGTGGCTCATCACCGGAGGCCCGTCGGCATCGCCGACGACGCTCGGCAGGCCGGAGGCCTGCTCCAGCGTCGAACCATAGGCGCGGCAATCGCGGTGGATGCTCCCGGTGCCGAACGCCGACATCGACATCATCACCAGCTTTGGATTGAGCTGTCGGAGCACCTCATAGCCGAGCCCGAGCTTCGGCAGCACCTCGACGGAATAGTTGTCGACGACGAGATCGGCGTCCGCGAGCAGCCGCTTGGCCAGCTGCAAGCCCTGCGGCCGGGTCAGATCGAGCGTGATGCCGCGCTTGTTGCGGTTCATGATGCAATAGCGCACCGACTTCTCGTACATTCGTTCGAGAACGTAAGCCGGACGCCGATCTACACCGCGCCACCAGTCCGGATACTGGATCGCCTCGATCTTGATGACGTCGGCGCCGAGATCAGCCAGCGTGCGCGTACAGATCGGACCGGCCCAGCCCATCGAGAAATCGATCACGCGAACGCCCTCAAGGGGCAGGCGTTTTGCGGCAACCGCCTTTGGCGCAGGCAAGTGTGCCGTCGCGTTACCGGGATGGGCCATGACCGGCTGCACCTCGCCGATGTCAGGAACCGCACCGCCGCGCCGCGGCGGCGTACCGGTCAGCCGCTGCATGGAACCCGCTGTAAGCCCGGTCGCGTTCCCGATCGAGATCGGGACGACAGCCCCGCGCGATCGTTTCTCCGTATCGCCAATGAGATCGCCGATACCGGGCACCGGTACGATCGGAATCTTTCGCTTCAACCCCTCGGCAAACCATTCCTGCGCAGTGCGCTGCTTCAGCTTCGGAATGAACTTGCCTTCGATTTCTTCCATGCGTTGCAGTCGGTCGACGCCCATGGACAGCGTGGCGTCGTCGCGCAGGTCATGGAGACCCAGCATCTCGCAGAAGGCGCGCCACTGCGCCGGAGTCACCGTGGTGACACCAAGCCAGCCTTGTTTGGTCTCATAGATGCCGACGGGAAAGGTCGGCCAGAAGCGGTTGACGCCGATCCGGCGCATGACGTCGCCGTGCACGAACGATTCGAACATGGTGTATTCGGTGACCGCGATGCTCGACTCGAAGATGCTGAGCGAGCTGGTCCGCCCGTGTCCGTCCTGCATGCGGCCGAGCGCCGACGATGCCGCTGCGATAAAGCCCCATAGGCCGGCAAATATCCCGGTCTGGAAATCGGGCGCATGCATCGGCGGTCCCTCGACCGGACCGACCAGCTTGATCAGACCCGTCAGCGCACGGACCGTCGAGTCCGTTGCCTCGAACTTCGCATACGGTCCTTCACGGCCGAACCAGCTGATATCGACATGAATGAGACCGGGATTTTTCTGCCTGAGCGCGGCAAGATCGAATGCCGGACAATCCGCTGCGTCGACATCTCGACCGTCGATCAGGATATCGCAATTGCCGATCAGCTCAGTGAGACGCGCCGGGGCGCCGGCATCGTCGGGATCGAGCACGATGCTCGACTTGTTGTAATTCAGGAACGCGAACCAGGCGCTATGGCCGTTCGGCGTCAATGGCGCAGCACGGCGAAGCGGATCACCCTGCGGCGGTTCGATCTTCTCAACGGTCGCACCGAAGTCCGCGAACAGCCGGGCGCAATAGCTCGCCGCCGCGGCACTTCCGATCTCGACAATTCGCAGATGCGACAACGCCTCCATCACGCTTCCTCATTGCCCGAATGACCAGCGCGCATTGCGTCCAGCTCGGCTTGTTGTTGCCGGACATGAAACCTTGGTTGGCTCGTGATGCAAGTGGAATTTTGTTCCGTGTTGCGGAATTGGCCGCATGAAGCGTTGTTCGATCACGAACCAGCCTTCCACTGAACTCGCATTATTTTTTTCTTGAATGCCGATTGTGCGACGACGGGAAGCAGAGCAAGTTCCGATCATGCAGCGGGCGGACGACTGTCAGCAGGACGCTCGAGCCGCTTGCGCGAACTCGACGTGATCCGCGCGCTGGCCACACGCAGATCGACATGAATCGATTTACGAAGAGGTACTGCAACAGTACCCAATTCCGGGAGTGAACTGATATGCGCCTGAAAGATCGCGTCGCCATCGTCGTCGGCGCCGGCCAGAGCCCTGGCGAAGGCATCGGCAACGGCCGCGCCACCGCGCTGACCTTCGCGCGCGAAGGCGCTCGCGTGCTGTGCGTGGATCACAATCTCGAGTCGGCGCAGGAGACGGTCGACATGATCGGCGCCAATGGCGGCACGGCGGCGGCTTTCAGGGCAGACGTTACCAAGAATGCCGAACTCGAAGCGATGGTAACGGATGCGCACACGCGCTGGGGCCGCATCGACATCCTGCACAACAATGTGGGCGTGAGCATCGCCGGCGGCGATGCCGAACTGCTCGATTTCACCGAGCAGGCGCTCGAAAGATGCGTGGCCATCAATCTCAAAAGCTGCATCTTCGCGGCCAAGCACGTGATCCCGATCATGCGGCAGCAGATGAGCGGCGCCATCATCAACATTTCCTCGATGGCCGCCATCACCACCTATCCCTACGTCGCCTACAAGGCGACCAAATCGGCGATGATCGCCTTCACCGAGCAGCTCGCCTATCAGAATGCCCAGTACGGTATCCGCGCCAACGTCATCCTGCCCGGCTTGATGAACACGCCGATGGCGGTCGATACCCGCGCCCGGGAATTCAACAAGAGCCGCGCCGAGGTCGAGGCCGAGCGCGACGCCAAAGTGCCGTTGCGCGGGAAGATGGGCACCGGCTGGGATGTCGCCAACGCGGCCCTGTTTCTGGCCTCGGACGAAGCCAGTTTTGTCACAGGCGTGACACTGCCGGTGGACGGCGGCGCAAGCGTGAGGCGCGGATAGATGGCGCTGAACCTCGACTACGATGCCATCATCATCGGGGCGGGCATGTCGGGCATGTACCAGTTGTACCGGTTGCGCGAGCAGGGCATGCGGGTCCGCGTGTTCGAGGCCGGCACCGGCGTCGGCGGCACCTGGTACTGGAATCGCTATCCGGGGGCGCGCTTCGATTCCGAAAGCTACTCCTACGGCTATTCTTTTTCGCCGGAATTGCTGGAGGAGTGGAACTGGTCGGAGCATTTCGCGGGCCAGCCGGAAACGCTGCGCTATCTCAATCATGTCGCCGACAGGTTCGACCTGCGCCGCGACATCCAGTTCCGCAGCCAGGTTGCCGCGGCCGTCTGGGCCGAGGACACGCGCAGCTGGACCATCACGCTGCAGGACGGCAGCCAATTCCGCGCGCGCTTTCTGATCACCGCCATCGGTCCGTTGTCCGCTCCTACCTTGCCGCGGATCGAAGGCGTGGAATCGTTTCAGGGCCAGTCATTCCATACCGCGCGATGGCCGCACGAGCCGGTCGACTTCACCGGCAAGCGGGTGGCGGTGATCGGCACCGGCGCCACCGGCGTGCAGACCATCCAGACCATCGCCGGCAGCGTCGGTCACCTCACCGTGTTCCAGCGCACGCCGAACTGGTGCGCGCCGCTGCACAACGGCAAGATCGACGCCGAAACGCAGAGCAGGATCAAGGCCGGCTATCCCGAGATGTTCAGGCGCTGCCAGGAGACCTTCGCCTGTTTCATCCATACGCCGGATCCGCGCGGGACCTTCGAGGTATCCGACCAGGAGCGCGAGGCCTTCTTCGAGAAGCTCTATGCCGAGCGCGGGTTTGGGATCTGGCAGGGAAATTTCCGCGACATACTGATCGATCGGAAGGCCAATGCGCTCATCAGCGATTTCGTGGCGCGCAAGATCCGTCAGCGGGTAAAGGACCCACAGATCGCCGAAAAGCTGATCCCCCGGAATCACGGCTTCGGCACGAGGCGGCTGCCGCTGGAGACCTTCTATTACGAGGCCTACAACCGGGACAATGTCGAGCTGGTCGACATCACGGAAACGCCGATCGAGCGGATCACGCCGGAGGGCATCAAGACCAGCGACAAGGAATACGGGTTCGACATCATCATCTACGCCACCGGCTTCGACGCCATCACCGGCAGTTTCGACAAGATCGATCTTCGCGGGACCAACGGCACGCGGTTGAAGGACAGGTGGAAAAGCGGACCGGAGACCTTTCTCGGCGTCATGGTCGACGGCTTTCCCAACATGCTGATGCTGATGGGACCGCATACCGCGCTCGGCAATATTCCGCGCAGCATCGAATACAATGTCGACTGGGTGACCGGGCTGTTGCGCTACGCGAAGCAAACCGCCCTGACGCGTGTCGAAGCCACGCCATCGGGCGTCGCGTCGTGGACCGACCACGTCAAGGCGCTGGGAGCAGGCCTGCTCTCCAACGAGGTCAATTCCTGGATGACCGGGATCAACAGCAACGTCGAAGGCAAGCAAATCCGTATCGTCGCACGCTACAGCGGCAGTGCGCCCGCCTACCGCGCCAGATGCGACGAGGTCACGGCGACGCAATATCAGGAACTCGCGCTCGCCTAGGCCGAGGGCGGCGAGCGAAGCGGTGAGCAGCCCCCCTCACCGACACTCGCCCGAACCCATCCACCCGGCAGCTTGAAGGCTGCCGGCGGGGTTCCAAAAGCCCGAGATGCAAAAGGTCCCGGGTGGGACCTTTTGAAGCTTCACACCGCGTCTTTTGCCGCCTTGACCGGGCGCGCCCTGACGATTTTCCGGGCCGGCTTGGCCTTGAAGGTCATGGCCTCGCCGGTGAAGGGGTTGGTGCCCTTGCGCGCCTTGGTGGCGGGCTTCTTGATCACCACGAACTTGGCGAACCCGGGAACGAGGAACACACCGGACTTCTTGAGTTCTTTGTAACCGATCGTCGCCAACGTCTCGAGCACGCCCTTGACGTCCTTCTTCGCGAGTTCGTTCTCGGCAGAGATCTTCTCGATCAGCTGCGACTTTGTCATCTGTACTGCCATTTGGGCTCCTGTAAGTTGATTCGCATCGCAGACAGTATTGTGAATCTAGCGTAAAAACCGCGTATTTCGCGATCTGCACAGTTTTGTTGCTGCGCCAGATGCCCCTGCCCGCTTTGCCCGCTGCTTCGGCCGCGAGGTTCAAGATCGCCGAATCAGCAGTTCTAGAGCCTTAAAGTAACAAAACCGCGGGCGCCATGCGAAGATTCGTTCAACGGGGCACTACTGCCGTGGCCTCGATTTCGACTCTCGCCGCCTTTTCCACAAGACGTACGACCTGGACCAGCGCCATGGCGGGATAGTGCGCGCCGAAGATCTCGCGATAGGCCTGGCCCAGCAGCTTCAGGTTCGCCAGATACTCCTCGATATCGACGACGTACCAGGTCAGGCGAACGAGGTGTTCGGGCCGCGCGCCGCCCTCGCCAAGGATGGCCGAGATGTTGCTCAGGGTCTGACGAACCTGCGCGACAAAATCGGCCGGCAGATGACCCTGGGCGTCCCAGCCGATCACGCCGCCGGTCACCACGAGGCGGCCATCGGCCGCCATGCCGTTGGCGTATCCCTTCGGCGCGGGCCAGCCGCTCGGCTGCAAAATCCGCGGATCCGCAGCCGACATCTCGCCCTTGGCGATCGGCAGCACCGCAAGGGTGGGCGCTTTCGGCGTGCTCACAGATCATTCTCCATCGAATATTACTCGGCGGCCATGCCGGACGCCGGCGCGGCCGATCCCGCCATCTGCCGCAGGGCAAAACGCTGCAGCTTGCCGGTTCCGGTCTTCGGCAATTGCGCGACGAACTCGACCGCCCGCGGATATTTGTAAGGCGCGATCTCGCGCTTGACGTGATCCTGCAATTCGGCCGCCAGCGCGGCATCGCCGTCAATGCCGGGAGCGAGCACCACATAGGCCTTGACGATCATGCCGCGCGCCTCGTCGGGTGCGCCGACGACGCCGCATTCGGCTACTGCCGCATGGCCAAGCAACGCGGCCTCGACCTCGGGGCCGGCGATGTTGTAGCCGGAGGAAACGATCATGTCATCGGACCGGGCGACGAAGGAAAAACGGCCCTGCTCGTCGCGAACAAAGGTATCGCCGGTCAGATTCCAGCCATCGCGGACATAGTTCGACTGCCTGGAATCCGCGAGATAGCGGCATCCGGTGGGACCGCGAACGGCGAGCTTGCCTGGTGTGCCCGCCGGCAATTCGTTCATGTCGGCATCGACGATTTTCGCCTCGTAACCGGAAACCGGCCGGCCCGTGCTGCCGGCGACGGCATCGCCCGTCCGGTTGGTGATGAAGATGTGCAGCAGCTCCGTGCTGCCGATGCCGTCGAGAATGGTCTTGCCGGTCCGGCGGGTCCAGCTGTCGAACACCGGCGCCGGCAAGGTCTCGCCGGCCGAAACCGCAATGCGCAGCGACGACAGATCGGCGCCCTTGTCCATCGCCGCCATCATCGCCCGATACGCGGTCGGCGAGGTAAAGCAGATCGTGGCCTTGTAGGTCTCGATGATCTTGACGATCTCGGCGGGCGCCGCGTTCTCCAGCAGCGTCGCGATGGCGCCGAACCGCAGCGGAAAGATCGCCAGACCGCCCAGGCCGAACGTGAAGGCCAGCGGCGGTGATCCCACGAAGACGTCATCCGGCGTGACCCTGAGCACTTCCCGGGCATAACCATCGGCGACGATCAGGAGATCGCGATGGAAATGCATCGTCGCCTTCGGTTCGCCCGTGGTTCCCGAGGTGAATCCCAACAGCGCCACATCGTCGCGGCCGGTCCTGACCGCATCGAACCGAACCGGCTTGCTCAGCGCCACCCGGTCGAGCTCGGCGTCATGGTTCGACGTTCCGTCGAAATTCACCACCTGCTTGAGGAACCGGCTGGTCTTGGCGCAGGCCACCAGTTCGTCGGCGATGCGGCTGTCGGTCAGCGCGAGGCCGATCTCCGCCTTGTCGACGATCTTGGTCAGTTCGCCGGCGCGCAGCATCGGCATCGTATTGACGACGACGGCGCCCGCCTTGGTGGCCGCGAGCCATGCCGCGACCAGCGCCGGATTGTTGCCGGAACGGATCAGGACGCGGTTGCCGGGCTTGACGCCGTAATTCTCCACCAGGGCATGCGCCAGGCGGTTCGACCAGTCGGTCAATTCCTTGTAGGTGCGCTGGCGGCCGTTGCCGATCAGCGCGACATGATCGCCGAACCCCTGCTCGACCATGCGGTCGGTCAGCTCGACCGCGGCGTTGAGATAGTCGGGGTACTGAAACTCCGGCCGGTCGAGGACCAGTTCCGGCCATTGCTCCGATGGCGGGAGGTTACGCCGCGCGAAATCGTCAACGTGGCCCGATGGGCCAAGCGATCGACCGAGGCTGGGAATTCCACCTGACATTTCCATCGCTCCATCCTCCCTGCATTCGGGATGAAAGGGTTGAGACCAATATCCAGGCCGTCCGGCAGCGGACCGTTCCAAAACATTTTATACTTAAAGTAATTTGGCGCAAGAGCCCGGATCGGCCCGGATCGGGGCCATGCCGCATCTTTCGAAACCTACCGCCCCGCCAGTTGCTTCAGGCGCGACACCATTGGCGAGCCGGGATCGGCGAGCGGCGCGATGGCGGTAAAATGGTTGGCGCCGGCGACCACGCCGAACCGTGTGGCGACGCCGGCGGCGCGCCAGACCTCGACGATGGTTCGGCTTTGCCGAAGGTACTCGGCACTTTCGTTCTCGCCCGCCACCGCATCCATGCTCCTGTCCGCGGGCGCATTCCAGAACAACGGACTGGCGGCCCTGGCGGTGGTGGCATCGAGACCCAGGGCGCGGTTGATCGACGTCTCCACCAGCGGTCCGAGATCGAACAGACCCGAAATGGAATAGGCCGACGCCACGAGGTCTCTCGGCAGCGAGGCATCGATCGCCGGCCAGTCGATCGCCAGCATGCAGGCCGCAAGGTGGCCGCCGGCGGAATGCCCGGACACGACGAGACGTCGTTCGAGCCGCGCCAGTTCGCGGCAGGCCTCCCGCATCTCCGCGATGATGCTGTCAACGCTGACATCGGGACAAAGGTCGTAGCTCGGAATGGCGACGCCGATACCATGGGCATTCAAGCCGCCGGCGAGATGACTGAAAAACGAGTTGTCCAGGGCCTGCCAATAACCGCCATGGATGAAGACGACGAGCGGTCCGTCATGGTCGCCAGGGAAATAATCGATCACGTTGCGCGCACCGGCCCCGTAGCGGACCACGCGCGGAACGTGCCGCGCGCGATAGGCCGCCGCGTCCCTCGCCCAACCCGCGATCAAGGCGGGGCTCTCCGGGACGCGCGCCCGGTTGTTGTATTCGGCCTCATAGTCAGGCGCGCTCAAGCCTGGAGCGCCCGTTTTTGCGCGGACTTCTGCGCCGAGCCCTTGGTCTTGGCCAGCAGCCGCATCAGGTCGCGGACGTCCTTCGGCGAAAGATCCGAAAATATGTCGGCGATCCAGATCTGGTGCTCCGCCGCCATCCGGCGAAATTCGGCACGGCCCGCCTTGGTCAATCGGATCACCTGGACGCGCCGATCGGTGTCCGAGGTGCGCCGATCCAGGTGGCCGGATTCGACCAGTCGCTCCACCAGCCCGGTGACGTTGCCATTCGAGACCATCATCCGCTTCGAGACATCGGACAGCGTCATGCCATCAGGCACCTTGTCGAGCTGGGCCATCAGATCGAAGCGCGGCAGGGTGACATCGAACCGCTCGCGCAACCGGCCGCGCACCTCGCCCTCGATCAGGGTCGTGCAGGTCAAAAGCCGCAGCCACAACCTGAGTTCGTCGCCGTGATCTTCGGGGAGCTCGACCGCCTTGGTCTCGGAATCAAGGATCATGATGTGATTTTGTCTCGCTCTCCTGCCTGCCGCACGACGTCCACCGGAAGCAACGGTTGCGGCGCCCCGACAATTGTTGCATTTCTTTAGGCTTCAAGCAATTGGCGCAGGGATTGCATGGCTTGCCGGGCATGGCTTGAACCTGTCGCAACCATGCTTGCGGCTATGGCCATCATCGGAATAGGCTTGGCTCCGAAAAACCGGATCCGGCCTGACGCGGATTTCGGCGGCACACCCGTCGCCGATCAAGGAGAATTCATGAAACAGCATTTGAAGTTGGCGGGCCTGTCAATCCTGTTGAGCGTTGCAGCCGGTCAAGCGATCGCGCAGGAAAAACTCAAGATCGGCGTGATCGTGACATTGTCCGGCCCCGCGGCGGCGCTCGGCCAGCAGGTCCGCGACGGTTTTGCGCTCGCGGTCAAGGATCTCGGGGGCAAGATGGCCGGCCGCGATGTCGAAGTGATAGCGGTCGATGATGAACTCAAGCCGGATGGCGCCGTCACCAAGGTCAAGGGCCTGCTCGAACGCGACAAGGTCGACTTCGTGGTGGGACCGATTTTCTCCAATATCCTGCAGGCCATCCACAAGCCGGTGACGGACACCAGGACCTTCCTGATCAGCCCGAACGCCGGTCCCTCCAGCTATGCCGGCAGGAACTGCAGCCCGTTCTTCTATGCCACCTCCTACCAGAACGACCAGGTGCACGAGGTTCTCGGCAAGGTCGCGCAGGACCGCGGCTACAAGCGCGTCTACATCATGGTGCCGAATTATCAGGCCGGCAAGGATTCGGTTGCCGGGTTCAAGCTCGACTACAAGGGAGAGGTCGTCGAGGAGTCCTACATGCCGCTCGGCACCCTGGATTTCCAGGTCGAGCTCTCCAAGATTGCCTCGCTGAAGCCCGACGCCATCTTCACCTTCATGCCCGGCGGCATGGGCGTGACATTGGTGAAGCAGTACAGACAGGCCGGCCTCGCCGACAAGATTCCCGTGCTGTCGGCGTTCACGGTCGATGAGTCGACGCTGCCGGCGCAGCAGGACGCCGCGGTCGGCATGTTCGGCGGCTCGAACTGGGCACCCAATCTCGACAATCCGCAGAACAAGAAATTCGTCGCCAGCTATGAGGCCGCCTACAACATCGTGCCCGGCACCTATGCCATGCAGGCCTACGACACCGCCATGCTGATCGACAGCGCCGTCAAGGCCTTGAAGGGCGACCTGTCCAACAAGGAAGCGGTCTCGGCGGCGTTGAAGAAGGCCGACTTCACCTCGCTGCGCGGCGGTTTCAAGTTCAACAACAACGGCTATCCGATCCAGAACTTCTACCTCACCAAGGTGGCCAAACGGCCGGACGGAAAATTCCAGACCGAAATCGCCGAGAAGGTGTTCGAGAATTATGGCGATCGTTACGCCAAGGATTGCGCACCGGGCAAGTGAACGAGCCAGGGCAAGACGATTTTGGGAGGAAACAAACAGTGACAAGCGAGATCACGGGCATCACCCGGGCCAACGAGGGCATGCAGGGAATTTCCTGGAATATCCTCGGCCAGACCTACGTGCCGAAGAACCGTACCGAGCATTGCTTCTCGTGGCACGCGACCCTGCCACCGGGCACCTTCGTGCCGCCGCATATCCATCCGGACCAGGACGAGTATCTCTACATGCTGGAAGGCAAGCTCGATTTCATGCTGGGCGGCGCCGAGGCCCAGGCCACCGCGGGCGACCTGATACGGCTCGGCATGGGCGTTCCCCACGGCATCTTCAACAAGTCGGATCAAACCGCGAAGGTGCTTTTCTGGGTATCGCCGACGCGGAAACTCTTCGACCTGTTCTGGGGGCTCCACAACATGAAGGAGCAGAAGCCGGAAGACGTCGTGGCGATGGCCGCGGAATACAACGTCCACTTCCTGCCGCCGCCGCCGGGAGCGTGAAGGGGCACCAGTCTTCACCCTCCCCTGGAGGGGGAGGGTAAGAAAGCTACGCCCTTACCGCCGCCAGTCCCGGCACCGCGGCAAAGCCCGCCTTGCTGGCATAGCCGCGCACGATCGCCTCGCGCTGCGAATAGCTGAGGACCTTGTCGATATCGTCAAAACCGTCGGGCGCCAGTTGCTCGACCGCATCGATCACGCCTTCCGGTCCGCCGCGGCGGTTGGCGCGCACGATCTCGGCCGTCATCGGCAAGCGCTGCTGCTGGTAGGCCAGCAACGCCTGGCGCGGATGCTCGGAGCGCGCCAGCGCGTCGGCGAGGCAGCGCGCGTCGAGAATGGCCTGCGAGGCGCCGTTCGATCCCACCGGATACATCGGGTGCGCGGCATCGCCGAGCAGTGTGACGCGGCCGCTGGTCCAATAGGGCAGCGGATCGCGATCGCAGCAGGGATACTCGAAAAACTCCGGCGTCGCCGCGATCAGGTTCGGCACGGCGACATGCGGCACCGAGAAGCGCGCGACATGCGGCATCAAGTCCTCGCGCTTGCCGGGCCGCGACCAGTCCTCGCGGCGCGGCGGCGCCGCGTTGCCCTCGCCGACTTTCACCAGCACCGCCCAATTGGTCAGGCGGCTCGCCGGGCTGGAACCCTCCGCGATCGGATAGACCACGACCTTGGCGTTCAGGCCGCCGGCGACGATCATCGACCTGCCGTCCAGAAACGCCGGCCAGTCGCGCGCGCCGCGCCACAGCATCAACCCGTTCCAGCACGGCGGTCCCTCATCCGGGAACAGCGTCTCGCGCACCCGCGAATGAATGCCGTCGGCGCCAACAAGAATATCGCCGCGAACGGTCCTGGTATGCGCGCCGGTGCGATCGAAGAAATACGCGGTCACGCCGCCTTCGTCCTGGGTGAAGGCTCCGAGCCTGCAGCCGGTGTGAATGGCGTCATCGCCGAGCCGCTCCTCGACGGCGCGGTGGATGACGCTCTGCAACCGGCCACGGTGAATCGAGAATTGCGGGACGTCATGGCCGGCGTCGACGCCGCGGGATTCGCGCCAGACTTCCTGACCATGGCGGTTGAGATAATAAAGCTCGTGCGTGCGGATCGCGACGTCATCGAGCGCCTGCAACAGGCCGAGCCCAGCGAGTTCGCGGATCGCATGCGGCAGGGTGTTGATGCCGACGCCGAGTTCCCGGATGCCGTCCGATTGCTCGAACAGCTCGCAACCGATGCCGCGCGCCCGCAATATCAGCGCGGTGGTGAGGCCGCCAATACCGCCGCCGACGATAATCGCCTTCATCGCCCTACTCCACTGAACCCGAAACGCCATGCGATGGCACCGAACCTCGCATGCAGAGTCACTCCGCCGCAAGCGGCTTTGTCGCCTCCACTTTCAGCTCGGCCCGGGTCTTCGGTTTAGCCTTAATTTTCAGATCGTCGAAATCCTGCCGGTCGCGGACGCTGTTGCGGAAAATCTGCTCCTTGCCGGGCTGGTATTGCGGCGGACAGGCCATCGCCGCGCCGTACCAGGCCGCTGCCCGCAGCGTAAACGACGGGTCAACCAGATGCGGACGCCCGAGCGCTACCAGGTCGGCGCGGCCGGCGGCCAAAATGGTATTGATCTGATCCGGCGTCGTGATGTTGCCGACGCACATGGTGGCGACGCGCGCCTCGTTGCGGACCTGCTCGGAGAACGGCGTCTGGAACATGCGGCCATAGATCGGCTGGGCGTCGCGCACGGTCTGTCCGGTGGAGACGTCGATCAGATCGACGCCGGCTTCTGCGAAGGCGCGCGCGATCTCGACGGCGTCGTCGCCGGTGACACCGCCTGCCGCCCAATCCGTGGCCGAAATGCGCACCGACATCGGCTTGTGCGCCGGCCATGCCGCCCGCAACGCTTCGAACACCTCGAGCGGAAAGCGCAGGCGATTTTCCAGCGGGCCGCCATAGGCGTCGGTTCGCTGGTTGGTCAGCGGCGAGATGAAGCTCGCCAGCAGATAACCATGGGCGCTGTGCAGCTCCAGCATGTCGAAGCCGCAGCGTTCGCTGCGCTCGGCAGCCTGAACGAACCCAGCCTTGACCGTATCCATCGCCGCGCGGTCCATCTCGCGCGGCACCTGGCTGTCGGGAAAATACGGCAGCGGCGACGCCGACACGATGTCCCAGCCGCCCTGCTCCAGCGGACGGTCCATGCCGTCCCACATCAGTTTTGTGGCGCCCTTGCGGCCGGCATGGCCGAGCTGGAGCGCGATCTTCGCCGCCGAACTGGCATGGACGAAATCGACGATCCGCCGCCACGCGGCCTCCTGCTCGTCGTTCCACAAGCCCGCGCAACCGGGCGTGATGCGGGCGTCGCGGGAAACGCAGGTCATTTCGGTAAAGATCAACCCGGCGCCGCCGATCGCGCGCGAGCCGTAATGCACCAGGTGGAAATCCCCGGGCACGCCCTCTTTCGCCGAATACATGCACATCGGCGACACCACCGCGCGATTGGCGACCTCCATCTCGCGCAGCCGCAGCGGCTGGAACATCGGCGCTGCCGGCTTGACGATATCGACATCGAAGCCCTTGGCGCGAACCTGTCTTGCGAACGCCTTGTCGACCTCGCCGACAAAGTCCGGCGCGCGCAGGGTGAGGTTGTCGTAGGTAATCGCCTTGGCGCGCGTCATGACGCCGAAGGCGAATTGGACGGGGTCGAAATCCCAGAAGCGGTCGACATGCTCGAACCAGACCAGCGATACATCGGCGGCATGCTGGATCTTCTCGACCTCCTCGCGTCGGCCGGTCTCGTAACTCCGCAGCGCGGCCTCGACCGTCGGCGAACGATGCATGGCGTCCGCCAATGCGATGGCGTCTTCCATCGCCAGCTTGGTGCCGGAGCCGATCGAGAAATGCGCGGTCGCTTTGGCGTCGCCGAGCAGCACCATGTTGTCCCTGACCCAACGCTTGCTGCGGATCATCGGAAAATTGCGCCACATCGAGCGGTTGATCAGCAGCGGATGCCCTTCGAGGAACCAGCCGAAGATCTCGGCCATCCGGTCGGCGGATTGCTGCTCGCTCAGGCCTTCGAGCCCGGCGCGCCTGAACGTCGCGGGATCGGTCTCGAAGATCCAGGTCGAGCGTCCCACTTCATACTGGTAGGCGTGGGCGATGAACGGACCCCACTCGGTCTCCTGAAAGATGAACGTGAAGGCATCGAGCGGGCGGGTCGAACCCATCCAGGCGAACTTGTTGGAGCGCAGGTCCACCTCGGGCTGAAAATGCGCGATATATTTTTCGCGAAAGCGGCTGTTGATGCCGTCGGCCACCACCACCAGATCGGCATCGGCAAAGCGGGCCTCGTCCTCGACGTCAGCTTCGAACAGCAGGATGACGCCGAGTTCGCGCGCGCGCTCCTGCAGGATCAGAAGCAGCGTGCGGCGCGAGCAGCCGCAGAAGCCGTTGCCGCCGACCCGGTGCACCGTGCCGCGAAAGTGCACGGCGATATCGTCCCAATAGGCGAATTGCTCGGTGATACGCCGGTAGCTCGGGGCATCGTATTTTTCGAAATTGTCGAGCGTCGCATCGGAGAACACCACGCCGAAGCCGAAAGTATCGTCGGCGCGGTTGCGCTCATAGACCGTGATCTCGGCCTCCGGCCGCTGCTTCCTCAGCAGGATCGCCGAATAGAGCCCGGCCGGTCCGCCACCGATGATCGCGATTTTCATAAAAGCCTCCGGCGCCGCGGGACTGTCGCGATTGTTTTAAACCTAAAGGATTATTGGGGCAAGGCCCGCAGCATACTCCGCCGTCATCCTGAGGTGCGCGCCCTCTTTGGCGCGCCTCGAAGGATGGGCCGCTTGCGCCTGTTGCACATCCTTCGAGGCTCGCAAGGGCTCGCACCTCAGGATGACGACGGAATGCGTGTTGACGGCGTGGCGGACATCCCTCAATTCCCCTGGAACACCGGCTTCACCTTGTTCGAAAACGCCTCGAAGGCCCGGGCGAAATCCGCCGTCGTCATGCACAGCGCCTGCGCCACCGCCTCGGCCTCGATCGCTTCCTCCACCGACATCGCCCATTCCATCGCCAGCATGCGCTTGGTCATGGTGTTGGCGAAGGTCGGCCCTTCCGTGATCTGCCTGGCCAGCAGCTGTGCCTGCGACAACACGTGTTCCGGCGCGACGATGCGGCTGAAGAAACCCCAGCGCTCGCCCTCCTCCGCGGTCATGAAACGGCCGGTATAGAGCAGTTCCGAGGCGCGCGATTGTCCGATGATGCGCGGCAGGATCGCGCAAGCGCCCATGTCGCAGCCGGCCAGCCCGACCTTGTTGAACAGGAATGCGACCTTGGCGCCGGTGGCGGCCAGCCGCAGGTCGGACGCCATCGCGACGATCGCACCCGCACCGGCGCAGATGCCCTCGACCGCCGCGATGACCGGCTGCGGGCAGGCCCGCATCGCCTTGACGAGATCGCCGGTCATCCGGGTGAAAGCGGTGAGGCCTTTTGTATCCATCTTGACCAGCGGGCCGATGATCTCGAACACATCGCCGCCGGAGGAAAAGTTTCCGCCGGCCCCTGTTACCACGATGGTCTTGACATCGTCGTCCATCGCGCAGGCGCGGAAGAAATCCGTCAATTCGCGGTAGCTTTCGAAAGTCAGCGGATTCTTTCGCTCGGGACGGTTCAGGGTCACCGTGGCGACGCCATCCGTCACTCCCAGCAGGAAATGTTTGGGCGAATACTGCGCCAAAGGCAGCGTGACGGGATTGGCGGGGCGGTTCATGGAGTTTCCCTTATGCTTATTGTCTTCATTGCTCTATCGTCGTCATTGCGAGGAGCTCTTGCGACGACGCAATCCATCCTTCTGGCAGTGAGGAAGTAAGCTGGATTGCTTCGCTCCGCTCGCAATGACGGTATCAAGATTAACGCCTCAAATCTCCCCGCCCGCGACCGCGATGGCCTGTCCCGTGACCGCGCTCGATCCCTCGCCGCAAAGCCAGAGCACGGTATCCGCGACTTCGTGCGGCGTCACCAGCCGTCCCTGCGGATTGTGTTTCGAAAGTTCGGATATCGCCTGTTCGCGGCTGCGGCCGGTCTTTTTCATGATGTTGTCGATGCTGCCGGCAACGAGGTCGGTATCGGTGAACCCGGGACACACCGCATTGACCGTCACCCGCGTAGCCGCCAGTTCCAGCGCCAGCGAACGCACGAGGCCGATCACCGCGTGCTTGGCCGCGCTGTAAGCGCTGACATAGGCATAACCCTTGAGGCCGGCGGTCGACGCCACGGCGACGATCCGCCCGTAGGGCCGGTCCTTCATCGACGGCAACGCCGCCTGGATGGTGTGAACCACGCCCATGAAATTGACATCGATCATGCGCCGAAACAGCGCCGCATCGGATTTGCCGAACGGCGCGGATTCCGCGCTGCCGGCATTGGCGATCAGGATATCGATGGGCTGGCGGGCGGCGGCTTCGGCAATCGCGGCGCTGACGGCGGCCTGATCCGCGACGTCGGCGACCCCGACGAAATGCGCGGCGCCGGCGGCGACGGCCTCATCCAGTGGCGCGCGATGACGGCCGATCACGGTGACTGTCGCGCCGGCGCGCGCCAGTGCGAAAGCGATCTCGCGGCCGATGCCGCGTCCGCCACCCGTGACGAGCGCATGCGGGGAATGCGGCAATCCAGACATCAGCGGCCTCCCCCGGAATGGACATACCATTTCCGATATATTTTAAACTTCAAGCTTTTGCAAGAAACCCCGCTGCGACGAGCTTGACAGCGCGGACCCCGCAGGTAGCGTCGACGATGCGTTTGGACGCCTGCCGGCATCGGCAGGCCACACATTACCGGAGGTCCGGCTTGCCCGATTCTGCGCCCATGAAAACTGCCGATGGTCGCTTTGGCTATGAGGCCTTGGGCAACTCCGGCCCGCCGCTGGTGTTCCTGCATGGAATCGGCGGCGCGGCGCGGGCGTGGCGCGGCCAGATCGAGGCCTTCAGCGCTCGCTATCGCGCCATCGCCTGGGACATGCCGGGCTATGGCGGCTCCGCGCCGCTGGCAAAAGTCAGCATCGCCACCCTCGCCGACGCCCTGCGCGATTTCCTGCAACAGGTCGGCGCCACAAACCCCATTCTGGTCGGACATTCGATCGGCGGCATGATCGTCCAGCAATTGCTGGCGACCAACCCCGATATCGCCGGCGCAGCGGTTCTGGCGCAGACCAGCCCGGCATTCGGCAAAGCCGATGGTGACTGGCAGAAATCCTTTATCGACGCCCGGCTCGGCCCGCTCGATCGCGGCGAAACCATGGTTTCGCTGGCGCCGACCCTGGTCAAGGAACTGGTCGGTGACGATCCCGACACCGGCGGCATGGCGCTGGCCCGCGACTGCATGGCCGCCGTTCCCGAAGCGACCTATCGCGCCACCATGCTGGCGCTGCTGGGTTTCGATCAGCGCAATGCGCTGAAGAACATCGCCGTACCGACGCTGGTGCTGTCGGGCTCCAAGGACAACAATGCGCCGGCGCCGATGATGGCAAAGATGGCGACCTATATTCCCGGGGCACACTATGTTGAGCTCGAAGGCGTCGGCCACCTCGCCAATCTGGAGCGGCCCGGTGAGTTCAATGCCGCGCTGGATCACTTCCTGAGGGCTCATGTGGCGGCAACCCGAGTGACGGCATGACAATGCAAGTGAGCAAGACTGCGGCAGCGAGCGACGGAATGGCTCTGGACGCGCCGATTTTCGATCCGCGCGCGTTCCGCCTTAACGGCGAACAGGCCGAAATCATCGCGCGCGCGCGCCAGCTCGGCCAGGCGGTGTTCGCGGGCCGCGCCGCGGTCTATGACCGCGACGCGAAATTCCCGACCGAAAATTACCAGGACTTGCACCGCGCCGGCCTGCTCGGCATCGCCATCCCCAAAAAGCATGGCGGGCTCGGCGCGGACTACCAGACCTACGCGCTGGCCGCCGCCGAAATCGGCCGCTATTGCGGCGCCACCGCGCTGACCTGGAACATGCATGTCTGCTCGACGCTGTGGTCCGGACCGCTGGCCGACGATCTCGACATGGACGCCGCCACCCGCACCGAACACGAGGCGCGCCGCGCCGTGCATTACAAGCGCATCGTCGACGACGGCGCGGTCTATTCGCAGCCGTTCTCGGAAGGCGGCGCTGCCGCGGCCGGCGGCGTCGCATTCGGCACCGAGGCGAAACCGGTCAAGGGCGGCTGGATCGTCAACGGCAAGAAGATCTTTGCCTCGCTGGCGGGCCATGCCGATTATTACGGCGTGCTCTGCACCGAGATCGCCGAAGGCGAGAAGGCCTCGCGCCGCAATACGCTCTATCTCGCACTGCCGGCCAAGGCCGAAGGCATATCGGTAGTCGGCGACTGGGACCCGCTGGGCATGCGCGGCACGGTATCGCGCACGCTGCTGTTCAAGGACGTGTTCGTATCCGAGGATGCCGCGCTGATGCCGCGCGGCGTGTATTTTCAGGCGGCGATGCGCTGGCCGCACATGTTCCTGACGCTGTCGCCGACCTATATGGGCCTGGCGCAAGCCGCCTATGATTTCACCGTACGCTATCTGCGCGGCGAGATGCCGGGCACACCGCCGGTCAAGCGCCGGATGTATCCGACCAAGCAGATCGCGGTGGCGCAGATGCAGATCAAGCTGGAGCAGATCAAGGCGATCTGGTTTCAGGCGGTTACCGAAGCCGGCCCCAATCCGGGCAAGGAACAGGTATTGCGCGCTTACGCCGCGCAATACTCCGTGATGGAAGGCGCCAACGAGATCGCGACGCTGGCGATCCGCACCTGCGGCGGCCAGGCCATGCTTAAATCGCTGCCGCTGGAGCGGATCTATCGCGACAGCCGCTGCGGCTCGCTGATGCTGCCATGGACCGCCGAACTCTGTCTCGACCGCATCGGCCGCGAAGCACTGTACGAGACCGGCGAGACGGACGAATGATGCTGGGAGTGCCCCGGATGCTGCGCAGCACGCCGCCTTCGCGGCGTGGTGCGATGCTGATCCGGGGCCCACGCATTGTCGCGACGAGCATGGGTCCCGGCTCTGCGGAGCGGCGTAAGAACGCCGCACCGCGTCCGGGACACGGATAGTTAGACGATGGACCTTTCCGATCTCATCGAACGGAACGCGGCGTTCACGCCGGACAAGCCGGCGATCATCTTCGAGGGCGAGGCGCTCGGCTATGCGGTACTCAGTGCCCGCATCGAACAGACCGCGCGCGCGCTGAAGGCGGAATACGGCGTCAGCCGCGGCGACCGGGTCGCGATCCTCAGCCTGAACCGGCCGGACTATCTGGTTTTGCTATATGCCTGCGCGCGGCTCGGCGCCATGCTGGTGCCGCTGAACTGGCGGCTCGCGGTGGCCGAGCAATTGTTCATCCTGTCGGACGCATCCGTGAAGGTGCTGGTGCTCGAACAGGCGTTTGCGGGGGTGCTCCCCGCGCTTGAACAAAACCTCCCCGAGGCCGCCATCGTCGGGCTCGATTTTGCACCGCCGCGAGGCAGCGCGTTCGACGCGCTGCTCGAGCAGGGCAGCGGCGATGGCCGAAATCCGCATACCGATCTCGGTTGCCCCCTGCTGATCGTCTACACCTCCGGCACCACGGGGAGGCCCAAGGGCGCGGTGTTGCGGCAGGAGGCGTTGCTGTGGAACGGGGTCATGAGCCAGCACATGCACGGCCTCACCTCGGACGACCATGTGCTCACCGTGCTGCCGTTCTTCCATGTCGGCGGACTCAATATCCAGACGACGCCCGCGCTGCACGTCGGCGCCACCGTGACCATCCATTCACGCTTCGCGCCGGACACGACGCTCGCCGCCTTCGAACGCGACCGTCCGACCCTGACGGTGCTGGTGCCCGCCACCATCCAGGCGGTGACCGAGCATCCGGACTGGGCCACCGCCGACCTGTCCTCGCTGAAGGCGATCTCGACCGGATCGACCATCGTGCCGCCGCATCTGATCGAGCGCTTGGTCGCACGCGGCGTGCCGGTGCTGCAGGTCTATGGCTCCACCGAAACCTGCCCGGTGGCGGTCTATACCAGGCTCGGCGGCGATCTTTCGCGGGTCGGCTCGACCGGCCTGTCCGGCCTGTGCTGCGAAGCCACCATCATTGATGACAGCGGCGCCGAACTGCCGCCGGGTACGCCTGGAGAAATCGCGGTGCGCGGCCCCAACGTGTTCTACGAATACTGGGGCAACCAGCAGGCCACGCGCGAGGCGCTGCATGACGGCTGGTATCGCACCGGCGACATCGGGCTGCGCGATGCCGACGGCTATTTCTTCGTGCACGACCGCAAGAAGAACCTGATCATTTCCGGCGGCGAGAATATCTATCCGGCGGAAGTCGAGCGCGTGCTGCTGGAGCATCCCGATGTCGTGGAATGCGGCGTGATCGGCCGGCCCGACGTCAAATGGGACGAGGTGCCGGTGGCCTATGTGATCCGGCGGGCCGGCTGTTCGGTGGAGGCGGATGATTTGAGGGCGCATGTGCTCACTCAGCTCGCCCGCTTCAAGGTGCCGCGCGACATCGTGTTCGTCGACGACCTGCCGCGCACCGCGTTGGGCAAGGTCCAGCATTTCATGTTGCGCCGGCTTGCGGAGAAAGCAGAACCGTGACCTCTCACTACCGTCATGGCCGGGCTTGTCCCGGCCATCCACGTCTCCTCTTCTGCAACAAGCAAGACGTGGATGCCCGGGACAAGCCCGGGCATGACGGGTAGAAAGGAGCCTTCCATGAAGATCGCGGTACTCGGCGGCGGCAATGGCTCCTTCGCGGCCGCCGGCGATTTTGCCCTGCAGGGCCATGACGTCAGGCTGTGGCGGCGCGGTGCCGAACTGGTGGCGCAGCATCGCGCGGCGGGCTCCCGCATGACCGTCAAGGACAGCAATGGCCGGCACGATGTGCAGCTGGCGCTGGTGACGTCCGACATCGCCGAAGCGGTCGGCGGCGCCGATCTGATCCTGTGCCCTGCCCCGGCCTTCGCCCAGCCCGATATCGCGCGGCTGCTCGCGCCGCATCTGGCCGATGGCCAGGTCGTATTCCTGCCGCCGGCCACCTTCGGCTCGATGATCTTCGCCAAGGCCGCGCACGAGGCCGGCAATCTCGCGCGCGTCAGCTTTGCCGAGACCGGCACGCTGCCATGGCTGACCCGCAAGCACGGCGCGTTCGAGGTCGCCATCACCATCCGCGCCAAGCGGCTGCCGGTCGGCGTCTTTCCGCTCGATACCGCGCCTCATGCGCTCGACGTGATCGGCCGCGCCTTTCCCGGCGTGATCGAGCCCTGCGGCGATGCGCTGTCGGGCGCGCTGATGAATGCCGGACCGATCATCCATCCGCCGCTGATCGTGATGAATGCCGGCCCGATCGAGCATTTTGAAAGATGGGACATCCACAAGGAGGGCACACAGGCCGCGATCCGCCGCGTCACCGATGCGCTCGATGCCGAACGCATCGCCGTGCGCGAGGGCCTCGGCTATGCCGGGCCGCATTTTCCGCTGGCGCATCATTATGCCAGCGAAGGCGAGCAATGGATGGATGGCCGCGGCTCA
>JBDRNF010000149.1:0-3877 GCA_043811435.1 Pseudomonadota bacterium
CGATTTCCGATTTTTCGCGGCGGGAAGCCATCGAACAGGGCGACTTGAACCCCGCAAGGATCAGGACGGTCCATCTGCAGATCTCCAACGACCGCCTGCGCAACGCCGAGAAAGACGAGAGGGTCGTTGATCGGCTTGAACTCATTCGAGAGAAATACCTGATTTATCCCGCCAACTTCTGGAAGCACAAGAACCACGAGATGCTCCTGACCGCCTTTGGCATTGCCCGCAACGCTGGACTGCCAACACATCTGAAGCTGGTTTGCACAGGCGCCTTGGGAGAACGGCAACAATGGCTGCAGCGGGCGGCAGAGGCCATGGACCTCTCCCGGAACGTTCTTTTTCCGGGCTATCTTTCCAATGCTGAACTGCTGGGACTTCTGACAAATTGCGCAGGCGTCATATTCCCATCGCTATACGAGGGCTTTGGTCTGCCGGTGATCGAAGCCATGGCGATCGGCGTCCCGGTTGCATGCAGCAACGTCACCTCGCTCCCCGAAGTAGCCCAAGACGCTGCAATCATGTTCGATCCACGAATCCCCGAGCAAATCGCGGACGCCATGATCTCATTGGTCCAGGACCGCGAACTCAGGGGCCGTCTCGTCGAGGCCGGCACCTTGCGCGCCGCGCAATTCTCCGACTCCAGGGTTATGGCTACCGAATATTGGCGTATTTTCCAGCAGGCCGCCGGAACCCCGTCCCGTGATCATGCAGACGGTAACCGGGAAGCATCATTTCCGGAGCAACTGCCGGCATGAAGGTCAGCGTAATAACGCCGTCGTTCAATCAGGGACAATTTATTGAACGCACCCTGCAAAGCGTCGCCATGCAATCCGGTGCGGAGATCGAACATGTCGTCATCGATGGTGGCAGTACGGACAACACGGTCGATGTACTCAAGAGATTTGGCCATGGCATCAGGTGGGTCTCCGAAAAGGACAAGGGTCAGGCCGACGCCGTCAACAAGGGGATCCGAGGCACGAACGGCGAAATCATCGGCTGGCTGAATTCAGACGATATCTATTTTTCAGAGGCCATCTCCCGGGCCGTTACGTTCTTCAAAGGCCATCCGGAAATCGATGTGATCTACGGGATGGCCGAGCACATTGACCGGAATGATCAACCGTTCGAGGACTACCCGAGCGAACCGTGGAATTTCGAGCGGCTGAAAGACATTTGTTTCATCTGCCAGCCGGCGGCGTTTTTTCGTCGACGCGTCGTTGAAAAGCACGGATTGCTGGACGACAATTTGCACTTTTGCATGGATTACGAATTCTGGCTGCGGCTGGGCAAGGCGGGCGTTCGATTTGAATACCTTGAGGTCAAGCTGGCCGGCTCGAGACTCTATCCGGAGAACAAGACCCTGGGCTCCCGCGTGAAAGTGCACGCGGAGATCAACGACGTCCTCAAGAAACTGTTTGGAAAAGTACCCGATCGATGGTTGTCGAACTACACCCATGCTGTCGTCGAGGAAAAGGTCGATCGCTCACGGCAGCCTCGTCGGTTCGCGCTGCAAATGCTGATCGTCGCGATAAAGACAGCATGGCGTTGGAATGGAACGATATCACCGGAGCCAAATATCAAAGATCTTTGGCGCCAGTTCCGAGGTGCCTGAAAGGGAGATCGATTGCAGCGGCGGAAAGTGCGGCATCGATCCGGCAGACCAAAACAGAGACCGGCCGGGACTCTTCACAGAGATCGGCGCATCGAGTGTTGTTTGTCTCGCCCGCGCTTGGGAAGCCTCAGCGCTTCCTCATAAATTCCAAGCCCGGATGCCGCACTATGCTCCCAATTGAACCGCCGCCCCTGCTCGCGTCCTGATGCACCCAGTCCGCGCCTTTTTCCCGCGTTCGATGCAAGATCGAACATGCCTTGAGCCCAGGCTTCGGAATCGTGGGGCGAAATGAGGATTGCGGCGTCTCCGGTGATCTCCGGCATGGACGTCGCGTTGGATGAGATCGTAGGAGCCCCGAATTGCATACCCTCCAGGACCGGTAATCCGAAGCCTTCGAAAACGGAGGGGTAAAGATGAGCATAGCAGTTGCGGTACAGCCAAATCAGCTCGTCGTCAGACACGTAACCCAGCAATTTGACATGTTTCAGAATCCCGAGTTCGGAAAGGTGACTTTGGAAATCTTCCATCAGCCACCCCTTGCCGCCGGCCAGTACCAGGGGCATCGGTCGACCGCCCGCTTCGAGATATTTTGCATAGGCCTGCACAAGCAGGCGCTGATTCTTTCTCGGCTCGATCGTTCCGACGCTCAACCAGAAGTCATTTGCCTGATGATCTCTCATCGCAGCCGGCGGTATTCCTTGCTGCGTTGCGTCAGTGAAGCGCGAACAGGGATAAACGACCCGTACCCGATCGCTCGGAAAATGGGGGAAGACCTTCAAAAAGTCCCTTCGGGAATTTTCCGAAATCGCGATGATCCAGTCGGCGGCGACTGACGCGCGAAAAATCCCTTCGAAACATCCAACCCGATTTACCTCTGTCGTCCAGTCCGCGTCGGTGGCAAAACCGAGGTCATAAAGCGTATAGACAAGTCGGCTCGTAGTGATCTGAATCGGCGTCCAGAAATTGTTGCAATGAACGATATCCGGTTGACCGATGGCATCTTCAAGCTGTGTCTGATTCCAGAAGGTGCGGGCAGACTCGCGGGTCAGGTTCCGCGGGCCATAGTGTGCGTTCACGCCGCGATAAGGGTTTAATATCGGCATTTGAGCATCGAAGTAAAAATCGCCGAAGCTTGGAAACAACGAGTATTGATTTTGGGGCGCAACGGCCATCATCGCCTTGATCAAGGCGTCTGCATAATAGCCGCAGCCGGCTTTTTGAGATCCGGTTTGCGAGACGTCAAAACCAACGTGCATGGAATTTCCTGTCAAGGATATCGCGGTTGCTTCGATCTACCGTCGCATTCCAGCAAGGTACCGTTCACGAAGTGATCGTCGACTGGGAGCGTTTCAGGAACCGGATTCTCTCTTGCACCATCATTTTGACCAGCGCAAAGAAATCGACCTTCGGACGCCAACCAAGTCTGGAATGAAGTTTCGACGGGTCCGCTCGCGTGAAACGGCTATCTACCTTGCGGCGCAGGGAGTCATCGATGACCACATACTGTTTCCAGTCGAGCCCTCCGACGCTGAAGGCGGCTTCACAGAATTCGGCTATCGAGTGAGATAGACCGGTTCCGACGACGTAGTCGGTGGGGTCGTCGCTTTGCACAATGAGATGCATCGCTTGCACAAAATCGCCGGCAAAGCCAAAATCTCGCCGCACCGTAATGTCGCCGAGACGAAGCTTGCCGTCGAAAAGGATGGGCTTGCCACGCTCGTCCAATTCTCGGGTTTCAGTCAGCCCCATCGAAGCCGCGGCGGCGGCATGGGCGATCTTTTGTGACACGAAGCTCAGAGCGCGGCGCGGGCTTTCATGATTGAACAGAATTCCGCAGGATAGATGCAAGCCAAACTGCTCGCGGTAAGCTCCAAGAATCTGATGTGCGTAAGTTTTCGAAACTCCGTAAGGCGATTGTGGATTGGTCGGCGTTTTCTCGTTCTGAAACGGGGCGGTCGAATCGCCAAAGATCTCCGAGGACGAGGCGAGAAACAAGCGGCACTTCGGAAGGTCGTGCCGGATGAACTCGCAAATGCGGTGAGGCACCAGCCCGTTCAGCAGGGCGGTCTGGATGGGAATATCCCAAGACTGCGCTGGCCCCGACACCGAAGCAAGATCGTAGATCTCATCAGGGGCAGCGGTTGCGAGAAGGTCGTTGAGAAATATCTCCGACGTAAGATCGCCAGTATGCCAGTTGACGGGGCCTCCATGAAGCTGCGGATCAATTCGACTCCTGGAATGGGCGAACACGTCATAGTCGCG
>JBDRNF010000150.1:0-56343 GCA_043811435.1 Pseudomonadota bacterium
TATCGTATAGAACAGTGCCCGCGTTGAGAGATCACCCCACCCCGTCTCGCATTCGCTACGCGATGCGAGCCGACCCTCCCCCTCCAGGGGAGGGTAAGAAAGCGACGCGTTGAGCTACGGCGCCCCTTCCCGCAATTTAAACCTTTGAATCTTCCCGGTAGCGGTCTTTGGTAACGAATCCACGACATCGATCCAGCGCGGATATTTCCACGGGCCGATCTTCTGCTTGACGTGCTCCTTCAGTGCCTCGTGCAGGCCGTCCGTGCCCGAACCCGGTCGCAGCACCACGAAGGCCTTCGGCTTCAACAATCCTTCCGGATCGGCTTCCGGCACCACGGCGGCTTCCAGCACCGCGGGATGGGTGATCAGCGCGCTCTCGACCTCGAACGGCGACACCCAGATGCCGGAGACCTTGAACATGTCGTCGCTACGGCCGCAGAAGGTGTAGCGGCCGTCGGCGTCGCGGATGTATTTGTCGCCGGTACGGGTCCAGTGGCCGGCGAAGGTCTGGCGGGTCTTGCTGCGCTGGTTCCAGTAACCCTCGCCGGCGGAGGGCGCATCGACCAGCAGTTCGCCGACCTCGCCATCGGGCACGTCGTCGCCGGCGTCGTTCACCAGCCGCACTTTGTAGCCCGGTACCGGACGGCCCGCCGTGCCGTATTTGATGTCGCCGGGCGCATTCGACAGGAAAATATGCAGCAGCTCGGTGGAGCCGACGCCGTCGAGAATGTCGACATTGAAGCGCGACTTCCAGGCATTGCCGACCGATTCCGGCAGCGCCTCGCCGGCCGAGGTGCAGATCCGCAGGCGGGAGCCGCCGCGCTCGTGCTTCAGCGCCTCGTCGTTCAGCATCGACGAGAACAACGTCGGCACGCCGAAGAAGATCGAGGGATTGTATCTGTTCATCAGTGCAAACATCGAAGCCGGCGTCGGGCGCTCGGAATTGAGCACGGTGGTGGCGCCGACCGACATCGGGAAGGTCATGGCGTTGCCGAGGCCATAGGCGAAAAACAGCTTTGCGGCCGACAGGCACACATCGTCCTCGCGGATGCCGAGCACCTGGCTTGCATAGGTCTCCGCCGTCGCCGCCAGATTGGAATGCAGATGACGCACGCCCTTGGGCATGCCGGTCGACCCCGACGAATACAGCCAGAACGCCGGCTCGTCGGCATGGGTGGCGACGGTCGTGAATGAATCGCTTTCACGCGCGAGTTCATCGGACAGTTTCTTGTGGCCGTGCGCGTTTTGGCCGGACACGACGACATGTTCGAGATCCGGCATCCGCCCGACCATGTCCTTGACGACAGGCAGCAGCGCCTCGGAGATGAACAGCACCCGGGCGCGGCAGTCGGCCAGCACGTAGGCGTATTGATCCGAGGTGAGCAGCGTGTTGAGCGGCACCGGCACGACGCCGGCGCGGATCGCACCGAGAAACACCGCCGGGAAATCGACGGTGTCGAGCATGATCATCGCCACGCGTTCTTCGCGGCGGACGCCGAGCCGGCGCAGCAGATTGGCGACACGGCAGCTTTGCTGCTGCAGGCCGCGATAGGTCAGTTCGGAGACGGTGTCGGTGAAGGCGAGCTTTGTCCCGCGGCCCTCGTCGACATTGCGGTCGAGCAGCCAGCTCACCGCGTTGTAGGAACCGCCGCTCATGCCGCGCTCCCCAAGCAAAAGCGTGTCACGACGTCTCCTCCTCAATTTAAGAATTATAATTCATAGAAATGCACTAGATGTGCTTGCTGTCAATCCTCGTCGGCATTATGTTTCCGAAACGCCCGCCGCGGCCCCGACAACGACAAGGGATATGACCGAAAATCTCGATCCCGAAACCGGCTTTCTCGAGCAGCTCGGCCAGCGTGTCCGCACCATGCGTGCCTTGCGCGGCATGTCGCGCAAGGTGCTGGCAAAGGTCTCCGGCATTTCCGAACGCTACATCGCCCAGCTTGAAAGCGGCAAGGGCAACGTCTCGATCGTGCTGTTGCGCCGGGTGTCGAACGCGATGGGCGCGCATCTCGAAGACCTGATTCCCGCGACCGAACCGGCGCCCGACTGGCCTGTCATCCGCGACCTCCTGCGCAAGGCGACGCCGGGCCAGATCGCGCAGGCCAGAGAGGCGTTGTCGGGCCAGGGCCACGGCGCCTCGGCGCATCGCGTGTCGTTTTCCGGCATCGCGCTGATCGGCCTGCGCGGCGCCGGCAATCCACCCTCGGCAAGATGCTGGCGAAAAAGATCGGCTGGAGCTTTGTCGAACTCAACAAGGAGATCGAGCGGCAGAACGGCCTGTCGGTCGCCGAAATCATCGCGCTCTACGGCCAGGAAGGGTTTCGCCGCATGGAGCAGGCCGCGCTCGGCCAATTGCTGGCGCGAAAAGAGCTGATGGTGCTGGCCACCGGCGGCGGCATCGTCTCGGAGCCACTGACTTTCGACCTGATCCTGCAGTCGTTCTACACCATCTGGCTTAAAGCGCGCCCCGAAGAACACATGGCGCGGGTGCGCGGCCAGGGCGATCTGCGCCCGATGGCGGACGACCGCTCGGCGATGGCGGAATTGCGCACCATTCTGCTAAGCCGCGAACCGCTCTATGCGCGGGCGAATGCCGTGGTCGATACCTCGGGCCTTTCGGTCGACGCCGCCGCCGCGCGCCTGGTCGATGCCGTGGCGCCGGTGCTGCAAAGCGAAGCGAAAATGTTCGCGCGGGGGTGAGTAAACTCTCGTGTCCCGGACGCGCCGCAGCGCCCCTTCGGCGGTGCGCCGCAGAACCGGGACCCATTCGTGCCAAATCGATGGAGCCCGGATCAGCAGCGCATCATGCCGCGAAGAGCGGCATGCTGCGCAGCATCCGGGGAACGCCGTTGCCAGATCCTCACCGACGCAACTCGCGCTCTCCCGGCATTCGCGATATTCATCATGCATGAAACTGCTCTTCCTCCACGGCGCGCCGGCGGCCGGCAAACTGACGGTCGCCAAGGCGTTGCTCCAGATGATGCCGGGGCGGCTGTTCGACAATCATGCGGCGATCGATCTGGCGCGCACGCTGTTCGACTTCGGCGCGCCCGGATTCTGGGAGCTCGTCCATGCCACCCGATATCAGGCGCTCGACGCTGCCGCGGAGCGCGGCGTGGCGCTGGTGGTGACGACCTTCTGTTATGCCGAGCCGGACGACCTGCCGCAGTTTGAAAAATTCGAGGAGATCATGCGGCGGCATGGCGGCGAATTGCTGCCGGTGTTCCTGCATTGCTCAAGGGAGGAAGCCACGCGCCGGGTCGGCAATCCCGACCGGGTGGAGCGGCGCAAGATGATTTCGGCGGCAAGCCTGATCAGGGAGCTCGACATTTATCAATTCACGGCGGTGCCGCACGCCGGTTGCCTCACATTGGATACCGGAGTGAGACCGGCGGAGGCGACCGCGCGGGAGATCATCGGTCATTTTGGGCTTGGCGCCATGCAGCACTCTTGATGCCCGCATCACCCCGGATTCCTATCCGACCGATGCTTCTTCATCCACACGACGCGGGAAATGATCCCGCTGCGAGACACACGATCCCGCCGGCGTTGCGCCGGTGCCCAGTGGCTACAGCTTGCGTGCGCGTCGAAGCTCTCGCCGTTCGCCGATGCCATGCGGCGGCTTGGATAAGACGACCCGCGGCGCGGCGGCCACCCTTCGTTTTCGCGCCCTGAAGCTGACGGACACTTCGATATTCTCGTCGAGCTTGCCAAGAATGGCGATCATCCGGTCCAGCGTGAAACGGCCGAGTTGGGTGTTGCGAATTCGGGAAAATTCCGAATAGGACACGCCGGTCAGCTTTTCGGCATCCCGTGTCGAAAGCCTGCGTTCGTCGATGATGCGGATGATCTTAGCGGCAGTCAGCGCGCGCGCCTGCTCCAGATCGGCGTTCGGCCGCCCAAAATCGCGATACACGTTGCCGCCGCCGCGCACCAGTTCGATATTGTCGTTCTTCATTTCAGCGCCTCCTTGAGGAGCCTCAAGCATATATTGCAAGTGTATTCGGAACGCTCGTAATCGTGCACCCGGAATCGGGCTTCCGGCATCCCGTACGTCTGGCGGATACGAATCCGCTTGCAGCGCCCTATAAGCCAAGTAACTTGATTCCAAACGACATTCAGCCCGCATCGCCGGTCCGGAGAACACCGCCATGATGAGCCAGGAAGCCAACGACCTGATCACCCGCACCGGGCCGAAGGATCCCTGCGGCAAGTTGATGAGGAATTACTGGCAGCCGGCGGCGCTGGTCGATGAACTGACGGGACCGCGCCCGGTGCGACCCGTCAAACTGCTCGGCGAAGACCTTGTGCTGTTTCGCGACGAGGGCGGCCGCTACGGCCTGATCGAGCGGCATTGCGCGCATCGCGGCGCCGATCTCGCGTTCGGCCGGCTGGAGAACGGGGGCCTGCGCTGCGCCTTTCACGGCTGGCTGTTCGACGTCGCGGGCAAATGCCTGGAGACGCCGGCCGAGCCGAAGGATTCAGCCCTGTGCCGGAACGTCGCGCAGCGCGCCTATTCCGTGATCGAGAAGCGCGGCATCCTCTGGGCCTATCTGGGCGAAGGCGCGCCGCCGGCGTTTCCGGAGATCGACTGCTTCGTCGCGCCCGACAGCCACACTTTCGCGTTCAAGGGCCATATCAACTGCAACTGGCTGCAGGCGCTGGAGGTCGGCATCGATCCGGCGCATGCCTCGTTCCTGCATCGCTTCTTCGAGGACGAGGATACGTCAGGCGCCTATGGCAAGCAGTTCCGCGGCGCCTCGGCCGGCAGCGACATGCCGATGACGAAGATCCTGCGCGAATATGACCGACCGATCATCAATGTCGAGCACACCGAATATGGCCTGCGGTTGATCGCGTTGCGCGAGCTCGACGACGAGCGGACTCACGTGCGCGTCACCAACCAGCTGTTTCCACACGGCTTCGTCATTCCGATGAGCACGGAGATGACGATCACGCAGTGGCACGTGCCTGTCGACGACGAGAACTGCTACTGGTACGCGATCTTCACCTCCTATTCGGCGCCGGTGGACAAGCAGAAGATGCGCGACCAGCGGCTCGAACTCTACGAGCTGCCCGATTATAAATCGCGCAAGAACAAGACCAACGATTACGGTTTCGATCCGCACGAGCAGGCGACTGCGACCTATACCGGCATGGGCGCCGACATCAACGTGCATGACCAGTGGGCGGTGGAGTCGATGGGGGCGATCCAGGACCGCACCCGCGAACATCTCGGCAGCTCGGACAAGGCGATCGTGCAGTATCGCCGGCTGCTGCGGCAGGAGATCGAGAAGGTCGCCGGCGGCGGCAAGCCGATGCTGTTCCTCGACGACGCCCATGCCCGCAGCATCCAGGGCCCCGCCACCATGGACGGCATCGGCCCGACCCGCGGCTGGGAAACCTTCTGGATGGAAGTCGACGTCAAGCGCCGCCGCAGCGCGCCCTGGGCCGCACCGGTGCCGCAGGAGATTGCCGACAAGGTGCGGCATCTCAAGGTGGTTTGATGATGCTCCATCATCGTCATTGCGGGTTAGGACCGGCCTCGGGGCCGACCTTGGTGAATGAAACAAGCACCACTGTCATCGCCCGGCTTGACCGGGCGACCCAGTATTCCAGAGACGGCCGCGTTCAACCGAGACGCCGCGGCGTACTGGATCGCCCGGTCAAGCCGGGCGACGACAGTCTTGTTGTGGCGGATGGCTTACCAAGCCCTCAAGGAGTAACGCGTTGAGTTTTGTCGGGCGTCACGCTCTCTGGTCGCAAGAGCAACAGGAGGCGGCGAGCCGTCTTCGAAAAATCGTCGAGCAGCAGAAGCTGGAGGTGATCCGGCTGTCGTTCCCCGACCAGCACGGCATCCTGCGCGGCAAGACGCTGGTGGCGAGCGAGGCGCTGGCTTCGCTGGAGAGCGGATGCTCGATCACCACCACGATGCTCGCCAAGGACACCTCGCACCGCACGGTGTTTCCGGTGTTCACCTCCGGCGGCGGCTTCGGCATGAAGGAGATGGAGGGCGCCGCCGACGTGCTGATGGTAGCCGATCCCACCACGTTTCGCGTGCTGCCGTGGACGCTGGGCACGGGATGGCTGATGTGCGATCTGCATTTCGCCGACGGACGCCCGGTGCCGTTCGCGACGCGAAATCTCTATCGTGGCGTTCTGGATGGACTCGCCCAGCGCGGCTACGATTTCGTTGCCGGCCTGGAAGTCGAATTTCATATCTTCAAGCTGGAAGACGCAAAGATGTCGCCGGAGCATGCGGGACAGCCGGGGACGCCGCCGGATGTCAGCCTGCTGTCGCACGGCTACCAGTATCTCACCGAGCAGCGCTACGATCAGATGGAGCCGGTGCTGGAAATCATCCGGCGCGACGTGCTGGCGCTCGGCCTGCCCTTGCGCTCGGTCGAGGTCGAGTTCGGCCCGAGCCAGTGCGAGTTCACCTTTGCGCCCCGATCAGGCCTCGAGCCCGCCGACAACATGGTGCTGTTCCGCAGCGCCGTGAAGCAGATCGCCCGCCGCCACGGCTATCACGCCACCTTCATGTGCCGGCCGAAACTGCCGAACGTGTTTGCCTCCGGCTGGCACCTGCACCAATCGATCGTCTCGCGCGCCGGCGGCGAGAACGCCTTCATGGCCAAGGACGGCGGCGAGGCCTTGAGCGCGTTCGGCCGCGCCTATCTCGCGGGACTGCTGCGGCATGCCCGCGCCTCGACCGTGTTCACGACGCCGACCATCAACGGCTACAAGCGCTACCGCTCCTATTCGCTGGCGCCGGACCGCGCGATCTGGGGACGCGACAACCGCGGCGTCATGATCCGCGTGCTCGGCGGCCCCAACGATGCCGCGACGCGGCTGGAAAACCGCATCGGCGAGCCCGCCGCCAATCCCTATCTCTACATGGCCTCGCAAATTCTCTCCGGCCTCGACGGCGTCGATCGCGCCCTCGATCCGGGGCCGTCGGCGGATACGCCGTACGAGACCAAGGCGGAGCTGCTGCCGAAGACGCTGCGCGAAGCGGTGTTCGCGCTCAAGGACGATCCGTTCTTCCGCGAGGCGCTGGGGCCTGAGTTCGTCGACTACTACGTCCACATCAAGAACGCCGAGATCGAGCGCTTTCAGGCGGAAGTGTCGGACTGGGAGCAGCGGGAATATTTCGAGATGTTTTGATGTGGGCTGAGGGAACGCTGCTTCAGCGCAGACTCGAGCGTGGCTCCAATCCCTCACCTCGTCATGCCCGGGCTTGACCCGGGCATCCACGCCTTTGCCAGACACCAAATACGAAAGACGTGTTGGGCCGGGTCAAGCCCGGCCATGACGGAATTCAATCATGAAGAAGCTGGATTGCTTCGTCGCAAGCGCTCCTCGCAATGACGAGCCAAAAACAAGTGAGCCGCCAGGGTTGACCCTGACGGCTCGCTGACTTGAGGGTTGCCGCGTCGTGAATGTGCTCCGCGGAGGCGCACCACGTGAAGGCGACGAAACCCCGGCGCGCTTGATGCGTCGCCATAGTCGATCCGCTTCAAGCGATCGACGAATGCATCATGATCCGATCGGCGGCAGTTACAAGACAGGGACGCTGACGGAAATCGAGTTCCAGCCTCGGGATACTTAGATCCCGAGATACCGGTGCTGCAGCTCCGGCGCGGCGATCAGCTCGTCCGACGTGCCGCTCCACACGGCGCGACCGCGCTCGATGATGTAGTGGCGGTCGGCGATGCGGGTGAGGTTTTCGACATTCTTGTCGATCACCAGCACCGACTGTCCCTTTGATTTCAACAACGACAGGCAATTCCAGATTTCGTCGCGGATCAAAGGCGCGAGACCCTCGGTGGCCTCGTCGAGGATCAACAGCCGCGGATTGGTCATCAGCGCGCGGCCGATCGCCAGCATCTGCTGCTCGCCGCCGGACAGCGTGCCGCCCATATTGGCGCCGCGCTCGGACAGCCGGGGGAACAACGCGTGGATTTTTTCCATGGTCCAGGGATCGGGATTGCCGAGCCGGTTGCCGGAGGCGGCGACGAGGTTTTCGCGCACCGTCAGGTTGGGAAAGATCTGGCGCCCTTCGGGAACGAGGCCGATGCCGAGTTGCGCGATCCGGAACGAGGGCAGCTGGCGCGCTTCGTGTCCGGCAAAACGAACGCTGCCCGCACGCGCCGGCGTCAGGCCCATGATGGAGCGGATCGTCGTGGTCTTGCCCATGCCGTTGCGGCCGAGCAGCGCCACCATCTCGCCCGAGCGGACCGACAGCGACATGCCGAACAGCACCTGGCTGAGGCCGTAGCAGGTCTCGATTCCTTCGACTTCGAGCAGGGGTGCGGCATCAGTCATGTTTGGTCGCCACATGCTGATCGCCGAGATAGGCGCGCTTGACCTCGTCATGCTGGCGGATCGCCGCCGGCGCGTCGCAGGCGATGACGCGGCCATAGACCAGCACGGTGATGCGGTCGGCCAGCGCAAACACCGCGTTCATGTCGTGCTCGACCAGCACGATGGTGACTTCGCGCCGCAGCTCCTGCAGCAGTTTTACCATCTGCGCCGATTCGGTGGCGCCGAGTCCGGCCATCGGCTCGTCGAGCAGCAGTAGTTGCGGTTTTGTCGCCAGCGCCACCGCCAGTTCGAGCTCGCGCTGCTCGCCGTGGCTCAGTTCCGAGACGACGGTATCGGCGCGATGTTCGAGCCCGACCCTCGACAGCGCCGCGCGCGCTGCTTCGCGCAGGCCCTTTTCCTTGCGGGCATCGCCCCAGAACCGGAACGAGTGCCCGTCATGCGCCTGCGCCGCCATCGCGACATTGTCGGCGGCGGTGAAGTCGGGCAGCAGGGAGGTGATCTGGAACGAGCGCGCCAGCCCGAGCCGGCTGCGGCGATGCGCCGGCAGCCGGGTGATGTCCTGGCCGGCGAAGCGAACCGCGCCGGAATGCGGCATCAGCTGCCCGGTGAGCTGGCTGATCAGCGTGGTCTTGCCGGCGCCGTTCGGCCCGATGATGGCGTGCAGTTCGCCCTTGTTGACGTCGAGCGAAACGTGGTCGGTGGCGATTACGCCGCCGAACCGGAGAACCAGATCCTTGACGCTGAGCAAGGCTTCAGCCACGGCGCGCCCTCCCCAGCATTCCGTCGATGCCACCGCGCGCGAACAGCACGATCAGCAGCAGCAGCGGGCCCATGATCAGCGCCCAGTACTCCGTGAACTGCGACAACGCCTCTTCCAGCAGCAGAAACGCGATGGTGCCCAGCACCGGGCCGAACAGCGAGCCCATGCCGCCGAGGATCACCATCACCATGAGATCGCCGGAACGGGTCCAGTACATCGAGGCCGGGCTGACGAAGTCGGTGTTGTTGGCGAGCAGCGCGCCGGCGAGGCCGCAGATGGTGCCTGATATGACGAAGCATACCAGCTTGTAGCGGTTGACCGGAAAACCGATCGCCTGCATGCGCCGTTCGTTGGAGCGCAGCCCCTGCACCACCATGCCGAAGCGCGAATTGACGATGCGCCAGATCAAATAGATGCCGCCGAACAGGCAACCGAGGCAGAGATAATAGAACTGCACGCGGTTCGACAGGTCGATGAGGCCGCCGAAATCGCTGCGCTTGTAGATCGTCAGGCCGTCGTCGCCGCCGTAACGCGCCAGTCCCGAGGCGACGTAGTACGCCATCTGCGCGAAGGCCAGCGTGATCATGATGAAATAAACGCCACGGGTGCGCAAGCTCAGCGCGCCGATCACCAGCGCGAACAGCGCCGAGGCGAGAAGCGCCACCGGCCACTGGATGAAGCCGGAGCCGATGCCTTCATGGGCGAGAATGCCGACCGCATAGCCGCCGATCCCGAGATAGGCGGCGTGCCCGAAACTCATCATGCCGCCATAGCCCATGATGAGATTGAGGCTGACCGCCGCCAGCGCGTAGATGATGATGCGGGTGAACAGCGTCAGCCCGAACAAATTGCCGCTGAGCGTGGTGTAGACCGGCAGCAGCAGCAGGCCGCCGAGTACCAGCGCGACGATGACATTGCGGGCGTTGAGCGAAGCCTTCATCGACGACCGGCCGGAAACAGCCCCTCCGGCCGCACCACCAGCACGATGGCCATCAGCAGATAGATCAGCATCGAGGACAGCGCGGGGGCGGCGGTGGAAGCGGCGGACGAACTCAGCACCTGCCGCAGCAAATCGGGCAGGAAGGCGCGGCCCAGCGTGTCGATCATGCCGACGAAGATCGCGGCCAGGAACGCGCCGCGGATCGAGCCGATGCCGCCGATGACGATAATGACGAAGGCGAGGATCAGGATGTTCTCGCCCATCCCGATCTGCACCGTGAGGATCGGCGCCTGCATCAGTCCGGCGAGACCCGCCAGCGCGGCGCCGAGGCCGAATACCAGGGTATAGAGCAGCTTGATGTTGATGCCGAGCGCGCCGATCATTTCGCGGTTCGAGGCGCCGGCGCGGATCAGCATGCCGATCCGGGTCCGCATCACCACGACATAGAGCAGCAGCGCCACCACCAGGGCCACCACGATGATGGCGAGACGATAGGCGGGATAATAGACGCCCGGCATGATCTGGAACGGCACCGTCAGCCAGGGCGGCAGCGGCAGCGCCAGGCCCGCCGGGCCCCAGATCAGCCGCACCGCGTCGTTGAAGAACAGGATCAGCCCGAAGGTCGCCAGCACATGATCGAGATGATCGCGATTGTAGAGGTGCCGCAGCGCGACGAATTCCAGCACGATGCCCAGTAACAGCGTCGCCCCCAGCGCCAGCACGCAGCCGAGGACGAAACTGCCGGTCCACGCCACGAAGGTCGCCGCGAAGTAGGCGCCCATCATGTAGAGCGAGCCGTGCGCCAGATTGACGAAGTCCATGATGCCGAACACCAGCGTCAATCCCGCCGCCAGCAGAAACAGCAGCAGACCGAACTGCAGTCCGTTCAGGAATTGTTCGACGACAAGCAGCATGGACGCTCTAGGTGAGATTGGAAGTCATCTGATTGCAAAGCAAGACATGTGCCGACAGGAAAACAGCGCCGCGCTGATGCGTGACGATCTTGGAGTAACGCAAGCGGGATCAACCTCTCCCTCTCCCCGCTTGCGGGGAGAGGGCTGGGGTGAGGGGGACTCTCGACGCATTCGACCCGTCGAGATTCCCCCTCACCCGGAGTGCTTCGCAATCCGACCTCTCCCCGCAAGCGGGGAGAGGTGGCCGAACGTCCGCACTCCGATCACTTCATCGGGCATTTGCCGTGGTACTTGTCCTGGCTGTCCTTGACGATGGTGGCGACGGTTTTCAGCGCGAGCGAACCATCGGATTCCTTCACCACGTCCTGCAGATAGAAGTTCTGGATCGGCATGTGATTGTTGCCGAACTTGAACCCGCCGCGCACCGATTTGAAGTTGGCCTTTTCCATCGCCGCCTTCATCGCGTCCTTCTTCGAAGTATCGCCCTTCACCGCTTCCACGGCGCTGGCGATCAGCTGGGCGGCGTCGTAGGACTGCGCGCCGTAGAAGGTCGGGCGCAGGCCGGTGTATTTCTTGCGGTAGTCGGCGACGAACTTCTTGTTCTGCTCGTTGGGCAGGTCGTTGACCCACTGCTGGGCGCCGGGAACGCCGAGCGCGTTCTCCTTCTGCAGCGGCAGAGACAATTCGTCGATGGTGAACGCCGTGTAGAGCGGCATCTGCGCCTTCAGGCCGGCCTGGGCATACTGATTGAGGAACTGGACGCCGGCGGCACCCGGATAGAACACGAAGATCGATGCCGCGCCGGAGGCACGCGCCTTGGACAGTTCGGCGGAGAAGTCGAGCTGGCTCGGCCACACCGTATATTCCTCGCCCTTGATCTCGCCCTTGAACGTGCTCTTGACGCCGGCCAGCATGTCCTTGCCGGCGGCATAGTTCGGGCCGATCAGGAACACCGACTTGACGCCCTTCTGGTTCATGTATTCGCCCACCGCCTGCGGGGTCTGGTCGTTCTGCCACGAGGTCGAGAACACATAGGGCGAGCACAATTCGCCGGCGAGCTGCGACGGGCCGGCATTGGCGATGACCGTCATGGTCTTCGAATCCACCAGCGGCTTCAGCGAAGCCAGCAGCACGTTCGACCAGATATAGCCGGCGACGAAGTCGACCTTGTCGGACTGGATCAGTTTCTCGGTCTTCTGCTTGCCGACATCCGGCTTCTGCCCGTCGTCCTCGTAGATCACCTCGACCGGCTTGCCGCCCATCTTGCGGCCCATGTGATCGAGCGCGAGCTCGAACGAATTGCGCATGTCGTTGCCGATCACCGCGGTCGGACCGCTGAAGGTCGAGACGAACCCGATCTTGATGGTGTCTCCCGCCAGAGCGGGGTTTGCCAGCGCCAGAGCCGCAGCGCCTGCCAGCCAGAATGCCGTTCTCATATCCGTTCCCTCCTCACTAAAGACGTTGCCGTCAAATGTCCTATCCCCGTTCGAACAGCCTTCAACGCTCCGTTCTCGGGTCTCACTCTTTTAGGTGACGTGTTTTGTGCGCGAAATTGCCGGTCCGCGGCAAGCCTGAACCGCCGGCCCCCTCTTAGAACCTTCGGCCCAACGCGAGCGCCCCTGCACCATAATTCGCATCCATGGGAGATGGCAAGAATTATAGTTCAGGATTTGGGATGGGGCGGCTGCGGCGTTCTATCGGGCTCCCGGGCCTCGCCGGCGCTCGCTTCAGGCGGCCTCGACCCACGGTTGAAACCCCATCGCCAATCAACAGGACTTCAGCGCGTCGATGACAAGGCGCCCGGCAGACATCGCGGATGGTGGGATCGTTACCAACCACAGCAATTGCACATCGATGGCTGACGATACATTCCCGCTACCGACCGATCCGGAAACCGGCCTTGGACCACCCTCCGTAAACACGTAAATACATAGCGAGACCGGCAACCGAAAGCTCAGCCCATGACGTCAGCGCAGGCGCGGCCCTCAGACCTCCATCGCGTGGTGATCGTCGGCGCCGGTTTTGGCGGGCTGCAAACGACCCATCGGCTCAAGGGGGCGCCGGTCAGCATTACGCTGGTCGACCGCCGCAACCACCATCTGTTCCAGCCGCTGCTCTACCAGGTCGCCACTGCCTCACTGGCGACATCGGAGATCGCCTGGCCGATCCGCTATCTGCTGCGCGATCGGCCCGAAGTCACCACGCTGTTCGCCAACGTCAGCGGCGTCGATGCGGCGGCAAAACGCGTGTTGCTCGATGACGGCGACAGCCTGCCCTACGACACGCTGGTTCTCGCCACCGGCGCGCGCCATGCCTATTTCGGCCACGACGAATGGGAGCCGTTCGCGCCGGGCCTGAAGACGCTGGAGGACGCCACCACGCTGCGGCGGCGCATTCTCGTCGCCTTCGAGCGCGCGGAGCGCGAGACCGACCCGGAGCGCCGCGCCGCGCTCCTGACCTTCGTCATCGTCGGCGCCGGCCCGACCGGCGTCGAACTCGCCGGCACCATCGCCGAACTGGCGCGCGACACGCTGGCGCCTGACTTCCGCAACATCGACACCAAGGACGCGCGCGTCGTGCTGATCGAGGCCGGCCCGCGCGTGCTGGCGGGCTTTCCCGACGACCTCTCGGCCTATGCGCAGCGCTCGCTGGAAGGTCTCGGCGTCGGGGTGGTGCTCGGACAGGCCGTCACCGAATGCTCCATCGACGGCGTGGTCTATGGCGACAACAGGCTGGCGGCGAAAACCCTGATCTGGGCCGCAGGCGTGCGCGCCTCGTCCGCCGCCCAATGGCTCGACGCTCCCGCCGACCGCGCCTTCCGCCTGCAGGTCGAACCCGATCTCACCGTTCCCGGTCATCCCGATATCTTCGCGATCGGCGACACCGTCACCATCAACGGCCCCGACGGCAAACCGGTGCCCGGCATCGCGCCGGCAGCCAAGCAGCAGGGCGTTTACGTCGCCGACGCCATCAAGGCGCGGCTGCGCGGCGAAAAGCCGGGCCCGTTCCGCTACCGGCACGCCGGCAGTCTCGCGCAGATCGGCAAGCGCAAGGCCGTGATCGATTTCGGCCGCTTCAAGTTGCGCGGCACCATCGCGTGGTGGATCTGGGGCATCGCCCACATCTATTTCCTGATCGGCCTGCGCAACCGGCTCAGTGTCGCGATCTCCTGGCTCTGGATCCACGCCCGCGACCAGCGCGCCGCGCGGCTGATCACGCAAGGCTCGAGCAAGGTGGGGAAGTGACGGGCCTCAGCCCGGGCACCCGATCCATTCGACCGACGCGTCATCTTCCAGCGCCGCCACCGCGGCCGCGCGCCGCGTCAGCACCGCGCGCTGGTTGATGTAGCCCTTATCGGTGATCTCGCCGCCATCGACCGAGGCGGGCTCGGCCAGCAGCAGCGCCCGCGTGGCATGCGTCGAGGAACCGCCGCCGCTTTGCGCCTTCAATTTCGCCAGCCCCGCCGCGATGCCGGCACGGACTTTGTCGTGGCCGATCACTTCGCTCGCATCGGCGCTATCAGGCAGCCCCGTAAGCGCGCGGCAGGCCGCGATATTGGGAAACACCAGAAAGCGCACGTGATCGCCGCCATGGCCTGATACCACGATGTCCTGCGCCAGCGGCGACAGCGCTGTGATCCCGGCGACACGCAAGGTGCCGACGCTGACCCAGGTGCCGGAATTGAGCTTGAAGTCCTCGGCGACGCGGCCGTCGAAAAACAGGCCGAGCTCCGGCCTGTCAGGATCGGCGAAGGTGACGGCGTCGCCGATCAGATAAAAGCCTTCGGCGTCGAACGCCTGCGCGGTAAGCTCAGGCGCTTTCCAGTAACCCGGCGTGACATTGGGGCCGCGCACCCGCACCTCGAGCTTGTCGCCCGACCGCACCAGCTTCAGTTCGGTCCCGGGAATCGGCACGCCGATATTGCCGGAGCGTTTGGCTTGGAAATGACAGTCGGTCGCCAGCGGCGAGGTTTCGGTGGAGCCCCAGGCCGACACCATCGGCAGCGCCCGGCCGACCGTTTTGATCGACAACTCTTCCAGCGCGTCCCACAGATTCTGCGGCAATGCCGCGCCGGCGTAGAATGCGAACTTCACCTCCTCGAAGAAACGGCAGCGTAACGCGTCGTCGTCGCGCAAGGCCGCGATCAACATGTCGAAGCCGCGCGGCACGTTGAAATAGACCGTCGGCATCACGCTGCGCAGATTGGCGAGGGATGTCGCGAACAGGCCCGGCGCCGGCTTGCCGCCGTCGATATAGAGCGTGCCGCCATTGCGCAGCACCAGGTTGAAATTGTGGTTGGCCCCAAAGGTATGGCTCCACGGCAGCCAGTCCAGGATCACCAGTTCGTCATCCGCGTTTTCCAGGAACGCCCAGGTCTGCGCCTTGGCCTGCTGGCTCGAGGTCAGCATGCGCTGGGTGTTGATCACCGCCTTCGGCGTGCCGGTCGAGCCCGAGGTGAACAGGAATTTGGCGATGGTGTCCGGCCCGACCGTCGCGAAAGCCTTTGCTACGGCATCGGATTCAGGTGTGGCCGCAATCGACCGGAACGAAACGGCGTCGCCGCCATCAAGGTCGCCGGTCACGATGACCGCGCTGTGCAGCGGCTTGATCGCCGCCAGCGCCGCCGCGAACGGTTTTGTGGAGGACACATAGATCGCGCCGGGATCGAGCAGGGCGATCATGCTCTTCAGCTTGTCGAAATCCTTTGAAATCAGCGAATAGGCCGGCGAGATCGCCGCCGCCGGCACGCCGGCATGCATCGCCGCGAGCGCGAGCAGCGCATGGTCGACGCTGTTGTCGGAGAGGATCACCAGTGGACGCAGCGCGCTCAACCCCTGCGCCAGAATCCAGCTGGCCGCGGCGCGCACTTGCCGCAACGCCTCGCTGTAGGTGACGGTTGTCCATGGCGCGTCGACGTTTGCGCGCTCGCCGAGAAAGACCTTCTCCGGCCTCTGCCGCGCCCAGTGCTCCAGCCAGTCACCGACACAGCGCGCGGCCGGCCGCAGCGGCACGGTGGATTTCACGATGATGCTGCCGTCGGCCCGGCGATTGACTGAAATCGCGGGGGTCGCAAACAGCGTGTCGGGATGCTCGCGGCTGGCGGCTGAAATCATCGGTTTCCTCCTCGCGGTCTTTGTCCGGAATGGCCGGAAGGACTCGCGCATGACCATAGGGGCCCGCGGCCACTTCCGGGCCGCTTTGGCGATATTGTTGGTTGGAACAATTGTTGTCGTCAACAACAATCTTTCCCTCACCCTTGCGATACGCTACAGAGGAACACAGGCTGGAGAAGCAAGAAATGTCCAACCGAGCAGCCCGGACGGCCCTGAAAATTCCTGCGACCGCCAACGGCAGGCGCCTGGCAGACGGCAAGGCACGCCGCCCGGAAGGCGGCGGCGAGATCGAGCTCGATGCGCTGCTCGGCCATGCCGGCTACGCGGTGCGGCGCTTCCAGATCTGGATCTTTCAGGATTTTGTCCGCACCCTCGCGGCGGTCGACATCAAGCCGACGCAGTATTCGGTGCTGACGGTGATCGGCGCCAATCCCGGCATGAGCCAGATGGCGGTGGCGCAGCGGCTCGGAATCGAACGCGCCCGGCTGGTGCATCTGCTGGACAGTCTCGAGAACCGCAAGCTGGTCAAACGCGTCCGCTCGCGGACCGACCGCCGGTCCCACGCCCTGCATCTGACCGCGCGCGGCGCGGCCTCGCTGCGGCAGTTCAAACTGCTCGCGACCGAACATGAGCGTCACGTGGCGGAGAAGATCGGCAAGGAGAACCGGGAGCAATTGCTCCGGATACTCTCATCGTTCACTTGACCGCGTACCATGCAGCGGCTCAGGCGATCTCACCACGATGCCGCCGTCAGCCTGCCGATTGAGGCGCGCCTTGCGCGGCCCAACGCTGCTCGACCTGCCGCTTGATGTTGCCGAGCCCGATCTGCGCCTCCTCGTCCACGCGCTGGATCTGCTCGGCGCTGGCGGCCGTGGGACGGCTGGGGTTGTTGAGATGCCTCGTATATCGGGTGGCATCGCCGACCCGCTCGAACGTGTAGCGAACGATGATGGGTCCGATGAAGTCGGTCTCCGCCCGCACGGTCCAGGCGTTCGGGCGATCGCTCTCGGTCACCTTCCAGTCCAGCACCACCTCGCCGCGGCGGATGTGCCATTGCTCGCGAAAGCCTTCGCCGACGTCCAGCGCACGGTTGGCGCTGTCGATGTGATGCGACGCTGCCAGCCATTCCGGCCAGGAATTCGGATTGCAGACGTAGTCATACACCGCCTCCGGCGGGGCCTCGATCAGGATATCGTGGCGGCGTTCGAACGAATTTGACATCGGGTACTCCGGTTAGGCGGGCAGGCGCGATCGCGCCGATGAGGCTCTGACATCAAGCTAGACGATCGGCGCCGCACATCGCAAATGGCGCTGCTCATTAATTAAGCAAAAGGCAGTTTTGCAGTCGGCCCCGCACGCCGATTGCCGCCGACAGCGCCATCCCAAGCATCTGACCGGACAGGGAAATTTTTAGAGCGCGGGACTTCGCGGCCGCTGTACACAATGGCACACCGCTTGCTTCGGTCGCAGGGGCCGTTCCCGGCGCCCGGAGCGCAGTCAGCCATGGCGATATCCGCAACCACCAGCCTGCTCGCCGCGGAGCCGCAGCCGATCGCGCTCGACTGGGCCGCCACGGCGCTTGTTATCATCGACATGCAGCGTGACTTCCTCGAACCCGGCGGCTTCGGCGAGACGCTGGGCAACGATGTCTCCCAGCTGGCGCGCGCAGTCGCGCCTTGCGCCAACGTGCTTGCCGCCGCGCGGGCGGCGGGAATGCTGGTGGTGCACACCCGCGAGGGACATCTGCCTGATCTGTCAGACGCGCCGCCGGCCAAGATCGAACGGGGAGCGCCGAGCAAAAGAATCGGCGATCCCGGCCCGATGGGACGGATATTGATCCGCGGCGAGGCCGGCCACGACATCATTCCCGAACTCTATCCGCTCGACGACGAGATCGTGATCGACAAGCCCGGCAAGGGCGCGTTCTACGCCACCGATCTCGGCGAGATCCTGCAGAATTTCGGCATCGCCAACCTGCTGGTGTGCGGCGTCACCACCGAGGTCTGCGTCAACACCACGGTGCGCGAGGCCAACGACCGCGGCTACCGCTGCGTCGTGCTGGCGGATTGCTGCGCCTCCTATTTCCCCGAATTCCACGAGATGGGCCTGAACATGATCAAGGCCCAGGGCGGCATCTTCGGCTGGGTCAGTTCGTCCGCCGCGGTGCGTGAGGCCATGGCACCGGAGACTTCGACAACGGAGACTTCCAACCAGCGGACAGTGGGGACTGCGCAATGAGCACAACCGTGACGGCGAGCAAGGGCGACTTCAAACCTGCATTGTGGACCCCGGGCGACTGGAACGCGCTGTTCGGCTTCGGCACCAACATCCTGGTCAACATGCTGGTGCTCACGGGACTGCTGCGCTTCGTGCTGAAGATGCCTGATTCACTGGTGTTCGGCCGCATCCTGCCCGCGCTCGGCCTGATGATGTGCCTCTCGACGTTCTACTACGCGTGGCTGGCCTACCGGCTGGCGCAGAAAACCGGCAGGAGCGACGTCTGCGCATTGCCGTCCGGCGTCAGCGTGCCGCACATGTTCATCGTCACTTTCGTGGTCATGCTGCCGATCTCGCTGAAGACCGGCGATCCGATCAAGGGCTGGTCGGCCGGGCTGGTCTGGGTTTTCTTCCAGAGTTTCATTCTCATGATCGGCGGCTTCATCGCGCCGTACATCAGGAGAATTACTCCGCGCGCGGCGCTGCTCGGCACGCTCGCCGGCGTCTCCGTCACCTTCATCTCGATGCGTCCGGCGCTGGAGATGTACATGACGCCGCAGATCGGCCTGGTCTGCTTCGCCATCATCCTTGCGAGCTGGTTCGGCGGTGTCCGATATCCGAAGGCCATTCCGGCCGGCCTGGTGGCGATCGCCGCCGGCATGCTGATCGCGTGGGGCTCCAACCTGTTCGGGTTCGGCCTCGGCGGCCTCAGCGTCAAGGGCCTCGGCGACGCCTTCGCCAATTTCGGCTTCTCGGTGCCGATCCCCGCTATCGGCCAGGTGTTTTCCGGCTTCGAATTCCTCGGCATCATCCTGGTGACGGCGATCCCGTTCGGGATCTACGATCTGGTCGAGGCGATGGACAATGTCGAAAGCGCCGAGGCCGCGGGCGACGAATATCCGACCACCCGCGTGCTGACCGCCGACGGCGTCGTCAGCCTGATCGGCTGCCTGATGGGCAATCCCTTCATCAACGCGGTCTATATCGGCCATCCCGGCTGGAAGGCGATGGGCGGCCGGATCGGCTATTCGGCGGCGACCGGCATCATGGTGGTGCTGCTATCCTGGTTCGGCATCATCTCGGTGCTGCTGGCGCTGGTGCCCGTGGTCGCGATCTCGCCGATCCTGCTCTATATCGGCATGCTGATCGGCGCCCAGGCGTTCCAGACCACGCCGGTCAAGCATGCTCCCGCGGTCGTGCTGGCGCTGACACCGCATCTGGCGGCCTGGGCCAAGCTGCAGATCGACACCATGCTGGGCTCCACCCTTAACGCCGCGCAGGCGGTGGGCGGGCTCGCCGCCGACAAGGTCGACGCGGTCAAGACAGCCGCGATCGCCGCACTGCCGCAGCAGGGCGTGCTCTATCACGGGCTGGAAGTGATGGGCGGCGGCGCGATCCTCACCGGTCTCGTGCTCGGCGCCATCGGCGTCTTCGTGATCGAGCGCGACTTCGTCAAGGCCGCGGCCTTCGCGCTGGCGGGCGCGGTATTGACCTATTTCGGCTTCATGCATGGCGAAGCCGTTGGTATCGGCGGCGGATTGGGGGTAACTCCCGGCGTCGCGCTGGCTTATGCCGTGGTCGCCGCGGTATTCTACGCGCTGGCAAAAACTGGCCCAGCTTCCCTTCCTGTTTCGCACCCGGAGACGCCCCTTGCCGCACCCGCAGAATGAATTCGTATCCGATCGGGGCCGCGCGTGACTGAAACCATCGCCGAGATCGTCGCCGCCCATCGCGCCGGCACGATGACGCCCGCACAGACCATCGCACGAAGCTTTGCGCGAATTCGCGACCACAACGATCCCGCCATCTTCATCAGCCTGCGCGATGAAAAGGACGCGCTGGCGGAAGCCGAGGCGCTGTCGAGGAAGGATGCCTCGCAACTGCCGCTGTTCGGCGTGCCGGTCGCGGTCAAGGACAATATCGACGCGCAGGGCTTGCCGACCACCGCCGCCTGCCCGGCCTTCTCCTACATGCCCGCGCATGACTCGACGGCGGTTGCGAAGCTGCGCGCGGCCGGCGCCATCATCATCGGCAAGACCAATCTCGACCAGTTCGCCACCGGCCTGGTCGGCGTGCGCTCGCCCTATGGCATCCCGAGCAATCCGATGCGCGGCGACCTCGTTCCGGGCGGATCGAGTTCGGGCTCGGCCGTCGCCGTCTCGGCGGGGCTGGTGCCGCTGGCGCTCGGCACCGACACCGCGGGAAGCGGCCGGGTGCCCGCGATGCTCAACAATATCGTGGGGCTGAAGCCCAGCCTCGGCCTGATCTCGACATCGGGCGTGGTACCGGCCTGCCGCACACTGGACTGCGTCTCGATCTTCACGCTCAATGTCGACGACGCGATGACGGCGCTGGGGGCGATGTCTGGACCTGATGCGGCCGATCCCTATTCGCGCAACCGGCCGCTCGCATCGATGAGCGCGTTTCCGCAAAAGCTCCGGCTCGGCGTGCCGCGCGATGGCCAGCTGATCTTCTTCGGCGACAAGGCGTCGGAGCAAGCCTATGGCGATGCCATCAAGCGCTGGACCGCGCTCGGCGCCACCCTGGTCGAGTTCGATCTCGAGCCGTTCTATGAAACCGCGCGTTTGCTCTATGAAGGGCCGTGGGTGGCGGAACGCTATCTCGTCATCCGCGATCTGCTGGCGTCGTCGCCGGACGCGATCCATCCGGTGACCCGCGAAATCACCATCGCCGGCGCGCGGCCTTCCGCCGCCGACACGTTTGCAGCGTTGTACCGGCTTCAGGCGCTGCGCAAGGTCGCCGACCGCGCCTTTGAAAATATCGACGCGCTGGTGCTGCCGACCGCGCCGACCGCCTACTCCACCGCGCAGGTGCTGGCCAATCCGGTTGAGTTGAACAGCCGGCTCGGCACCTATACCAATTTCGTCAATCTGCTCGACCTGTGCGGGCTGGCGCTTCCCGCGGCGATCCGGCCCGACGACATTCCGTTCGGCATCACGCTGCTGGCCCCCGCCGGGCAGGATGCGCAACTCGCCTCGATCGGCCGCGTCTTCCATGCCGACACCAGGCTTTCGATGGGCGCGCGTAGCCTGCCGCAGCCGCCGCTGGCGGCGTTGCCCGCAAGGCTCAGTGGCGACGAAATCGCCATCGCGGTGGTCGGCGCACATCTGTCGGGCATGGCGCTGAACGGCGAATTGAAAATGCTGGGCGGGCGCCTGCTGGAGGCCACGAGCACCGCGCCGGACTACAGGCTCTATGCGCTCTCTACCACGCCGCCAAAACCCGGCATGCTGCGGGTCGCGGCTGGCACGGGCACGCCGATCGCGGTCGAACTGTGGGCGTTGTCCGCCGCCAGTTTCGGAAAATTCGTCGCCGCGATCCCGCCGCCGCTGTCGATCGGCACCGTGCGACTTGATGATGGCCGCGGCATCAAGGGGTTTCTGGTCGAGGCCGTCGATGTGAGCGGAGCACGCGACATCTCCGCGTTCGGCGGCTGGCGCGCGTTCATGGCGGAGAAGGTGGCGGTGTGATGAGAGGCGAATGGTGAGTGGCGAATAGCGAGTAGTGATGGTTGGCGATCAGCCGCCACAAGCAAAGCCGTCGTCGCCCGGCTTGACGGGGCGATCCAGTAGACCAGAGGCGCTTGAGATAAACCGAGAGGCCGCGGCGTACTGGGTCGCCCGGTCAAGCCGGGCGATGACAGTTGTGAGTGGAATTCGCCACTCGCTATTCGCCTACTACACCGACACCGCGTAAATCTCGTATTCCCCGCGCACCAGTTCGATGTGCGCGCGCATCGCCGCCGCCGCACCGGTGCGGTCGCCGCGCATGATGGCGACCACGACGCGGTCGTGCTCGGCATGGGATTTCGCCAGCCGGCCGAGATTGCGGAACTGAGCGCGGCGGAATGGCTGTACCCGCACCCGCGTCGCCAGCGTCATTTCGGCGATGTAGCCGTTCTGCGAACCGGCATAGATCGCGTTGTGAAAGCGTTCGTTGACCTCGTGGAAGCGGTCGGGGTTGCCGGCATAGCTCAGCATCCGCAATTCCTCGTGGATCGCCTCCAGGGCGTGACGCTCGACCGCCGACATGCGTTCGGCGGCAAGGCCCGCGCACAGGGCTTCCAGTTCGGCCATCGCCTCGAACATGCCGGTCAGCCGCTCGAACGAGGGCCGCGCCACCACCGCGCCGCGATGCGCCCGCGCGTCGATCAGGCCGCTGGCGGCGAGCTGGCGCAACGCCTCGCGCACCGGGGTGCGCGAGACGTTGAAGCGCCGCGCGATGTCGGTCTCGTCGAGTGCTGCGCCCGGCGGCAGCGCGCCGCGCACGATTTCGTCGGCGAGCTGCAGGCGCAGTTCCTCGGCGCGCGTAATTTTGTCCGGCAAGGGAGAGGCGCGGTCGACGCGCCGGAGCACCGGAAGATCGTCGAGACTCATGTCTTCTGACCCGCGTCTTTGGAAGATTCGGGTTCGTCGATGATGCTGACATGGGCGGCGACGATCTTCCAGCCCTCGGGAAACCGCACCCAGGTCTGCATCTGCCGCCCGACCTTGCCGGGCAACGAATCGCGATAAAACAGCGTCGAGGCCACCGCGGCATCGCGGCCATAGCTTGATATCACCGTCTGCGCGGTGCGGCGCATCAGCCCGACCGGCGAGCGCGCCGCGCGGAACGCCATGATCGCGTCATGACCGTAGAGATTTTCGCCGATGCCGTAGCGCAGCGTACGCGGATCGGCGCGGAACAATTCATCCAGCACGGCGACGTCGTTGGACACCAGCGCCGCTTCGTAGCGCGCGAACTGCACGGTGACCTCGGCGAGCACGTCGGGAAGATCCACTTCCATCTAGAAATCTCCGGCCCGGGGCGCCGCCGCGACCCCCATGCGCTCCAGCGCATGGGCAACCCGCAGCGCGATATCCTCGCGCCATGGCGCGGCGATGATCTGCACGCCGATCGGCATCGGCCGCAGCGGAATCGGCACCGCGACCACCGGCAGGCCGATGAAGGAGATCGGCTGGGTGTGGATGCCGATATTGGCGCGCACCGGCAGTTCGACGCCGTCGAGCATGAAGGTCGCCTGCCCCAGTTTCGGCGCGACGCAGGGCGTCGCCGGCGCGATGATGACGTCGACCGATTTGAACAGCTCCAGCACCTGAGCGCGATACCAGCGGCGGAACTTCTGGGCGCGGTCGACCAAAGGCGCCGGCACCATGGCGCCGGCCAGCAGGCGATCGCGCACCGCCGGGTCGAAATCACCGGGCCGCTGGCGCAGCCGGTCGAGATGCAGCGAGGCGCCTTCGGTGGTGGAGATCACATAGGCCGCCGCGCGGGCGCGCGCGGCTTCCGGGATTTCGACCGTTCGCGTTGCATCGAGCGCTTTTGCGACTCGGGCGACGGCTTCGACGGCTTCGGGGAAAACGTTCTTCTGGAAGTAGCCGCCGGCGACGGCAATTCGCAGGCCGCCGATATCCTGGGCCAGCAGGTCGCTGACCGGCTCGACCGCGCGCGTGCTGCACGCCGCATCGTCGCCGTCGGGCCCCTGCATCGCGTCATAGGCCAGCGCGAGATCGCCGACATTGCGCGCAAACGGGCCGAGATGATCGAAGCTCGCCACGAACGGAAACGAGCGTGCGCGCGACAGCCGGCCGTAGGTCGGCTTCAGCCCGAAAATGCCGCAGAACGACGACGGCACCCGGATCGAGCCGTTGGTATCGGAGCCCAGCGCCAGCGGCACCAGCCGGCCGCCGACCGCGGCGCCGGAGCCGCCCGAGGAGCCGCCGGTCATCCGGGTCACGTCGTGCGGATTGCGCGACGGTCCGTCATGGACGTTCTCGCCGGTGAAATCATAGGCGTATTCGCCCATGTTGAGTGCGCCGACCAGCACCGCGCCGGCCGCCTCCATGCGCTCGATCAGCGTGGCGTCGCGCGATGATGGCGCAAGGTCGCGATTGATCTTGGATCCGGCACGGGTGGGAAGACCCTCGACATCGAACAGATTCTTGACGGCGAACGGGACGCCGGCCAGCGGGCCCACATTCTTGCCGGCAGCGATGTCAGCATCGAGCGCCTTCGCTTTGGCGCGGGCGCGATCGGCGGTGACGTCGGTGAAGGAGTTCAGGATCGAATCATGCTTTGCGATTCGCGCCAGCGCGGCTTCCGTCACGCTGGTTGCGGATATCTTGCCGCCAGCCACCGCCTGCGCGATTTCGGAGGCCGACAGATCGTCTGAATTTGCTGTCATGGCTGTATCAGGCTGCAAAGACACTGGCCGGCTCGATTGCGTCGGGCAGCGGGAATTCGTCGACCAGCCGCGCCAGCCGCAGCGACACTTCGAGGTTGGCCTTCACCGCTGGCCTCCAGGCGTCCTCGATCGGCAGCGCCAGCGCCTTGCCGACAGCGTCGATATAGTCGTCCAGCGGATCGGCATCTTTAGCGGTCAACCTTCTCTCCTTTTCGTCATCGCCCGCTTTACCGGCGATCCAGTAGACACCGGCGATTACTGGATGCCCCGCTTTCGCGGAGCATGACAACTATGCCGGCAACGGCGGATGTGGAATCGCCGTCAGCAATTCCTTTGTATACGCGTCCTGCGGATTGCCCAAGACGCTTTCCGCGGAACCCTGCTCGACGATACGCCCCGAGCGCATCACGATGACGCGGTCGCACAATAGCCGCACCACGTTCAGGTCGTGCGACACGAACAGATAACTCATCCCCATCGACGTCTTGAGGTCCTGCAGCAAATTCAGCACCACCGCCTGCACCGAGACGTCGAGCGCCGCGGTCGGCTCGTCGAGAATCACCAGTTTCGGGTGCAGCGCGATGGCGCGGGCGATGCCGACGCGGGCCTTCTGCCCGCCCGACAGTTGGTGCGGAAAGCGATCGAGCAGGTTGGTCGGCAAGCCGACCATGCCGGCCAGTTCCTCGCAGCGGGCGCGCAATGCGTCGCGGCCCTTGATATCGCCGAGCTGCATGATCGGATCGACGATGGCGCGCGCCGCGGTGAAGCGCGGATTGAGGCTGTCGGTCGGATCCTGGAACACCATCTGGATGCTCTTGCGCAGCGGCAGCCGCGCAAACGCATTGGGCAGGATCGAGCCGATCTCGTCGCCGTCGAACAGGATGCGGCCCGAGGTCTGGTCCAGAAGCCGCATCACCATCATCGACGTCGTGGATTTGCCGCAGCCGGATTCACCGACCAGCCCGACGCTCTCGCCATGGCCGACGGAAAAGCTGATGCCGTCGACCGCGCGGAACTGGTCGAGTTCGACCGGTGGCTTGCGCGAGAACAGTTTTGACAGAGTCGCTGTGGCGCCCTGGCGAGGGTATTCTTTCACGAGCTTTTCGACGAGGAGGAGGGGGTGCTTCTGCTCCCTCTCCCCGCTTGCGGGGAGAGGGTCGGGGTGAGGGGGAGCTTCAGCGAGCACGGTGCTTGGAGAGTCCCCCTCACCCGCCGCGCTTCGCGCGTCGGCCTCTCCCCGCAAGCGGGGAGAGGCGAAGGAGGACGCGCTTGGAAGGGGCGGCAGCTTCGCCGCCTCCTCCTCCGGCAACAGATCGCGCAGGGAGACGCCGACCCGCGGCGTCGCGCGCATCAGCTTCTTGGTGTAGCCGTGTTGCGGGTTGGCAAAAATATCGGCCGACAGTGCGGTCTCGACCACGCGGCCCTTCTCCATCACCACCACGCGGTCGCAATAGGCCGCAGCCAGGCCGAGATCGTGGGTGATCAGGATGGTCGACATGCCCCGGCTTCGGGTCAGTTCGACGATGAGGTCCATCACCGCCTTCTGCGTGGTGACGTCGAGGCCGGTGGTCGGCTCGTCCGCGATCAGGAGTTGCGGATTGCAGGCCAGCGCCAGCGCGATCACCACGCGCTGGCACATGCCGCCGGACAGTTCGAACGGATAGGCGTGGTAGCGCTCGCGCGGACGGGCGATCTTGACCGCCTCCAGCGCCTCGATCGCCTTCTCGCCGCGTTCGCTGGCGGCGGCCTGCACGTGCTGGCGCAGCACGTCCTCGATCTGGTCGCCCACTTTTCGGATCGGGTTGAGGGCCGCGCGCGGATTCTGGAAGATCATCGAGATTTCGCGGCCGCGCAGATCGCGCATCTGGTCTTCGGTCGCGTTCTTGACGTCGATGCCGGAGAACATCACCGAGCCCTCGGCGATCTTGCCGGCGCGGTCGAGGATCCGCATGACAGCATAGGAGGTGACGGACTTGCCGGAGCCGGATTCGCCGACGATGCCGAGCGTCTCGCCCTTGGCCACCGTGATATCGACTTGCTGCACGGCCTTGACGATGCCGCGGCGGGTGGCGAATTCGACGGTGAGGTCGTTGACGTCGAGCAGCGGTTGCGCGGTCATTTAGTGTCTCCACACGAGCGGTGCGCGCCCTCGCCCCGTTCTTACGGGGGCGAGACGAGCGAAGCTCGCTCTGAGAGGGTTGGGGTGAGGGGCTCTCTCAACCAGTATGACTCGCGGAAAGTCCCCCTCACCCGGATCACATCTGCGATGTGATCCGACCTCTCCCCGCAAGCGGGGCGAGGTAAGAAAGGCATCGCAGGCGTACCCGAAGTTCATCGCCTCACGTCCTGCGTTGCGGGTCGACGATGTCGCGCAATCCGTCGCCGAGCAGGTTGAAGCAGAACACCGCGATCATCAGGGCCAGGCCCGGAAACAGCGCGATCCACCATTCGCCCGACACCATGAAGCCGGCGCCTTCGGCGACCATGATGCCCCATTCGGCGGTCGGTGGCCGCACGCCGAGGCCGATGAAGGAGAGGCCGGCGGCGTTGAGGATGGCGTAGCCCATGGTCAGCGACATCTGCACGATCATGATCGGCATGATGTTCGGCAGGATGTGCACCAGCAGGATGCGGAATTCGCCGTTGCCCGACAACCGCGCCGCCTGGACGAAACCGGCGTCGCGCCGCACATTGGCCTCGGCGCGGGCGACACGGGCATAGAGCGGAAAATTCACGATCGCAGTCGCGATGATGATGTTCTGCACGGTGTTGCCGAGTGCGGCCACAATGCCCATCGCCAGCACGAACAGCGGGAACGCCATGATGGTATCGGCGATACGGCCGACGATGCGGTCGGTCCAGCCGCCGAAATAGCCGCCGGCGATGCCGGCAAGGCCGCCCATCAGGAACACCAGCACCACCGACACCACCGCGATGAAGAGGTCGAGCCGTGTCGCCACGATAACGCGGCTGAAAATATCGCGCCCCAGTTGGTCGGTACCGAACCAGTGCGCCGCCGACGGCGGTTTCAGGGCCGAGGCGGTGTTCGACGCCAGCGGATCGTAGGGAACGATGTAGGGGCCGAACAGCGCCGCGAACAGGATAACGACCAAAAGGCCGAACGCGAACGCGGTGACGCGGTTCTCGCCGAGCACATAGCGGGTGTGCTCGAAGATCGCAGCAAGACCCGAAGTGCGCGGGGCGGCAGGTTCGACGGCGGGCGCAACGCTACTCATGTTTCCGACCTCACCCTTCCAGCCTGACGCGTGGATCGATCACGCCATAGAGAATATCGATCAGGAGATTGAGCAGCACGTACATCACGGCCATGGTCAGCACGAAGCCCTGCACCGGCGCGAAGTCCGACGAGATCAGGGCTTCCACCGCATAGGAGCCGATGCCGGGCCACGCGAACACCTTTTCCACCAGCACGTTGGCGCCGAGCAGGAACGAGAACACCATGCTGAGCGTGGTGATGACCGGCAGCATGGCGTTGCGGAACGCGTAGGTGACGATGACGGTGCCCGGCGACAGCCCGCTGGCGCGCGCGGTGCGCACGAAATCCGACGACAGCACCGCCAGCATCGAGGCCCGCGTCATGCGCGCGATCGGCGCCAGCGAGAATACCGCCAGCGTCGTCGCCGGCAGGATCAACTGGCTCAGCGCCGAACGAAATGTTTCGAAGTCGCGCGCGATGATGGCGTCGATCAGATAGAAGCCGGTCACCGCCGGCGGCGCGCTGTAGAACACGTCGAGCCGGCCGAGCGGCGCGGGCGACCATCCCAGCCTGAAATAGAACACGTAGACCAGCACCAGGCCGGTAAAGAACACCGGCAGCGACACGCCGGCTGTCGTCGTCACCCGGCAGAGATGGTCGATCCACGAGCCCGGCCGGGTGGCGGCGAGCACGCCGAGCGGAATCGCGATCGCGATCGAGACCACGAGGCCGAGCAGCGTCAGCTCGGCGGAAGCCGGCAGCCGGTTCTTGATTTCGGTCGCCACCGGCTGGCCCGTGGTGAGCGAATTGCCGAAATCGCCGTGCGCGAGATCGGCGGTGTAGCGGAAGAACTGCTCGATCAGCGGCTTGTCGAGCCCGAGCTTCTTGCGGATCTGCTCGACCGCCTCCTTGGTCGCGGCGGGACCGGCGAAGTACGCCGCGGGATCGCCGGGCAGCGCGCGGGTCAACAGGAACGTGACGATCACGACTCCGATCAGACTCGGGATCGCGAACATCAGCCGTTTGCCGATCATGGTCAGCATGGCGCGCTCGCGCACCATGCGAATGGCGAGTGGCGAGTAGCGAATGGACGACCGTCGCTGCTCTCTATCATTCTTCGCTACCCCTATTCGCTACTCACCATTCGCTACTCGCCATTCGCCCGCTTAGGCCTTCACCAGCGCACGGTAGTCGAGCCTGCGGTGGAACCAGTACTGGTAGCCCGAGACATTCTTCTGCATCGCGACGTTGACATAGGGCTGGTAGAGCGGAATGCGGGGAATATCCTTGAACGCCAGGTCGACGAAGCCTTTCACGTCCTTCTCGTAAACCGCCTTGTCGCCGATCGCGGCGGCGTCGACGGCGCCATGGATGAAGGCATCCATCTCCTTCGACTGGTAGCTCATGGTGTTGAAGATCGAATTCTTGCCGTCGTAGCACCAGATGAAGAAGTACTCGGGATAGTCGAGCCATCCGGAGAACACGTTGGTGTAAAGCGGCAGGACCTTCTTGTTCAGCTCGGTGCGCCAGTTGGCGCCCGGAATCTTGTTGATGGTGGTCTTGATGCCGATTTGCCCGAGGCTCTCCTGCACCAGGATGCAGAGCGGCTCGTTGACGCCGGCAAAGCCGAGATCGAACGACAGCGTGGTCTCGAAGCCGTTGGGATAGCCGGCTTCCGCGAGCAGCGCCTTGGCCTTGGCGATGTCGGTGACGTATTTGGTCGGCTGCGGCCACGCCACCTCGGTCGGCGCATTGGCCGCCGCGCCGAACATCGGCTTGGCGAGGCCGAACAGCACCGCATCCATGATCTTCTGGTAGGGGATCGCGCAGGCCACCGCCTCGCGCACCTTCGGATTGTCGAACGGCGGGATCTTGACGTTCATGCCGATGTACTGGACGCCGTTGGAATACGGCACCGACACGATATTGAGCTTGCCGTTGCCCTTCAGCTCGACGAAATCCTTGTTGGGCAGATCGTAGGAAATATCGGCGTCGCCGCGCTCCAGCAGCGCACGGCGGTTGCCGGCCTGCGGCACCATGCGCCAGATCACGCGCTTGACCTTCGGCATGGGGCCGCCGACCCAGGCGTCGTTGCGCTCCATGATCACTTCGGTGCCGGCGGTCCATTTGACCACCTTGTAGGCGCCGGAGCCCGCGGTCTGCTGCTTGGTATATTCGAGGCCCCAGGGATCCTTCTCGCTGGCGTTCTTCTTCACCAGTTCGGAATTGATCACGCAGGGCACGATGACCGCGAGATCGGGAATCGTCAGGCGGTCTTTCTTGGCGAAATCGATCCGCACCGTGCTGTCATCGACCACGACGAATTGTTCGCGCTTGGTCAGCGAGCCCGCGCCCATCTGGAAGGTCGGGAAGCCGCCGACGCTGACCGCGCGGTCGAGCGACCATTTGACATCTTTTGCCGTTACCGGCGTGCCGTCGTGAAATTTGGCGTTCTTCTTCAGTTTGAAGGTCGCCGACATGTCGCCGATCTTCATGTCCTCGGCGAGTTCGGGCTTGAACTTGTCGCGATCGTAATACGGCACGCCGCCGGGACCGCTCTTCATCTCGTGGCTGATCAGCCGGTCGTAGCAATTCCACGACACCTCGTAGCCGGGCACGTTGGTGCCCACGCCATGAATGTCGAGATTGTTGGGACCGCTTTCCGAGACGATCAGCAGCGTCTCGGAGCGGGCATCCGCCTTGGCGGCGGACCAGATCGCCGGTGCCGGCACCATGGCGCCAGCCGCAACCCCGGTAACAGATTTCAGAAAATCGCGACGCTTCATGTGATGCTCCAAAAGCTACGGACAGAAATCGGCTTCGGGAACTGGCATCGCAAGGTTCGTGCCAAACCTTAATGGAAAGCTAATTGCGCGCTAATGGTTTGATTTTACTATAGAATGCAGACGGGCACTCGGGATGCCGCCTCAGGACCTCGACGCGCTATTGCATACAAAGCAGAGCTATTGCTCATGAGATAGGCAGAAATTCTCCTTGGCTCGTTTGTTGGGCGGAGGCGGTCAGCGCAGCAATTCGCACAAGTTCCGCCTCTTCATTCACGACCGGCCCGGATCGGGTACCCGACAGTGCCGTCTCGAACTGCATCAATTTTTGAGACAAGGTGGCTCGCCGGAACATCCGGCCAAACCGGGAATGCACCATGGAATACACGCCTGACCAACTCGCAACTCACGACCGCTACAAGGTCCTCACGGCCTTCGTGCTGCCGCGGCCGATCGCCTGGGTCACCACCATCGGCCCGACCGGCGTGGTCAACGCCGCGCCGTTCAGCTTCTTCAACGTGTTCTGCGAGGATCCGCCGCTGTGCATGTTCGCCGCCAATTTGCGGCCCGACGGCCGCGTCAAGGACACCGTGGTCAACATCCAGCGATCCGGGGAATTCGTCGTTAACATGACCGACGAGCCGCTGGCGCGCGCGATGCACGATTCCAGCGGCGACTTTCCGCCCGACATCGGCGAGCCCGGCTATCTCGGACTGAAGCTTTCGCCCTCGACCAAAGTCGAGGTGCCGCGGCTTGCCGACGCGCCATGGTCGATGGAATGCAAGACCTGGAAGACCATCGATGTGAACGGTGACCGCCAGCTGATCATGGGCGAAGGTGTCAATTTCCATATCCGCGACGAATTGTGGGATCGCGACGCCATGCGCGTGCACATGGACCGCTATCATCCGGTCGGCCGCATGTTCGCGGACCGCTATTGCCGGACCGACGACCGGATGGTGTTCCCGCCGGCGCAGGGGGCGCCTGTTCGCCGCGCCCCGGGAAATTCCGGTATCGCAGAAAGGATGATCCAGATGAACGCCGAGCCCTATAAATCATGGCAATGCCGCACCTGCGGCTACATCTACGACGAAGCCGCCGGCGATCCGGACGAAGGCCTCAAACCCGGCACCCGATGGGCCGACGTTCCGGACGACTGGGTCTGTCCGGAATGCGGCACCGCCAAGAGCGATTTTGACATGGTCGAGGTGTAATCGGATCATGCAAACGCCGATATGGCGCCGCTCAGTTCGGCCAAAGCAAGTCCTGCAACTGGAAGAGGTCGCCGGCCCGGTCTTGCCAGCCCTCGATGCAGATATGCCTGACGGGATCGCTGAATCGGTGCAGCAGAAGCAGCGCCATCAGCCGGCGCTTCAGGGTGAAATCGCACTCCGCGCCGGAATAACCAAATCCCCTGAACAGGCTGCGCGCACGCCTCGGCATCCCTGACGTCATGAACGCGCTCGGGCCGAGCAGGTCGTACTCCGCCCTTCCTGTCATCACATCGCCGAAGTCGATCAGCCCCGAAAGCCGCCAATCTCCACCGTCGCAACTCAGCAGAAAGTTTTCCGGGATGTATTCCCCGGTCAGGATCACCGGCGGTGCCTCCAGCGCAGTCAGCGCCTCGGCGTCGACAAGCAAATCATCCAGCCCGGCGAGAAATTTTTGCGGCAGTCCGAGGCGTTCATGCCTGGCGCGGCATCCCGCGATTTGCTGTGCCATGAACCGGTCCCAGCCCGGCTCGATCCGGGCGAGGTCACCGACCGGGACGCGCTGCACCTGTGCGATGGTCTCGCCGATCTGGGCCAGCACGCGCTCCTTCTGATCCTCCGGCAGACCGGGCCACGCCTCGCTGCCCAGCACGCCGGACAGCCGCGTGATGACGAGATACGGCCACTGGTCGCGCTCGCCTTCGAGCACGATTTCCGGAATAGGCACGCCGAGCCGACCGCGCAACTGCGCCAGCGAGATGCGCTCGGATTCGAACTGGCCACGCAGGAATGGCGGAAAGAGCTTCAGGATCAGCCGGCCATCGAGCCCGACCACGAGATTGGTCCCGGTCGCAAAGACCTGCGGATCCGCATGCGGCAATCCGTGGCTGCGTGCAATATCCAGCGCCGCCGGCAGACACTGCGAGGCGTCGGCGCGCCAGGCCTGAAACGTCTCGGGGTTCTTCAGGCTCGGCAGTGAGTGCATCTTGTATCCGCAACTACCGGTCCGGATTCGCGCGCTCGAACTGGCGCAGCAGCCGGTTGCCGCGCTCGACGGCGGAATCCAGCGCCTGCTGCGCGGATTTCTTGCCGGCGAAGGCCTGCTCCAGTTCGTCGTCGATCACGCCGCGGATCAGGACGAACGAGCCGAGCCGGACGCCGCGCGAATTTTCCGTCGGCGGCTTCAGGGTGATCTGTTCGATCGAGATCGCCGCGCCCGGATTGCGGTCGTAGAAACCCTGCGCGCGGGTCAGATCGAACGCCGCCCGGGTCACCGGCAGATAGCCGGTGTTCTGGTGCCATGCGGCCTGCACCTCCGGCTTCGACAGATAGGCGAAGAATTTCGCCACGCCCTTGTATTCGACACGCGGCCGGTCCCGCAGCACCCACAAGGTGGCGCCGCCGATGATGGAGTTTTGCGGCGCGCCGGCGACGTCGAGCCAGTACGGCAGCATGCCGTAGCCCACCTCGAATTTCGAATTGGCCTTGATGTCGGCGCGCGTCGCCGAACTCCCCAGGAAGATGCCGCATTCGCCCTGTTGGAAGCGGGGCTCGGCGGTTTGCGCCCGGCCGCTGTAGTCGAACACCTTGGCGGTCTGCCATTCCGCCAATTGCGCGATATGGCGCACCATCACCGGATTGTTGAAATTGAGTTCGGCGTCGAGACCGCTGAAGCCATTGGCCATGGTCGAGACCGGCAGATTGTGGAACGCGGAAAAATTCTCGACATTGATCCATGACGGCCAGGAGGTGGTCAAACCGCACACCGCACCCGACGCCCGCAATTTCTTCGCGGCCGCGCCGACCTCGGGCCAGGTCTTCGGCGGCGTTTCGGGATCGAGCCCGGCGGCGCGGAACAGGTCCTTGTTATAGTAGAGGATCGGCGTCGAGGCGTTGAACGGGAATGACAGCATGTTGCCGGCGACGTCGGCATAATAGCCGGTCACCGCCGGAAGATAGTCGGCCGGCGAAAACGCTTCGGCCTCGTCTCGCATCAGCGAGTACACCGGATAGATCGCGCCCCTGGCTGCCATCATGGTCGCGGTCGCGATCTCGTTGACCTGAACGATGGCCGGCTGGCTGCGCGAGCGAAACGCAAAGATCGCCGCGGTGACGGTTTCGGTGTAGTTTCCCTTGTAGCTCGGCACGATCCGGTACTCGGATTGCGATGCGTTGAAATCCGACGCCAGCTTTTCGAGCTGGCGGTCGAGTTCGCCCGACATCGCGTGCCACCACATGATCTCGGTGACGGCCCATGCCGGAGACGCGAGCGTGACCATGGCCGCGACGGCCGCGAGCTGCAAAAATCTCAGAGCCGAATTCACCATATTGCCAATCTGATCCGTGGCGGCCGAAACGCCGCTCTCGCGCGTGGTGCGCCCTCAATAAGGCCCGGAGCCAGCCGTTTCAATCCGCAAAAGCTCCGGCGCAACGCACCATTGACGCCGTCCGCGGCGGTGGCAGGATAGCCATCGCAAGCCGGCATCTGCTAAATGGGTTGAACCTTTCTGCCCAGCCGCCGACATCATCACAAGGGGATGAGTTTTGCCCGTGTACAGCCGCGCCGGCCTTTCGCGGATCGTAACACTCGTTGTCGCGCTGTCACTGACGGCGGTCTCGACGGGTGCTTTGGCACGGGCTCTTGACGCCGCCGATACCAAGAGTGCCGGCGCCATGGACCTCGATCGCAGCAATGGTGCGACGATCGGCAGCGATACCCCCGTCAGCCTCGAACCGAGGCGATTGCCCGGCCCGACGCCGGTCGACATCCATGCACCAGCACAGCACGACGCCACGGCGACGCGGCTGATCGAACGAATTCGCAAGGTGGAGTGAACTGGCCTTGGCATTGCCGCGGCACGACGAAGCCATGGAACGGCCGGCGGGTTTCGCCGCGCGGGGCCGTGCCCGGATCGTCGGGCTGGTCCGCGCGGTGCCGATCCGCTGGCGCATCCTGTCGATCGCCGCGCTGAATTCGGCCGTGGTCGTGGTACTCGCCGCCATGATCTGGAACGGCGCCCAGGTGCTAGGCTCGGCCTGGCACGACGTGCGGCAAATTCGGGAATCCGACAAGATCCTGGCACTGCTGGAAAGCGAAACCAGCCGGCTGCAGAACCTGATCCATCGCTACATCAATCAGCCGAGCCCGGAATTGTTCGCCGAGATCCTGCTGCTGCGCGAGGCGGTGCTGGGCACGCTGACCACGCGCGCGTCGACCGACCCGATGCTTTCAGGGTCGGTCGCCGAACTCGAGCGCGTCACCGATAAATTCCTCAACGGCTTCGGCGAGCTGCGAGCGGTCCAGGCCACCATCGCCAAAACATATCAGGAACAGGTGCTGGCTCCGGCCAAGGACATGGCCGGGCTGTTTTCGATCATCGAGGGCGCCACCGGGCGCCGCGAGGCCCTGATCTGGCCGGCGCTGGGCAAATCCCGCGAGGCGTTCACCGCGATGCTGGTCGCCGCCAACTCCTATTACCTGTCGCTGGCGACCGCGTCCGCCGAGGACGCCCGCAGGAATACCGAGACCATCGAAAAAACCATCCCGGAGATGTCCGAGCTCGCCGATAACGACTTGCAGCGCATGGCGCTGCAGCGGCTGCAGGCAAGGACATCCGCGCTGCGCGCCGGCTTCGCCAAACTGTCGGCGCAACTGACGAACCGCACCGAGCTGTTGCGCAACACCATCGACGCCAGCCAGGCCGAGGCGATCGGCGCCATCGATAACCTGTCGGTCAAGATGCGCCAGCACGAGCAGAAGGCGCAGGCGACCTTCGACCGCACGCTGACCAATATTTCCCGCAAGGTGCTGTCGATCGCCGTGATCTTTCTCGGCATCATCCTGACCGCCGGGGTCATCATCGCGCTCTCGATCCGGCTTCCGCTGCAGCAGATCATGGCATCGATGCACGCCATCACGACCGGCGACTACGACCGGCGCGTGCAGGGCACCAATGCCAAGGACGAGGTCGGCGCGATGGCGCGCGCGGTCGAGGTGTTCCGCGAAAACGCCATCGCCAAGCGCGAGACCGAGGACGAACTGCGCACCTCGAAGGAAAAGGCCGAAGGCGCCCTGCTCGAGCTCAACGCCGCCCAGCAAAACCTGATCGACGCCGAACGGCTGGCGGCGCTCGGCGGCCTGGTCGCCGGCGTCGCCCATGAAGTCAACAATCCGATCGGCATCAGCCTGACGGTGGCGTCCAGCTTCGCGCGCCGCGCCGAAATGTTCGAGGCCGAGCTGCGGTCCGACGGGCAGTTGCGCAAATCCCAACTCGAGGAATTCGTCCGCTCTTCCCGCGACGCCGCCGGGCAGCTGGTGGCGAACCTGCATCGCGCCGGCGAACTGATCCAGTCCTTCAAGCAGGTCGCGGTGGACCGCTCGCATGCCGAACGCCGCCAGTTCAGCCTGTCGGAGGCGACCGACCAGATCATCGCGAGCCTGCGGCCGGTGCTGAAGCGATCCGCGATCACGCTTTCGGTCGACGTGCCGGAAGGCCTTGTCATCGACGGCTATCCGGGCTCGTATGGCCAGATTCTGACCAATCTGTTCCTCAACGCGGCCAACCACGCCTTTGCCGACGGTCGCAGCGGCGCCATCTCGATTTCGGCGCGGCCGCGCGGCAGCGACGACGTCGAAATCATATTCGCCGATAACGGGGCCGGAATGACCCCGGACGTGCAGCGGCAGGCCTTCGACCCGTTCTTTACCACCCGCCGCAACGAGGGTGGCACCGGACTGGGCCTGCACATTGTTTATAATCTGGTTACCCAGCAGCTGGGCGGCCGGATGATGCTGGATTCAAGACTGGGACAAGGCACCACATTTCGCATTATTATGCCGCGGGCCGCCAAGGGCGGTTCCGCGACCACAGAGCAATCAAGTGACGGGATTCCGCAATGGCCGAACAGGACGATGTCCTCCACCTGATCGACGATTCCGGGGCCGCTCCGGTAGCCTCGACGGCGCGTAAATGGAAAGTGGCCGTCATCGACGACGACCAGGCCGTACACGAAGGCACGCGGTTCGCGCTGAGCGACTATAATCTCAACGGCCAGACGCTGGAAATCCTGTCGGCCTATTCGGCGGCCGAGGGCCGCAAGCTGATGCAGGCGCATCCGGATATCGCAGCCGTCCTGCTCGACGTCATCATGGAGACCGACGCCGCCGGCCTCGACCTGGTCGAATACATCCGCAACGAGATCAAGAACGAGACCGTCCGCATCATCCTGCGCACCGGGCAGCCCGGCCAGGCGCCGGAGCGGCGCGTCATCGTCCAGTACGACATCAACGACTACAAGGCGAAGACCGAACTCACCGCCGACAAGCTGTTCACCTCGCTGACCGCGGCCCTGCGCAGCTATCAGCAGCTCGAGCGCATGGTGCAGACACGGCGGGGGCTGGAAATCATCATCGACGCCGCCTCCACTTTGTACGACTTCAAGTCGATGCAGCGGCTCGCCGAGGGCGTGCTGACCCAGCTCGCCTCGCTGCTCAATGTCGATTGCGCCGGCATCCTGGTGCTGCGCGACGACGGCGGCAGCCCCAGCAATGATTTCTCGGTGCTCGCCGGCTCCGGCTGCTACAGCCGCTTCATCGGCACCACCGGATCGAAATCGCTCGACCCGGACCTGCGCCAGATGGTGGAAGCGGCCTTCCACCGCCGCAAGAACGAGTTCGCCGACCACCGCAGCGTGCTCTATCTGCGCACCGGCAGCGGCCGCGAGGTGGTGGTGCTGCTGCAGGCGGAACGCCCGCTGTCGGAAACCGACCGCGCGCTGGTCGAGATTTTCTCCAGCCGGCTGTCGATCGCCTTCGACAATGTGATCCTCTATCAGCAACTGCACGAGGCCAACACCCAGCTCGAGGACCGCGTCGCCCAGCGCACCCGCGCGCTGATGCAGGCCAACCGCCGGCTGTCGTCGCAGTGGATGCGGCTGCAGCGCGCCAACGGCTTCAAGAACGAAATTCTCGGCACCGTGGCCCACGACCTGAAGAATCCGCTCGGCGTGATCCTCGGCCGCACCGAAATGCTGACCGAACTGATCGGCGCCGGCGCCTCCAAAGAGAGCATCACCGCCCAGGTCGAACACATCCGCGACGCCACCAAGCGCCTGACCTCGATGGTCGACCACCTGATTTCGGACGCGATGGCCGACGCCTTCGACATCTCGATCCGGCGCGAGCCGGTCGATATCGCCGCTTTGGTCAGCGAGGTCGCCGACGCCAATCAGCCGCTGGCGGTCAACAAGCAGCAGACCATCTCGGTGGCGGCGCCGCCGAATATCGTCACCATGTGCGACACCGACCGGATGCGCGAGGCGATCGATAATCTGGTCAGCAACGCCATCAAATATTCACCGATCGGCGGCAAGATCACGGTCGTGGTGACCCATGAGCAGGACAACACCATCATCCGCATCGCCGACGAGGGCGCGGGTCTCTCGCCGGAAGATCTCGGCCGGCTGTTCGGCCGTTTCCAGCGGCTTTCGGCCAAGCCCACCGCCGGGGAAAGCTCGACCGGCCTGGGTCTATCCATCGTCAAGCGCATCATCGACATGCATGGCGGCGAGGTGACCGCCGACAGCGCCGGGCCCGGACAGGGGTCGACCTTCACCGTCATGCTGCCTGCGACTGAAATGTCATGACCCAGAGCCAGCAACACATCATTATCGTCGACGACGAGGCGCCGGCCCGCGAGATGGTCGGCGAGTACCTCAAGATGCACGGCTTCGGCGTGACGCTGTGCGACGGCGGCAAGACCCTGCGCGAGGCGATCGAGACCTCGGTGCCGGACCTCGTGGTGCTCGATCTCAACATGCCCGAGGAAGACGGGCTTTCCATCATCCGCGACCTCAAGGGCCGCACCAATGTTCCGGTCATCATGCTGACCGCGACCGCGAGCCCGATCGACCGCGTGGTCGGGCTGGAGCTCGGCGCCGACGACTACATCGCCAAACCCTGTGAGCTGCGCGAATTGATGGCGCGGATTCGCTCGGTACTGCGGCGCTCGGCGCCGGCCAAGGCGGCTGCCGCGCCGGAAGCCGCCGGCGCCAAGGCGGCCAAGGACCCGCTGGTGCGGTTCGGCACCAAATGGCTCGATCTCGAGGCGCAGGCGTTGCGCGACGACGAGGGCAACGAGCATCCGCTGACCGCTTCCGAATTCGGCCTGTTGAAGGTTTTCGCCGCCAATCCGAAGCGGGTGCTGTCGCGCGAACGGCTGCTGGAGCTGGCCAATGCGCGCGACGCCGAGGCGTTCGACCGCGCGGTGGACCTGCGCATCATGCGAATCCGGCGCAAGATCGAGATCGACCCGACCAAGCCAGCGGTGATCCGCACCATCCGCGGCGGCGGCTATTTGTTCTCGCCGGCCGGCGACAAGGCCTAGCGACCTCGCCGCCTCCGCTCTGGCGACGAGACGCCGGCGCGAGGTACGGCAGCGACTGCCACTCACATTCGCCGAGCACGACGTCGCGGTGCTTCCCGGCTCAAGCCGGTACGGCGCCATCTGTGACTTGCTTCACATTTCTCCAGAAAAAATGTCGGTAATACGCATCTCAACGGGAATGGTTCCGGGTGCTCTACCGATGCGTTTTAACGGCCTCGGCCTTTGAAAACATTCACATTTCTGTCCGAATGTTTCGTCGCGCCTGATCCTTGAAACAATTCTCCTGCGCACGAAACCATTTTCCCGTTGCCGTGCAGACGTCCCGAAACCGGGATTAACTATCACGGCTCCAACGAAACGCCGCCAATGGCGAATACCAGGAGCGTGTCATGCAGAATGTCGTAGCCATCAACGCCGCAGCCCGCCAGGGCATCATCGCTGCCCAGGCGACCTCGGATGAGATGCTTCTGCAAAGCATTGCCGATGGCGGCCGCACCGCCATGCATATCCTTTACTCCCGTCACAACGTCCGGGTTTACCGCTTCATCCTGCGCATCGTGCGCGACACCACCATGGCCGAAGACCTCGTCAGCCAGGTCTTCCTCGACGTGTGGCGCACCGCCGCCCAGTTCGAGGGCCGTTCGCAGGTCTCCACCTGGCTGTTGTCGATCGCCCGCTTCAAGGCGCTGACCGCGCTGCGCCAGCGCCGCCACGAGGACATCGACCAGGAAGACGTGCTCGAGATCGCCGACCAGGCCGACACCCCGGAGGCCTCGCTGGACCGCAGCAACACTTCGGCGATCCTGCGCGCCTGCGTCGCCAAGCTGTCGCCGGCGCACCGCGAGATCATCAATCTCGTCTACTACCATGAGAAGTCGGTGGAAGAGGCCGGCGCCATCATCGGCATTCCCCAGAGCACGGTGAAGACCCGGATGTTCTATGCCCGCAAACAGCTTGCAGACTTGCTTAAGGGCGCCGGCGTCGACAGCCTCGCGGCATAAAATCGAGTAAATTCAACGGGCTGACGTAGAACCCGGCACAGAAAAAGGGATTTGCGACGGCGGAAGAAGTTACCTCCGACGAAACAATTGAAACAATCCACGACATCACCCGGAAAAACTCGGTCCCTATACCTGCAATCACCAACGCAACGCCAACGCCGAACAGGACAACGAACATGCTGAAGCCTTCCTTCCGCTTCTTCATTATCCCGCTCGGCGCGGTCTGCACCCTGGCCTCACTGTCCGCCCAGAACACCGCCCCCCGCGCCCAGCGCGACACCGGAACGATGTTGGTCCGCGAGCAAGTGGTCGATTGCAGCCACAAGAATCCCTCGGAGGTCTGCGTGATCTCCTACGACAGCGAGACCACCCGCTAAATTCAGGTTTCAAGCCTACCAAGCTCCTACCAGGTCTTCTGACCTTCCAAGTTACCTCCAACGACCCGGATGGGATGCCCCCCTCCGGGTCGCTCTGTATTTGGGAGTTGCTGACGGGGTCGAGACCGCACCCGCCGATTTTGTCACAAACACGTGACGCTGCCGGCGCGCCGCCGAAGTAACGCCTTGGCCCGCCCCCCCGAAGAACCATGACACCTCCCGCGCGGCGGCAAGATCGACGCCGGGATTGGTCACGGGATCTCGTTCGATGCTCAACCTCGTTCTCGCGTTGCTCGCCGGAATCGTCACTGTCGCGGCACCCTGTACGCTGCCGATGCTGCCGATCCTGCTCGGCGCTTCCGTCGGCCAGACCGGCAAGGTGCGCCCGGCGATGATCGCGGCGGGTTTTGTCATGTCGTTTTCGGCGACCGCGCTGGCACTGAGCGCCATTACCCGGATCTTCGACTTCGACCCCAACATCCTGCGCACCGCCGCGACCGCGCTGCTGCTTGGCTTCGGCCTGCTGATGATCTGGCCGGCGCCGTTTGAATGGCTGTCGGTTCGGCTGAACGGGCTGATCGGGTCAGGCCCGGCCGGCGGCGCCGCGTCGTGGCAAGGCAATCGTGAAGGCAATCTCGGCGGATTCGTGCTGGGCACCACGCTCGGCCTGGTCTGGACGCCCTGCGCCGGTCCGGTGCTGGGCTCTATCCTGACCGTGGTCGCGACCTCCACGGATACCGCATGGGCCAGCGTGCTGCTGGTGGTCTACGCCATTGGTGCCGCGATCCCGATGCTGGCGATCGCCTATGGCGGCCAAGCCGTCACCGCCCGCGTCCGCAGCATCGCCGCGATCGCCCCCCGACTGCAGCAGGGGTTCGGCGCGATCGTGATCGCCTTCGCGGTCGCCTCCTACTTTCAATACGACACGCTGATCGTGGCGTGGCTGACCGGATTTTATCCGAACGGCCAGCTCGGACTCTAACCCCAGGATCCAAACCGAAGGGAGTTTTCCATGAAGAAACGTTTTCTCGCCGCAACCGCGTCCGTGCTTGCCCTTGGCCTGATCGGCGCCGCCAGCCTCGGCATCGGCGGCGAAGCCGCGCGCGATGCCACGACTCCGATCGCGGTCGCAGCGCTGCAGGGCGCTGCCCCTGAATTCACCGGCATCGGCAAATGGTTCAACTCCGCGCCGCTCAAGCTCGCCGACCTGCGCGGCAAGGTGGTGCTGGTGAATTTCTGGACCTATGGCTGCGTCAACTGCGTCAACGCGCTGCCGCACGTAGTCGCGCTCAACGAGAAGTACAGGGATCGCGGCCTCGTCGTGGTCGGCGTCCATACTCCTGAGTTCCCGTTCGAGCGATCGGCGTCCAACGTGCAGGCCGCGCTGAAGCGGCACGGCATCACCTATCCGGTGGCGCAGGACAATGATTCGAAGACATGGAACGCGTGGCGCAACCAGTATTGGCCAGCGCAGTACATCATCGACCAGAACGGCAAGATCGTGTTCCAGCATGCCGGCGAAGGCCAGTACGAGCAGATCGACCGCACCGTCGCGCGGCTGCTCAGCACGAACAGCTGAGATCGCCTGCAAACGCGGCGCCATGCAAGAGCGCGGCGCGGGAACCTGCCATTCGTTCGTTCGCGATATCCGCAAGCGCCATTGCATGATATCCAGACGGCATGATCCAACCTTGACGGATGGTGCCGATGTTCGAGGGCTGGGATGCCGTGGTGCTGGCGCGGGCGCAGTTCGCCTTCACGATGTCGTTTCACATCGTGTTCCCCGCCTTCTCGATCGGGCTTGCCAGCTACCTCGCGGTCCTGGAGGCGCTCTGGCTGTGGACCGGGCGCGAGGTCTTCATCAACCTGTTCAATTACTGGCTGAAGATTTTCGCCGTCGCATTCGGCATGGGCGTGGTGTCGGGCATCGTGATGTCCTACCAGTTCGGCACCAACTGGTCGGCGTTCTCAGACAAGACCGGCCCCGTCATCGGCCCGCTGATGGCCTACGAGGTGCTGACCGCCTTCTTCCTCGAGGCGGGCTTTCTCGGCGTGATGCTGTTCGGCCTGGAGCGGGTCGGCCACCGCTTGCATTTCCTCGCCACTTTGATGGTCGCGATCGGCACCTTGATCTCGGCGTTCTGGATCCTGTCGGCCAATTCCTGGATGCAGACGCCGGCCGGCTACGCCATCAATGCCGAGGGCCAGTTCATCGCCGCCGACTGGTTCAAGGTGATTTTCAATCCGTCGTTTCCCTATCGTCTCGTGCACATGGTGCTGGCGGCGTATCTGACCACCGCGCTGGTGGTCGGGGCGGTCGGCGCGTTTCATTTGCTGCGCGATCCGCATCTCGCCGGACCCCGCGTGATGTTTTCGATGGCGATGTGGATGGCCACTTGGGTGGCGCCGATCCAGATTTTCGCCGGCGATCAGCACGGCCTCAATACGCTGGAGCACCAACCCGTAAAGATCATGGCGATGGAGGGCCATTTCGAGAGCCACAAGGACGGCGCGCCGCTGATCCTGTTCGGCTGGCCGGACCAGGTTGCCGGCAAGGTCAAATACGCGGTCGAAATCCCGAAACTGGGTTCGCTGATCCTGAAACATTCCCTCGACGCGCCGATGGCCGGCCTCGACACCGTGCCGCGCGAAAACTGGCCGCCGGTCGCCATCACCTTCTGGTCGTTCCGGATCATGGTCGGCATGGGCGTGTTGATGCTGGGGCTGGGCCTGTTCAGCCTGTGGGCGCGCTGGCGTGGCACGCTCTATCATTCGCGGTTGATGCTGATGTTCGCCATCGCCATGGCGCCTTCGGGCTTCATCGCGGTGCTGGCGGGCTGGATCACCACCGAGACCGGGCGTCAGCCGTTCACGGTCTACGGGCTGTTGCGGACGGTCGATTCGGCCTCGCCGCTGGCGGCCCCGGCGGTCGCCTCCTCGCTGATCGCCTTCATCATCGTCTATTTCGCGGTGTTCGGCGCCGGCGTGGTCTACATGCTCCGGTTGATGGCGGCAGCACCGCATCAGGGCGAACAGGGACCGAGCGGCGATAAGCCGGCGCGCGCCGCCGGCATCACCCCCGCCGCCGGCGCCGCGCGGAGGGCCGCCTCATGACTGCCGCCATCGACATCGCCACCGTCTGGGCGTTCATCATCGCCTTTGCCGTCTTCGTCTATGTGGTGATGGACGGATTCGACCTCGGCCTCGGTATCCTGTTTCCGCTGTTTCCCAAAAAATCCGATCGCGACGTCATCATGAACAGCGTCGCCCCGGTGTGGGACGGCAACGAAACCTGGCTGGTGCTCGGCGGCGGCGGCCTGATGGCGGCATTTCCGCTGGCCTATGCGGTGCTGATGCCGGCGCTGTACACCCCCATGATCGCGATGCTGATCGGCCTGATCTTCCGCGGCGTCGCCTTCGAATTCCGCTGGCGGACGAGACCCAGCGAGCGCAACCGCTGGGACATCCCGTTCTTCGCCGGATCGCTGCTGGCGGCGCTGGCGCAGGGCATTGCGCTCGGCGCCATCCTGCAGGGCGTCCATGTCGAGGGCAGGCATTATGCCGGCGGCTGGTGGGACTGGCTGACGCCGTTCAGCCTCCTGACCGGCGCGGCGATCGTGATCGGCTACGCGCTGCTGGGCGCCACCTGGCTGGTCATGAAGACCGAGGGGGCGCTGCGCGACAAGGCCTATCATCTCAGCTGGTTTCTGTTGTTCGCGATGATCGGCGCCATCGGCGCGGTCAGCATCGCCACGCCGTTCCTGCACATCCAGTACACCGAGCGCTGGTTTTCCTGGCCGGGCATCGTCCTGACGGCGCCGGTGCCGGTCGCGGTCGCGGCCGTCACCGTGCTGCTGCTGCGCAGCCTCGCCAGCAAGCGGGACTATCAGCCGTTCTTCCTGACGCTGACGCTGTTCGCGCTGTCCTATGCCGGGCTCGGCATCAGCATGTGGCCCTATATCGTGCCGCAGAGCATCACCATCTGGCAGGCGGCCTCGCCCGAGAACAGCCAGATCTTCATGCTGGTCGGCGTCGCCGTGCTGATCCCGCTGATTCTCGGCTACACCGGCTGGGCCTATTGGGTCTTCCGCGGCAAGGTGAAGGCCGGGAGTGGCTATCATTGACACCGCCGGAGCCAAATCCACCGCCGCTGACGCGGCGCCTGCTGTGGTTCGCGGCGCTGTGGCTCGGCGGCGTCGGCGCGGTGACCCTCCTGTCCTACGGCCTGAGGCTGTGGATCGCGCCGAAATAGGCCGTCTGGCCGACCCCGGGGTGGCGCCCGCCAACCAAAATATCAAAAACAACCCCATGTACAGAAACGATGGTGTTGATGTCATGGATGTTTTACCCCCGACAAATATTGGAAAATGCCAGGCCTATGGGGGTGCGCTGCCCCAAACTTGCCATCAAGTTGCCACTGAGATTTGATGGTTCCATGATTTGGCGAATGCGCCACCGGGAGAACTCTGCATGACAAAGTTTCGCCACCTGATCTGGACCTTGGCGGCCGCGGCCGGACTGCTGCTTTCGGCCTCGCAGAGCTTTGCGCAAAAGCCGGATGTCGGCGACCAGCCGGGCCTGATCGCCCCCGACGAAGTGGAGCTGGACCCGCAATTCAGGCGCACGGCGGTGCTGTACCGCACCTCGGAGCCGCCGGGCACCATCATCATTTCAACGAAGGATCGTCATCTCTATCTGATCCAGGGCGGCGGCCGCGCGCTGCGCTATGGCATCGGCGTCGGCCGCGAGGGCTTCCAGTGGCAGGGATTATTGAACATCACCCGCAAGGCGGAATGGCCGGACTGGACCCCGCCGCCGGAGATGATCGCGCGCCAGCCCTATCTGCCGCGCTTCATGGCCGGCGGACCGGGCAATCCGCTCGGGGCGCGTGCGATGTATCTCGGCAACACGGTCTACCGCATCCACGGCACCAACCGGCCGGATACGATCGGCACGGCCATCTCCTCCGGCTGCTTCCGGCTGGTCAATGCCGACGTCGCCGACCTCTATGAGCGGGTCCCGGTCGGCACCAAAGTGATCGTGCGGCAGAAGCCGCAACTGTAGGCCACAGCGGCTCGTTTCAAGACCGTCCCGTTTCCCCCGCACATTGGCGAGAAAAAGATGTTTCGTACCTTCCGAGGCGGCCTCCTGATTGGCATGGCGGTCGCAATTGCGATTGCGGCTATTGCCATCACCTATGAACGATACGACACCAAGACCCTGAAGCGGACCATCCGGCGCGGCGAAGTGCTGTGCGGCGTCAACAAGGGCCTGCCGGGCTTCGCGATCCCGGACGACAAGGGCAACTGGAGCGGCTTCGACGTCGACTTCTGCCGCGCGGTGGCGGCGGCGATCTTCGACGATCCCAAGAAGATCAAATTCATCCCGCTCGACGCCAGCGAGCGCTTCAAGGAGCTGCAGAGCCGCAAGGTCGATATTCTCGCCCGCAACACGACCTGGAGCATGTCGCGCGAGACCAACTACGCCCTCTATTTCCCGGCCGTCGCCTATTATGACGGCGGCGGGTTCATGCTGCCCGCTTCCCGCAAGATCGACTCGGCGCTGGAGCTCGACGGCAGCAAGGTTTGCGTGCAGGCCTCAACGACGACGCAGCTCAACCTCGCCGACTACTTCCGCGCCAACAACATGAAATACACGGAGATGAAGTTCGACAAGTTCGACGACGTCTTCAAGGCCTACAGTTCCGGTCAGTGCGACACCTTTACCGCCGATATTTCCCAGCTCTACGCGCTGCGGCTCAACCTCGGCAAACCCGACGACCACGTCATCCTGCCCGACGTCATTTCCAAGGAACCGCTGGCCCCCGTGGTGCGGCAGCGCGACGACGACTGGATGATGATCGTGAAGTGGACGCTGTACGCGATGATCAATGCTGAGGAACTCGGCATCGACTCCAAGAACATCGACGAGGCGCTGAAGTCGAAAAAGCCGGACGTGATGCGGCTGGTCGGCACCGAGGGCGCCTACGGCGAGGATCTCGGCCTGCCCAGAGACTGGGCCGCGCGCATCATCCGCCACGTCGGCAATTACGGCGAGATCTACGAGCGCAATGTCGGCGCGGGATCGAAGCTCAAGATTCCGCGCGGCCTGAACCAGCTCTGGAGCGCCGGCGGCATCCAGTACGCCCCGCCGATCAGGTAGGATAGCGGGACGGAGTCACCGGCGGCGCCATCCTCCAACGGGTCATCGCCCGCGAAGGCGGGCGACCCAGTATTCCAGAGACGATAGCGATCAATCGAGAAGCCGCAGCGTACTGGGTCGCCCGGTCAAGCCGGGCGATGACAGCTGTGGGGATGAGCGGCCGGTGATTCAATAGACGCCGTCATTCCGGGATGCGTCCTCTTGGACGCAGGCCCGGAATCCATACTCTCGATCGTGGTTATGGATTCCGGGCTCGCTCGCTTCGCTCCCGCCCCGGAATGACGGTGTAAAATTCAATAACTCTTCATCCGCGCCAATTGATCCGCGTGGAAATTGCTGTCGCCGAACAATTCCTGGCATACCCGCGCGCGCTTCATGAAGAAGCCGATGTCGAACTGGTCGGTCATGCCCATGCCGCCGTGCATCTGCACGCCTTCCTGCACCGCCAGCGTCGCGGTGGTGCCGGCGCGGGCTTTGGCGACGGCCACCGCGGCGGCGGCCTTGTCGAAATCGCCGTCCAGCGTCTGCAGCGCCTTGAGTACCGCGGCGCGGGTGATCTCGATGTCGACATAGAGCTGGGCGGCGCGATGCTGCAGCGCCTGGAACTCGCCGATCAGTTTGCCGAACTGCTTGCGCTCTTTCAGATAGGTGACGGTGCGGCCGAACACTTCCTCGCTCAACCCGACCATCTCGGAGGCCACCGCGGCGCGGCCGATATTGAGCACGCCTTCCAGCAAGGCAAACCCCTGATCGACCTCGCCGAGCACGCCGTCGGCATCGACCTCGGCATTGTCGAACACGATGCGCGCCGCATTGTGCGCATCGACCATCGCGGTGCGCTCGATTGCTACGCCCTTTGTCCTGGGATCGACCAGGAACAGCGTCAGGCCGTCGCGCTCGCCGGCGGAGCCCGCGCTGCGCGCCGCCACGATCAGGAGGTCAGCGGTGTGGCCGTCGACGACAAAGGCCTTGTCGCCCGAGAGCCTGAATCCGTTGCCGGAGCGCACCGCCCGCAGTTTCGTCATCAGCGGGCGATGCTTGGCGCCCTCGTCGATCGCCAGCGCGGCCAGCAGCGAGCCGTCCGCGATTTTCGGCAGGTATTGCGACTTCTGCGCGTCGCTGCCGCCGCGCGACAGCGCCGAAGCCGCCAGCACCGATGTCGCCAGATATGGCGACGGCATCAAAGTGCGGCCGATTTCTTCCATCACGATGCCGGCCTCGACGCAGCCGAGCCCGCTGCCGCCGAACGCTTCCGGCACCAGCAGGCCGGCAAATCCCATCTCGGCAAAGCCCTTCCAGAGTTCGCGGGAAAATCCCGTCGCATCCTGGGCGTCGCGCAGCTGCCGCAGATGCGACACCGGCGCCTTGTCGCTGATGAAACCCCGCGCGCTGTCGCGCAGCATCGATTGTTCTTCGTTGAGGACGAGTGCCATGAGGGGATTTCCGGTAACGCTGGTGTTGATGGACTGATTTCGTTGCTCGTCATGCCCGGGCCTGTCCCGGGCATCCACGTCTTTGGTCTCAACAGCAAGAAAGACGTGGATGGCCGGGTCAAGCCCGGCCATGACGGATGATGGTTCGGGACTACGCCCCCGGCAGATCCAGAATGCGCTTGGCGACGATGCCGAGCATCACTTCCGAGGTGCCGCCCTCGATCGAATTGGCCTTGGTGCGCAGCCAGGCGCGCGGGCGGGCGCCGCCTCTGGAACGCTCGCTTTCCCATTCCAGCGCGTCGATGCCGCCGGCCGACATCAGGATCTCGTGACGGCGCTTGTTGAGCTCGGTGCCGTAATATTTCATCGCCGAGGAAAACGCCGGATGCGCCTGCCCGGCCTTGGCGAGATCGACCGCGCGCTCGGCGGCGGCGGACAGGGCTGCTTCGTCGATCTCGAAGCTGGCGATCTGGCCGCGCAGCATCGGATCCTCCAACCGGCCCTGCTCGTCGCTGCCGACCGAATCGGCGGCGACCTGGCCGAGCGGCCGGCCGACGCCGCGCTCGCCCATGCCCGAGATCATCGCGCGCTCGTGCTGCAGCAGGTATTTGGCGACGTCCCAGCCGCGGTTGACGGTGCCGACGACATGCGATTTCGGCACGCGGGCATTGTCGAAGAAGGTTTCGCAGAACGGCGAATAGCCCGAGATCAGGAGAATCGGTTTGGTCGAGACGCCCTTCGAGGCCATGTCGAACAGAATGAAGCTGATGCCGTCATGCTTCTTCGCGGTCGGATCGGTGCGCACCAGGCAGAAAATCCAGTCGGCGTAGTTGGCGTAGGAGGTCCAGATCTTCTGGCCCGTGATGATGTAATCGTCGCCGTCGCTCTCGGCGCGGGTCTGCAGCGAAGCGAGGTCCGAGCCGGCATTGGGCTCGGAATAGCCCTGGCACCAGCGGATCAGGCCGGCAGCGATCTTGGGCAGATGTTCCTTCTTCTGCGCCTCGGTGCCGTATTTCAGCAGCGCCGGCCCGAGCATCCAGATCCCGAAACTCGACAGCGGCGGGCGGGCGCCCATCGCCGCCATTTCCTCGCGCAGCACCTTGTGCTCGCCGGCATCGAGTCCGCCGCCGCCATATTCCCGCGGCCAGTCCGGCACGGTCCAGCCCTTGTCGCGCATCCGCTCGAACCAGACGCGCTGCGGCTCGGAAGCGAATTTGGTATTGCGGCCGCCCCAGAACGTGTCCGCGTCGGAAGTCATTGGCTTGCGCATTTCCGGCGGACAATTGGCCTGCAGCCAAGCGCGGGTCTCACTGCGGAATTTTTCCAGATCGGACATGGTGGCGTTTCCATTTGGCGATGTTGGATCGACCTTAGCCGTCGCATCGCGGAATTCAATATATCTCTGGCGCAGCCGTTCGTGTTGCGGAATATGATAATGCTGTGCGGTCCGGCGCGAGGGGCGTCGCAACGATTGAAAAACAAGGGGAAACCGAGATGCGGCTGAAGTTGCTTTCGCCTGGCGAAATGAACGCGGACCAGAAACAGACCTACGACGAGTCGATCGCCGGCAAGCGCGGCGCCCCGCCGGCGCCGATGATGGCCTGGCTCAACAGTCCCGAAATGGCCCGGCATGCCACCCGGCTCGGCGAAGTGATCCGTTACAACACCTCGTTTCCGGCCAGGCTTTCGGAAATCGCGATCCTGGTCACCGCCCGGCACTGGACCTCGCATTACGAATGGTTTGCCCACAAGCGACTGGCGCTGAAGGGCGGCATGGACCTGAAGATCATCGAAGACATCCGCGATCGCCGCACGCCTGTTTTCGACGATCCGAAGGGGCAGATGATCTACGACGTCGCGAAGTCGCTGCATGAAGGCCACGGCGTCGCAAAGCCGCTCTACGACGAAGCCGTAAAGCTGCTCGGCGAGCGCGGCATCGTCGAAATCATCGGGCTGTGCGGCTATTACACGCTGGTGGCGATGACGCTGAACACATTCGAGTTCGAACTGCCGGAGGGGGAAGTGTCGGAGCTGGAGTAACGATCTCGTGCGGGAGTAACGATCTCGTGTCCCGGACGCGGTGCAGCGTTCTTCACGCTGCTCCGCAGAGCCGGGACCCATATATCGGGGTACAACAAACATGGGCCCCGGCTCAGCAGCGCACCGCAAGAGCGCTGCGCTGCGTCCGGGGCACAAACCTCATGAACGGAGACCACCCATGCCCAATCCTCCCATCATCGCCGGCACGAGAATCGGGCATGTCCATCTCAAGGTCGCCGATCTCGATCGCGCGCTGGGTTTTTACTGCGGCGTGCTCGGCTTTCAGGTGACGCAGCGGCTGAGTTCGGGCGCGGCGTTCATCGCGGCGGGCTGCTATCACCACCACATCGGCCTCAACACCTGGGAAAGCAAAGGCGGCCATCCGCCGCCGCCCGGCACCACCGGCCTGTTTCACACCGCGATCCTGTATCCGACGCGGCCTGCGCTGGCCGACGCATTGCATCGCCTGATCGAGGCGGGCATTCCACTCGACGGCGCCAGCGATCATGGCGTCAGCGAGGCGCTGTATTTGCGCGATCCCGACCAGAACGGCGTCGAGCTGTATCGGGACCGGCCCGAAGCAGAATGGCCGCGTAAACCCGACGGAACGCTGGCGATGTTCACCAAGCGGCTGGATCTGGAGGAGCTGTTGCGGGCGAGGGAGGCGTGATCGCTCAACGTCATTAAGAGCGAAGCTAACATTGAAACTGTCGTCGCCCGGCTTGACCGGGCGATCCCGTACGCCGCGGCCTCTCGGATAATCTCAAACGTCTCTGGAATACTGGGTCACCCGGTCAAGTGCCGGGTGACGACAGCTTGGGTTGCCCGCGAATCATGATCAGCACCGCCGCTACCAGTTCAAGGGCGATGCACATGTAGAACGGCAGCGAATAGCCTCCCGAGGCATCGCGCAACAGGCCGATGACGGCGGGGCCGAACGCGTAAGTGACCTGGTTGATCGCGGTGATCAGGCTGATCAGCACGCCGAACGAGGAGGGAGCGAATTCGCGCTGCACGATCAGCGCCGGCAGCGTGATCAAATTGCCGACCGAGAACCCGAACAGCGCGCAGGCCGCGATCAGCGCGATGTCGTTGTGCACGTTGATGATGACGACGAGTGCGACGGCCTGGCTGACGAACGAGATCGCCGAGGCCAGCCGCTGGTTGAGCCGGTCGATCACGAAGGAGAACAGCACGCGGCCGACCACCGCCATCGCGGTCATCAGCGCGACCGCGAACGCCGCGCGTTCCCGGCCCACCACCGAATCGAGGAACGCGATCAGGTGAACGATGAAGCCGACCTGCGCGAACAGCACCAGCGCGAAGGAGGCCGAGGCCGAAAGGAAGCCGATGTCGCGGAACGCCTGCGCCCGCACCCGCGTAGCCGACGGCGCGTCCGCCGACAATGCCGCGACCGCGGCGCTCGGATGCAGCGGCGGCCTGCCCACGAACACCAGGATGACCGGGACCATCACCACGATCATGGCGATCGCGGCGGCGACCATGGCGCCGGGGAACCCAAAATATCCGATCGCCGCCACCAGCAGTGGCACGCCGGCGATACCGCCGAAGCTGGCGCCGTTCAGCGCCAGGCTGATCGCCATGCCGCGCTTGCTGTCGAACCAGAGCCCGAGCGTGTTGGTGATCATGCCGAGGCTGGTGCCGGCCCAGCCGAATGCCAGCAGCGCATTGGCGGCATAGAGCTGCCACGGCTCGGTCACCTGGCCGATCAGGACGGCGGCCGCCGCCATCGTGAAAACACCGGCGAGCAGGCAGTTGCGCGGACCGATCGTCTTGATCGCCTCGCTGACGAAGACGACCAGCAGCGCGCCGGACAGATAGAAGACCGTCGTCCCGCTCGAGATCAATGAGGTGGGCCAGCCGTGCAGCCGATGCAGCTCGGCGACATAAACGCTCTGGCCGTAGAAGCCGAGCCCCCAGCCGAACGTCGCCACCAGAAAGCAGACCACGACGATGCGCCAGCCCTCGTAGCGGGCCGAGGTTTCGTCGAGGGCTGGTTTGAAATCGTTCAATGCGGGCTTCTCGATTTCGTCATGCCCGGGCTTGACCCGGGCATCCACGACTTTCCTTGCTTCAAGACGTGGATGGCCGGGTCAAGCCCGGCCATGACGACATTTATCAGAACCACACGGGCGTTGGTTCGGCCTGCACCGAACTGTCAGCAGCTGTCATCAAGTCTTCGGGTTCGGCGGATCGTAGAAGAACCGCTCGCGGAAAATCCTGTCGCCGCGCCATTCCTGCAGCGCGACCTCGTCGATCCGCACCGTCTTGCCGGAGGGATAGGTGAAGTCGAAGATCCAGTTGATGGCGACGCGGTCGCCCTCGAGGATCGAGCTCACGCATGTCGAAACCACGGTCTCGACCCGCTCCAGCGTGGCGCGCTCCTGCGCCACCAGCACGTCGCGGCCGACGCGCGGAGGAGCCGCGTTCTCCTGCATGCTGGCATCCTCGGTGTAATAGCGTTCGATGGCGCCGGCATGATCGCCTGACACGACGACGGCGATGAACTCATCGAGACAGGCTCGCGACGGCATGAAACCTCCCACGCTTGAGCAGCAATCAAATACCCGGTTCGGGAAAGTGCGGCACCGCCCGTTTCGCCCTCCTTCTCGCGAACGACGCGAACATCAGGACCGCGAGTCCGAGCAGCACCGGCGGGAACACCACCAGATTGACCGCCGACCAGCCGTAATTCGCCAGCAGCTGGCCCGACCCGAACGAACCCACCGCCATCATGCCGAACACCAGAAAATCATTGAACGCCTGCACCTTGTTGCGCTCCTGCGGGCGGTGCGTCTCCAACACCAGCGCGGAAGCGCCGACGAAGGAAAGATTCCAACCGACCCCGAGCACGATCAGCGTGGCCCAGAAATGCATCGCGGTGAGGCCGGACAATCCGATCGCGGCGCTGACAGCCTCCAGCGCCAGCCCGACCGCGACGATTTTCGGCGCGCCGAAGCGCGCGATCAGCGAGCCCGTGAAGAAGCTCGGCCCGTACATCGCCACGATGTGCCATTGGATGCCGAAATTGGAATCGCTGATGGAGAGCCCGCACATCTGCATCGCCAGCGGCGCCGAGGTCATCACCAGGTTCATCATGGGATAAGAGACGATGCCGCAGAATGCGGCGGCGATGAAGCGCGGCTGCATCGCGATCTCCAGCAACGGCCGGCCACCATGCATGTCCGCCGGCGCCGGCTTCGGCGCGTCGACTCCCGCCAGCACCGCCATCGCGACCAGCGCCACCACTGCCTGCATCAGGAAGCTGAAGGCGAACAGATAGGGCGGCCAGATATCCATGGTCCACTGAACGAGCTGCGGACCGAGCACGCCGGCGAAGACGCCGCCGGCCATCACCCACGACACCGCCTTGGGACGGAAGGCGACGCTGGCGCCGTCGGCGGCGGCGAAGCGGTAGGATTGCGACACCGCGCCGTAGAGCCCGCCGAGAAAGGTCGCGACGCAGAACAGCACGAACGAACCGCGCAGGATGGCGTAGGCGCCGAGCAGGCCGGTCAGCATGCCGCAGCCGGTGCCGATGATGAAGGCGGTGCGGCGGCCATAGGCGCGCGAGATCGCGCCGGTCGGCAGGGTGCCGGCGGCGAGGCCCACCACATACATCGACAGCGGCACGGTCGCGAGCGCCAGATCCGGCGCCAGCGTCGCGCCGACGATCGAACCCGTGGCGAAAATGACCGCCGAATTGGCGCCGGTCAGCGCCTGCGCCGCCGCCAGCCGCGCCACATTGGACCGCGCGCGGGCGTCGTCGGCGATCTCATCGGCTGCGGTCACGTCGATCATGTATGAATTTCCGTCCGGATGCGGCCCGAAGCATTCGGCCGCGTTGATTCCCGATACTATGGCGGCAAGCCTCCGGCCGATCAACCGACGCAAACGGGCGCGCGCCATGCGAACGGCGCACATTGGACAGCGCAGCCGAAAGCGGCGTACATCACGCATCCACCATTGATGCTGTTTCCCGGGGTGCTCCATGTCCATCGACGACCGGCCGACGATCGAAGCCCCCGACGACGATCCGTATCTGTGGCTGGAAGAGATTGAGGGCGAACGGGCGCTGGCCTTCGTCGAGCAGCAAAACGCCCTGACGCTGCGGAAATTCGGCGGCGCCGGATTTGCCGACGATCGCGACGCACTGGCTGAAATCCTCGACCGGCCGGACAACATTCCCTACATCAGCCGGCGCGGCGGTTTCGTCTCCAATCTCTGGAAGGATGCCAATAATCCGCGCGGGTTGTGGCGGCGAACCACGCTGGCTGAATTTCGTAAAGCCAGCCCGGCATGGGAAACCATCCTCGACCTGGACAAGCTCGCCGCCGAAGAGAATGAGGACTGGCTGTTTGCCGGGGCACAGGCGCTGCACGAAGGCGGCGCGCGGATGCTGAGCCTTTCACGCGGCGGCAGCGACGCGGTGGTCCTGCGGGAATTCGACGTCGAAACCAAAGCCTTCGTCAGCGGCGGCTTCTTCCTGCCGGAGGCGAAGGGCAGCGTCCAGTGGATCGATGCCGATACCCTGCTGCTGTCGAGCGCCTATGGCGAGGGCATGGCGACCAGTTCGGGCTACGCCAGAACCGTCAGGCTGTGGCGGCGCGGCACCGACGTGCGGCAGGCGCCGGTGCTGTTCGAGACCGCGCCCGAACATATGGCCGTGAGCGCCAGCGTCGACCGCACCGGCGCGGCGCCGCGGGTTTGGTTCGCCGAACAACTCGATTTCTTCAATCGCAATCTGTGGCTTGGCGACGAAGGCGGCGCGCGCGAAAGGCTCGACATTCCCAAAGACGCCGAGATCGATTGCCATGGCGACTGGCTGGCGGTGAAACCGCGCAAACCGTGGACGGTGGGAGCGCGGACGTACGCGTCCGACACCGTGCTTGGCATGTCGCTGTCGCGATTCCTGGCGGGAGAGCGCGATTTCCAGATCTTGTGCGAGGCCGGACCACGGCGCGCGGTGCAGAACTTGTTTTGGGCCGGCGAGAAGCTGGTGATCTCCATTCTCGACGAATTGCGGCCGGTGTTCGAAGTCTGGACGCCCGCGGCCGATGGCTGGACTCGCGGCAAGTTACCCGGCCTGCCCGAAATCGGCGTGGTCGATGTCTGGCGGCTGGACGCCGAAGAGGCCGACAGCAATGGCGACCTGCTCGCCGTTATCCAGGATCCGCTGACGCCGGCATCCCTGATGCTGATCGAGGACGTTGCGGCTCCCACCGTGCTGAAGCGCGCGCCGCGGACATTCTCCGCGGATGGGCTCGTGGTCACGCAGCACGAGGCGATCTCGATCGACGGCGAGCGCATTCCCTATGTCCAGACCGGACCGGCTGATCTGACCGGCGAGGCGCCGGTGCATCTCAACGCCTATGGCGGCTTCGGCATCGCGGTGAAACCCTATTACCAGTCCGCGATCGGCAAGCTGTGGCTCGAACAGGGCGGCACCAGCGTCATCGCCAACATCCGCGGCGGCGGCGAGTTCGGCACGCGCTGGCACGATGCCGGCCGCTATGCCGGCAAGCGGCTGGCGCATGATGATTTCGCCGCCGTGGCCGCCGACCTGGTGCGGCGCGGCGTGACCCGGCCAGGCCGGATCGCAGCGGAGGGCGGATCCAATGGCGGCATCCTGATCTCCAACATGCTGACGCGCTATCCGGAACGCTTCGGCGCCTTGTTCTGCACGATTCCGCTGATCGACATGCGCCGCTACACCAAATTGCTGGCCGGCGCGAGCTGGATCGCGGAATATGGTGATCCCGACAAACCCGAGGAATGGGCCTGGCTGCAGACCTACTCCGCCTATCACACCGCGGTGCCCGGCCAGAACTATCCGCCGATCCTGATCGCCACCACGAAAAAGGACGACCGCGTCCATCCCGGCCACGCCCGCAAGATGGCGGCGAAACTGCAGGCGATGGGGTATGAGGCCTATCTCTACGAACCCGCGGCCGGCGGCCACGGCTACGGCAAGGACAACAAGGAGCGCGCCGCCTTCACCGCGCTCGGCTATGCGTTCTTGAAGCAGAAGATCGGGTGGCCGGACCGCGTGGCGTGAGTCAGTTGTCCGTCACCGCGGTGGAGCCGTAGGGTGGGCAAATCCTACTGCGTCAGTTTCACTCCTCTGCGGTATTGGACGCTATGGAGGCCGCAACAGGGACATCGCGGGAGGGAAGCCACGAGCGCCCTGATCAAGCGCGCACGCATGGTCGCGATCGAATTTGGGATG
>JBDRNF010000151.1:0-12659 GCA_043811435.1 Pseudomonadota bacterium
GCCACGCGCAAGGGCGCGTGGGGGGAGGGGAGAAGATCGCCGCTATTCGTCGAAGAACGTGACCGTATCCGCGATGCTGGCGCGCGAGGTGCGGTAGCTGTTGACCTTGGCGGCGTGGTCGGCGAATCCGAATGAGATGCCGCAGACCACCTTGCGGTCGTCGCCGAGCTTGAAGTGGCGGCGGATCAAGCCGGAGTGCCGCGCCAGCGCCGCCTGCGGGATGGTGCCGAGGCCCAGCGCCTGCGCGGCCAGCATGAAATTGCCGACATAGGCGCCGCAATCGACCGCGCCGTAGACCCCGAGCGGCTCGTCGGTATGAATGACGGCGACATGCGGCGCGCCGAAGAAATTGTAGTTTTCCAGCGCCTGTTTGCCGTAGGCCGCCTTGTCGCCGCGGGCGATGCCCAGCGTGTTGTAGAGCTGGAAGCCGCTCTCGCGGCGGCGCTCCTGATAGACCCCGAGATATTCGCGCGGCGGCGGAAAATCATGACCGTCCTCGGCGCCGGAAGCGGCCTCCTGGTAGATCAATTTGCGAAACCGCTCCTTGGCCTCGCCGCTGGCGATCAGCACCTGCCATGGCTGGCTGTTGCACCATGACGCGGTGCGCTGCGCGATGGTGAGGACACGGTCAATGGTTTCGCGCGGGACCGGCCGCGGCAGGAAAGCGCGGACCGAGTAGCGCTCGTTGAGGAGCTCCTCGAGCACGCCGACGCGGTCCTGGTTCTGGTTTGATGTAACGTTCATGGATCAACTCGCTTTCGTGCCCCGGACGCAGCGCAGCGCTCTTGCGATGCGCTGCTGAGCCGGGGCCCATATCTTCCGTGTTGCCGTATGGGTCCCGGTTCTGCGGCGCAGCGCCAAGAGGCGCTGCACCGCGTCCGGGACACGAGGTTTACCGCCCCTTCGTCGGGATCTTGTTGAACGGCACGTCCTTGTCGACGCGGATATCGCCGGGCAGGCCGAGCACGCGTTCGGCGATGATGTTGCGGAGAATCTCGTCGGTGCCGCCGGCGATGCGGGTGCCGGGCGCGCTCAGCAGCATCTGCTGGAACTGGCCGGTCGCGAGTTCTTCCGCAGCACCGGTCAGGGCGCCGGCCGCGCCCTGCAGATCCATCGCATAGGCCGCGATGTCCTGCAGCATGACGCCGGCGACCAGCTTGCCGATCGAATTTTCCGGCCCCGGCCGCTCGCCCTTCGACAGCGCCGACACCGCGCGATAACTGGTGTATTTCAGCCCGCTCGCCTTCACCGCCCAGCCCGCGAGTTTTGCGCGTGTGGCGCGGTCGTCGATCGCGGGGCCGTCCTCGGTCATCAGGCTGGAGCAGAACTCGAAGATCTCGGGAAAACCCGTCGCCAGCCGCGCGCCGATCGACATCCGCTCGTTCATCAGCGTGGTCAGCGACACGTTCCAGCCGTCGCCGACATTGCCGAGGCGCTGGCTGTCCGGAATCACCACGTCGGTGAAGTAGACCTCGTTGAATTCCTGCATGCCGTTGGCCTGCTTGATCGGGCGCACTTCCACGCCCTTGCTCTTCATGTCGAGGAAGAACATCGTCAGGCCCTTGTGCTTGGGCACATTGGGATCGGTGCGGGTGATCAGCAGGCCGTAGTCGGAATAATGCGCGCCGGAAGTCCAGATCTTCTGGCCGTTGACGATCCAGTTGTCGCCCTGCTTCTCGGCGCGGGTGCGCAGGCCCGCGACGTCGGAGCCGCCGGCCGGCTCCGAAAACAGCTGGCACCAGATCTGTTCGCCGGAGGCGAGCTTCGGCAGGTAATGGCGCTTGTGCTCCTCGCTGCCGAACGCCATCACGGTCGGGCCGCACATGCCCTCGCCGATCTGGAACGGCTGCGTCAGCTTGCCGTAGACGCCCTCCTCCTGCTGCCAGATCACCTTCTCGATCGGCGTGGCGCCGCGGCCGCCATACTCCTTCGGCCAGTGCAGGCAGGCCCAGCCGCCCTCGGCCTTCTTCTTCTGCCAGGCCTTGCCGACCTCGACGATGTCGTCCTTCTGCAGGCTGATGCGGCCGAGCGAGGATTTTGACAGCTCCGCCTCGTACTGCTTCGGCGCATTGGCTGATATCCATTGGCGCGCCTCGCTGCGAAACGCGGCTTCCTGCGGGGTGTCGTCGAAATTCATTTTGTTCTCCTGTCTCTGAAGCGTTCCCCGGACGCTGCGCAGCGCGAAGCGGTGCGCTGCAGAGCCGGGGTCCATCTATTTGGGCGGTGTGGTGGGTCCCGGCTCTGCGGAGCAGCGCAAGGGCGCCGCACCGCGTCCGGGACACGGAACTATCTTCCCCTGGTCGGTATCTTGTTGAACGGCACGTCCTTGTCGACCCTGATGTCGCCGGGCAGGCCGAGCACGCGCTCGGCGATGATGTTGCGCATGATCTCGTCGGTGCCGCCCTCGACGCGGGTGCCGGGCGCGCGCAGCAGCATCGCCTGGAATTTGCCGGCGGCCTCGGCGTCCTCGGCCCCGACAAGCACGCCGGCGGCGCCCTGCAGGTCCAGCGCATAGGCCGCGACGTCCTGGATCATCGAACCCGCCACCAGCTTGCCGATCGAATTCTCCGGTCCCGGGCGCTCGCCCTTCGACAGCGCCGAAATCGCGCGCATGCTGGTGTATTTCAGCCCGCTCGCCTTCACCGCCCAGCTGGCGAGTTTGGCGCGCACGTTGCGGTCCTCGATCGCCGGGCCGTCATCCAGCATCAGGCTGTTGCAGAACTCGAACAATTCCGGAAAGCCGGTCGAGACGCCGGCGCCGATCGACATCCGCTCGTTCATCAGCGTGGTCAGCGACACGTTCCAGCCGTCATTGACGGCGCCGAGCCGCTGGCTGTCGGGGATTTTCACGTCGGTGAAATAGACCTCGTTGAAGTCGGAGGCGCCGTTGGCCTGCTTGATCGGCTTGATCTCGACGCCGGGGCTCTTCATGTCCAGGAAGAACATGGTGAGACCCTTGTGCTTGGCCACATTGGGATCGGTGCGCGTCAACAGGATGCCGTAGTCCGAGTAATGCGCGCCCGAGGTCCAGATCTTCTGGCCGTTGACGATCCAGTTATCGCCCTGCTTCTCGGCGCGGGTGCGCAGGCCCGCGACGTCGGACCCGCCGGCGGGTTCGGAAAACAGCTGGCACCAGACCTTCTCGCCCGACGCCAGCGGCGGCAAATACTTCTTCTTCTCGTCCTCGCCGGCAAACGCCATCATGGTCGGGCCGCACATGCCGTGGCCGATGATGAACATGCCGGAAAGCTTGCCGAACGCGCCCTCTTCCTGCTGCCAGATCACCCGCTCGATCGGCGAAGCACCCCGGCCGCCATACTCCTTCGGCCAGTGCAGGCAGGCCCAGCCGGCATCGGCCTTTTTCTTCTGCCAGGCCTTTGCGACCTCGAGCATACTGGCCCCCTTCAGCGCGGCGCGGCCGAGCGAGGACTTCTTCAGTTCATCCTCATACTGCTTCGGCGCGTTGGCGGCGATCCAGGCCCTGGCTTCGGCGCGAAACGCGGCCTCCTGCGGGGTGTCATCGAAGTTCATGGATCTGTCTTTCCTGCGTAGGGTGGGTTAGCCGAAGGCGTAACCCACCACTTCCATCGATCATCTTTGCTGCGCGATGGTGGGTTACGCTTCGCTAACCCACCCTACGATCATCACGCCGCGTTCTTCTTGCGCATGCGGTCGATCAGCTGATCTTCCCAATAGGAAAGCGAGCCGAGCCCGAGTGCGGTAGCGTTGGCGCGGCGGTAGTACATGTGGCAGTCGAATTCCCAGGTGAAGCCCATGCCGCCATGGACCTGGATGTTGTTCTTGGCGCAATGCTGGAACGCCTGCGTCGCGCTGATGCGGGCGGCGGCGGCGGCTTCCGGCAATTCCCCAGCGTCGGTCGAGAGCGCCCAGGCGCCGTAATAGCAGTTCGACCGCGCCAGCGTCGCCGAGACATACATGTCGGCCAGCATGTGCTTGACCGCCTGGAACGAGCCGATCGGCCGTCCGAAAGCAATGCGGTCGAGCGCATAGTCGCGGCCCATTTCCAGCGCGCGGTCGGCGCCGCCGACCTGCTCGAACGCCATCAGCACCGCGGCGCGATCGAGCACCTGGGTGAGCACGCTCCAGCCCTCACCGGCGGCGCCGAGCGGCTCAGCCTTGCAGTTCTTGAAAGTGAGTTCGGCCTGGCCGCGCGACGGATCGAGATTGGTCAGCGCCTTGGCTTCGACCCCGCCGGCTTTCATGTCGACCAGGAACAGCGAGATGTCGCTGTCGCGTCCGGTCGAGCCGGTGCGGGCGGCGACCACGGCGAAATCGGCGATGGCGCCGTCGGGCACCGGCTTCTTGACGCCGTTCAGCATGCCGCCGGAAGCCGCGAGCTTGATTCCGTCCGGCGACGGATTGCCCTTGCCTTCGAACAGCGCCAGCGTGCCGATCGCTTCGCCTGACGCGATGGCGGGGAGCCACTTCTTCTTTTGCGCGGCGCTGCCGGCGAGCAGGATGGCTTCGGCCGCCAGATACACGGTCGACGAAAACGGCACCGGCGCCAGCGCGCGGCCCATTTCCTCCGCGATCACGCAAAGCTCGAGATGGCCGGCGCCGGCGCCGCCGAATTCCTCGGGGATCGCGACGCCGAGAAAGCCCATTTCGGCGAGGCCCTTCCACAGATCCTTGTCATAGCTGGCATTGCCGTCGAGCACGGCGCGCACCGCCTTCGGCGGGCACTTTTCGGCAAGGAATTTCCGCGCCTCGTCGCGCATCTGCTTTTGTTCGTCGGAGAAATCGAAGTTCATGGCGTGTTACTCGGGTTAGTGTGGGAAGCGTATTCCTCTGTCTCGTCGTCCCTGCGAACGCAGGGACCCATAACCACCGGCGGTTATGTTTAGTCCGTATTTAGCTCCAGCCTGCTATCGATGGTTCCCGGCGTATGGGTCCCCGCTTTCGCGGGGACGACGTTGATAGGTCAGTTCAAGACAATCACATCCTCTCCCGGCGGATCGGCATAGAGCCGCTCCACCAGCGCCGCGCGGCGTTCGAGTCCGGCGCGCTGGTTGACGTAGCCCTTGTCGGTGAGTTCGTTGCCGTCGATCGAGGCCGGCTCGACCATCAGCATGGCGCGTGCGATGCGCATGCTGCTGGCGCCTGCGGTCGCCTTGTTGTGGGCCTCCAGCCCGCGCTTCAGGCAGGCCAGCACTTCGGGGTGTTTTACAACATCCTCGTAGGTCGCCTCGGGATTGCCCGTGATCTGCCGGCAGGCATGCAGATTGGGCCAGGCCAGCAGTCCGACATACGGCCGGTCCTGCCCCGCGACCAGCGCATCCTGCACGACGGGCGTTGCCGCCGCGATGGCGTCGGTGCGCAGGGACCCGACATGGACGAAGGTGCCGGTGGTGAGCTTGAAATCCTCCACCACGCGGCCGGCGAAGATGATGCCCTGAAGGGGATCGGCGGGATCGACGAACACGCCGGCGTCGCCGATGCAGTAAAACCCTTCCTCGTCGAACGCCGCCTCGGTGAGATCGGGCCGGCCGAAATAGCCCGGCGTGACGTTGACGCCGCGCAGCCGCAATTCATATTTCGCGCCTGTCGGCACCATCTTCAGTTCGACGCCGGGGAACGGCAGCCCGATCAGGCCGACGCGCTCGGTGTCCCAATAGGTGCCGGTCGAGGTCGGCGCGGTCTCGGTCGAGCCCCAGCCGGTATAGAACACGATGCGCTCGCCGGTGGCGCGCACCGCCAGCGCCTGCATGCGGTCGTAGAGATCGTCGGGCAGCCGCGCGCCGCCATAGGCCATCACGCCGAGATTCCGGAAGAAGCTGCGGCACAGCGCGTCGTCCTTCTCCATCGCGGCGGCGAGCGCGGCATAGCCCGCCGGAACGTTGGCGTAATAGGTCGGCGAGATCTCGCGCAGGTTACGCAGCGTCTCGTCGATCAGGCCGGGCATCGGCCGGCCGTCGTCGATGTAGAGCGTGCCGCCATCGATCAGCACCGGATTGAACAGCGCATTGCCGCCCATGGTGTGATTCCACGGCATCCAGTCGAGATAGGTGGCGAGCGGCGCGTTCGGGTCGCGCGGCCGCACCTGCATCATCATCGCGGCATTGGCGCACATCATCTCCTGCGTGTTGATGACGGCCTTGGGCATGCCGGTGGAGCCGGAGGTGAACAGCAGTTTTCCGACTGTATCCGGCGTGATCTGCGCGATCGAATTCTCGACGTCGCTGGTCACCGGCGTTGCCGCGAGATCGGCGAAGGCGATACTGTCGATGCCCGCGCAGGGACGCGCGACATGGACGACGGTGACGCCGTCGAGATCGAGCGCCTTCAGCGCCTTCTCGAAGGCCGGTCCGTCCTGCACCATCACCACCTTCGGCTTGATCAGGTCGAACAGATATTTCAGTTTGACGTGATCCTGGCTCATCAGCGAATAGGCCGGCGACACCGGGGCCGCGGGAAGCCGCGCCTGCATCGCGGCCAGCGTCATCAGCGCGTGCTCGATCGAATTGCCGGAGAGGATGGCGACCGGGCTGCCGGGCTCGAGCTTGAGCTTGAGATCGAGCAGGCCCTGCGTCAGCCCGTCCACGCTGCGCCTGGCCTCGCCATAGGACAGCTTGCGCCATTGCCGGTCGGCGCCGGCGCGCTGCGCCAGCCAGGTCCGGCTCGGCGCTTCATCCGCCCATTTGATCAACGAGGCCGGGATATGCTTCGCGTAGGGCTGGAGCGGAATCCGCGACTTCAGGATGATGACGCCGTCGGGCCGCCGCTCGACCGCGATGTCGCGCGCCAGCCATTCGATCTTGCGAAAGGCCGGCTTCGTCATCACTGCGGCGGCGTTCCCACTCATATTGCGTCTCCCGGAATTCCGGTCCTTTGCGGACCTTCTTCTTAGCGCTTGATATAGACAGGCTTTCGCTTTTCGAGAAAGGCCCTGATGCCCTCGTTGAAATCTTCCGAGCGGCTGCACAGCACCTGATTGCGGTCTTCCATCGCAATCACCGCCTCGATCGAGCCGGCATCGACGCTCATGTTGAGGCATTCCTTCGACAGCCGCAAACCGACCGGCGAGGCCGTCATCATCGCCTCGATGTAAGGCGCCGCCGCGGCATCGAGGCCATCTTCCTCGACGACTTCGGAAACCAGCCCCACAGCCAGCGCGCGTTCGGCATGGATGAACCGTCCGGTCAGGATCAGTTCGGATGCCACGGAGACGCCGACCAGCCGCGGCAGGAAATAGCTGGTGCCGATGTCGCAGCCGCCGAGCCCGAGTTTGATGAACGCGCAGTTCATCCGCGCCGATCTGGTGGCGATGCGGATATCGGCGGCGAGCGCCAGCGCAAACCCGCCGCCGGCGGCGGAGCCCTGCACCAGCGCGACGATCGGTTGCGGGCAGCGCCGCATCAGCATCACGATGTCGGCGATCCGGCGCTGCGAATCCAGCGACTCCGTCACCCCGGGCGGCTCCTGCTGCCCGGCGCGGCGCGCCATCGCGTGCTTGAGATCGAGCCCGGCGCAGAACGATGCGCCGGCCCCCTTCAGCACCACCACGCGGGTGGAGCGGTTGCGCTGCAGACCGTCGAAATAGCCGTTGAGCGCGTCGATCATATCAGGGTTGAGCGCGTTGAGGCTTTCGGGGCGATTGAGCGTCACCCGGTCGACCCCGTCGTCATGTTCGATCAGCAGCGGTTGAGACATGCCGACCTCCACACCATCGTCGTCCCTGCGAACGCAGGGACCCATACGCCGTGCCGTTTCGTTTCTCGCATGGTCGCAGAGACCTTCCGAACAATTTCCGCCGCGGAGTATGGATCCCGGATCGGCGCTCGCTGTGCTCGCTTGTCCGGGACGACGAGTATCTACTACCTCGGCGCCATGCGGATGGCGCCGTCGAGGCGGATGGTTTCGCCGTTGAGCATCGGGTTTTCGACGATGTGCACCGCGAGGTTGCCGTATTCGGAGGCGTCGCCGAGCCGCGCCGGATGCGGCACCTGGGCGCCGAGGCTCTTGCGGGCTTCCTCGTTCAATCCCATCAGCAGCGGCGTCAGGAACAGGCCGGGCGCGATGGTGTTGACGCGGATCTTCAAGGAAGCGAGATCGCGCGCCGCCGGCAGCGTGAGACCGACCACGCCGCCCTTCGAGGCCGCATAGGCGATCTGGCCGATCTGGCCTTCATAGGCCGCGACGCTCGCGGTGTTGATGGCGACGCCGCGCTCTTCGCCGACCGGGGGCGCTGTCGCCAGACGCTCCGCGAAAAGCCGCAGCACGTTGAAGGTGCCGATCAGGTTGACGTTGATGATGCGGACGAATTTTGCCAGCGGATAGACGCCGTCCTTGCCGACGGTGCGCTGCGATCCGCCGATGCCGGCGCAGTTCATCAGCACGCGGGCGATGCCGTGGGCGGCCTCGGCCTTGGCGATCGCCGCCTTGACCTGCTCCTCGTCGGTGACGTCGGCATGCAGGGCGATGCCCTTCACTTCCGCGGCGACCTTCTCGGCGTTTTCCTTGTTCTGGTCGATCACGCCGATCTTGGCGCCCTTGGCGGCCATGGCGCGCGCGGTGGCGGCGCCGAGGCCGGAGCCACCGCCGGTGATGAGAACGGCAACGTCTTGCAACTGCATGATAGAGACCTTTCCTTGGGCGTTTCTTCTCTAGGCTTGGGTGTCGTGAAGTGAACTCATCCGGCTGCCGCGGCCGCCGGATCCGTGTTCGCGGTCGTCAGCATGCCACCGCAGATCAGCGCTTCCATGTGCTTGATATACTGGCGGCAAACCTCGTCGGTGACGGGTCCCACGCCGGTTGCGCGCGACATCGCGTGACGGCCGAAAAACAGATGGTCGCAGGCGCCGATCAGGCTGGTGTAGAACAGCACCGGATCGATGTTGCGGAACTCGCCGGCCTTGACGCCCTCGGCCAGCAGCCGGCGATGGAAATCCAGCAGCGGCGCGACGAAGAATTTCGAGACCTCGTCGGCGGAATCCACGCTGCTTTCATGCAGCAAATAGTGGATCAGCCGGTTCATATAAGGGAACTGGTGGTAGGCGCGGATGATGCCGGCGATATGCAGCTTCAGCTTCGCGGTCGGCGCGATCGGCTGTGCCAGCAGGTATTCGAGATTCGCGACCTCGGTCTCGGCATCGCGCGCCAGCAAGGCCAGCAACAGCCCGTCCTTGTTGCCGAAATGATATTTCACCAGTGCAGCGTTGACGCCGGATTTCTGCGCGATGTCGCTGAGCGACACGTCGATCGAGGAACGCTCGATCATCAACTCGCTGGCCGCCACCAGCAGCTTCTCGGCCGTTGAGTTTCTTCCGCTCGGGAGCTTTGTCGGTACGCTGGTATTCAACTGCGATATCCATGACCTCTAAGGCGTCCTGCCTGCCGGGAAATCCGCGCGCAGATAACCCGATGCCGTGGCCGCACTCAAGAGTTAATTGATTGATTGACTAAATCCCCTTGCGCCACTTAAATCCCGCCCGTCATTCAAACCCCACCCAAAAACAATCAGGGAGAACGCTCATGGCCGAGGCCTATATCGTCGCCGCCGCACGCACCGCAGGCGGCCGCAAGGGAGGGCGCCTCGCCGGCTGGCATCCGGCCGATCTCGCCGCTTCCGTGCTGGATTCGCTGGTCGAGCGGTCAGGCGCCGCGCCCGACCAGATCGAAGACGTCATCATGGGCTGCGTCATGCAGGTCGGCGAACAGTCCAACAACATGGCGCGCAACGCCATCCTGGCCTCGAAGCTGCCGGAAAGCGTGCCCGGCACCTCGGTCGACCGCCAGTGCGGCTCGTCGCAGCAGGCGCTGCATTTCGCGGCGCAGGCGGTGATGTCCGGCACCATGGACATCGTGATCGCCGCCGGCGTGGAATCGATGACGCGGGTGCCGATGGGCCTGGCCTCGCAACTGCCGGCCAAGAACGGCTTTGGCAATTACAAGAGCCCGGGCATCGAGAAGCATTATCCGAACATCGTGTTCAGCCAGTTCACCGGCGCGGAGATGATGGCGGAAAAATACGGTCTCTCGAAAGATGAACTCGATGAGTATTCCTTTGAGAGCCACCAGCGTGCCATCGCCGCGACGCAGGCCGGCAAGTTCAAGGACGAGATCATCCCGCTGCAGATCACCCGCGCGGATGGATCGACCGACACCCACGCGATCGACGAAGGCATCCGTTTCGATGCCACGCTGGCAGGCATCAAGGGCGTCAAGCTGATCGCGGAAAACGGCAAGCTCACCGCCGCCAGCGCCAGCCAGATCTGCGACGGCGCTTCCGGCGTGATGGTCGTCAACGAGCGCGGCCTGAAGTCGCTCGGCGTCAAGCCCTTGGCGCGCGTTCATCACATGACCATGATGGGCGGCGATCCCGTGATCATGCTCGACGCTCCGCTGCACGCCACCGAGCGCGCGCTGAAGAAGGCGGGCATGTCGATCGACGACATCGACCTGTTCGAAGTCAACGAAGCCTTCGCCTCGGTGCCGACGGCGTGGCTGAAGACCACCGGCGCCGATCCGGCGCGGCTCAACGTCAACGGCGGCGCCATCGCGCTCGGCCACCCGCTCGGCGGCTCCGGCACCAAGCTGATGACCACGCTGATCAACGCCCTGAAGCAGCGCAACAAGCGCTACGGCCTGCAGACCATGTGCGAAGGCGGCGGCATGGCGAACGTGACGATCATCGAGCGGCTGTAAATCATCTCGTGTCCCGGACGCGGTGCAGCGTTCTTCACGCTGCTCCGCAGAGCCGGGACCCATGCTCGCGAACGTGACGCTTTAAAAATGGACCCCGGCTCTGCAGCGCACCGCAAGTGCGCTGCGCTGCGTCCGGGGAACGTCCCCCCTTAAAATTGAGCGGAGCCAATCCGCCATTCGCGCCCCAAGGAATCCCCATGACCCATCCGTCGATCCACGCCCGCACCCAGCCCGACAAGATCGCCTACCAGATGGCGGGCACCGGCAAGGCGATCAGCTATCGCGAGCTCGACGAACTGTCGAACCAGGGCGCGCAGCTGTTTCGCGCGCTCGGCCTGAAGGAAGGCGACCACATCGCGTTCCTGATCGAGAACCGGCTGGCGTTCATGGAGATCTGCTGGGCGGCGCAGCGCGCGGGGCTGTATTACACCGCGATCAGCCGCTACCTCACCCAGGACGAGATCGCCTACATCATCAAGGATTGCGGCGCCAGGCTCGTCATCACCTCGCCGAAATGCGCCGAGCAGATCAAGGGGCTGGTCACCGGCGCACCGGGCGAACCGATCTTCTACATGCTCGATGAACCGCTGCCCGGCTTTCGCTCCTGGGACAAGGAAGCCTCAGCCCAGCCGGCCACGCCGATCGCGGACGAAGTCGCCGGCTACGACATGCTGTATTCGTCGGGCACCACGGGACGGCCGAAGGGCATCAAGCGCGCCTCCGAACACAACCCGATCGACCTGCCGAACCCGTTCCTGAAGATCCTGTGCGCCGACATGTGCGGCATGTCCTCCGACAGCATCTATCTGTCCCCGGCGCCGCTCTATCACGCGGCTCCCCTGCGCTTCAACATGATGGCGATCACGCTCGGCGGCACCTCGGTGATCATGGAATCCTTCGACGCCGAGGAGTTCCTGAAACTGGTCGAGAAGTACAAGATCACCCAGTCGCAGCTGGTGCCGACCATGTTCGTGCGCATGCTGAAACTGCCGGAAGAAGTGCGCAAGCGCTACGACGTCTCGTCGCTGAAGGGCGCGATCCACGCCGCCGCCCCCTGCCCGATCGACGTCAAGGCGAAAATGATCGAATGGTGGGGACCGATCCTGATCGAGTATTACGCGGGATCCGAAGGCAACGGCGTCACGGTGTCGACCTCGCAGCAATGGCTCGACCATCGCGGCACCGTCGGCCGCGCCGTGGTCGGCAAGATCAGGATCCTCGACGAGAACGATGCGGAACTGCCGGTGGGACAGATCGGCACGGTGTATTTCGCCGATGCGCCGGTTTTCACCTATCACAACGACCCGGAGAAGACGAAGCGGGCCTACAATGCCAAGGGATGGTCGACGCTCGGCGACGTCGGCTATCTCGACGAGGAAGGCTTTCTCTACCTCACCGACCGCAAGTCCTACATGATCATCTCCGGCGGCGTGAACATCTATCCGCAGGAAACCGAGGACGTGCTGATCACACACCCCGATGTCGCCGACGTCGCGGTGTTCGGCGTGCCGAACGAGGAAATGGGCGAAGAGGTCAAGGCCGTGGTGCAGCCGCACGACATGAGCAAGGCCGGCAAGGCGCTCGAGGCCGAGCTGATGGTGTTCTGCCGCAAGCACCTGTCGCCGATCAAATGCCCGAAGAGCATCGACTTCGAAGCCGAACTGCCGCGCACGCCCACCGGCAAACTGGTGAAGCGGCATTTGCGCGACAAGTACTGGCCGAAGGCGGCGGCGACGGTGTAGTGGTTTAGTTACCCGCCCCTGGAGGGGGTGGGTCGACGCGAATGCAATGAGCGGCGGGGTGGGGTGACAGTCTCTCATTTCGAACGGTGTTGAAGTTGAGAGACCGTCACCCCACCCCGGTTTGCATGTCGCTGCGCTCCCCGCACACCGACCCTCCCCCTCCAGGGGAGGGTAAGTGCAGCGCTCCTCTGGTAATCAAGTGCGCCCCCATGAACTCGACCGGCACCCTCCCCGACCTCCCCCTGCCCCCCA
>JBDRNF010000152.1:0-16853 GCA_043811435.1 Pseudomonadota bacterium
CCTCGACCAGAAGATGTCGGGTAGCTCGAACTTCGCCGCGGCTGCTCCGAAGCCGGTCGCTCTCTACGAGTTCAAGGACCAGAGCACCGTGTTCCTGAACGTTCGCGCTCAGCGTAACTTCTGATCCCGATCGTCTGACACTTCTCTAAAAGAACCCCCGGCAGGAAACTGCCGGGGGTTTTTCTTATGTCAGGTGGCCGGCGCGCGATTGGCAAACGTCATGTTGCAGTCCGGCCACGCCTGTTGAGCGCAACAAGGACTGCTGCTGTACTGCTGTTGCCCGGACGTGACAGCCAGGCCGTGAAGGTGGATGAAACTCTGCCCGGATGGGCAGCGACGGTGTTGAAATCGGTCCGGCTATTCGACGCTGGCGCCGCGGTGCAGGTCGGCCTCGATCTGCAGCCGCGTCCCGCCGCCGAAGCGGGCGCGATAGACCTGCAGGTTCTCCATGATCCGCTGCACGTAATTGCGGGTCTCCGAGAACGGGATCTTTTCGACCCAGTCGACCGCGTCGACCTTGGGATCGCGCGGATCGCCGTAGCGCTCGATCCATTTCCTGACGCTGCCGCGGCCGGCATTATAGCCCGCGAAGGTCAGGATGTAGGAGCCGCGGTAATCCTCGATCAGCCCGCCGAGTTCGGCGGCGCCGAGGGTGGCGTTGTAAACCGAGTCGTTCTTCAGCCGGGCGAGGTCGTAGGTCGCGCCGTGTCGCTTGCAGACATAACGCGCGGCATCCGGCGTCACCTGCATTAGCCCATAGGCCTGCGCCGGGGAGACCACCCTCGGATTGAAGCCGCTCTCCTGGCGCGCGATCGCATAGACGATGCTCCGTTCGACCTCGGGCCCGATCGACTTGAACGGCGGAATTCCAACCACCGGATAGGCATAGAACTCGAACGGCAGCCCGCGGTTGAGGGCAGCCTTGCCGAGCAACAGCATGCCGCGCGCATCGCCATTGCGCGACGCCAGCTCGCCCAATCCGACCAGCGCATCCGGATCGCCGTTTTCGCCGAGGTCGGCGAAAATCGGAATCGCGATCTCGCGCTCGTCCAGCTGATAGAGCAGCTGCACCGCGCGCACGATTTCCAGCCGCTCGATTCCCCGCGACTTGCCGCCGGGGGCGCCGCTCAATTCGAGCTGCGGCAAGCCTATTCTGGCGCGCGCCAGCTGGCCGTAATAGCTGGTCGATTGCTCGGCCGCCCGGGTGTAGGCGGCGCGCGCTTCCTGGGCGCGGCCGGCGGCTTCGGCGGCACGGCCCTGCCAGTAGCCGGCGCGCGCCAGCGCGGTCGGGTTGACGCTGCCGACGCCGATCCGCGCGAAATGCTGCGCGGCAGTCGCGGGGTCATTGAGGAAACGCAGCGCGATCCAGCCCGCGGTGAATTGCTGCTCGGTCTGGTAGATGTCGCGGGCGGGGAGCGCGGCGTCGCGGGCGATCAGATAGGCGCTGCGATTTTCGCCGGTATCGAGCAATTTTCGCGACAGCAGCCGCCGTTCGATCCACCATTCGTTCAGATTGTGCAGCCGGCCGGGGTCCTTCGGCGCCCTCAGCATCAGCTGCGCGGCCTCGGCGAATCTATCTTCGCGGCGCAGCAGCTGGATCTTGCTGAAGATGTAGCCGGGGTCGCCGTGTAATTCGCCGGGCACCGCGTTCAGCAGCGCCTTGGCGTTCGAGGCCTTCTTGTGCGCGGCGATGCGGGCCTTTGCCAACGCCACCTGACCGGCGCCGAGCCGCCTGGCGGCGCGCAGCGCGGCCTCGGTCTCGCTGCCGTAGAGCATGAAATCCATTCGCGCCTTGTGATCGCCCGGCGTGATCAGCGGGCCGAAGAGGTCCAGCGCCGCGCTCTCGGTGTCCTGCGAGATCGAATCGTTTCGCCACGCGCTGCGCACCAGACGCTCGGCATTGGCGCGGTCGCCGCGCGCGATCATCGCGCGCGCCAGCGAGAATTTGCCCTTGGCCGAGCGCGGCGATTCGTTTTCGAACCATGCCCAGATCGTGGCGTCGTCGCGGCGGTCGTCCCACAGCGCCGCCTCGATGCGCCGGCGCAGGAACACCTGCGAGGGCCAGCTGGGATTGGCCGAAAGGAACGCGCGATAACGCTCGACCGACGCGCCGTTGTCGTCGCTGCGCAGGATGATCCATTCGGCGAGTTTCCTCGCCACCGGATCCGATATCGCGGCTTGCGCCTGCGTCGCATCCACAGGCTTTCGCTTGCGCACCAGCTCGATGACGCTTTCCAGTGCCTGAATATCGGCCTGCGAAGTCGATGATGTCGCGGCGATGGCGGCCGGCACCGACGGCTTGCGATGCGGCGGCGGCAGGGCCGAGGGCTGGCGGGTCGCCGGCGCCAGAGCGGCGGGAGTCGCTGCCGCAGCGCTAGTCCTGGCGGCGGCGCCGACGGCCGGTGCGGTGTCCTTGGCAGTATTCTTGGCAGTATGCTTGGCAGCGGTAGTGGGCACCACATGGCGCGCGATCGGCCGCGGCTTCGGCAATGGAACCCTGGACTTGGCGACCGCCTCGACCGTAAAGGCCGACAATCCCAAGGACAATCCCATGGCGAGTGCCAGGCTGGTCGCCAATGCCGTCGATCGCAATGCGGCTGCGCGGGCGGGGGAGGTCACGGCTTTTCCTAACGACGAATCATTCAATCGCTGAGGCTCTAGCTCTATTTGATTGAATATGTGGACAAAATACTAAAATCACTGGCGATTCCGATGTCTGTGCCCTGACCGCGGCAAAATCGCGGCTGGAGCCTCCAGAGCGGCCTTTCGCAGCTCAGCCAGACCCGGTATGAATTGGCCTTACCATCAATAAACGGCCAGCAACCCGCGTTCGGAGGAAGTCCATGGCAGGCAAGACGAATTTTCGGGGTTCCTTCACCGCCTTGGTCACGCCCTTCAAAAACGGCTCAATCGATGAAGCGGCCTTCCGGGGCCTCGTGAGCTGGCAAATCGAGCAGGGTTCGCACGGTCTGGTGCCGGTCGGCACGACAGGGGAAAGTCCAACCCTCAGCCATGCCGAACATCACAGGGTCGTCGAGTTGTGTCTCGATGAAGCGAAGGGGCGCGTGCCGGTGATCGCCGGCGCCGGCTCGAACTCCACGCGCGAGGCCGTCGATCTGGCCGTCCACGCCGAGAAGGCCGGCGCCGATGCCGTGCTGGTGGTGACGCCGTATTACAACAAGCCCACCCAGGAAGGGATGTATCAGCACTTCAAGGCGGTGAACGATGCGATCAACATCCCGATCATCATCTACAACATCCCGCCGCGCTCCGTCGTCGATATGTCCGTGGAGACCATGACGCGGTTGTTCGAGCTGAAGAATATCGCCGGCGTCAAGGACGCCACCGCCAATCTGGCCCGCGTGTCGCAGCAGCGCCACGCGATGGGACCGGATTTCATCCAGCTGTCCGGCGAGGACATGACGGCGCTGGCCTATATGGCCGCGGGCGGACATGGTTGCATCTCGGTTGTCGCCAATGTGGCGCCGAAGCTGTGCGCCGACCTGATGTCCGCCGTCCTGAAGGGCGATTACGCCACCGGACTGAAGCTTCAGGACCGGCTGACGCCGCTGCACGACGCCATCTTCAAGGAGCCGGGTCTCGCCGGAGCCAAGCATGGCCTCAAGCTGCTGGGGCGGCTGGACGAAGAAGTGCGCCTGCCGCTGATGACGGTGACGCCGCCGACCGGCAAGGTCATCCGCGACGCCATGGTCCATGCGGGCCTGATCAACTGAGGCATCGACGTAGCCGCCAAGAGCCGTCAAGAGTCATCATGAGTCTTCCGGTCCGCGAAGTCGAAGAGAAGGGGCTGCAGATGCTCAAGGAATTTCGCGAATTTGCCATGAAGGGCAATGTGGTCGACCTCGCGGTCGGCGTCATCATCGGTGCGGCGTTCGGCGGCATCGTGACCTCGCTGGTCGGCGACGTCATCATGCCGATCATCGGCGCGATCACCGGTGGGCTGGATTTCTCCAATTACTTTACCGGCCTGTCGAATGCGGTGACCGCGACCAACCTGGCGGACGCAAAAAAGCAGGGCGCCGTGCTGGCCTGGGGCAATTTCCTGACGCTGACGCTGAATTTCATCATCATCGCCTTCGTGCTGTTCCTGGTCATCAGGTTCATGAACAAGCTGAAGCGCAAGGATGAAGCCGCACCCGCGCCGCCAAAACCGACCCGTGAGGTCGAGCTGCTGACCGAGATCCGCGACCTGCTCAAAAAGTCTTGACGTGCGCAGGCCGGACCTAGGTGTTATCGCTGCCGGTCAAAGATAGACTGCAAGATAGACTTCAAGGCATATTTCATCATGGGCGAAAAGAACGAGCGCGCGATCAAGGTCGTCGCCGAAAATCGCAAGGCCCGGTTCAACTATGCCATCGAGGATACGATGGAGGCGGGGATCGCGCTGACCGGCACCGAGGTCAAGTCGATCCGCAGCGGCAAGACCACCATCGCGGAATCCTACGCCGATACCAAGGATGGCGAGATCTGGCTGATCAACGCCAACATCCCCGAATACCTGCAGGCCAACCGCTTCAACCACGAGCCGAAGCGGCCCCGCAAATTGCTGCTGCACAGGAAGCAGATCAACAAGCTGATGGGCGCGGTCGACCGCGACGGCATGACGCTGATCCCGCTGAAACTCTATTTCAACGAACGCGGCCGCGCCAAGCTGTTGCTGGCGGTGGCCAAGGGCAAGAAACTGCACGACAAGCGCGAGAGCGAGAAGAAGCGCGACTGGGGCAGGGAGAAGGGCCGGCTGCTGCGGGCGCGAGGGTAGGGCGGGCGAGTGGCGAATAGCGAATAAGGAACCTTCTGCTGCGGCCATTCGCCAATCGCTATTCGCTACATCACGGAGTGCGACATGCCACAATCGAACCTGTTCGAAGTCGACTGGAGCAAGATTCCGGCGCCGTCGGACGATGGTGCTGCGGCGCATCTCGTGGGCATGACGATCCCGCCGCTCAGCCTGATCGCAACCGACGATTCCGTCGTGACGCTGTCGACGCTGCCGGGACGCATCGTGGTGTTCGCCTATCCCCGGACCGGCGAGCCCGGCAAGATCGCCCTGGTCGATGACTGGGACATGATCCCGGGCGCGCGGGGCTGCACGCCGCAAACCTGCTCTTTTCGCGACCTGTTCGCGGAGCTGAAGGCGGCCGGCGCCAAACACGTGTTCGGCCTGTCGACGCAGAGCAACCTCTACCAGACCGAGATGGCGTCACGGCTGCATCTGCCCTTTGCGGTGCTGTCGGACGCCAGGCTGGAGCTGACACGGGCGCTCAACCTGCCCACCATGGAAGTGGCGGGAGAGACCCTGATCAAGCGGCTGGCGCTGGTGATCGATCATTCGCGCATCACCCACGTCTTCTATCCGGTGTTTCCGCCCGATCGAAACGCCGGCGATGTGCTGGCATGGCTGAAGCAGAACAGGGTGTAGGAATTGTAGGGTGGGCAAAGCGCTTGCGTGCCCACCGTGCGACACGTTGGACGCAAGATGGTGGGCACGGCGCAAGCGCGCCTTTGCCCACCCTACGAATCCAGATCCGCTCTCACCTTGGCGAACACGTTGCGGAACATGTCCGGCGTCAGCACCCGCGTGTTGGTGTTGTAGCGCGAGCAATGATAGCTGTCGTAAAGCTTTAACGCGCCGGCCTGATGGACCGCGCCGTGCGCGAACGGTGCCGCGGCGGCGCGAAGCGCCAGGACTTTCAGCATCGAGTCATGCGCGACGCGTCCGAGCGCGACGATGGCGCGCAGTTTCGGCATCGCCGCGATCGTGGCGATCAGGAACTGGCGGCAGGTGTTGATCTCGACGGGCAGCGGCTTGTTCTGCGGCGGCACGCAACGCACCGCGTTGCTGATCCGGCAACCCACCAGTTTCAGCCCGTCGTCGGGCCTCGCCTGATAGACGCCTTCGGCAAAGCCATATTCCAGCAGCGTGGCGTAGAGCAGGTCGCCGGCGAAATCGCCGGTGAAAGGGCGGCCGGTACGATTGGCGCCCTGCACGCCGGGCGCGAGGCCGACGATCAGCAGCGCGGCATTGGCATCGCCGAACGACGGCACCGGCGAATTGAACCATGTCGGTTCGCGCGCGCGCACCGAGTCGCGATAGCTCGCGAGCCTCGGACAAAGCGGGCAATTGCGGTCGGGTTCACTGGGGAGCAGGGCGGGCAGCTTGCGGCCGCGCCCCGGATTGTTCTCAGTCCTCGAAATCGTCGTCATCGGCCCTCGGCGCCATCGTGGTCGCGCGCTGCAGGAACTGCGGCGCATGATGGCGCGGCTCACGCGGGGCCGGGCGCTCGGACGGATCGCGGCCGAGCTTGGATTGCAGTTCCACCAGATCCGTGAAGACGTCGGCTTGGCGGCGCAGTTCGTCGGCGATCATCGGCGGCTGGCTCGAAATCGTCGAGATCACGGTGACGCGAACGCCGCGGCGTTGCACCGCCTCGACCAGCGAGCGGAAATCGCCGTCGCCGGAAAACAGCACGATCTGGTCGACATGCTCGGCGAGCTCCATCGCATTGACCGCGAGTTCGATATCCATGTTGCCCTTGACCTTGCGGCGGCCGCTGGCGTCGATGAATTCCTTGGTCGCCTTGGTGACGACGGTGTAGCCGTTGTAATCGAGCCAGTCGATCAGCGGGCGGATCGAGGAATATTCCTGATCCTCGATGATCGCGGTGTAATAGAACGCCCGCAGCAGCGTGCCGCGACTCTGGAATTCCTTGAGAAGGCGCTTGTAATCGATGTCGAAGCCGAGCGTCTTGGCGGTTGCATAGAGATTGGCGCCATCGATGAAGAGCGCGATCTTGGAGGAAGCAGGTGACATCAAAGTTTTCTCACGTTGTTTGTTACGTTATTGGCGCAGCGGCAACCCGGCCGCGCATTGTTAGGATTTACTGCCTAAAGTTCCGTGAATCTGGCCCCCCACAAACACCTGCAAATGTGGTGTGGCAAGGGCGAAAAGACCACTACTTTCTTGACGAGGCAATGAAGCGATTTCTTGTCCTGGACGGCTATCGCCTTGTCTGGACGCTCCGGCCATTCTGGCCCCGGAGGAGGGGTTACCAGAGCCCAAGGCGAAGGCAAATCATAAATTGGCCTTGCGGAAAGCCCCCGGGACCTATAATTACCCCGGCATAATCAACACATTCGTCCCATTTAACGGAGCGACAGTCGATGGCGCGCGTCACCGTAGAAGATTGCATTGATAAGGTCGATAACCGGTTCGATCTGGTCCTGTTGGCAGCTCATCGCGCCCGCATGATTTCCTCGGGGTCGCAACTTACGGTTGATCGCGATAACGACAAGAATCCGGTCGTTTCCCTGCGTGAAATCGCCGACTCGTCGATTTCTCCCGAGGATTTGCGTGAAGAACTGGTTCATTCCTTGCAGAAATTCGTCGAAGTCGACGAGCCGGAGCCCGATACCGTGCCCCTGATCGGGTCGGCCGGGGCCAGCGTCGATGCCGACGACACCGAGGTCGCCGTTGAGCGGATGACCGAGGAAGAGTTGCTCAAGGGCCTTGAGGGCCTGGCACCGCCGGAAGAGCAGCCGGAAGAGGACGAATAGGTCGTCCGGGCAGCCCTTGGGGCATTCCGAACCCGCCTGATTTGCCGAAGGCCCGGACGAACGTCCGGGCCTTTGCTTTTGTTGACATTTTAGTGGTTACGATGGCTCGGTAACGGGTGCAGTCGAATGCTGCTACCGAAAAATGCGAAACCGAGCATTTACCCCACCGAACGGGTGATGCCCGGGCCAGGAACACACTAGGTTATATCGTGAAGCGGGCGCATTCGGGCCCGGCACGGAGGCAACGTTTCGATGGCGTATTGGCGCCGCAGTCCACGGCAGATGCAGGCCGCGATCGAATCGGTCGCGGTGGCGCCATCCGCGGCTGTGCCGCCGCCCGCGAAGCCGGCCAAACCGTCGCGCTCCGGCATGATGCGGCAGTACGATCTGGTCGAGCGCGTCAGGTCCTATAATCCGGATACCGACGAAGATCTGCTGAACCGCGCCTATGTCTACGCCATGAAGGCGCACGGCACCCAAACCCGTGCCTCCGGCGACCCCTATTTCTCGCATCCGCTCGAGGTCGCGGCGATCCTCACCGACCTCAAGCTCGACGACGCCACCATCGTGGCCGCCCTGCTGCACGACACCATCGAGGATACCGAGGCCACCCGCGCCGAAATCGATCATATCTTCGGCCCCGAGATCGGCGCCCTGGTGGAAGGGCTCACCAAGCTGAAGCGGCTGGAACTGGTGTCGCGCGAGGCCAAGCAGGCCGAGAACCTTCGCAAGCTGCTGCTGGCGATCGCCGACGACGTCCGCGTTCTCCTGATCAAGCTCGCCGACCGCCTGCACAACATGCGCACGCTCGAATTCGTGCCGCCCAACTCGCGCCGCCGGATCGCCGAGGAGACGCTCGACATCTATGCGCCGCTGTCCGGCCGCATGGGCATGCAGGAGATGCGCGAGGAACTCGAAGACCTTTCGTTCCGGGTGCTCGATCCGGAAGCTCACGCCGTGGTGATGCAACGGCTGGAATCGCTGGAAGCGCGCAACCGTAACCTGATCGGCGAAATCGAGAGCCAGCTTTCCAAGAACCTGCAGAAAAACGGCATGACGGCGCATGTTTATGGGAGGCGCAAGCGGCCGTTTTCGATCTGGACCAAGATGGAGCGCAAGTCGGTCGGCTTCGAGCAATTGTCCGATATTTTCGGGTTCCGCGTCGTGATGGACGACGTCGAGGCCTGCTACCGCGCGCTCGGCGTCGTGCACACCACCTGGCCGGTGGTGCCCGGCCGTTTCAAGGATTACATCTCGACGCCGAAGCAGAACGACTACCGTTCGATTCACACTACCGTGATCGGTCCCGGCAACCAGCGCGTCGAACTGCAGATCCGCACCGAGGAGATGGACCAGATCGCGGAACTGGGCATCGCCGCGCATGCCTTCTACAAGGATGGCGTGGGGTCGCCGACCGAACTCCTGAAGCGCGAATCCAATGCCTTCGCCTGGCTGCGCCATACCATCGGCATCCTGTCCGACAGCGCCAATCCGGAAGAGTTCCTCGAACATACCAAGCTGGAGTTGTTTCACGATCAGGTGTTCTGCTTCACCCCGAAGGGAAAGCTGATCGCGCTGCCGCGCCAAGCCAATGTGATCGACTTCGCCTATGCCGTGCATACCGACGTCGGCAACAGCGCGGTGGGCTGCAAGATCAACGGCAAGTTCGCACCCTTGTCGTCCGAGTTGCAGAACGGCGACGAAGTCGAGGTGTTGACCTCGGAGGCGCAGGCCGCTCCGCCTTCGGCCTGGGAATCGCTGGCGGTCACCGGCAAGGCGCGGGCGGCGATCCGGCGCGCGACCCGCACCGCGGTGCGCGATCAATATGCCGGGCTCGGCCGCCGCATCGTCGAGCGGCTGTTCACGCGCGCCAAGATCGAATACGCCGACGACAAGCTCAAGGGCGCGCTGCCGCGGCTGGCGCGCGCCTCGATCGACGATGTGATGGCGTCGGTCGGGCGCGGCGAGATGAAGGCCTCCGACGTCGCGCGCGCGATGTACCCCGACTACAAGGAAGAACGGGTGGTGCGCTATGGCGCCGCCAAGAAGAGCCTCGCGGTCAAGCTGAAGCTGAAATCGGCGCCCGATCCCGGGCGCAGCCCGTCGGCGATCCCGGTGCGCGGCATCAATTCCGACCTGCCGGTCAAATTCGCGCCGAACGGCGGCGCGGTGCCGGGCGACCGCATTATCGGGATCGTGACGCCGGGGGAGGGCATCACGATCTATCCGATCCAGTCGCCGGCGCTGAAGGATTTCGAGGAGGAGCCGGAGCGCTGGCTCGACGTGCGCTGGGATGTCGACGAATCGACGCCGCAGCGCTTTCCGGCGCGAATCCGGGTCGACAACGTCAACGAGCCCGGCAGCCTCGCCCAGGTGGCCACCGTGATCGCCGAGCATGACGGCAATATCGACAATATCAGCATGTCCAGGCGTTCGCCCGATTTCACCGAACTCACCATCGATCTCGAGGTCTATGACCTGAAGCATCTCAGCGCTATCATCGCCCAGTTGCGCGCCAAGGCCGTCGTCGCACGGGTCGACCGCGTCAATGGCTGAAGAAACTCCCTCATGGTGAGGAGCGCGCCCTTGCGCGCGTCTCGAACCATGAGACAACATGCCTCTCATCCTTCGAGACGCGGCCAGGCGGCCGCTCCTCAGGATGAGGATCTCGCTCGCTGCAAGTTTTGTTGAAAGATGGTCATGGTTACGCCCCCTCCGCTGCGCCTTGGTGTCAATGTCGACCACGTCGCCACCCTGCGCAACGCCCGGGCGGGTGAGCGGCCGGATCCGGTGCGCGCGGCGCTGGTCGCGATCGAGGCCGGCGCGGACGGCATCACGGCTCACTTGCGCGAGGATCGCCGCCATATCCGCGACGACGACATGGCGCGGCTGAAGGCGGAGATTTCAAAACCGCTGAACTTCGAGATGGCGGCGACCGAGGACATGCTGCGGATCGCGCTGGCGACCAAACCGCATGCGGTGTGCCTGGTGCCCGAACGCCGCGAGGAGCTCACTACCGAAGGCGGTCTCGATGTGGTCGGGCAGCGCGATGCGCTGGCGCCGTTCATCGCGCGCTTCAGCGATGCCGGGGTGCGGGTATCGCTGTTCATCGCCGCCGACCCTGCCCAGATCGAAATGGCGGCGAAGTTGCGCGCGCCGGTGATCGAAATCCACACCGGCGCCTGGTGCGACGCCGTGGTCGACGGCCACGCCGCCAGGGCGGAATCCGAATGGCAGCGCATCGTCGCCGGCGCGGCCCTGGCGCGCTCGGCCGGCCTCGAAGTCCATGCCGGCCACGGCCTCGATTACGCGACCGCGGAGACGATCGCTGAAGTCGCCGGGATCATGGAGCTGAATATCGGCTACTACATGATCGGGGAGGCGTTGTTCGTCGGGCTCGGGGAGACCGTCCGGACGATGCGGGCGGCGATGGATCGCGGGCGCGCCAGGCTCGACAGCGGCGATGCCGGGAGCCGGACGGGCAGGGCATGATCATCGGCATCGGCTCCGACCTGATCGACATCCGCCGGGTCGCCAAGGTGATCGAGCGCCACGGCGACCGCTTCCTCGACCGGGTTTTCACCGACGCCGAGCGCGCCCGGGCCGGGCGCCGCGCCAAGAGCGAGAAGATGGTGGTGGCGACCTATGCCAAGCGGTTTGCCGCCAAGGAGGCCTGTTCCAAGGCGCTGGGCACGGGGATCCGCCGGGGCGTCTGGTGGCGGGATATGGGGGTGGTGAACCTGCCGGGGGGGCGTCCGACCATGCAGCTCACCGGCGGAGCGCTGGCGAGGCTCGCGGCGCTGACGCCGGAGGGCCTGGAGGCGCGAATCGACCTGTCGATCACCGACGATTGGCCGCTGGCGCAGGCTTTCGTCATAATTTCGGCGGTCGATCCGGGCAAAGCCTGAGGGGCCCCGGGCCGGCATCCTCCGCGGCCCGGTGAAAAACTAAAAAATCCTCGCCAGCTCAATGGATTAGCAAGTTTTCATTCGACCGTTGATTGCGTGGCTGCGAACAACCGTCTAAAACGCCGCAGGGATATCGAAGCAGGGCGAGTTCAGGCAGCGCCGGAACTGGTTCACATATCAGAATCAAGACCATTTACTCGACGCGAAACGAGAGCGATTCGCGTGAGGAAAATGCTCTGCCACCGCGCGTCTGTCGCGACGGGAATTGGGAAAGCGATGAGCGTGACATCCGGTACAAAAACTGAAAGCGGCCTGGGTGAAACCATCCGCGTCGTCATCCATGTGCTTCTGATCGCCCTCGTCATCCGCACCTTCCTGTTTCAGCCCTTCAACATTCCCTCAGGCTCGATGAAGGCGACGCTGCTGGTCGGCGATTACCTGTTCGTCTCGAAATATTCCTACGGTTACAGCCACTATTCGATCCCGTTGTCGCCGCCGATATTTTCGGGACGCATCTTCGGCTCCGAGCCCGCGCGCGGCGATATCATCGTGTTCCGCCTGCCGAAGGACGATTCCACCGACTACATCAAGCGGGTGATCGGGCTGCCCGGCGATCGCATCCAGATGAAGGAGGGGCTGCTCTACATCAACGAAACGCCGGTCAAGCGCGAGCGCCTCAGCGACTTCATCGGCGAGGACCCTTGCGGATCCTCCGACGCCACGGCGCGGGTCAAGCGCTGGAAGGAAACGCTGCCGAACGGCGTCACCTATGAGTCGCTGGATTGCGTCGACAACGGATTTTACGACAACACCACGGTGTATACCGTGCCGGCCGGCCACCTCTTCATGATGGGCGACAACCGCGACAACTCCACCGACAGCCGGGTGTTGTCGGCAGTGGGTTACGTGCCGTTCGAGAACATCGTCGGCCGGGCCCAGATGATCTTCTTCTCCATTGCCGAGGGCGAAACCGCCTGGATGTTCTGGCGCTGGCCGACCGCGGTGCGCTGGAATCGCATTTTCTCAATCGTGCGATGAACGACGAATCGCCCGATCTTCAGACATCCTCCGCGCCGGGCGAGGTACGCGCTCAGCCTGAGGGCGGGAGCGAACCCGCGGCGGTGAAGAAGAAGCGCAGCAAGGTCAGCGCCAAGGCGGCGACCGCGGCGATCGAGGCCCGGATCGGGCACAAATTCGCCGATGCCGAGCTGCTGGCGACCGCATTCACCCACGTCTCCGCGCTGAAATCCTCGCGCAAGCGCGGTGACAGCTATCAGCGCCTCGAATTCCTCGGCGACCACGTGCTCGGGCTCGTCGTCTCCGACATGCTGTATCGCGCCTTTCCCAACGCCAACGAGGGCGAATTGTCGAAGCGGCTGGCCGATCTCGTGCGCAAGGAAAGCTGCGCCGATGTCGCCAAATCGCTCGGACTGATCGACGACATCAAGCTCGGCGCGGTCGGCGCCGGCGCCGGCGCGCGCCTGCGCAAATCGGTGCTCGGCGACATCTGCGAAGCGGTGATCGGCGCGATCTTTCTCGACGGCGGCTACACCGCGGCGGCGCAGTTCGTCGAGCGCAACTGGGTGGAGCGGATGCGCAAGCCGCGGCGGCCGCTGCGCGATCCCAAGACGGTGCTGCAGGAATGGGCGCAGGGCAAGGGACTGCCGACCCCGGTTTACCGCGAGGTCGAGCGCACCGGGCCGCACCACGATCCCCAGTTCCGGGTCGCGGTGGATCTGCCCGGCCTCGAGCCGGCCGAAGGCCTCGGCGGCAGCAAGCGCGCCGCCGAAAAGGTCGCGGCATCCGTCATGATAGAGCGTGAAGGCGTCGAGGGCGTCGGTGGCGGTAACGATGATGGTTGAACCCCGGGAACACGTCGAAGACGAGGGCGACGTTGCGCCGGCGGTAGCGACACGCTGCGGCTTTGTCGCGCTGATCGGTGCCCCCAATGTCGGCAAGTCCACGCTGGTCAATGCGCTGGTCGGCTCCAAGGTCACCATCGTTTCGCGCAAGGTGCAGACCACTCGGGCGCTGATCCGCGGCATCGTGATCGACAACAACGCCCAGATCATCCTGGTCGATACGCCCGGCATTTTCATGCCGAAGCGACGGCTCGACCGCGCCATGGTGTCGACCGCCTGGACCGGCGCCCACGACGCCGACCTCGTCTGCGTGCTGCTCGATGCCCGCGAGGGAATCGACGAGGAGGCCGAGGCGATCTTTGCCAAGGTGGCGACCGTCAATCATCCCAAGCTCCTCGTCATCAACAAGGTCGATATCGTCGACAAGGAAAAGCTGCTGAAGCTGGCGCAGGCCGCCAACGAACGGCTGAAATTTGCCGAGACCTTCATGGTTTCGGCCATGACCGGCGATGGCGTCGACGACCTGCGGCACACGCTGGCGGCGATGGTGCCGCCGGGGCCTTACCATTACCCCGAAGACCAGATGTCGGACGCGCCGATGCGGCATCTGGCGGCGGAAATCACCCGCGAAAAGATTTTTCGTCAGCTGCATCAGGAGCTGCCGTACCAGTCCACCGTCGAAACCGACAGCTGGACCGAGCGCAAGGACAAATCCATCCGCATCGAGCAGACCATCTTCGTCGAGCGCGAAAGCCAGCGCAAGATTGTGCTCGGCAAGGGCGGCGCCACCATCAAGTCGATCGGCGCGGATTCGCGCAAGGAGATTTCCGAGATCGTCGGTGTGCCGGTGCATCTGTTCCTGTTCGTGAAGGTGCGCGAAAACTGGGGCGACGATCCCAACCGCTACCGTGAAATGGGCCTCGAATTCCCGAAGGAATAGAAGGCGTCGCGATGACCGTACCGAGAAACGTGTTGTGGTTCGAAGTGCTGCTCTATCTGTCGCTGACGCTCGACGCGCTGTCGGTCGCGTTCCGGGACCGCACGCCGACCGAGCAGATCACGGAATCGATGATCATGGCGGAAAGCCTGATCGCGGCCGCGCTGATCCTGCTGCTGGTGTATTTCGTCCAGCTTGCCGCACGGCAGCGCAAGAGCTGGCCGCGCTGGTTTCTGTCCGCCGCCTTGATGCTCTCCGCGATCACGCTGGTGCATGTCATCGGCTTGAGGGGCCTGGAGTTCAGCAGCGCGGTCGAGGTCGTTTCGTGCGCCCTGACGGCGGCGGGCCTGTTCTTCTCCTTCACCGGCGACGCACGCGACTGGTTCAACGCGTAGCCTTCAGTCGACCGCGACCGTGCCGCCCCCGGGATGGGTTTCCACGGCGCGGGCAGCCTTGATGGCGGTCTCGGCAATCAGATCCGCGACGGCGCTGAAATTCCCGACCACCGTCGTGATATCGCGCGTTCCCGGCGTCACCGCATCGCTCTCGCTGCCCAGCAGCGAGATGATGATGCGGCCGCCCTTGCTCTTCTTGCTCAGCCGGCGGACCGTGTACTGAATCATCGCGTCCGACGGCTTGCCGACGTAGCAGATGCAGAAGGCGGCGGCGGATGACAGGTCGAGCGAGAAGAACCGCGACATCGACAATGCGTCGGCTTTCTCGGCGGCGGCGCCGAGGCCGCGGCGGGTCATGATCTGCGCGAGGATGACGGCGGCGGCCTCGTCGAGCTTGCCGGAGCCGGGAATGCACAGCACCGCGCCCGGCCGCTGCCATCGTTCCGGGAGGCTGGCCGGCAATTCCGTGTCGGTGTCCAGGCGGGCCAGCGGGCTGGTCTCGACCTCTTCGACTTCAACCACCGCCCGGTCTTCGTGGGATTCGAGATCGTCCACCACTTCGTGGACGGTGGCGAGAACGCGGTCCATCCGCTCGCGGTTCAGCCGGCCGAGCCGCGCGTCCGCTTCGGCGAGGCGCAGGCCGTCCAGCATGATGGTGTCGTAATATTCTTCCAGCGAGGCGTCGCCGAGGAAGGTCTGCGCCTGCTGCGACGCCTCGATCGGGTCGCCGGCCAGCATCCGCTGGTAGACCAGTTGCGGCGGCGTCAGCGCCGGCTCGTTGCCGAGCAGGACATCGAGAAACTGCAGACGGTCGACATGGCGGCCGACGACGACAAGGCAGACGGTGAGGGGCGTCGCCAGCACCAGCCCGATCGGGCCCCATAGCCAGGTCCAGAACGACGCCGAAATCACGATGGCGACCGGCGAGAGGCCGGAACTGCGTCCGTAGACCTGGGGCTCCACCACCTGCGCCGCAAAGACCTGAAGCGTCGCGAACAGCGCCACCGTCATCAGCAGCATTTCCCACCCGGCGCCGACCGCCGCGGCCAGGATCAGCGGAAACACCGCCGAAATCGGCGTGCCGACATAGGGCACGAACCGCAGGATCATGGCGATCAGGCCCCACAGCGGCGCGCTCGGCACGCCGATCAGCTGCAGACCGATCCCGATCAGCAGGCCGAACGAGGCATTGACGATGATCTGGTTCAGGAACAACCGGCTCAGCCGCTGCCCGGCATCGTCCAGTGCCGCCGTGGTGCGCTGCATGTCCTGCGATCCGGCCAGCCGGATGAACCGGTTTCGCAGGTCCTGCCGCTGCATCAGGATGAAGATCACGAAGATGATGACGATGCCGGTCGTGGTCAGCGGCTGGATCAGCGGCTGGATAATGGCGACCAGGGTGGTCAGCGTGCCCGGATCGGGCTGCCGGATTTCGACCGGGATCGGCCTGTCGTTCGGCTGCGCCGCAAGCCATCGATGATTTGCCCGCGTGCGGGATTGTGCAATTCGCTGTCCAGTTCCCGCAGCACCTTTGACGCGCGCTCCAGCGTGCTCGAGCCGCCGGCCGCGACGCCGCGCAGGTTCTCGATTTTTTCACGCAGCGTCTGCTGGTAGCCGGGCAATTCCTCTGCAAGCCGGTTGGCCTGCGAGACCATCAGGCCGCCGAGGCTGAAGATGATCGAGAAGCCGACGAACACCGCGACCAGTACCGCCAGCCGGCGCGGCACCCGCCACGATTGCAGCCGGATCACAAAGGGCGCCAGCACGAAACTGAAGAGCACCGCGAGCGCCACCGGCACCAGGATTTCGCGGGCAAAATACAGTCCGGTGACGATCAGGCCTGCGACCGCGAGATTGATCAGCGCAGTGCCTTTGGGCTGCTGTAGTTCGATCGGAGGAACAGTTTCTGCCAATAGAAGAAATCCGCGGAGATCCATGTAGACCTCCGTCAAGTCAGGCCGTGGCCGGGGGAAGAGCGGGCACAACGGATGGTGGAGGTGATTGTTCCGTGTGCCGGGTTCGACGATCGTTCGCGGGACTCGTGTCCCGGACGCGGTGCAGCGTTCTTCCGGCGATGCGCAGCATCGTCCGGTCACGCTGCTCCGCAGAGCCGGGACCCATGGACCCCGGATCAGCAGCGCACCGCAAGGGCGCTGTGCTGCGTCCCGGGAACGCG
>JBDRNF010000153.1:0-6681 GCA_043811435.1 Pseudomonadota bacterium
GTTGGGTCAGGTCGCCGGGGTCGCCAATTTTCTCGCGCGCCTCGCCGTACAGGCGGCTCATGTTACCCTGGATGCGCATGAAGGCCATCGCCTTGCCGGTATCGCCGCTGAAGGAAAGTTTGCCGCTCGTGGCGGCGAGGGCAATGTCTTCCAGTAGTGGCTCGACTCGGTGAAGGAAGACGAGTTCGTAAGCGCGTTTGAGACCGCGTTGCAATGAAGGTTCTGCTATGGAGCACTCGGAATCCCAACCCCGAACAATCTCAACTCACCTGTCGACCCCAATGCGCAGGCATGCTCGTGTCTCCCGGGTTGGGGTAGTCACCTCTCTGCAACCAGTTGATGGAAGTGGCGGCAGTTCTCAACCAGATTTGGCCCGTGCCGGTGCAGGCCGCCGCCGATCAGGAAAATCACATCGCGCCCGTACAGCTCGCGCATTTCCGGCACGCGGGCCAGGCTCATGCCGCCGCCGGGGGTGGGGAAGATGGGCTTGATGTGCGCCATCAGCACGGCAGTTCCTTCGACCAAGCTCGCGCACTCCTCACGCGAAAACGAGAAGCGACCGCCGAAGTTCGGAAAGATCGTGGCGTCGGCGCCGGCCAGACGCGCGATCTGCCCGAAGATGACGAAGTGCGAGAGGCCATCGTCGGAGCTGGTGACGAAACTGCCTTGAAGCGCGGGATGCGTCATGATCGGCAAGCCGATGCGATCGTCGTCGGCCAACTGCTGCATGAGGTTGAGGCCGGCCAGCCCCGGCGAGAACAGCAGCCCGCCGGCCCCAGCCTGTTTGGCGAACAGTGCGTTCTCGACGACCCGGCTCGCCGGGCCGGTGACGTTGGGGATGTAGATGCGCTTCAGGCCGGTCTCGCGGTTGGCCTGGGCGACGGCTTCGGCGCAGCGCTGCACGCGCTCTGTGAATGGCGAGAAGGATTGATCGGCCAAGCCGTGATCGTCTTTGATGATGTCAATGCCGCCCAGCGCGCATTGATACGCCAGGTGCGCCAGCTCCTGCGGCGGCAGGCCCATCGGCTTGAGCGCGGTGCACAACAGCGGGCGATGCGGCACACCAAGCCACGCCCGCAAGCCCTCCCGCCCGAAGCGCGGCCCTTTGAACGCGCGCAACAGAGAGTCGGGCAGATCGAGCCGCTCGACACGGATGCCGGGCTTGATGCTGCTGTTTCCGAAGGCGACGTTGAGCAGTTGCGTCAACTCAAAGCCCGACGTTTCGACCGCATAACTGATGACCGCCTCGAAGTGATAGGCATCGAGTTGCTCGAACGATTCGATGCGGCCAAGGATATGATCGCGGATGTCGCCGCCGGGCACGAGATCGTCTGGAAACTCGACCGTCTGCTCCAGGCAGATGTCCCACGCCTTGTCACTGGCTTCGGCTTTGTTGTCCGCCGTCAGGCGATACACCACACGAAATCGCTCGCCGGACAGAGGCACCGGTACGCTGGGAATGGTCGTCATCTAAGTTGTACCTACAACGCCTCGGCCTTGGCCTCGCTGTGAACGGCATCGAGGCGCACCGCCGCCAGATCGCTCTCGGTGATGCCGAAGTCCGCGCCGAGCAGTTGCTCGACCGTGCGGACGAGCGCGATCGCGTCCAGCCCGTATTCGCGCATCAGGTAGGGCCTGCTCGCGCCGTGCAGGAAGACGTCGCGCAGGCCGATCCGCGCCAGCTTCTTGCCCACACCGGCTTCGGCCATCACTTCGGCGACCGCCGTGCCCAGCCCGCCGAGGATGGTATGATTCTCCATCGTGATCACACCGTATCGCGCCTGCACGGCGGCTTCGAGAATGGCCAGATCGTCGAACGGCTTGAGGGTGGAGACGTGCATGTGCTGAATTGACACGCCGCGCGCGCGCAGGACACTGGTGGCGCGCATTGCTTCTTCGGTGCAGATGCCGGACGAGAACAGCGCGATGTCGCTGCCCGCGCTCAACACGCGCGCCCGCCCCAATCGTAGCGGCTCGTCGACGGCGAACAGGCGTGGAATCTCGCCGCGCAGCATTCGCACGTACACCGGCCCTTTCACCGGATGAAGTGCGTCGAGCAGGGTCTCCACCTCGGTCGCGTCGCCGACCTCGACGACGGTCATGTTCGGCAAGGCGCGCATCACGGCGATGTCTTCGATGGCCTGGTGCGTCGCGCCGCCGGGCGTGGTGACGCCGGGCAGAAAGCCAAACATCCTCACGGGCAGATTGGGGTACGCGATCGAGGCGGCGATCTGGTCGTACGCGCGCCGATAGATGAACACGGCGAAGGTATGAACGAACGGATAGAAGCCCTCGCGCGCCAGCCCCCCGGCGAAACTCATCATATTCTGCTCGGCCATGCCCATTGAGAAAAAGCGATCGGGGTAGGCGTCGCGGAAGAGATCGACTTCGGTGGAACTGGTCAGGTCGGCGGACAGCACGATCACGTTAGGCTTGTCTTTGGCCCACTCGACCAGTTTCCGGGCATGAACGCGAGAAAGAATCTCCATAGCTTTCTCCACACCTCACCCGCCCCCTCCCCGGCCCTCCCCCTCCCGCTCCTTTTAGGAGAGGGAGGGGGAGCGTGACGCGTAGCGCCGAGTGGGGGAAGGTGAGGTCATTTCATCGACGCGAGATAAGACGTAAAGACTTGACGCTCGTCTTCACTCTTGAAGCGCACGTAGTGCAGTTTGGGGCGGCGGCTTTCCAACAGCGGCAGGCCGGCGCAGGCATTCGTATAAGCCAGAATGAACAGTGGTCGACCATCCGGCGGTAGTTCGGTGGGCGCGGCCAGCGCATCGGGATCGTGCCCAGCGACTTGAAAGACGCGCGCGCCGAACGCTTCCAGCCGGCTCGTCAACGGCTCGATGTTCATTACCTCGGTCATCTTGCCGTCGCACTGCTGGCCGTTGACATCCACGTATACGCCGACGGTGTCCAGCCTGTAGAATGACAGCGCCTGCACCGCCTCCCACGTTTGCCCCGATTGAAATTCGCCGTCCGACATGAACACCCAGTTGCGGCCCGTCTCGCCGCGCAACCGCCGCGCCAGCGCGATGCCGCCCACCTGACTGAGCGTCTGGCCAAGCGAGCCGCCGGTCACTTCGAGGCCAGGCGAATGCTCCGCGCCGATCATCTCGACCATGCTGCCGTCCTGATTGAACTGCGCCAGCCCTTCCGCCGCCATGCGCCCGACTTCGATCAGCGTCGCGTACAGCGCCAGCGCGTAATGCACGGCGGACAGGAAGAACCGATCCAGTTCGGGCGCGTGCGGGCCGTTGTAGCCCGCACCGGTGAAGGCGGCGGAGTTGTGCCGACTCGGAACGCCGGGGAAGGGTGGCGGAACTTTCGGGGCAATGCTGGGCCCCAACTTCATCACCTTCACGTACAGCGTCGCCAGCGTCTCCTCCGACGAGCACGCCTGACTCAGGTAGCCGCCGTTCTGATTGACGGTGTGCTCCAGCACGCGGCGGCGAATGCCTTGCGCCACGCGCCGCGCTTCATCTTGCCAGTGACCATTCTCGTGCGTCATCGTCATTCAGGGCGCTCCCGTGTTGAACCGCCAAGGCGCAAAGGTCGCCAAGAAAAGCCCGAACCTCTTTGCGCCCTTCGCGTCTTAGCGGTGAAGTGTCTTACGTCGTCACCTTCTGTGCCGCGCGATGCGCTCTGGCCTGCTCCATGATCTCGGCCAGGCTCTTCGCGTAGAGCGGATAGGCCACGCCGTGCTTGGTGATGATGGCCGTGATGTACTTCGCCGGCGTCACGTCAAAGGCCGGATTCGCCACTTCCACGCCGTCGGGCGTGATCCGCTCTTTGCCGACGTGATCGACTGCGCGCGGCGTGCGCTCCTCGATCGGGATCGCGTCGCCATTGGGGATTGACAGGTCAATCGTGCTGGTCGGCAGACGACAGGTACAAGTCCGAGGTGTAGAACAATGTGGGGGCCATGAACAGGCCGATGTGCTCGGCGACCTTTGGATAGCGCTTCCGCAGCAACAGTCCTTCGCGCATCACGAGGTGCCGGTTCAAGTCTTCCATGACGATGATGTGCCGCTCGTCGTCGTACAGGTAGAGGGCGGGCACCTGCTCCGGGCAATAGCGCGCCTCGATCTCCAGAATGCCCCATTCGATCCGCTGGCGGTCGAGCGGCATCTTGAAATCGGGGTAGCGCCAGGCATAGGGCAGCGCCTGCTTCACCAGCACGGACTTGTGGATCGGATCACGCTGGCTGAAGACACGGAACAACAGGTTGACGTTACCTTCGGTGATGGGAGCGCTGCTGAGCGAATCCTCGCCGGCGAAGACGGTGGTCATCAGATCGGTCTGGCGAACGAAATCAATCACAGTTTGATCGGTCAGGGGCGTGGTCATGGGATGCGCCTCGCTTATGATTGGCTTTCTGGCGGCGATACAGTTCGTCGGGGCGGGTGTAAATGCGCCGGATGTCGCGTTCGCTCAAAAAGCGCGGGCCGCCCAGCGCATACGTGCCCAGCAGGATACGCGCCGCCTTGACCGTCATCGCGGTGATGTTTTCCACTTCGGTCGCCGTCTGGCCGAGGGCGACCAGGCCGTGATTCTGCAACAGGATCACGCGCGGCGGCTCGCCGTATTTGTCAAGGTGGTGCTGCATCGCGCTCCGCACCTCGCGGGCCAGCGGCAGGCCCGGATCGGCATACGGCACAAAGGCCGGCGCCGGGCCGCCGTAGAGAATTTCCTCGCTGAAGATTCGCCCGCGCACGGCCTCGCGGGCGTTGGCCGAGCACAGGATCGCGTTCAGCGCGACGGGGTGAGTGTGGCCGGCGAACTTCGCGCCGCACACCGTCAGCGCCAGCGCGTGGAACGTCGTCTCGAGCGACGGGCGCGGCTGCGCCGGATCGACTTTGGCTTCAGCCAGCCGCCGCTGAATCTCAGCATCGGAGAGATCATCTTCCTTCAGCATATCCAGCACCGGCGCGAGGCGGACTTCCACGAAGTCTTCCGGCCTGATTTGATGCAAATAGGCGCCGCTGGCTTTGATCCAGAAGGTGGACTCGTCAATGCGTGCCGAGGTGTTGCCGTCGCCCAGGATGGCGTAGTCGCGCTCCGGCAGGCCGAGATTGCGCGAGAGGGTCACTAACTGTTGGAGGATGTCAAACTTGTCGCTCATCTCAGATCACCCGATCGCTGCCGCCGTCCACCGCGATCTGCGCGCCAGTGATCTTCTCGAACAGCGGCCCCAGCATTTCGGCGACCAGTTCGGCGACGTAGTGGCTGTTCAGTTCGACGCCCAGCACGTTGCGCGTCTTGTACTGCTGCACGGTCATGCCGTAGTGCGCCGCGCGCGCCCCGATGACTTCTTCCGTCCAGATGCCGGTGTCGAAGACGGCGTCTGGGTGGATCATATTAACGCGGATTTTGTCCTTGCCCCATTCCAGCGCGGCGACGCGCGCCAGTTGCGTCAGCGCCGCTTTCGAGGCGGAATAGGCTGCCGCGCCCACGCCGGGCGCAAGCACGTTCTTGGAAGCGTTGACCAGCACGCGACCGCCGCGCGGCGCGCGCTTGAGCAGCAGGTAGGCTTCGCGCAGGATGGACAGGTTGGCGTCGAGGTTGACGCGCATTACTTTTTGCCAGGCGGCCAGTTCCAGCGCTTCGATGCGGGTGCCGGGCGGGAAGACGCCAGCGTTCAGCACCAGCATATCGAGTCCACCAAAGGCTTTGACGGCGGCGTCGAACGCCCGCGCGATCGCCGCCTCGTCTGTCACATCGCACGTCAGACCGAGATAACTTTTTTGGATTGACACTTCAACAATCCGCGGCGAAATATCCAGCCCGATCACAGCTGCGCCGCGCGACAGCAGCGATTCGACACAGGCTTTGCCGATGCCGGAAGCCGCGCCGGTCACGAGCGCGACTTCGCCGGCGAACATCCCCTGACGATCCGACACGACCTCATCCGGGACGGCGACGGGCGCCGGCTGATACTTCTCCAGCGCCGTCGCCCGTGCGATGACTTCAGACAGGCTTCGATACCACTGACCGTTGAGCGCCGCTTCTTCTGCCGTGCGGCCAAGCGCATACAGGCCCACTCCCGGAGCGAAGAGGATGCGCGGCGGTGCCTCCTTGCGCCACGGCTGCCCGGCGATGTGCGCGCCGGGAACGAGACGCGACAGGTCATCACGTTGGGCGAAGCCAAACGCGTCATCACAGGCCGACAGGATGGCGGGATAACCAACGGCCTCTGAGACCGTCTGCCGCAGAGCGGCGATGGCCGCGCGCTGGATCGGGGCGGGCGCGGACACGGTCGGCGGCGCGATCTCCCACGCCCCATGCTCTTGCAAGTACCGCTCGGCGCGCGCGACCAGATCGATCAAGCGCTCGTACATTTCGTGAGCCGTCTCGCCGAACGTCACCAAGCCGTGATGGAGCAGCGCCAATCCGATGATGCCACACGCCGCCTGCCGCGCCTCAACGCAGGCTTTTGCCAGCGGCAATCCCGCTCGGCTCTCTGTGACGATGGCAAGCGACTCGCCGTAAATCCGGCGCAGGTGATCGCTTGCGCCGGGCGTGCCGGCGATGGCCTGCAGCGCCGTCGGTCGAACAAAGGCGACGAGGCGATCGGGCAATGCCGCATGTAGAACGGCCTCAGCGGGCGGCGGCGCGGCCGTTGCGACAATACGTTGGCAAGCCAACTCGTTTTCCAATTGCGCCCGTGTCAGGCTGTCC
>JBDRNF010000154.1:0-19231 GCA_043811435.1 Pseudomonadota bacterium
ATGACGCTCCCAAGCGCTTCAACGTAGCGCCCAAATCTTTCTTCGCTTCCGAGACCCATCTTAGCCTCCATGCCAAGCTCGAAGCTCGATAACTAACTGATTCCTCGCCAATTTAATTAGCGACCAATTGACTCAGTAGGACAAAGGCGCCCTTGCGCCGTGCCCACCATCTTAACTTCGGCTGAATGGTGGGCACGGCGCGAAGAGCGCGCCTTTGCCCACCCTACGGAATGGATTGCTTCGCTGTGCTCGCAATGACGGCTTCTAGAGGCTCAATCGACGTCTGACGCTTGGGTCTGCTTCACCCGCTCGAACACCAGCACCAGATTGTTGGCGGGCATCTCCGCGATTTCCACCAGCGCCAGGTCGACGCCCGCCGCCAGCTTCTGCAAGTCGCCGATATCGCGCACGCCCCATTCGGCGTCGCGATGGCGCAGGCTGGTGTCAAACACCGCGTTGCTGAGCGCGGTGTGCCTGCCGTCGCGCTTGAACGGGCCGTAGAGGAACAGCCGCCCTTCCGCATCAAGATAGCGCCCCGCGCCCGCGAACAGGCCTTCGGCCACGCGCCATGGCGCGATGTGGATCACATTGGCGCAGAACACCGCCAGCAATTTCCCGGGACCGTTGCCGTCCTGCAATTCGGGACACCACGCCGGATCCGCCAGGTCGACCCGCAGCGGCGGACGGATATTTGCCAGGCCCGCATGCGCCCGCCACGCCGCGATGCTTTTCAGATGCGGCTCGTGGAGATCGCTCGGCCACCACACGATCTCAGGGAAATGCCGGGCGAAATCCACCACATGCTGGCCGGTGCCGCTGCCGGCCTCGACCACGTCGCCGGATCTATCAGCGAGATAGCGCTGCAGCACCGCGCGGATCGCCTGATGGTTGCGGTGGAACGTCGGCGCGTCGAGACGGCCGTCGGGCTCCAGCGGCCCGCCGTCCCTGCCAAATTCCACGACATATTCCGCCATATCGATTTCGCGCCCGGCCCCGTTGCCATCCAAGCTTAACAGCTTCGAACCAGGATTGCTCCGGTTCCAGCAGAAATCCGGCTGACATTGCCGCGACTGGCGCGCCGCTTCACTTCAGATTCCCGCAATAGATGTCTTTCAGCACCTGCAGCACGCGCAGCGCGTTCTTGTCGGCGATGCTGTAATGCAGCGTCTGCGAGGCGCGGCGGAACGTCACCAGGCCGTCGGCGCGCAACCGCGCCAGGTGCTGCGACAGTGCCGACTGGCTGAGTTTCGCCACCTCGACCAGTTCGCTCACGGTCATTTCACCGCGCGCGGCGAGAAAGCAGAGAACCAGCAACCGCTTTTCATTGCCCAGCAATTTCAGCAGCCGCGCCGCACTGCCGGCCTGCCTCGCCAGCATCTTCAGCGCCGCGGCATCCGCGGCGCTGATTCCGGCAGCCCTGCTTCTTGCGCCTGCTGCAACCGCTCTCATGGCCCGATGTTCCGATCAGATATCGACTGCGCCATCACGGGCGCCGTCATCACGATAGCGCAGGTTCCATGCTTTAGCATTGACTAATTTAGAGCGCGTCGATACGGCTGGACGATGATGCCAGGAACGAGCGGCCATGATCTTTCGACAGTTGTTCGACAGCGTTTCCGGAACCTACAGCTACCTGCTGGCCAGCCGCGCCGGCGGCGAGGCGTTGATCCTCGATCCCGTGCTGGAAAAGGTCGACCGTTACTGCCAACTGCTGCGCGAGCTTGATCTGCGGCTGGTCAAGGCGGTCGACACCCATCTGCACGCCGACCACGTCACCGGTTTGGGCGAGCTGCGCGACCGCACCCACTGCGTCACCATCATGGGCGAGCAGAGCAAGGCCGATGTGGTGGCGATGCGGGTCACCGAGGGCGACAGGGTGACGATCGAAGGCCTCAGCCTCGACGTCATGTACACGCCCGGCCACACCGATGATTCCTACAGCTATCTGATGGGAGACCGCGTGTTCACCGGCGATACGCTGTTGATCCGCGGCACCGGCCGCACCGATTTCCAGAACGGCAGCGCGCGGGCGCAGTATGATTCGATCTTCAACCGGCTCCTGAAACTGCCTGACGAGACCATGGTTTTTCCGGCCCATGACTACAAGGGCGACACCGTCTCCACCATCGGCGAGGAGAGACGCTACAATCCGCGGCTGCAGGTGCGCTCGGTCGATGAATATATCGAGCTGATGGGCAATCTGAAATTGCCGAATCCGAAGATGATGGACGTGGCCGTGCCGGCCAACATGCATGTCGGCCTGCATCAGAACGACCTCGCCAGGCAGGGACAGTCGCTCACCGCGCAGGAAGGCATCGACAGCCTGGGGCGGCCCGATATCCTGCTGGTCGATCTCCGAGAGACCGGCGAACGCGCCAGGCACGGTACGCTGCCGGGCGCGCTGCATGCCCCCTATCCCGCCATCGGCGATGCGCTGAAACCCGGCGGAATGCTGCGCGAGGTCGCGGCGGCGACCGGCCGGCGCATCGTGTTCTTCTGCGCGTTCGGCGAGCGCTCGGCGATGGCGGTGGCGGCGGCCAAGGAGGCCGGCCTCGCCAACACCGCCCATATCGCCGGCGGAATGGACGCGTGGAAGAAGGCCGGCGGGCCGGTGGCGACGGGGTAGAGACCGCGACGACTGACCAAAATGCCGCGGCGTACCGGATCCCCCACAGGTGCGAGGGATGTAACTCAAGCAGGAATCGCCAGCCCGGAGGGGCACTGCGGAGCCATAATTCCGCCGGACGGACTTCATTAAGCCAATCGTAAACAAAATGCTTAAAAATGCAGCTTTGCGATCGAGCCTATTCTTTTGGAGATACCGAATGGCGTTTGGAATCACGGGAAGCCGCTTCGCGTTTCTGCGACTTAATCTCGGGCCCAAGGCCGTGCTCGGCGCGGCGCTGCTGATCGCGGTCAATACCGCGCTGGTGGCGGGGGCCGGCTACTGGTCGCTGAGCCGCGACTTCGACAAAAGCGCGCTGAGCGACATCGACGTCAATCTGCGCACGCTCAGCCTTGCCTTCGGCGAAAGTTTTGGCAGCGCCAGGATCGCGCTGAAGAACGGCGTGGTCGAGCGCGTCGATATCGCGAAGATGCCGGAATTCTCCGACCACAAAATCGTCGACCGGGCGGTCGGCTATGTCGGCGGCGTCGCCACGCTGTTCGTCTATGACGACGCCAGCAAGCAGTTCTTTCGCCGCACCACCAACCTGAAAAAGGAAAACGGCGACCGCGCGGTCGGCACCCAGCTCGCGGCCGATCATCCGGCGCAGCCCGTGGTCCGCCGCGGCGAGGCCTACAAGGGTCCAGCGATATTGTTCGGCCGCCGCTTCGTCACCGCCTATCAGCCGGTGTTCGGCGACGCCGGCAAGGTGATCGGCCTGGTGTTCGTCGGCATTCCCACCGCCCAGTTCGACGGCATGCTGTCGCAGGCGCTGTGGGCGATGGGCCTTGCCGCCGCCATCGCGGCGCTGATCGTGCTCGCCATGACCATGGTGATGGTCCGCCAGGTCACGCGGCCGCTGCGGGCGGTGACGCAATCGCTGACCGGCCTGGCCGAGGGCCGCACCAACATCGAGGTACACCACGCCGGCCGCCACGACGAAATCGGCGCGATCGCCCGCACCATCGGCGTGTTCAAGAACAACCGCCTCGAGCGCCAGCAGCTCGATCGCGAACGCGTCGACGCCGAAGCGCAGGCGGTAGAGCAGCGCAAGGCCGAGCTCAATAGCTTCGTCGATGATTTTCGCGGCCGGATCGGCGGCATCATCGAGCAGGTGTTGAATTCCTCTGGAAGGTTTGAGCAGGATGCCCAGCGGCTTTCGGTGACGGCGCATTCGACCGCGGAGTTGTCGAGCCATTCCGCCGACGCCTCGCGCCAGGCTTCCGAGCATGTCCGCTCGGCCGCGGCGGCTTCCAGCGAATTGTCGCAGTCGATCGTCGAGATCAGCCGCCGGGTTCAGGAGTCGAACGGCGTCGCCTCCGATGCGGTGCGGCAGGCCAATGCCACCGACCAGCGGATGGCGGAATTGACGGCGGCCGGCGACCGCATCGGCGACGTGGTCAAGCTGATCACCTCCATCGCCGAACAGACCAATCTGCTGGCGTTGAATGCGACCATCGAGGCGGCGCGCGCGGGCGAAGCCGGCCGCGGCTTCGCGGTGGTGGCGCAGGAGGTCAAGACGCTGGCCGGCCAGACCGCGAAGGCGACCGACGAGATCTCGTCGCACATCGTCAACATGCAGCACGCCACCGAAGAGTCGGTCAACGCCATCAAGGCGATCGGGCTGACCATCGAGCGCATCAGCGGGATCTCGACCTCGATTTCATCGGCGGTCGAACAGCAGGGCACCGCTACCCAGAGCATCGCCCAGGGCGTCGAAGCCGCCGCCGGCGGCACCCTCGATGTCGCCGACAATATCGAGCGCGTCGCCAAGGGGGCGATCGAAACCGAGACCACGTCAGGCCAGATGCTGAAATCGGCGCAAGAGCTCGCCGAAGTCAGCACGCATTTGAAGACCGAGGTGGAGAAGTTCCTGGACAGCGTCCGGGCGGCGTGAGGTAGAACGCGGTCCGTCAATTACCGTCATTGCGAGCGCAGCGAAGCAATCCATTCTTTCTTTGCGCGGCACGATGGATTGCTTCACTGCGCTCGCAATGACGAACGACCTACCTCGTCCCGAACGTGGTCGCCCCGAACAGCGCCTTTTGCGTCGAGGGCTGCGAGCGCCAGTATTGCGGCGGCGCCGAGACCTCGCCGCCGAGTTCGGCGGCGGCGTGCCAGCCCCAGCGCGGGTCGTAGAGCATGCCGCGCGCCAGCGCGACCATGTCGGCCTTGCCGGAGGCGATGATGTCCTCGGCCTGCTTGGCTTCCGTGATCAGGCCGACCGCGATGGTGGTGACGCCGGTCGCGTCCTTCACCGCCTGCGCCAGCGGCACCTGGTAGCCGGGGCCGAGCGGGATTTTCTGCAGCGGCGACACGCCGCCGGAGGACACGTCGATCCAGTCGACGCCGCGCTTTTTCAGTTCATGCGCGAATTCAATGGTCTGCGGAAGATCCCAGCCGCCCTCGACCCAGTCGGTGGCGGAAACCCGCAGGCCGACCGGCTTGTCATGCGGAAACGCGGCGCGCACCGCATCGAACACTTCGAGCGGAAACCGCATGCGGTTCGGCAGACTGCCGCCATACTGATCGGTGCGCTTGTTGGATATCGGCGAAAGAAACTGATGCAGCAGATAACCGTGCGCGCAATGCACCTCGATGCCGTCGATGCCGAGCCGCTCGGTGCGCTGTGCCGCCGCCACGAAGGCGTCGCGGATGCGCTTCAGCCCGGCCTCGTCGAGCGCGCGCGGCGGCGCCTCGCCCTCCTTGTGCGGCACATCGGAGGGACCCTCGGCCTCCCAGCCGCCTTCGGAGACCGGGATCAACTGGCCGCCGTCCCACGGCGTATGGCTCGAGGCCTTGCGGCCGGCATGGGCGAGTTGCATCACGATGGCCGCCTTCGAGCGCCTGCGGACCGATTCCATCACCGGCTTCAGTGCGGCCTCGGTGGCGTCGTTCCAAAGCCCGAGGCAGCCCGGCGTGATGCGGCCGATTGCCTCCACCGCGGTCGCCTCGATACAGAAGGCCGCAGCCCCCGACAGCGCCAGCGAGTTGATGTGGGTGAAGTGCCAGTCATTGGCCTCGCCGTTCTCGGCGGAATACTGACACATCGGCGCCACCATGATGCGATTGGAAAGCGTCAGGCCGCGCAGCGTGATCGGGGAAAACAGGGCGCTCATGTGGGGATGTCCGGATGGGGGAGGAATGATCGTTGGAGTGTAGGGGCAGGGACGGCGATGTCCAACTGCCAGCGATGCAACCCTTACCCTCCCCTGGAGGGGGAGGGTCGCCCGCGCAGCGGGCGGGGTGGGGTGACAGTCTCTCGTTTCGAACAGGTGCGCGGGCTGAGGGACCGTCACCCCAACCCGGCTCCCAAATCGCTACGCTCATGCGAGCCGACCCTCCCCCTCCAGGGGAGGGTGAAGAACGACAGCTATTCCACCAGCGTGAACTGCAGGATCAGATTGCGCTGGACCATCGAGAAATTGTCGTCGGAGACCAGCGTCAGCACGGTGTCGCCCTCCGGCGTGACGTGGGCGTCGATGGCTTCCATGTTGTCGACCTCGTGGCCGAGATCGGCCTCGAAAATCGCGGGGCCGTCGACCAATGCACCCGGCGCCAGCGATTTGAGCGCGACGCTGCGGATCCGGATCGCGATGCCGGACAGCCAGGAGAATTTGCGCTCCAGCACCAGCAGTTCGCCGGAAGGCAGCAGCACCGCATCGCTGACGTCGAATTTATCGGTGCGTCGCAGGCTGAACTGCCCCAGCGTCCTGCCGCCGATCAGGAAGCCCAGGAGGTTGCCGTCGGCATCGAGGCCGCGCTCGGAGAGCGCGATCAGCGTGCCCGCCAGGGCCAGGTTCTTCGGCACCACCACCAGCGCCTCCGGCCCCTTGTTGCTGGGCAATTTGCGGAAGGCCGGCGGCACCGGCACCTCTTCGCCGCGCGATTGCGTAAATCCCTTGGCGAAATCGTAGCGCAGGATCCGCTGCACCCGCTCGATCCCGACATAGACCAGCGTGCCGTCGAGCGCGAGCGATTCGGAATCGTACCAGCCGCGCGCGGTAATCCGCCGGCCATCGGGCCCGAGCAGGGGCGCCGCCTCGACCTCGTCGAGCCCGGTCATCTCGCGGCCCCGGTAGATGATGCGGCCGGTGAACCAGCTGCCCTTGTCGCTGACGGCGATGAAGCGCTCGCCCTTCGGATCGAGCCGGAATCCCGACAGCCCGCCAAACCCGCGAAAACGCGAGGTCAGGATCAGCCCGCTGCGATATTCCAGCGCGCCGAAGCGGACGCGCGTCTTGTCGCTGGTGTCGAACGAAGGGATCGGCCGGGCATTGACCTCGAACGAGACCGGAACGGCGACGGTGAATTCATCCGGCGCGATCGGCTCTCGCGCATGGGCGACGGCGGGGATCGCGGCGCCCGAAAGCCCCGCCGCCGTCAACTTCAGGAAGCGGCGGCGGCTGAGATATGCCCGCATGCCGTTACGAATGCAATCGGCGCCGGCGGCCGGACGCGGGCGCCGCCCCATTGGTCTCGCTGAACAGCTCGGCGAGCTTTTCGGTGATCGCGCCGCCGAGTTCCTCGGCGTCGACGATGGTGACGGCGCGGCGATAATAGCGCGTGACGTCGTGGCCGATGCCGATCGCGATCAGCTCCACCGGGGAGCGGGTCTCGATTTCCTCGATGATGTGGCGCAGATGGCGCTCCAAATAGTTGCCGGGATTGACCGACAGCGTGGAGTCGTCGACCGGCGCGCCGTCGGAGATCATCATCAGGATCTTGCGCTGCTCGGAGCGGCCGAGCAGCCGCTTGTGCGCCCAGTCCAGCGCCTCGCCGTCGATGTTTTCCTTCAGCAGCCCCTCGCGCATCATCAGGCCCAAATTCTTGCGTGCGCGCCGCCACGGCGCGTCGGCCGATTTGTAGATGATGTGCCGGAGATCGTTGAGCCGGCCGGGATTGGCCGGCTTGCCGGCGGCCAGCCACGCCTCGCGCGACTGCCCGCCCTTCCAGGCCCGGGTGGTGAAGCCGAGAATTTCCACCTTGACGCCGCAGCGCTCCAGCGTGCGCGCCAGGATGTCGGCGCAGGTCGCCGCCACCGTGATGGGACGACCGCGCATCGAGCCGGAATTATCCAGCAGCAGCGTCACCACGGTGTCGCGGAAGGTGGCTTCCTTCTCGCTCATGAACGACAGCGGATGATAGGGATCGGTCACCACGCGCGACAGCCGCGCCGGATCGAGCACACCCTCCTCGAGATCGAAGTCCCAGGCGCGGTTCTGCTGCGCCATCAGCCGGCGCTGCAGCCGGTTGGCCAGCCGCGCCACGATGCCCTGCAGATGCGCCAGCTGCTTGTCGAGATAGCTGCGCAGCCGCTCCAGTTCGTCATGGTCGCAGAGATCCTCGGCCGCGATCACCTCGTCGAACTTCGGCGCGAAGGCGTGGTATTCCGGGCCGCGCGGCTCGTTGACGCCGCGCGAATTCGGCCGCGTCGCCTCGCCCGGCGTCTCGTCGTCGCCGAGTTCGCCATCGTCGAAAGTGTCCGACGTGGAAGCCTGCGCGCTTTCCATGGCGCTTTCCGACATCTCGTCGGTGGAGGCCTGGGCCTGATCGGCGCTCATTTCCTGCGCCGCGTCGGAATCGGGCGAGCCCTCGGCGCCGGACTGGTCGTTCTCGCCGTCGCGGTTCTCGTCCTGGTTTTCGTCGTCGTCGGAGTCGGCATTGCGCTCGTCGCCGAGTTCCAGCGCCGACAGCAGATCATGCACGGCGTCGCCGAACCTGGCCTGGTCTTCGGTGACGCGGCTGAGCTGGTCGAGCCGCGCGCCGATCTTGTCTTCCAGCACCGGGCGCCAGAGGTCGACCATCTTGCGGGCCGCCGCCGGCGGCGCGAGCCCGGTCAGCCGCTCGCGCACCAGCATCGCCAGCGCATCCGACAGTGGCGCATCGGCGCGGTCGGTGATTTCGTCGAACTTGCCGCGATGGAAATGATCGTCGAGCATCGCGGTGAGATTTTTCGCAACGCCGGCCATCCGCCGCGCGCCGATCGCCTCGACCCGCGCCTGCTCGACCGCCTCGAACACGCCGCGCGCCTGCGGATTGCCCGGCATCAGCTTGCGGTGCACTTTCGGATCGTGGCAGGCGAGCTTCAGCGCGATCGAATCGGCGTGGCCGCGCACGATGGCGGCATCGCGTTTTGTCATCTTGCGCGCCGGCTCCGGCAGCCGCGCCTTGCCCGGCGCGAGGCCGGGGCGTTCGGCGGCGAAGGTCACTTCGAGCTCCGGAGCCTTGGCGATCGCGCGCAGACACGACGTCACCGCCCGCTTGAACGGCTCGGTCGGCGCTTCCTTCGATCCGGTTCGAAACTTGCTGTTGGACGTTGTCATTGTCACCTCACCGCCGTCGTCCCTGCGAACGCAGGGACCCATAACCACCGGCGGTCGTTATTTCGCGTTATCGAGCACCAACATTCTATTGAACCGCCGCCGCGTATGGGTCCCCGCGTTCGCGGGGACGACAACCGAATGCGGTTATGACAGCGCCACGTTCACCGAGGATTCCGCCAGCTCCGCATTGAAGCAGCGCTGGTAGAATTCGGCGACCAGGGGCCGCTCCAGTTCGTCGCATTTGTTGAGGAACGTGACGCGGAACGAAAAGCCGATATCGCCGAAAATCTCGGCGTTCTCCGCCCAGGTGATCACCGTGCGCGGGCTCATCACCGTCGACAGGTCGCCGTTGGCGAAGGCGTTGCGGGTGAGATCGGCCAGCCGCACCATCTTGTTGACGATGTCGCGGCCTTCCGGGTTGCGGTAGTGCCGCGCCTTGGCCAGCACGATCTCGACTTCCTCGTCATGCGCCAGGTAGTTCAGCGTGGTGACGATCGACCAGCGGTCCATCTGGCCCTGGTTGATCTGCTGGGTGCCGTGATAGAGGCCGGAGGTATCGCCGAGGCCGACCGTGTTGGCGGTCGAGAACAGCCGGAACGCCGGGTGCGGCTTGATCACCTTGTTCTGGTCCAGCAGCGTCAGGCGGCCGGAGACTTCCAGCACGCGCTGGATCACGAACATCACGTCGGGACGGCCGGCGTCGTATTCGTCGAACACCAGCGCGATGTTGTGCTGCAGCGCCCAGGGCAGAATGCCGTCGCGGAATTCGGTGACTTGCTTGCCGTCACGCACGACGATCGAATCCTTGCCGACCAGATCGATGCGGCTGATGTGGCTGTCGAGATTGACGCGTACGCACGGCCAGTTCAGCCTTGCCGCGACCTGCTCGATATGGGTCGACTTTCCGGTGCCATGATAGCCCGTGACCATGACGCGGCGGTTCTTGGCGAAGCCGGCGAGGATGGCGAGCGTGGTGGCGCGATCGAAGCGGTAGTCCGAATCGACATCGGGCACATGCGGGTCGACCTCGGAATAGGCCGGCACCTCGAGGTCGCTGTCGATACCGAATACCTGACGGACCGACACCTTCATGTCGGGCATCCCGGCGGGTTCGTGCACTTTGGTCATGGCGGCGGTCGTCATCAATCCTCCGAGGTCCCGGACGCTCCCGAAACCAGATTTGCTGAATGGCTGCGGATGGGTGCTGTGAGGAACCTATCAGAGAGCAACGGCTGGCAGAAGCCCGCCGCTCAATCAAAGTTCCGTTGCGTTATCATCAACATAGGCACTGACCCCGGTTTTTGGAAGGCTGCCCTGCGAATCACGCCGTTCTTTCAGCCTCCGGATGCGGGCCTGGGCCCAAAAAGGCGGCTTTTCCCGCCTTCCCATTGTTTATGCTAGGCCGCAGCCACACCGGTTCGCCGCGCCCGCGCAGGTATGTTCATGACTTCCTTCCTCGATCCATGGATTGCGTTGGTCGCGGCGCATCCGTGGCTTGCCTATCTCGCGCTGTTCCTCGCCGCATGGCTGGAGGCCGTTCCCGTCGTCGGCGCGGTGATTCCGGGGTCCACCATCATCCTGGCGCTGAGCGCGCTGGTGCCCGGCGGCGAACTGCAAGTTGCGCCGGTGCTGGCGGCGGCGATATCAGGCGCCATGCTGGGCGATGGAACGGCATTCTGGATCGGCCATCGCACCCAACGCAAGATTCTGAGCGCCTGGCCGCTGTCGAACTATCCGGGGCTGGTGGCACAGAGCGAGGCATTCTTTCATCGCTGGGGCACGCTGGCAGTATTCTTCGCGCGCTTCGTGCCGCCGATACGCGCCTTCGTGCCGGTCACGGCGGGCGCGCTCGGCATGCCGCCGCTGCGTTTTTACGCCGTCAACATCCCGGCAATCCTGCTCTGGGCGGCCGCCCATGTGCTGCCGGGGGTGCTGGCGGTATCCGCGCTGCACGCCTATGCCGGCATTCCGCATCACACCGGGGTCGGCAAGCATTACTGGATCTTGACGGTGATGGTCGGCGCGCTGCTTGTCTCGGCGGCCGCATGGATCGTTCGCCGCAGGCGCGGCCATCCGTCATGACCGGCTGGCGGCCGGGCTGCGGCCCGGCGCCGGACCGATATAGCGCGCCCGGGGGCGGATCAGCCCACCATGCCGCAATTGTTCGCTGGCATGCGCGATCCAGCCGACGGTGCGCGCCATCGCAAACAGCACCAGTTCGTTACCGGGCGCCAGGCCCAGCGTGTGCACCAGCACCGCCAGTGCATAATCGATATTGACGAACTCGCCGGTCGCTTCCGCGATCCGCTCGGGAATTTCGCTGGTGAGTTTGCGCTCCGCGCCCGCGCGCGTCAGCGCATCGAGCAGCGCGTGGGCGCGCGGATCGCCGAGCTTGTAGACGCCATGGCCGAAGCCGGCGAATCGCTCGCCCAGCGCCACGCGCTCGCGGATCACAGGGGCCACATCGCGATCGACCAGGGCCTTGACGAGTTGCGCCGCCAGCACCCCGGCGCCGCCATGCTTCGGACCTTTCAACGCCACCAGGCCGGCAATCATGGCATCGTAGAGATTGAGCCCGGTCGATGCCGCGCAGCGCACGGTAAAGGTCGAGGCGTTCAATTCGTGGTCTGCCAGCAGCACCAGCGCCCGGCGGATCAGGTCGGCGGCGTGCGGGTGCTCCGGCGCCCAGGCTTTGGCGATCTTGAGATGGAGCGGCGCTGCCGACGACGGACGGTTCAGCATCGTCGCAATCACCAGCCGAAGGATGCGCCCGCCCACCATCGCACGACCGTCGGCGGCGCGGGTGAACGCCCGTGGATCGGCGCTGGCGGCGAGCGCCAGCACCGCAATGGTGCGATCGATCGGCGCGGCATGGCGCGCGGCGTCGGCGACGGCACGCATTTCATCGGACACGTCAGGACAATTGTCGGGATCAAACGGATCGACGCCGGTGACGTCCCACAGCAGCGTCGCGGCATGTTCGAGCGTGTCGGCTTCGGCGAGGTCGATGCAGTTGACGCCGCGGTAGATCGGGCCGTCCTCGGTGATGGTCGAAATCGAGGAATCCATCACCGGCAGATCGGCGTCGAAGCTTTTCAGGCCGCGCGGCTCCGGCGACGGCGCGCGCCGTTCTTTCAGGCCCCGGACGTCCTCGGCCCGATAGCGGTGGCTTCGCGAATCCGCCGACGGCTCCGACCGGATCAGCCCGCGGCTGACATAGGCGTAGAGCGTGGCGGGCGAGATCGCGAGTTCGGCCGAGGCCTCGCGGGCCGACAAGTAAAGACCGGCGGATTTCTTCATATTGATTTACATAATCAAGATTGATCAATCTGTCGAGAGGGACGACCTTTGGGCCGCAAAGGAGACCGCCCCATGAATCTGCAGATATCCAAAAGCCCCATCGGCCTGGATGGCATTCCCGCCGCCGAAACCGTGCTCAGCCATGTCGATGGCGAGCGCGGCGAGTTGATCATCGCCGGCGAACGCGTCGGCGATCTCGTGCGCCAAACCGGCTTCGAGGGGGTGACCGCGCGGCTATGGAGCGGCGGCACCGGCCAGCCGGTCAGCGAGGCCGCCGTCCGCGCCAACCTTGGCGCGGCCCGGCAACGCGCCTTCGCCAGGCTGCCGTCCCTGATCGGCACGACCCACGGCCTGTCGATCGTCGATGGTGTCCGTGCCGCCATTGCCGGATTGCGCGCCGAAAACGGGCTGCCGCACGAGGCCACCATCGTCGGCGCGTTGCCGGTGATCGCAGGCGCGCTGGTGCAGCGGGGGAAAGGCGGCGATCCGGTCGCGCCCGACCCTGACGTCAGCCATGCCGCCGATACGCTGTCGATGATGCTGGGCCGCTCACCCGACCCGCGCGAGGTCGCGGCGCTCGACGCCTATTTCGTCACCGTGTGCGATCACGGCATGAATGCATCGACCTTCACCACGCGCGTGGTGGCCTCGACCCAGGCCGACCTGTTCGCGGCCGTGACGGCGGGATATTGCGCGCTGACCGGACCGCTGCATGGCGGCGCCCCGGAGCCGGTGCTGGAAATGCTGGATGCGATCGGCTCGAGCGAGCGCATCAAGCCGTGGATCGACGCAGCACTGGCGCGCGGCGAACGGCTGATGGGGTTTGGCCATCGCATCTACCGGGTGCGCGATCCGCGCGCCGATGTGCTGAAGGGCGCGATCGAGCGGCTCGCCGGCGGCGGCACCGACCTGCCCTTCGCGGGCGAAGTCGAGGCCTATATCCGCGCGGCATTGCGGCGGAAAAATCCGGACCGGCCGCTCGACACCAATGTGGAGTTCTTCACCGCCATCCTGCTCGACGCGCTGAAAATCCCGCGGCAGGCCTTTACGCCGATCTTCGCGGTAGCCCGCGCCGCCGGCTGGACCGCGCACGCCCGCGAACAGCAGCGCGGCGGCCGGCTGATCCGGCCGAGTTCGGCCTATATCGGCCCGATGCCGGAGTGATGCTGGAAATTGGCCTTGCTCCTCAGGGTGGGAGCGTTGGTGTCTCGATCGGCAAGTTCAGCTACCTCATGGTGAGGAGCAGGTTGGCAGCGCTTTGCGCTGCCGGCGTGCGTCTCGAACCATCTGGCGAGCTGCGACGGCTGGACTCGCGGCCATCCTTCGAGACGCCGCGCGAAGCGCGCGCGGCTCCTCAGGATGAGGAGCCCGATCACCTCAAACGCCGCGTACCACCGTCTTGAGATAATTATACGCCTTGATGATTTCGATCAGGCGATCTTCGGTGGAGCGGTCGCCGCCATTGGCGTCGGGATGGTGCTGCTTGACCAGCGCCTTGTATTTCGCCTTGACGGTTTCCAGCGTCGCATCGGCGCCGAGCCCCATCACCTGCAGCGCCTTGCGCTCGGCGTTGAAGACCTTGCGTGTCTCGACCTTGGCCTCGCCGGCGGCGCCGCCCGGGCCCGGCCGCCAGCGGCCGCGGCCGTTGAGCTCCGAGAACATGCTAAAGGGGTCGGAAGCCGCGTCGATATCGGGCTCGGCGCCAGCCTTGCCCTTCTTGCCGCCATTGGCGCCCATCTTCCAAGTCGGACGATGGCCGGTCAGCGCATCCTTCTGATAGCGCGCCACGGCGTCGGCGTTCATGCCCTGGAAGAAATTGTAGCCCTGATTGTATTCGCGGACGTGGTTGAGACAGAAGTGCCAGTACTCTTTCGAGTTCTCGCGGCCCTTGGGGGCGCGGTGCGGCCCCTTGTTCTTGCACTCCGGCCACTCGCACATCGCCGAGGCCTCGCGCGCAGCCGCCTGCTGCTTCGCGCTCAGCTTGTTGGGCTTGATGCGAATGCTGTCGAAGAATTTGGATGAATCAATCGGCATGGCTGACTATGACAACGCAATACGAAAAGCTTCAAGTCTTGACATTGCGAATATCTCGCTCTCTTGACGCGCCATTGACGAAACACGGCTGCGGACGTATTGCCCCCACCATGAGCGCCAGGGACAATATCACAAACAGGTTGAACGAAGCTTTCGCGCCGGAAAGCCTCGACGTCACGGACGAATCACATCTGCATGAGGGCCACGCCGGCCACAGGCCGGGCGGCGAGACGCATTTCAGGGTCTATATTGTATCGCAGGCGTTCGAAGGGAAGAGCCGGATCGAGCGCCACCGCATGATTAATGCGGCACTGGCCGCGGAACTCGCCGGTAGCCTGCACGCGCTGGCGATCAAGGCGCAGGCTCCCGGGGAGGCCGGGGGCGCATAGATCCCCCGCAGGGGATCAAAACGACGTTCCCGCCCGCTTCGGCTTCTTTTCCTCGACCTCCGCGTCTCGCGGCACCGGGACGATGCGAAGCGCCGTGATGCGGTTGCGCTCACGGCGCAGCACGCGAAAGCGGAAGCCGTGGAAGGTGAAACTCTGGCCGCGTTCCGGGATCGAACGCGCCTCGTGAATCACCAGGCCGGCGACGGTGGTCGCCTCTTCGTCGGGCAGGTGCCAGTCCATCGCCCGATTCAGATCGCGAATCGGCACCGAGCCGTCGACCACTACCGAGCCGTCGGGCTGGGCACGGACCCCGGCCACCACCACATCGTGCTCGTCAGAAATATCGCCGACGATCTCTTCCAGGATATCCTCCAGCGTCACCATGCCCTCGACTTCGCCGTATTCGTCGACCACCAGCGCGAAGTGGGTCTTGCGCCGACGGAAGGCTTTCAGCTGATCGGACAATGGCCGCATTTCCGGCACGAACCAGGGCGGCAGTGCGATGGTCGAGACGTCGATCTTGGTGGTGTCGCCCTCGGAGGCGCGGATTGCCCGTAACAGGTCCTTGGCGTGCAACACGCCGATGATGTTTTCCGGCTTGTCGCGCCACAGCGGAATCCGGGTGTATTCGGTCGCCAAGACCTCGCGCACCAGTTCCTCGGGCGGAAGATCGGCGTTGATCATCACCATTTCAGTGCGGTGAACCATCACGTCGGAAACCTGAAGCTCGTTGAGGTCCAACAGGCCGCCGAACATGTCGCGGTCCAGCTTTTCGACACTGCCTTCGTGGTGCAGCAGATCGACCGCGCCGCGCAACCGTTCGGTCGGCGACAGGAGCGGCTGGTTGTGACCGATCTTGATGCCGAGCGCATTCATCAGCAGGCGAACCACCGCCTCGATCAGCATGAGCAACGGTCCAAGGATGTAGACCATCAGCTTCATCGGACGCGCGACCAGCAGCGACACCCGATCCGGCGCATTGATGGCAATGGTCTTCGGCAGCACCTCGGCGAAGATCACGACCACGACCGTCATCGCGCCGGTGGCGTAGAGCACGCCGACCTCGCCGAACGAGGCGGTGAAGATGCTGGTCGCCAGCGCCGCGGCGCCGATATTGGCGATGTTGTTGCCGACCAGCAGTGCGCCAATCATCCGCTCGCGCATCGCGAACAGGCTGGAAACGACCCCGGCTTCGCGATTGCCCTGCTTCGACAGCCGCAACATGCTGGCGCGCGACGCGCCGGTCAGCGCGGTCTCGCTCGCCGAGAAGAAGGCGGAGACGAAGAGGCAGGCCAGAACGATGGAGGATGCGAGCCAGTCCATGATGTCACGATCGCTTCTGCGTTAAGTCTTGCTCGCCAGTTTGGCGCTTAAAAAATCGCGAACCCGCGAAGGCTCGACGTCGTTGGCGATCACGGCGCGACCGACTGCCTCGAGCAGGATGAAGGTGAGGCGGCCGCGCTTGACCTTCTTGTCCTGCGCCATCAGCGCCATCAACGCGTCGGCATCGGCAAGGCCCTCCTGGGCAAAGCCCGCGATGTCCTGCAAATGGGTCGGCAGGCCCACTTCGGCAAGGTGATGCCTGACGCGCGCGGCCGCGGCTTCCGGGATCATGCCGAGCCCGGCGGAAAACTCCGCCGCCAGCACCATGCCGACCGCGACGCCCTCGCCATGGAACAGCCGGTCGGAGAAACCGGTCGCGGCCTCCAGCGCATGCCCGAACGTATGGCCGAGATTGAGCAGCGCGCGTTCGCCGTTTTCGCGTTCGTCGCGGGCCACGATCGCGGCCTTGGCGCGGCAGGAAGTGGCGATGGCATGTTCGCGCGCGGCACCGCCCTTGAAAATGTCGGTGTGATTGGCCTCCAGCCAGGCGAAGAACGCCTCGTCCCCGAGCACGCCGTATTTGGCGACCTCGGCATAGCCGGCGCGGAACTGGCGCGGCGACAACGTGTCGAGCACGGCGGTGTCGGCGATCACCAGCACCGGCTGGTGAAACGCGCCGAGCAGATTCTTGCCCTGCGGCGAATTGATCCCGGTCTTGCCGCCGACGGAAGAATCGACCTGCGCCAGGAGCGAGGTCGGCACCTGCACGAAATCGACGCCACGGCGCAGTATCGCCGCCGCGAACCCGGCGAGGTCGCCGACCACGCCGCCGCCCAGCGCGATCACCAAATCGTTGCGCTCGATCCTGGCCGCGATCAGCGCTTCGGAGACCTGGGCGAGGCCGGCATAGGTCTTGGAGCCCTCGCCTTCGTCGACCACGATCCGCGACGACGCGATGCCGGCCTCCGACAGCGAAGCCTCGGTTTGCGCCAGCCAGTGCTTTGCGACCGTACGATCCGTCACAATGGCGGTTCGCGCGCCGGGCCGCAACGCGGCGACGCGCCGGCCCAGCGATGGCAGCACGTCGCGGCCGATGACGATGTCATAGGTGCGATCGCCGAGCGCCACGTCGACGACGACGGAATCGGAATGCTTCAGCGGCGCGGTCATGGCGTGGCACTCAAGGCGTTGGAGGTCTGCCTGGACCCGTCGCCGCACAACCAGGCATGCAAGGCATCGAGACACTCGTCGACGATTCGTTCGTGCGGCACGTCGCGCGACCAGATCGTCAGATCGGCGCGCTGATAGACCGGCTCGCGTTCCGCGATCAGGCGCCCGACGGTCGCCGCCGGATCGGCGGTCTGCAGCAACGGGCGATCGGCGCGGCGCTTGACCCGCTTCATGATGATATCGGCATCGGCCTTGAGCCAGAGCGAGACCGCCTTGTCGCGGATACGGTTGCGGGTCTCCTCGCGCATGTAGGCGCCGCCGCCGGTGGCGATCACGGCGGGACCGCCGTCCAGCAGCCGCGCGATCACCCTCGCCTCGCCATCGCGGAAATGCGGCTCGCCATGGGTTTCGAAAATATCGGGGATCGACATCCCGGCGGCCGCCTCGATCTCGGTATCGGCGTCGAGGAACGGCAAATGCAGCCGCGCCGACAGCCGCCGTCCGATGGTGGATTTGCCGACCCCCATCATGCCGACCAGCACGACCGAGCGCGTTCCCAGCGCCGAAATGATTTCGGCCTCCTGGGACGTGCCGGCCGGTGTGGCTGTTTCGGGCATCGAATTGCTCATTTTGTCGCAGATGGCGGCGTTCCGCGCCACCTATACTACCCCCGCCGATACCGTTGCCAGAGACTCTTGCAAGGGAGGGGCGAACATGTTGGTAGTCGGGCCCCCGATGATTTCAATGGTTAATTCGCCGCCTGAGGCTTTCCGATGCCCAGCCTGTTCCGCTTTCTGACGGTCGTCGCCATCATCGGCGGCATCGTCTATGGCGTGGTTTTCGCGCTGGCGAATTTCGTCAATCCGAAACCGCGGGAAATGACCGTCACGATTCCGGCCGACAGATTCCTCAAGAGATAGGCGCTAGGGTGGGCGGATGCGCTCCAAGACCTCGGATGCCAAACTGATCCATCTGTTCCTCGACATGCTCGCGGCCGAACAGGGCGCCGGCAACAACACGCTCGACGCCTACCGCGGCGACCTCACGGATTTCCAGGGGTTCCTCGCCGGCAGCGGCAAGGGCTTTGCCGACGTCGAAACCGAGGCGCTGCGCGACTACCTTGCCGACCTGGACGCCCGCGGCTTCAAATCCACCACGGTAGCGCGGCGGCTGTCGGCGCTGCGGCATCTGTTTCGCTTCCTGCTCAACGAGCGGATCCGCATCGACGATCCCGCCGCCATCCTGTCCGGCCCGAAGCGCGGCCGCGGCCTGCCCAAGGTGCTGTCGATATCGGACGTCGACCGGATGCTGACGCGCGCCAGAGAACTCACGCAGGCGCCGGAAACCTCTGCGCCGCAGCGGCTTCGCGCGCTGCGACTCTACTGCCTGCTGGAAGTGCTGTATGCCACTGGGCTGCGTGTCTCGGAACTGGTGGCGCTGCCGCGCTCGGCGGCGCAGCGCGACGCCAGGATGATCGTGGTGCGCGGCAAGGGCGACAAGGAACGGCTGGTGCCGCTGAACGAGGCGTCGCGACAGGCGATGGCGGACTATCTCGCCGCGACCGATGCGCTGAAAACCGAGAAGAAGAAAAACGCCGCCAATTCGAAATGGCTGTTCCCCTCATTCGGCGAGAGCGGTCATCTGACCCGGCAGCATTTCGCCCGCGACCTGAAAGAACTGGCGGCGGCCGCCGGCCTGGCGCCGCGGCTGGTTTCGCCGCATGTGCTGCGCCATGCCTTCGCGAGCCACCTGCTGCATAACGGCGCCGACCTGCGCATCGTGCAGACGCTGCTCGGACATACCGACATCTCGACCACGCAGATCTACACCCATGTGGTGGAGGAGCGCCTGAAGAGCCTGGTGCGCGACCTGCACCCGCTGGCGGAGAAGTAGGAGCATCGTCCGAGCAGCGCGCTTACTTCACCCACCCCTGGAGGGGGAGGGTCGGCTCGCAACGCAAGATGCTAACCGGGGTGGGGTGAAGGTCTCTCAACTCGGCACTGTTCGAGATGAGAGACTGTCAC
>JBDRNF010000155.1:0-9644 GCA_043811435.1 Pseudomonadota bacterium
TGGCGCAGATCGCCTTTTCCACCGCGAGCCGGGTGGTGGCACAATTGAAGCCCGGCTTGCCGTAAACCGCCATCAACGCCCCGAGGCGCTCCAGCTCCTGCGCCAGCGTCTTATGGCTGGCCTTGGCCGTCGGGTGATCGGGGTTGAGCCTGGCGGCGGCGGCGAAGTCGGCCAGCGCGCGGCGCCGGTCGCCCTTCCTGCGCCAGAGTTCGCCGCGGGTGTTGAAGATGTCCGCCAGCGTCGGATCGAGCCGCAAAGCGATATTGTAATCGTCGAGGGCACGGTCGATCAGGTCCTGGCGCTGCCAGACGCTGGCGCGCGCGACCAGCGCCTTGATCCGGTCGGCCTTCAGGGTCTTCTCGCTGTCGATCAACCTGCCGCACAGAGCGACGGCCTTGTCGGCATCGTCGGCCGCCGCGGCGGCGACGCAGGGCGCGGGGTCGACCTGCGGATCGCCGGCGGGCTCGGCGCCGGTGGCGAAGGCGGCATGCAGCGATGCCACCGACAGGCCAAAAGCAACGGCCACGTTTCGGATCACGGCTGCAGGACCAAGTCGCATCGATTGAACCGTCAAAACGTCTTCCATATGGCACAGACCGGCGTCCCGCAAGAGTGGCGCGAAACGGATAGCGGCGGCTTTTTTTCATGAACCATCCGCACGTTCGGGAGACTCATTGGTTCGCATTTCGAAGGTTCAATTTGGAGACTCCATTTGCCATGACGACCCTGACCGACGACAAACCCATCCACGCGATCGCGGCCTCGCACGCACAATATTTTTACTTCTATATGGCGCTGTCCTGCGTCGCCGTCGCCTTCCTCGGCTTCGCGCCGACCTACTTCATGCCGATGGCGGCGGGGAAATTTCCGCCGCTGCCGGCGGTGCATTTTCACGGCCTGCTGTTCTTCGCCTGGACGCTGTATTTCGCGTTCCAGAGCTGGCTCGCCGCGTCCGGCCAGGTCAGGCGGCACCGGACCATGGGCCTGATCGGCGTGTCGCTGGCGACCGCGATGACCATCTCCGGCTTCCTGGTGGCGGTCAGCGCGATGAAGCGCTCCGCCGCCATCGGCATGACCGACGAGGGCATCACGTTCGTGATCGTGCCGCTCAGCGGCATGCTGTTTTTCGCCGTCGTGTTCACGCTGGCGATCGGCTATGTGCGGGAGAAGGAGATCCACAAACGCCTGATGCTGCTGGCCGGAATCTCGCTGCTCGATGCCGCGGTAGCGCGCTGGTTCTTGACGTTCCTGGCGCCGTCCGGCGCCATCGGCCCGCCGCCGGTGTTCATCACCATCCCGCCGGCCTTCGTCGCCTATCTGCTGTTGGTGGTCGCCGTCGTCCACGACTGGCGCACGCGCGGGCGTCCGCATCCGGTCTACGTCTATGGCGGCATCGCGCTGATCGCCGTCAAACTGCTGAACTGGCCGATCAGCACCACGGCGGCGTGGCATTCCTTCGCGGGCGGCATATTGGCGATGGCGCAGTAGCGACGCGCTCGTGCCCCGGACGCTGCGCAGCGCGCCGCACTTGCGGCGTGATGCGCTGCAGATCCGGGGCCCATGGCGTCATCTTGAAAGTATGGGTCCCGGCTCAGCGGAGCGGCGCAAGAGCGCCGCACCGCGTCCGGGACACGGATGCTACTCTCGCGCGCTCGATTCTATCGTGCAGCCCCTAACTCCCCGCCTTCACCGTAATCCCGCCATCGACGATCAATTCCAGCCCGGTGACGTATTTGGATTCGTCGGAGGCGAGGAACAGCGCGGCGTTGGCGACGTCCCAGGCGTCGCCCATGTGTCCCATCGGCACCTGGGCGTCGCGCGCGCGCCACATCGCCTCGACGTCGCCGGCGGCATAGCTCGTGGCGAGGCCGGCGGAATGTTCGACCATCGGCGTCTTCATCAGGCCGGGCAGGATGACGTTGACCCGGATATGCTTTGAGGCGAATTCGACCGCGGTCGTCTTGGTCATCTGGTTCATCGCGGCCTTGGTGGTTCCGTAACTGACATAGGAGATGCCGAGATGGCGGATCGAGGCGATCGAGGAAATATTGATGATCGAGCCGCCGCCCTGTTTCTCCATCACCGGGATGACGTGCTTCATGGCGAGGAAGGCGCTTTTCAGGTTGACCGCGAACACGCGGTCCCAGTCCGCCTCGGTCACCTCGACCACGCTGCCCATCTCGGCGATGCCGACATTGTTGTCGAGCACGTCGATGCGGCCATAGGCTTTCATGCAGGCCGCCACCATCGCCTCGACGTCGCCGGCTTTCGACGCATCGGCAGTGAACGCCGCCGCCTTGCCGCCCTCTGACGTGATGATGTCGACGGTTTCCTGCGCGGCCTTGCCGTTGCGGTCGACGCAGAACACCTGCGCGCCCTCGCGCGCAAAGGTCACCGCGGTCGCCTTGCCGTTGCCCCAGCCCGGCCCGATCGAACCGGCGCCGACCACCATCGCTGTCTTGCCCTTGAGCCGATCCATCGACTTTCTCTCCCTGACTTGAATTGTTGAGGCCTTGTAGCCCGAATGGCGCCCCAGGGTCACGCCCTCGGCCTCCCCCAAGGGCGCAATCCCGCAGCGGCGCAGGAACCGGCTGAAATCCTGCCGGAAGCCCTTGCCACGGCTGCCGAAAACCGGGATCAATGCGCCGCAATCAGGGGCGCGGCCAGCCAGGCTCGGCCATGTCAAACGCGTTCCGGGGGAAGTATGGCCGCAGATAATCGAGCGCCGGGCAAATCGGCGCCCAATGACGACGTCGTCGCCGTTTCCGACGAGGCCCTGCACAAGGCCGAGGCCTTCATCGAGGCCGAAGAGGGCGCGGCCAACCGGCTGATGGGCTGGCCTGGCCGGATCTCGACCGCCCTTGCCGTGTCCATGAGCCTGTTCCACCTCTACGCGGCCTATGCGATCGTGCCGACCCAGGAACTGCGCTACACCCACGTCGCCTTCACCATGATTCTGAGCTTCCTGCTGTTTCCGCTGGCGACGCGGTTTCGCAACCGGGTGCGCTGGTGGGACGTGGTGCCCGGCCTGTTCGCGGTCGCGACCATCGTCTATGCACTGTGGGGCGGCGAGGATTTTACCGACCGCGCCACCTCGCCCGACCGCCTCGACGTCATCGTCGGCATCGTGTTCATCGTGCTGCTGCTGGAGGCGACCCGCCGCACCACCGGGCCGATCATGCCGGTGGTCGCGTTGCTGTTCATCGCCTATGCGATGCTCGGCCCGCATCTGCCGGCGCCGTGGACCCATCGCGGCTACGAATTGCCCCGGCTGGTCGGCCACCTCTTCATCACGCTGGAGGGCATTTTCGGCGTCGCGGTCGATGTCTCCGCCACGCTGATCATCCTGTTCACGATCTACGGCGCGTTCCTGCAGCAATCCGGCGCCGGAAAGTTCTTCATCGATTTCTCGCTGGCGCTGATGGGCGGCAAGTCGAACAGCGCCGGACGCACCGTGGTGCTGTCGTCGTTCCTGCTCGGCGGCCCCTCGGGATCGGGCGTCGCCACCACCGTGATGATCGGCACCGTCGCCTATCCGATGCTGGCCAAGGCCGGCTTCGAGAAGAACGCCGCCGGCGGATTGCTGGCGGCGGGCGGGCTGGGCGCGATCCTGTCGCCGCCGGTGCTGGGCGCCGCGGCCTTCCTGATCGCCGAGTTCCTCAAGATCAGCTATCTCGACGTGATCTGGATGGCGCTGATCCCGACCTGTCTCTATTATCTGTCGCTGCTGATCATGGTCGAACTCGACGCCAAGAAATACGGCGCCAAGGACGTCGATTTCACCCCGGAAATGTCGCTCGGCGCGATGACGCGGCGTTACGGCTTTCATTTCGTCTCGCTGCTCGCCGTCGTCTTCTTCATGGTGATCGGCTACTCGCCGGCGCTATCGGTGTTCTACGCCACCGCCGTGACCTTCGCGCTGAGCTTCCTGCGCAAGGAGACGGCGCTGGTGCCCGGGAAACTGGTGAAGGCGCTGACCGACGGTTCGGTCGGCGCGCTGAACGCCGCCACCACCTGCGCCTGCGCCGGCATCGTCGTCGGCGTCGTGACCCTGACCGGCCTCGGCCTGAAATTCTCCTCGATCGTGATCTCCTATGCCGGCGGCAGCCTGCTGCTGACCGCGCTCTACACCGCGCTGATCGTGTGGATCATCGGTCTCGCGGTGCCGGTGACCGCGTCCTACATCATCTGCGCGGTGATCGCGGCACCGGCGCTGATCAAGCTCGGCATTCCCGATTACGCCGCCCACATGTTCATCTTCTATTATGCCGTGCTGTCGGAAGTATCGCCGCCGACCGCGCTCTCGCCGTTCGCGGCCGCCGCCATCACCGGCGGCGATCCGTACCGGACCACGCTGCAATCGTGGAAATACACGCTGCCGGCGTTCCTGGTGCCGTTCGTGTTCGTGCTCGATCCGCAGGGCGTCGGCCTGCTGCTCACCATCCCGAAGGGCGGTTCGTGGGTCGATATCGTCGAGATCACAATCAAGACAACGCTCGGGCTGGTGGCACTCGCCGCGGTTGCCCAGAACTGGGCGCTGCGACAAAATAAGCCGATCGAGGGCGCTCTGCTTCTGCTATCGGGACTGCTGCTGGTGTTCCCCAGTCTGATCGAGGCGATAGTCGAATCGATCATCGGGCGCGACATCAGCTACACGTACGTGCCGGGCCTGATTATCGGACTCGGCGTGCTGCTGTGGCAGGCCAGAACACCAACACCGAAACAACCGGCCGTACCAGTTTAATCAGGGAGTGAACTTAATGACGACCAAGACCAAGAAGACCGCGGCGATACTGGCGATTACCCTCTCGGCGGGGCTCGCGCTCGCCGGAATGGTCCACGCCCAGCAGAAGACCATGGCGATCGGCACCGGCGGCACCGGCGGCGTCTACTATCCGCTCGGCGGCGCGGTGGCCAACGTGCTGTCGAAGAACCTTCCGAACGTGCAGGCCACCGCGGAAGTCACCGGCGGGTCGGTCGACAATCTCAAGCTGATCGCCTCGGGTCAGAGCGAGATGGCGTTCACCATGGCCGATGCCGCGCTCGATGCGCTGCAGGGCAAGGATAAATTCAAGAGCGGCAAGGTGCCGCTGCAGGCGCTGCTGGTGGTCTATCCGAACCGCATGCATGTCGTGACGGTCGAAGGCACCGGCATCGAGAAAATGTCCGACCTCAAGGGCAAGCGCGTCTCCACGGGCTCGCCGGGCAGCGCCACCGAGGTGATGGCGTTCCGCGTCATCGAGGCCGCCGGCCTCGACAAGGACAAGGACATGAAGCGCGAGCGGCTCGGCGTCGCCGAATCCGTCAATGCGGTGAAGGACCGCAAGATCGACGCCTTCTTCTGGGTCGGCGGCATTCCCACCGCCGCCGTGACCGACCTCGCGGCAACGCCGGGCATGAAGATGAAGCTGATCGACCACAGCGAAACGGCCGACAAGATGAACGCCAAATACGGCAAGCTCTATACCGCCAGCAAGATCAAGGCCGGCTCGTATCCCGGACTGGACAAGGACAACGCCATTGCCGAAGTCTGGAACCTGATCGTCACCGGCGACAAGATGAGCAATGACGACGCCTACGCGATCGTCAAGACGCTGGTGGAGAAGAAGGCCGACATCGTCGCCGTGCACAAGGAAGCGCTGAGCTTCTCGCTCGACAACCAGGTGCAGGAGCGCTCGCCGATCCCCTTCCATCCCGGCGCGCTGAAGTATTTCAAGGAAAAGGGCATCGGCGGATAGTTTCCTTTCGCCGGCATTCGTTCAGTCCAAACCGCCAGGCGGCGCAACCTCTGCGCCGCCTGGCTTTTTTGTGCATTCCCTCAAGAGCCCCTGCGCGTCACGCCGTCCCGATGACACGCTGCGGCGGGTGCAGGGAAAGCGGCGCGGGCCGCAGGTTCCCGATCCGAGGCCGGCGCAATTTCATTCCAGCGGCCCAGACTTGCTTTTGGACTCGCTGGAGGAGTATATTCAATCTTAACGTGTAATTTTTCGGAAGGAGGCAAAACCTTGTGTCGTCCGTCGCACGCAAGCGGTACGTGAGTTTTGCGGCGATGAGCGGCGCGCGGAAGACCCGCAAATCGGTTCCGATCTCCGAGGCTGTCACGGTAAACACGCGTGAAGTGAATGTCGCCGTCGAGGGCCTCGATCCCGGCGCGATCGCGGGTTCGTTCGCGGTCCACATCCTCAAGGACAGTCGGCGTATCGCGTCGCGCTTCTTCTTCCAGGCCTCGGACGGCGCGGATGCCGCTCAACCTGGCGCGCTTCGTCAACCTGTCCGCTTCGACTTCCTTCTGCCCATCGATGTCGTGGCAGGCGGCAAACTGACCGTCGAGATCGAACCCGCAGGATCGCCCCAGCCTGCGCAGCGTCCCGAGCTGGAACGGATGGGGCACCCCACACTAAGCGTCTACCTCATGCTTGAATCCGATTGATCCCAAATCGATTGTCCCCAAGGAGGCTATGATGTCTGTCACACCGACCTACCCTGTAGCGCATCCGACCTGGTACGACACGATCCGCCTGATGTTCACCAAGACGGACATCGCTCACATGGGCAGCCAGGAGCTGGACTTGACCAGTTACGAGCAGGTCCAGGCCGCCTCCGGCAACATCTACGGCCAGGTTGCGGCCCACAACATGCCCCCCGGCAATCCATGGACGCCGGACATGGTCCAGACCTTCCTCAACTGGTTGACCGACGGCTGTCCGAAAGGCACCCCGACATCCGATCAGGTTTACGCGATGGCGGCCCTGTCGGCGAGAACCGCGGCCGCGCGGATCAGGAAGGACGTGAACAGCCTGAGCGCCACCGAGCGCGATACGCTGAAAAAGGCGTTCGAGGGAATCCTGGCCAAGGACGTTTCCGACCCGAACAGCTATTTTGCGCAGGCAGGCATTCACTGGCTGCCGGAACGATACTGCCAGCACCACGTCCCCTCCTACAATCCGTGGCACAGGGCCTACCTGCTCGGCTTCGAGAACGCGCTGCGCTCGGTTCCCGGATGCGAGAACGTCACTCTGCCGTACTGGGACATCACCACGCCGTTCCCGGATCTGCTCAAATCTCCGCCGTACGACAGCTACACGCTCCCGCAGGATGTCGGCGGCGGTTTTGGCAAGGGCTATGTCACCGAGCGCTTTTCCTACCCTGAGATCGCGGCCAATCTGCTGCAGTACGACGTGACCGCCGATGTCAATCGGGCGCTGACCAAGACGGATTGGGAGGATTTTCACGGTTATTGGTCCGGCGCCCCGTACAACACGATCATCGCGGCCCATGATTCCGGTCACGGTTCGATCGGACCCACGATGGCCAATCAGGCGGTTGCTTCCTTCGATCCGGTGTTCTGGTTCTTTCACTCCAATTGGGACCGGTTGTGGTGGGAGTGGCAAAAGAAGGTGCAGGGCACGGACCTGAATGGATTGCTCACGACCATCGACAAGACAACGGATATGCTCAGCTATCAGATCTTCACCGTCCCGCCATTGCAGGCGCTGGCGCCGTTCACGACGGGGCCGCTCGGACTGAACACAGTGAAGACGATCGATTCAATCGCTCTCGGTGTCGACTACGCGCCGCCTGCCGCGCCGCCGAAGCCGGTCGCTTTCGCGCTCAAGACCAGCCGCGCGGTGTCGGTCGACCGCGAAGTCTCCCTCAACCCGGAACGCGCAACGGTGTCGGTCACCGGCATCAACCGCATCAAGATACCCGGCAGTTTCGCGGTCCACCTCATGAAGGGGGGAAAGACGATTGCCTCCCGCTTCATGTTTCAGCCCGATGACGTGGACCAGTGTGAAACATGCGTCAAGAACGCAATGGCACATTTCGACTTCGACCTGCCTCTCGCCGAGGTGACCGGAGGCAAGCTGAGTGTCGAGGTTGAGCCTGTGAACAAGACATTCGTCGGAGCCCGCTTCCCCTCCAGGCTGATGGGGAGTCCGATGATCGACGTTCACATCCCGTTACAGACCGATTGATACGCGATCGGAGAACGCGCCGGCCAACTGCGGGGGAGCGCGCTGCCCGCGCATCCCTCACCGTGAGGGAGCGCGGGACACCGATCAGCCGGTCACTCGAACTTCATGTCGAGGCACTTCGAGATGTCGGAGCCGAGGCCGGAGGAGATGATGATGCAGCCGCGGACTTTCCGCGCGGCGTTGTCGCTGGCCCAAACCGCGTAGCCGCCGGGGCCGAAGAACGAATTGGTGTTTGGTCCCTCGGTCTCGCTGGCGTCGAACGAATAGTTTGAATCGGTGTCGAAGATGCGGGGCTTCGTGGCGCAACCGCCATCGCTCTGCACGTTGATCACTTCCTTGTTGTCCCGCGTCAGCGCCAGGCTGACCTGGCAGCGGTAATATTCCGAGGTCTTGACGTTGAAGATATAGGCGTAGGATCTGCAGGTCGCAGTATTGAGCTTGCCCGGGGCGAGGCCGCGGCTGCAGGAAATGCGCTGGTTGCTGCTGAGCTTGTAATCATCGGCCTGCGCCACGGGGACCAGCGTCACCAGCGAGAGCGCGGCGCCCAGACAGATCTTCATTGCGTGGTTCATCCGAATCATCCCTGTGAGCCTCCTTGAGAAACACCGGTTCTAGACCTAAACCGGAACATAGTCGCGAAGTCGGAAGCGGGAAATCGCAAAGTCCCCCGGCGAGTGCGATGCGGCGAACGGGCGCGTTGACGGGGGAACGGCGTTCGTGATTTGTTCAAGAAATTGAGATCGGCTTTTCGGACCGATCATGGGAGCATGCAGGATGACGAGAACTTCGACCAACACCTTTCTGGTGGCAGCCGCGCTTGTCGTGGCCGCGCTCGCCGTGCCGCCCACATCCGCATTTGCGCAGGCCCCGGCGCCCACGCCGTGGGAGTTGAGAACGGACATGGGCTACGGCTATGACAAGGACGGCAAGACCTTCGCCTACAAGATGGGCACCAACAATGCGGGCTTGCTGCTGAAGGGCGCCAAGAAAGTACCGAAGGGCACGCTGTTCTTCCTCGGCCAGAACGGTCAGCTTTATATGCGAAGGGGCCCCTATCTCGAAGGCGACGGCACCTTCATGTTCGGCCCGAGCTGAGGTGGCGCGGCACCATTCTTTCTTACCCTCCCCTGGAGGGGGAGGGTCGGCTCGCATCGCAAGATGCGAGCCGGGGTGGGGTGATCTATCCACGTGCGAGATGCCTATGATCTCAACGTCGGTCCGCCGAGCGGCAGCCAAGAAACTACGGGCGAACACGACGCCGCACGAGCGAATCCTGTGGCGCACGCTGAAAGAGTTGCCGGTACACGGCACCCATTTCCGGCGACAAGCTCCAATCGGTCCCTATGTCGTGGATTTCTTCTGCCCGGCCAGGCATCTCATCATCGAGGTCGATGGCGGACATCATAACGATGACGAGAACTCCAAGCGTGACCACGAAAGGCAGGTTTGGCTCGAGCAGGAGGGATATCGAGTCGTCCGCTTCTGGAACTCGGAAATCAACAGCGATCTGAATGCTGTACTCGAAAGAATCTATGTCGAGTTGCATGGTTCGCGCGACGCGGAAGTCGAGCCGCTGAAACACCACCGGCGACGATAGACCGTCACCCCACCCCGCCCGCCCCGAACGATGCTACGCATCGTCGGCGCGGTCGACCCTCCCCCTCCAGG
>JBDRNF010000156.1:0-2859 GCA_043811435.1 Pseudomonadota bacterium
ACCATCTGGCCGTAATGGTGGCTGAAACTCTCCTCGGTGACGTAGCCGAGATGCGGCGTCAGCACGAGGTTGTCGAGCTTGCGGAACGGATGGTCCACCGGCAGCGGCTCGACCGAGAACACATCGACCGCGGCGCCGGCGATCTTCTTCTGCTGCAGGGCCTGCAGCAATGCGTCTTCGTCGATGATCGGGCCGCGCGCGGTGTTGACGATGTAGCTGGTCGGCTTCATCCGGGCGAGGTCCGCGGTCCCCACGAGGCCACGCGAGCGCTGGCTCAGCACCACATGGACGGTGACGATGTCGGCGGTGGCGAACAATTCCTCCTTGCTGGCGTAGCCGACCCCGACTTCCTTGCATCGCTCCGGCGTCAGGTTCTGGCTCCAGGCGATCACGTTCATGCCGAACGCCTGTGCCAGTGCCGCCACCTTGGCGCCCAGCTTGCCGAGGCCGACGACGCCGAGCGTCCTGCCCTCGATCTCGATCCCGGCGAATTTCTGCAAGGGCTCGCCGGCATGCATGCGCGCATTCTCGCGCCCGATGTTGCGGGTCAGTTCCAGGATCAGGCCCATGGTCAGCGGCGCGGTCGGATCGCGGGAAAATTGCGTCCCGCACAGCACCACGCCCTGGTCCTTCGCGGCCTCCAGATCGAGCGCGGCATTGCGCATGCCCGAGGTGATGAACAGTTTCAGCTTCGGCAGGGCCGCGAACAGCGCGCGCGGAAACGGCGTGCGCTCGCGCATCGCGCAGATGATCTCGAAATCCTTCAGCGCGTCGGCGGCGGCCTGCTGCGAGGCGAAGGGCTGGTCGAACACGGTGACGTCGACGCGATCGGAAACCCTGGACCAGTCCGCGAGCGTCAAGGCCACGTTGAGATAGTCATCGAGAATTGCACAGCGCAGCCGCGTCATGGAAAGGTCCGTTCATGGCGATGATGACGGGCGGAAACGCGCCGTCGGGGAAGCGCCATGGTCGCGCGCAATCGACGGGCGTGCAAGCGCCTGCGGCTCCAAAAGCGCCCGCGGCCTAAAAGCGCTGGGATCGATACCGGTTGAAAATCAGATCGAACGCCGTTGCGGCGAGCCGCTCTGCTTGGCGCGCCAGGCAGGTCCCGGGCCGCGCATGTAATGCCGTTCCGGCCGGTAGGTGTCGAAGGCCCGGGCGAGGAACTGGCGGCAGAAATCGCGGATTTCGACCAAGGGATTGGTGCGATGGGCGCGTCCGTTGCGGCGTTCCGCCGGGGAGGAGAGCTGTTCTGACGTGATCGTTGCCATGACGGACCTGCCTTCTTGCCGGGCGACTTCTGTCGCGCGGAGCGCTTTTTGTGGCGCTGGCGAGCACTTTCGAGCCGGAGTCATTAAAAGAATGTTTCAATTGCACCTGCCCGTAGTGATACTGGTGAACGGATAGAAAACGCAGCCCCCGCGGTTGCCCTTTGGGGCCTGTGCCGCTACATCAGCGGCAGCAAATTTCCGTAAAATCCTCAGGTTTCCAAATCCACGGCTTCAAGGGATCGCGATGGCCCGTCAGTTCGTCTATTTCATGCAGGGTCTGTCGAAGACCTACCCGACCCGCAAGGTGCTGGATAACGTCCATCTGTCGTTCTACCCGGACGCCAAGATCGGCGTGCTCGGCGTCAACGGCTCCGGCAAATCGACGCTGCTGCGGATCATGGCCGGGCTCGACAAGGAATATACCGGCGAGGCCTGGGTCGCCGAGGGCGCGCGGGTCGGCTACCTCGAACAGGAACCGCAGCTCGACGCCGACAAGACCGTGCGCGAGAACGTCATGCTGGGCGTCGCCAAGCAGAAGGGAATCCTCGATCGCTACAACGAACTGGCGATGAACTATTCCGAGGAAACCGCCGACGAGATGACGAAGCTGCAGGACGAGATCGAGGCCGCCGGCCTGTGGGATCTCGACAGCAAGGTCGACCAGGCGATGGACGCGCTGCGCTGTCCGCCCGACGATTCCGACGTGACAAAACTTTCCGGCGGCGAGCGCCGGCGCGTCGCGCTGTGCAAGCTGCTGCTCGACCAGCCGGATTTGCTGCTGCTGGACGAACCGACCAACCATCTCGACGCCGAGTCGGTGTCATGGCTGGAAGGCCATTTGCGCAACTATCCCGGCGCCATCCTGATCGTCACCCATGACCGCTACTTCCTCGACAACGTCACGTCCTGGATTCTCGAACTCGACCGCGGCAAGGGCATTCCCTACGAGGGCAATTACTCCTCCTGGCTGTCGCAGAAGCAGAAGCGAATGGCGCAGGAAGGCCGCGAGGACGTCGCCCATCAGAAAACGCTGCTCCGCGAACAGGAATGGATCGCGTCCTCGCCGAAGGCACGCCAGGCCAAGTCCAAGGCGCGCTACCAGCGCTATGAGGAGTTGCTGAAGCAGGCCGGCGACAAGCAGACCCAGACAGCCCAAATCACCATTCCGGTGGCCGAGCGCCTCGGCCAGAACGTGGTCGATTTCGAGGGGCTGACCAAGGGTTTTGGCGACAAGATCCTGATCGACAACCTCTCCTTCAAGCTGCCGCCCGGCGGCATCGTCGGCGTGATCGGCCCCAACGGCGCCGGCAAGACCACGCTGTTCCGGATGATCACCGGGCAGGAAAAGCCGGATCAAGGCACCATCACGGTCGGCGAGAGCGTGCATCTCGGCTATGTCGATCAATCCCGCGACTCGCTCGACGGCAAGAAGAGCGTGTGGGAGGAAATTTCCGGCGGCAACGAACTCATCCTGCTCGGCAAGCGCGAGGTCAATTCGCGCGGCTATTGCTCGTCGTTCAACTTCAAGGGCGCCGACCAGCAGAAGAAGGTTGGCGCTCTCTCGGGCGGCGAGCGCAACCGCGTGCAT
>JBDRNF010000157.1:0-58085 GCA_043811435.1 Pseudomonadota bacterium
CGCGGCGCCGGCGGCGGTTCGGCCGACGGCGCGGCATCGACGCTGCCTGAACCGTCCGAGGGCAGCTTGACCGACAGCAGCAGGTTGGATTCATGCGTGCGCCAGCGATAGCCGATGCCGAAATCCATCGGCTGGCTGCGCCTGAACAGCTCGGCATAAGCCGGCTGGTATCTGCCGGGGAATTCGCCGATCGGGCCGGCATAGCGGCCGAACGGAAAGAACCGCCATTGCTTTCGATCGTAGTAGGCAAGCGGTACGCCGGAATCGTCCTGAATGATGGTGGCTGAGTTGGCGAGGATGAAGTCGCGGACCGTGGTGAAGTTGCCGGAATGCAGGAGATAGGAGGCGCTCTTGAGCAGGCTGTTGCCGGGCGCCAGCGTCGCGCAGAATTTCAGAAAGCCCGAGACCCTGACGCCAGAGTTCGACAGATCGGTCGAGAAATAATACAGCGTCTTCTCCGCGCCATCGCTGCCGGCGAACAGGATGCGGACGCCCCGCGTCGCGTTGGGACCCGGATTCTCGTTGGCGAAATAGGCTGCCCCCTTGTCGTCGAGCGCGATCGGGCTGACATCGCGGATGGTTTTTCCCGACCGCGCCAGGAAGACATAGAGGATCGGCAAGGTGCCCGAGAGCGGCCCGGCCTTCAGATCGGTCTTCATCTGCTTGGTGATGAAGAAGCTGAAGCTCAGGATGGAGCCGAGCGACCGCTCGATATTGTACAGCGCGGAGCCGATGCCGCCGGACGACAATCGCGTCAGGTCGGGCACCGAGCCGACCGGCTCGAGCGCGCTCAGCACATAGGTCGACGCCTTCGAATAGAACGCGTCCGCGTAGAGGAAATCCGGACCGCTGAACATGTAGAACATGGTCGGCCGCGGCGCCGCCAGATTGGCCTCGGTCCAGCTGCGGATTTTCGAAAGCTGGCGCTGCTCGAGCTGTGCGAACGCCTTATCGAAGAATTTGGCGTGTCGTTGCCACGCGGGAGTTCCGGTCAAGGGTGTCAGCGGTGAATCGGCTGACGGCGCCATGCCCGCGAGAAAGCGCGCGGTGTCATCGGCGGTCACGGTATCGGCGGCGCGCGCGGGCAGCGCTGCCGCGAGCAACATGACGGCAGCCAGCGCCGCCATTTTCACGGGCTGAAGCATCGCTATTCGCGATTCGGGGAGGCGGCGCCGCGACCGGCCCGCTTGCGGAAAACGGCGTAAATCACCAGGCCCGAAATCATGATCAAGACACCCAGGAACGACTGCAGCGGCCGTTCCGTCAAGAGATAGTACATCATGAAGCCGGTCACGAGCAGGAAAACCACAGGGGTGACCGGGTATCCCCAGGCCCGGTAGGGCCGCGGCAGATCGGGCCGGGTGATGCGCAGCTTGATGACGCCGAGCACGGTGAAGAACGAGCAGAACAACAGGCTGAACTGGATGAGGTCGAGCACCGCCTCGAAACTGCGGGTGAACAGCATCAGGCTAGCGATCGCGAGCTGGAACAGGATCGCCCAGGCCGGCGCGCCCTGGGTCGATTTGCGCGCGAACACCCGCAGCGACGGAATGTCCTCGCCCATCGTCATCATCACGCGCGGGCCGATCCACATCATCGCGCTGATCGAGGATATCAGCCCGATGCAGATCATGGCGCCGACGATACGTCCGCCGAGCTCGCCGAAGATGTGACTGCCGGAGATGCGGGCGACATCGAGTTGTCCGGCCAGTTCGCCTGCCGGCGCGGTGTAGAGGAACACCGCATTCAGCGCGACATACAGCACCAGCACGATCAACGTCCCCGCCAGCATTGCGCGCGGCAGGTTCTGCTCGGGGTCGCGCATCTCGCCGATGATGTAGGTCGCGGCGTTCCAGCCCGAGAACGAATACATCACGAATACCAGACCGATCGCGAACGGCGCACTGGCGATAAGGGAGAAGTCGGAAACCGAGGGCGTGAACGACACCGGCTGCGGCGTGCCGATGACAAATCCCGCCACCAGGAACGCGACAATCAGCACCACCTTCAGGATGGTCGCGATCAATTGAAAGGTGCTGGAGTGTCTGACCCCGCCGAGTTGCACCAGCGACACCAGCCAGACCACGCCGAGGGCAAGCGCCAGCGGCGGGGCGTCCGGCAGCACCGATTTGCCGTATTCGCCGAACGCCATCGCGGCCAGCGCCACGGGGGCCGCGAAACCGATCGTCGCCGAGACCCAGCCGGCGACAAATCCGAACGCCGGGTGGTAGGCCCGGGTCAGGAAGTTGTATTCACCGCTGGAGCGCGGAAACATCGCGCCGAGTTCGCTGTAGGCAAACACCCCGCACAGCGCCACGACGCCACCGACCACCCACAGCAACAGGATCGAAAAACCCGACGGGATGTCCTTGACCTGAAAGCCGAGGCTGGTGAACACCCCGACACCGACCATGTCCGCCACCACGATGGCAGTCGCCACAAGGACCGAAACGCTCGAACCGCCAGCAGGCAGCCGGCCAGGCAATGCCGCGCTTCCCGTCTCTGATGCCGCCATGTCGGTCCACGCCCCTGGCCCAGCCGCCTCTGATTTTTCATCGTGCAGGCTGCTCTCCGTCAATTCAAGCAGTGTTAACAATGATTTAAATCACCGGGCAAAATCGGTATTTAAGCACCTATGGCGACTTATCATACCCGTCCGCAGCCCGTGACTGTGCGCAGAACGGATGGCCGCCCCACAATCGCGACACGATTTCGTGTTCTTTTGGGCATCCGGGAGTGGGGAATTTCCCCGGAAGCTTAACGTCACCTCAACGCGAGCGGCATACGCCAAAGACAGGCGGATATTGGGGCAAGTGGGTGGATGGTCGGGGCGGATCCGAAACAGCATGATCGCGCAGGCCAAGTGATCTCACAGAGCGTGATTTCACCTGACGCGTATCGATGGCGCTGGATCGCCCTCCTCCTGGCGTTCGTTCCGCTGTCATTCCTGCTGGTTCAGTGCGGCGAGGCGCCGAGCGCCGGAATGCTCGCTGCCAATGCTCATACAAATACCAATGCCTCGGCGGCGGATACTTTCGAAGACCGGTTTCCGGCGCCGACCTTCCGCGATCGCTTCCCGCAGACCAGCGAGAGCCTGGCCTCGCGGCAACCGCCCGCCGCACCCCGCGAGCGCAGCGTACAGGCAGCGCCCGCGCCCTATCGGGTGGCGTCGCTGGCGCCGACGGTGCCCTATCAGCGTCCGGCCCGCGAAGAGCAGACCATGCTGGTCGGACTGAAATCCTCGGCCTTTCCCTATCTCGGCAACAATCCGCGCACCGACGAGCCGTTCCTGAACATTTCCCAGGGCGAGCGCCGCGGCCATCGCAGCTATCGCGGCCGGGTCTTCTGGCAGGACGAAACCTACAGCGACAACCGCACGCTAATGCACGTGCCGGAGCATTTCGACGCCAGCAAGCCGGGCGTCATCGTGGTGTTCTTCCACGGCAACGGCGCGACGCTGGAACGCGACGTGCGCGATCGTCAACTGGTGCCGCGGCAGATTTCGGACTCCGGCGTCAATGCGGTGCTGCTGGCGCCGCAACTCGCGGTCGACGCCGCCGATTCCAGCGCCGGCAAGTTCTGGCAGCCCGGCGGCCTCAAGCGCTTTGTCGCGGAGTCGGCCGATCATCTCGCCAAGCTCTACGGCGATCCCCGCACGGCGAAGACCTTCGCCCGCATGCCCGTCATCATCGTCGGCTACAGCGGCGGCTTCATGCCGGCGGCCTGGAGCCTGGAGGTCGGCGGGCTCGGCAATCGCGTGCGCGGCGTGTTCCTGCTCGACGCGGTGTATGGCGAACTCGACAAGTTCGCATCCTGGATCGTCAACAACCGCACCGGCTTCTTCGTCAGCGCCTATACCCGTTCCACCCGGCGGCACGAAAAGGAACTGATCGCGATGCTGAAGGAAAAGGACATCGCGATTTCGGAGGATATGGACGGACCGCTGCGGCCCGGCAGCGTGGTGTTCCTCGAGACGCCCGAGGGCGTGACGCATCGCGATTACGTCACCCGCGCCTGGACCGACCACCCCGTCAAGGATTTGCTGGTCAAGATGGCGGCAACGCCCGCCCTGACGCGGGTGGCGGCTGGCGCGTCATCATCGACGAGGCGTTGACGCTTCCGCATCCTCTCGCCCTGCCGCTGCTCAAAAGCTGGTGTTGATGGCCGCGCTGCAATTGCGCGGCGTCGCCTTCAAGGCAATCCTGACGCGGATCGGCGACTGACGCCGCCGGTTCGCATTACTTCGGCGGCTTGGGAAGCTTCTCCGCGAAGCTGTTGAAGCATTTCAGCCGGCCGTCTTCCTCCTTGAAGGCGGTGCAGTCGGTGACGGCTTTCGGCGCGGGCACCCGGGCCTTCGGCTTGGGCGGGAAGATGGCGTCGAAACAATCCAGCCGCTCCTTGGTTTCATCGTCGATTTCGAGACAGGCCAGCATTCTTACCGGGATCGACTGCGGCTTTGCCTTCGGCTCCTTCGGCTTGATCTGGAGCAGCGGCTTGCCGCCGCCAGTCGGCGGCGGCTTGTCCTGCGCAAAGGCAACGGGCGAACAAAGGATAAAGGCCAGCGTCAGTACTTTTCTCATGTCACTTCACCCCTTTTGCCTGGCATAGGCAGCGCACCCTTTGCGCGCCCAGACTGGTATCGGAAAAACAGCCTCTGGCAAAATATCCTTCGGCAAAATTCCCCGGGATTGAGGCTTATTGGCGAACATTTTTTTCATTTGTTCACAAAGAAAAAGTCCTCGCGCCCGGGCAACGAGCCGTAAGTGTACGGCTCCTGTCGCCCGGCCGTGGCCTCCATCACGTCGTCACGGACTAGGCGGAACAGCTTGTTGATCTCCACCCCGGGGGTTGCGATCCGCTGCACCATGGCGACCGCGAAGGGCGAGTTTTCACCCTCGCCGTCGAGCGCGGTCTGGCCATGCTTGGCGGCATAGACTACCAGCGAGGCGCCCTGCACTTTCAGTTCGCCTAGGCCCTTGCCGAGCGACCTCGTTCTTGTGCCTCTCGTGCCGTCATTCGATTGGCTGACCGGAACCGCAACAGGCGCCCGCGACGCCGTCGCTGCAGCGCCGGCAAACGGGTTGTCGCGGCAGGCATCGAGCACGACGAGCTTCAGCTTCTTGGCCCCGTCGATCGCCGCCATCACCTGATCCAGCGGCATCGCTTCGAACAGCACATCGCGGTCGGAGGCGAGTTTGGCATCGACCGGGATCAGATAATTGACGCCGTTCACCTCGATGCCATGTCCCGCGTAATACACCACCGCCCAGTCCGCCTTGTCGGCCGCGGCGGCGAAGCTGCGCAGCGCCTCGAGCATCTTGTCGCGCGAGACGTCGACCGCCATCGTGACGTCTTCAAAGCCGACGGCGCGCAAGGCCGCGGCCATTTTTTGCGCGTCGCGGCGCGGATTTTCCAGAATAGCAACCGACTTGTAGGCGGAGTTGCCGATGATCAAGGCCGCACGGCGGCCCTGCTTGGCCGCGGTCGCCTTCGCCACGGCAGGCGCGACCACGGGTGCGGCGACCGCAACCGTCGGCACCGAGGTCGTGGTCGACGCCCTGCTGGGCACGGGAAGGATCTTCGGCTGCGGCGCGCCCGACGTGAGCGCTGCCAGACGCGCTTCCGCGGTCTCTCGGGCTGACTTGGAAATATCGCCGCGGCCGGAATTTTCACTGACCGACAGTGCGGTGCGGAATTCGGCCTTGGCGCGCTCGAAATCGCCCATGCGCTCGAACGTCAGGCCGAGGCCTGCGTAAGCGGGCGCAAAATCGGACTCGAAACGGATCGCCTGGTTGAAATTGGATAGCGCGCTGTCGTAGTCGCCCATGTAGCGCAGCGTTTCGCCGCGCAGCGTCAGGCCAAGGGCAATGCCGGGACCGCCGGCATAGAGTTCGATGGCGCGATTCTGATCCTGCAGCGCCCGTTCCAGATTGCCGGTGAGCCGCCAGGCGTCGCCGCGATTGGCGTAGTATTTGGGATTCTTCGGCGCGAGCCTGATCGCGACGCTGAAATCGGCCGCCGACTTCTCATACTCGCCCATCGATTTGAAGATCAGCGCGCGGTTGTTGTAGGCCGATGCCCGGTACGGGTCGTTGTTGATCAGTCCGATCGACCGGTTGATGTCGGCGATCGCCGCGTCGTAGTCGCCCTTGTCACGGTACATGTTGGCGCGCTGGTTATAGACGGCGGGATCGCGCGGCAGGATCGCGGCAGCCTCGTTCAATACGGCGATGCCGCGGTCGAAATCGCCTTTGCAGTGCTGCCAGTAATACGAGATCCACAGATGCACGTCGTAATAGGCCGAGCTTTTTTTCGACGGCGAGACATCCCTGGCGCGGTTCAGATCCCCGATCGCGAGATCGCACTTGTTCTGCTTCAGAAAGGCTTGCGCGCGATAGGACAGCGCCAGCGCAAGTTGCGCGGGAGACCGGCTGCGGTCGATCGTAAGGGTGCAGGCCGCGACCCGGTCGTCCAGTTCGCCGATGCTCTTGATCGCGCCGTCCTTGCACCCGGCGGGACGCTCTTTGGCCATGACCCGATCCGCGGACGCCAGTGCGATGCCGCCGAACGCAACCAGTCCCAACGCGGCACGCGCCGCGAACTCCCAGGTCCCCACGATCGCCCCTTCCCAATGCCCCGAGCGACAAGAGCATGCGGAACCGGTTTTGTCACGATAGCGGCGCGTGGAACTCGCATCTTACCTCTTCGGCGCATCGAGCGGCCTGGTCAGCGTCAGCGTCAGCAGCGCCAGCGCGACAAAGCCCGCCGCCACATAGCCGGAACCGTGCAGCCAGCCACCTGCATAGAGCACGCCGCCGATCGCCGAACCGACGGCCTGCCCGATGTAGAGCACCGAGGTATTGAGCGATACCGACGCCGAAGCCAGCTCCGGCGCGGCACCGACCAGCCGCACCTGCTGCATCGAGTTGGTCGAAGCGAACCCCAGTCCCCAGATTGCGACCGAGCAAGCCATCAGCGGGTAGATGCCGGCGCTGAGCGCCCATCCTGATATCCCCGTCAGTATCAGGGCCATGAACAGCAGGGAGGACTTATAGGCCCCCCAGGAATCGACGATGCGGGTGGCGAACGCGATTCCGATGAAGCCGCACGCGCCATAGAGCAGGAACACCAGCCCGATGCTATCGGCATCGGCCTGCGTCAGCCTGGTCAGCAGCGGCGCCATGAAAGTGAACACCACGAACTGGCCGGACATTTGCAGCGTCGTGATCAGCAGCAACAGCATGATCAGCCGGTTGCGCCCTACATCGGCCCATGTCTTGAGATCCACCGGCGTGCCGGTCAGGCCGCGCGGCAGCCGCCACGCCAGCAGCAGGAAACTGATACAGCCGATCGCGCCGATACCGCCATATACCGCGCGCCAGCCATAGCGGCTGGCGATCAGGGCGATCAGCGGCAGGCCGACCGCCGCGGCCAGCGACCATCCGAGAAAAATATAGGCGATGGTGCTGCCGCGCTTCTCCGGCGGCACGATAAGTGCGGCCGTGCCGGCGGCCTGCGGCGTGTAGAGCGCGCCCACCGCCAGCATGATGAGACGAATGGCGAGCAGGCTCGCATAGTCCGGCGCAAACGCCGAGGCGGCATTGCCGAGCGCAAGGACCGCCAGCGTCGCCGTCAGCAGCGTGCGGCGCTCGATCCGGCCGGTCAGCCACGCCGTAACCGGCGAACCGACGCACAGCATGATCGCGCCGAAGGTAATCAGCAGACCCGCGTCGCGGATCGAGACGCCGAGCCCCGACGACAATTCGCCCAGCATGCCCGCCGGTGCCAGCACCGAGCACCCGGTGACGACATTGCCGAGCATCAGCGCGGTAGGCGCGAAGCGGCGGTGGACATGGCCGTCGGCTGCCGGATTTTTCATGCAAGTGCATGTAGAGCACGGGCGCGCGGAATGAAAGAACCGAAGCGAATTATGTTGCTCGTCAGCCGGCTCCTGACCGCCCCGCTTTGCGCATAGCCCCCCGGCAGGGGGAGAACGGCAGGCGGGTTCTGCACGTCGGCGACGTTCGGAGCGGTTGAGAGCACGCGGGTAAACCCGCTTGCCCAGCCCGAATCCCCTGCTATACCGCTGCTTCCGCTTACCTGCGCTCGTTCGCAGGAGTGAGCCACAGGAGACACCAATGCCCGACGACAAGAACAAGCCCGCCTCAGGATTCCAGTTCAGCCTCACGAACCTCAAACCGGTGGAGCCTGAGGTGAAAATCGCCCTCACCTTCCCCGATGGCGCCAGGCGCGAATTCCCCAAAAGCATCACCGGCCTCGACATCGCCAAGGGCATCTCGCCATCGCTCGCCAAACGCACGGTGGCGATGGCGCTGGATGGCGTGGTCACCGACCTCGGCGATCCGATCGACCGTGATGCGAAAATCGAATTCATCGCCCGCGACGATGCCCGCGCGCTGGAGCTGATCCGGCATGACGCGGCACATGTGCTCGCCGAAGCGGTGCAGACGCTGTGGCCCGGCACCCAGGTCACGATCGGCCCGGTGATCGAGAACGGTTTTTATTACGACTTCTTCCGCAACGAGCCGTTCACGCCGGAAGACTTCGCCGCGATCGAGAAAAAGATGCGCGAGATCATCGCGCGCGACAAACCCTTCACCAAGGACGTGTGGGACCGCGAAAAGACCAAGCAGGTGTTCCGCGACAAGGGCGAGGCCTTCAAGGTCGAACTGGTCGACGCCATTCCCGGCGACGAGCCGATCAAGATCTATTACCAGGGCGACTGGTTCGACCTGTGCCGCGGTCCGCACATGACCTCGACGGGCAAGATCGGCAACGCCTTCAAGCTGATGAAGGTAGCGGGCGCCTACTGGCGCGGCGACAGCAACAATCCGATGCTGACGCGGATCTACGGCACGGCGTTCGCGAAGCAGGAAGACCTCGACGCCTACCTCAAGCAGATCGAGGAAGCCGAGAAGCGCGACCACCGCAAGCTCGGCCGCGAGCTCGACCTGTTTCATTTCCAGGAAGAAGGTCCCGGCGTGGTGTTCTGGCACGCCAAGGGCTGGACCATCTTCCAGGCGCTGATCGCCTATATGCGCCGGCGGCTGACCGGCGACTACAGCGAGGTCAACGCGCCGCAGATTCTCGACAAGTCGCTGTGGGAAACCTCGGGCCATTGGGACTGGTACCGCGAGAACATGTTCGCGGCGCAATCCGCCGGCGACGAGGCCGAGGACAAGCGCTGGTTCGCGCTGAAGCCGATGAACTGTCCGGGCCATGTGCAGATCTTCAAGCACGGCCTGAAGAGCTATCGCGACCTGCCGCTGCGGCTCGCCGAATTCGGCGTGGTGCATCGCTACGAACCATCGGGCGCGATGCACGGGTTGATGCGGGTGCGCGGTTTCACCCAGGACGACGCCCATGTGTTCTGCACCGAACAACAGCTCGCCGAAGAGTGCCTCAAGATCAACGACCTGATCCTGTCGACCTATGCGGATTTCGGCTTCGAGGGCGAACTCACGGTCAAGCTCTCGACCCGTCCGGAAAAACGCGTCGGCACCGACGAGATGTGGGATCATGCCGAGCGCGTGATGGCCACGGTGCTCTCGGAAATCCAGGCGCAGGGCCACAACCGCATCAAGACCGAGATCAATCCCGGCGAAGGCGCGTTCTATGGTCCCAAGTTCGAATATGTGCTGCGCGACGCCATCGGCCGCGACTGGCAGTGCGGCACCACGCAAGTCGACTTCAACCTGCCGGAACGCTTCGGCGCGTTCTACATCGACGCCGACGGCTCCAAGAAGGCGCCGGTCATGGTGCACCGCGCGATCTGCGGTTCGATGGAGCGTTTTATCGGCATCCTGATCGAGCACTATGCGGGTAATTTCCCGCTATGGCTGGCGCCGATCCAGGCCGTCGTCACCACCATCACGTCCGAAGGCGACGAATACGCTACGGTGGTCGCCGCCGCGGCACGGCGCGCCGGCCTGCGCGTCGAGCTCGACCTGCGCAACGAGAAGATCAACTACAAGGTCCGCGAACATTCGCTGGCGAAGATCCCGGCCCTGCTGGTGGTCGGCAAGAAGGAAGCCGAAAGCCATTCGGTCTCGATCCGCCGGCTCGGCAGCGAAGGCCAGACGGTGATGCCCACCGTCGAGGCGCTGGCGGCATTGCTGGAGGAAGCCACCCCGCCCGACGTCAGGCGGGCGAGGCTGGAAACCTGATGGCCCGCGGACCGGCCACCGACGAACAGGAACTGCCGGCCTATCCGATCCGGGCCTACCAGCTGATCCCGGATCCCAATCAGCCAACCGTGGTGGCGCTGGCGATCGAAACCGACCAGGGCCACAGCCTGTTTCTGGCGACCCGGCAGATTCTGGAAGATCTCGGCAAGGATCTCCTGGAACGGGCGGCGAAGATGCCGCCCAAACAAAATGCAACCGATCGATGAAGGCGGCGTAGCGTTTTGGCGATCCGTTAAATAAACTTGTTCCCCGGGCTAGTTCAGTAACTCGGGGGTGAGGTGTGTCAAACGTCATCAAGAACGTCGTCGGCATCGGTGCGGGCAATGGCATTCAGGTCGCAAGTCGAGCGGAAGGCATCAGGCGATTCGTCGCGCTCGCTTTCATCGTTATCGCGGGGTGCATCAATGCCGGGACAAGTCTTGCACAGCCCGTTGAATATGTAAGGGTTTGTGACACCTACGGCGTCGGCTTTGCCTACATACCCGGCACCGACAAATGCGGCTTCATGAAAAACCTGCCCTACACTTATAATACCGAATTCGGCTCCTATTCGACCCAACCGGGCGCACAGGCCACCGCCTATGGCGCCAACGCCTTTGCCAACGGCAATGGCAGCGTCGCGATCGGAGACCACGCTTTCTCGGGCGGCGATCCCTTCAGCGGCAGCCCCGGAGCGAGCCTCGGCATCGACGGCCAAACGCCGAACAGCGCATATTCGAACGCCAACACGACGGCGGTTGGACAGGGCGCGCAAGCAGGTGCGTCGGGCCCGGGGCAAGACAACGCCACCGCGATCGGTAACGGTGCGCTCGCCAACGCCGCCAACGCCTCGGCATTCGGCCAGGGCGCGCAGGCCAACGCCACCAATTCGGTCGCGCTCGGCTTCGGCTCCGTGGCCAACGTCGCCAACACGGTTTCGGTGGGCGCGACCGGCACCGAACGCAGGATCGTCAACATGGCCAACGGCACGATCGCCGACGGCGGCACCGATGCGATCAATGGCGGACAGTTGTTTACCGCGAACCAGCGTGTCGCCGCGGCCTTCGGCGGCGGCGCCGGTCTCGACATCAACGGGCAACTGACGGCGCCGAGCTATACGGTGCAGAGTGTCGCCTACAGTAATGTCGGCAGCGCGCTGGGCGCGCTCGACAGCGCGATCAACTCCATCGCTGGCGGCGGCAGCACCTATGCCCGGGTCAACAGCACCGGCGCCGCGGCCAACGCATCGGGCACCGACGCCATCGCAATGGGCAGCAACGCGCAGGCGACCCAGACCGGATCGATCGCCGTCGGCCTGAACTCCTCATCCACCGGTCTCAACTCGATCGCCATCGGCACCGGCGCAACCGCAACCGGCTCGATCGCCGTCGGCGCCGGCGCATCGGCCGCCAACGGCGGCGCCGCCTTCGGCGACGGCGCGGCAGCGACCGGCACCAATTCCGCCTCCCTCGGTCCCAACGCCTCGGCCACGGCGGCGAACTCGGTGGCGATCGGTTCCGGATCCACCAACACCGCCGCCAACACGGTGTCGTTCGGCTCGGCCGGCAACGAGCGCCGCCTCACCAATGTCGCCGCCGGCATCAACCAGACCGACGCCGTCAATGTCGGGCAATTGCAGTCGACCGTCGCGGGCATCCAGACCCAGATCGTCGACAACCAGCGCGAGGCGCGGCGCGGCATCGCCTCCGCCATGGCGATGACGCCGGCATCGATGCCCTCCGCCGCCGGCCGCACCAGCTGGTCGATGAATACATCGACCTTCCGCGGCGAATTTGCCTTCGGCGGCGGCCTCGCCCATCGGTTCGATACCAATGTGCCGATGGCGGTCACTGCCGGCTACGCCTTCGGCGGCGGCAACAACCACGGCGCCCGGGTCGGGCTGGCGGGTGAATTCTAGCCCCGAATGCGCTGTCTCGTTCAAGCAGCAGCGTGCCCCTGACCGGACAACGCGTGGCTGCGCCGCGAACCGGCGCATCCGCGTTCGACGCAGGTCGCGTGGCGTCAGGCGGAACGCCGGCTGGGTTCGCCGGCGTCGCGATCCCGCGCATCGAGCGTGGCCGCGGCCTCGCGCGCGCTGTCGAAGAAGTAGATGAAGGCGTTGGCGTAGAATACGCTCAGCGCCTCCGCCAGGGCCGGCGCCAGCGTGATCTCCTCGCCCTTGTCGCCGGCGCGCACGATTAGCCCGTCCTGGACGGCGTCGCGCAGCATCTTGGCGACATGGATCCGCGACACGCCGAACCGCCGCGACAGCTCCGAGATCGAGATCGCGAACGGCCGCGACGGCGGCACGGTGTCGTCTTCGGCGCCCGCCGCCAGCAGCGTCGATGCGATCATCATGCCGGCGCTGCGATCGCCGAACAGGCCGAGCCCCGGCGTGTACATGATGAGCCGGAAACCGTCCTGGTAGCGCCCGAACATCGCCGCAAGAAACGCCCGCACGAAGGCGAGGTCGTCAAGACGGTCCGCCAGAACAGCTCCGTCGGGGAACACCGGGATGCCGCTCATGAAATGCGAACGCCACCGCGGCCGCAGCAGCTCCAGCAGTTTGGGTGTCGCCACCAGCGGGCGTCGCCGCCGGTCCTCAGAGTCCGGATCCGGCGCGAGATAACCGGCGAAGCGCATCAGCGACACCATTGCGGTGGCACGCCCCGGACTGCACAGATCGAACTCGCGGCAGAGTTGCTTGATCCGGGTCGGCGTCAGGCCGGACGACGGATCGGCCGGATCCCGCGCGTAGTGGCAATGGAGCACGACATGGCTGAGCACGACGCGTGCGCGGTCGTCCATCAGCCAGTTCAGCAGCGGCCCGCCGCGATAGAAGCCGGTGAGCCCGATCGCCATGTTGCGGGCGGCCTGCGGGAACGCCGGATGCGCCCGCAGAGCCGCAATCTTCGCCTCGAGATCCATCGCCGAGAACGCCGCCACCGGTCGCACCCCCAATGTGTTGCCGGAATTGTGTTGCCGGCATCGCATAGTTCGATCGCTGGCGAGATACAACCAAATTTCTGCAGTTGCCGGCGTACCGGGAGCGTCTAGTTTCGGCCCAAACATGGGGACTGGAATTGACGACGCGTATGACACTCTGCCGGCGTGGAATAACGGCATGTGCCACCGGGTCCTCAAGCCGGGTGCGGCGGTTCGCTGCGGCCGTGGCGATCGCCGCCGGTACGCTGTTGCTTCTGCAACCGGCCCCGGCGCGGGCGTTCGTCTGCGATGGAATAAACGGCTCGGCGTCGGGGACGGTGGATGCCAGCGAAGCCCAGAACCTGGTCTGCGGCGTGGACGCGGTGGCAAGCGGTATTCAGGACGTCGCCGTCGGTTTTGGCGCCTCGGCAACCAGCAATTTCGCAACGGCCGTTGGAACGTCGGCGACGGCGTCCGGCCTGCAAAGCTCGGCCTTCGGCTACCGCAGCCTTGCACAAGGCAACTACAGCATTGCCATCGGGACGGACTCCGCAGTCAACAACGGGGTCCAACTATACGGGGCGTTGCAGGCGTATTCCATCGCAACCGGCTATCATGCCGTCGCTGACGGGATCAACAGCGTTGCCTATGGCGCGCAGGCTGCCGCAAGCGGAATTGGCGCCAGCACATACGGCTCAGCCAGTTGGGCCACCGGAGACGCATCGACGGCGCTGGGCAGCGGGTCGTATGCCGCGGCAGCGCGCAGCACGGCGGTGGGTTATGCCAGCCACGCGACCGGACAGGAGTCGGTCGCGATCGGCGCAGGCTCGAACGCGGCACAGGCGGCTCACGCGGCGGGCACTGGCAGCGTCGCGGTCGGCAACCGCGCGGCGGCCGGCGGTACCGACGCCAACGGCTACTCCAATGCCGGTAACACCGCAGTCGGCCAGCGCGCTGCGGCAGGCAGCACGGCGAACGGCATCACCAACGCCACCGCCGTGGGCATCAGCGCAAGCGCCCAGGCCAACAATGCCCTTGCGCTCGGCGCCAGCGCCAGTGCTACGGCGGCGAATGCCGTCGCGCTCGGCACGGGCTCGGTCGCCAACGTCGCCAACACCGTGTCGGTCGGCGACCTCGGCAGCGAACGCCGGATCGTCAACGTCGCCGCCGGCACCATCGACGCGACCTCGACCGATGCGATCAACGGCGCGCAGTTCTACGTCCTGCAAACGCAGCTCAACAGTGGCGGCATCGGACTGGTCCAGCAGAGCGCCGCGGGCGCGGCGCTCACGGTCGGCGCCGCCACCGACGGCACCGTGGTGGATTTCACCGGCACCGCCGGCACGCGCATCCTGACCGGGATCGGCGAAGGCGCGCTCACCTCGGCCTCGACCGACGCCGTCAATGGCGCACAATTGCTGACCGCCAACGAGCGCATCGCCGCCGCCTTCGGCTCGACGCTCGATGCCAATGGCCAGCTCAATGCGCCGAGCTACACGATCCAGGGCACGACCTATGACAACGCCGGCGGCGCCTTCGGTGCGGTCGACACATGGATGACCGCCTATGCCGCCAGCCTGACCAGCCTGCAGACCCAGCTCGGCAGCGGCGCGATCGGACTGGTGCAGCAGAATACGACGACGCGAATCATCACGGTGGGCGCCTCCACCGACGGCGACACGATCGACGTGTCCGGCACCTCGGGCAGCCGTACCGTCACCGGCGTAACGAGCGGCGCCGTGACATCGACCAGCACCGACGCCGTCAACGGCAGCCAACTCTACGCCACCAACCAGCAGGTCGCGGCCAACACCGCCGATATCGCCAACCTGGCCAGCGTTGTCGCCGGCATAGGCAGCGGCGGTACGGGATCGAACTACATTCGCGCCAACAGCAGCGGACCCGCGGCATCCGCGACCGGCACCAACGCCGCCGCCATCGGCTCGGGATCGAATGCCAGCGGCGCCGACTCGCTGGCATTCGGCAGCAATGCGCAGGCGACGCAGAGCGGCGCCATCGCCATGGGCCTGAACGCGTCGGCGACCGGCGTCAACGCCATCGCGATCGGCACTGGCGCAACCGCAACCGGCTCGGTTGCGGTGGGTGCGGCGGCCTCGGCGGCCAATGGCGGCGCGGCGTTCGGCGACGGCGCCGTGGCCACGGGATCGCTGGCCACGGCGCTCGGTCCCAACAGCAGCGCCACCGCAGCCAATTCCGTATCGATCGGATCGAACTCGACCAACACCGTCGCCAACACGGTATCGTTCGGCTCCGCCGGCAACGAGCGCCGCCTCACCAATGTCGCCGCCGGCGTCAACCAGACCGACGCCGTCAATGTCGGGCAGCTGCAGTCGACTGTCTCCGGATTCCAGTCGCAGATCGGCGGATTGCAGAGCCAGATCGCCGACAACCAGCGCGAGGCAAGACGCGGCATCGTCGCCGCGGTCGCCGTCGCGCCGGTGCTGATGCCTTCGGCGGCCGGCAAAACCACTGTCGCGGTCAACACCGGATATTATCGCGGCGAGACCGGTGTCGGCGTCGGCGTTTCCCACCGGCTGAATTTCGCGATGCCGACGGTGGTCTATGGCAGCTATTCCAACGGCGGCGGCAACGAGCATATCGGTCGCGCGGGTATGGCGGTCGAATTCTGACTGGGCTAGAAGCAGCGCAGATGCTTCGATGGAGTTGCGCCGCAGTGCCAGGCCTGCCGACTGTGCTTTCGTATACCGCCGTTGCGGCATTGGTCGCCGCCGCCTGCCCGGGGATCGCGCTGGCGCAGCAACAGCCCGCCCAGGCCCCGCCGCAGCAGTTCCGGCAATCGGCCGAATGGGCGAAGCTGCCGAAGATGATCCTGGAGCGCCAGTTCGCGGGGCCGCTGCAGGACACCGTGATCCAGCGCCTGCGCGATCCCGTCGATGAAACCATCTGCTATATCTATCTGCCGATCTCGGCGCCGCATTCGCCGACCACCGCATCCGGCTTCGTGCAGTACGGCCCCAACACCATCGGCAGCATCAATTGCGCGCCTGGCCACCCTGCCCCTGCGCGCAAGCAATAAGTCCGATCGCCTGCCGGTCCGGGCCGGAAGCGAAACGCCCCCTCAGGATCCGCGTTTCGGCAGATCGATGCGCAGATTGACGAATTCCGGCGGCCCTTCCGTCAGGCGGTGGATGCGGCGTTGGCGTTCGTCCTGCGGGGTGTCCGGATCGATGAATTGATCGAGCTGGCTTGCCGCCAGTTCTTCGAGGGCTGCGGCATCATGGCACGACACCGGTTTGGCGTCAGCGGCTGCTTCCGACTTCAGGCCCAGTTCGATCAAACGCTGAATGGCCTCGGAACGGTTGATCCCTTGCGCACGTGCCCAGGCATCGATGTGCCCGGTGAGAACCGCCGGCAGCTTGACCGCACTGACGGGATAACCCGCGGCGGCGTTCTGATCGGTCTTTTTCGATTCCAGCATCGGCAGAGGTCCGGAAGGGTTCACAAAATCCAACGATAAGGGCATTTCTGCGCGGCTCTTTGACCGGGATCAATGATCCGGCCCGGGCCGGGGGCACCCGGTCCGCCAATGCCGATCTGGAGCGCTTGTAATCCGATGCGGCTTGCTATCGCCTCGCAGATGCAGATATCTGCTGCACCCCTTGAAGCACTGGAACTACGATGCCCGATGCCCTGGAATTACTGAAAATCCGCCGCTCGGTGAAGCCGCGCGAGATGAGCGGTCCCGGCCCCTCGGCCGCCGAACTCGAGACCATTCTGACCATCGGCGCGCGGGTGCCCGATCACGGCAAGCTGACGCCGTGGCGCTTCATCGTGTTCGAAGGCGATGCGCGCGCACGCGCCGGCGAGGTGATTTCGCAGGTTTTCGCGCGGAAGAACCCGCAGGCGCCGGCCGCCGAGATCGAGATCGAGAAGCGCCGGCTGATGGATGCCCCACTGGTGATCGCCGTGGTCAGCTTCACCAAACCGCATCCCAAGGTGCCGGCGTGGGAGCAGGAATTATCCGCGGGCGCCAGCGCCATGAACATCGTGACCGCGGCCACCGCGCTCGGCTACGGCGCGAACTGGCTGACCGGCTGGTTCGCCTTCGATCGCGACGTGCTGGACGGGTTCGGCCTGAAGCCGGACGAAAGGCTCGCCGGTTTCATTCACATCGGCACGCCAATGAAGCCGAGCGAAGACCGCCCGCGCCCGGCGCTCGCCGATATCGTGACGCGGTTTTAGAAGTGCCACCTCACACGGGATGAGGGCTTCGTGCCCCGGACGCTGCGCAGCGCGTAAGCGATGCGCTGCTGAGCCGGGGCCCATGCTTCAGCAGCCCCGCTGTGATATGGGTCCCGGCTCTGCGGAGCAGCGCGCCGGACGATGCTTCGCATCGCCGCAAGAGCGCTGCACCGCGTCCGGGACACGGAGATGCGCTCTCACGCCGCTTTCGATGCGCGGCGGCCGAACCGGAGCAGCAGCGCCTCGACCTCGGCGGCGGGCCGCGCCGCGCTGAACAGGAAGCCCTGCACCTCGTTGCAGCCTTCGGCGCGCAACCAGTCGAGCTGGTCGACGGTTTCCACGCCTTCGGCCGTGGTGGTGATGTTGAGGCTCCGGCCGAGGCCGGAGATCGCCCGCACGATGGCAACGCAGTCGGAGCGCTGCGCCAGATCCTTGATGAAGGATCGGTCGATCTTGATCTTGTCGAACGGGAAGCTTCGGAGATAGCTGAGGCTGGAATAGCCGGTGCCGAAATCGTCCATCGAAATGCTGACGCCGAGTTCGCGCAACTGATGCAGGATCGCGAGATTGGCCTCGGTCTCCGCCAGGAACAGCGATTCCGTGATTTCGAGCTCGAGCCGCAACGGCGATAAACCCGAATGCGCCAACGCCGAAATCACCACCTGAACCAGGCTGCGGCTGCGAAACTGCACCGGTGACAGGTTGACGGCGACCTTGATGTCGGCGGGCCATTTCGCCGCCTCGGTGCAGGCCTCCCGCAACACCCACTCGCCGAGCGCGACGATCAGTCCGATATCCTCGGCAACCGGGATGAAGTCTGCCGGCGAGATCATGCCCTTTCCGGGGTGACGCCAGCGCAGCAGCGATTCAAAGCCGCTGATCCGGTCCGCCGCGATATCGACCAGCGGCTGATAATGAACTTCGAATTCTCCGTTGGCGAAGGCCCGACGCAGATCAAGCTCCATGTCGCGGCGTTTTTGCGCCTGCCGGTCCATTTCCCTCTCGAAGAAATGATGAACGCCGCCGCCGTCGGACTTGGCGCGGTACAGCGCCATGTCGGCGTTGCGCATCAATTCCTCGCTGGTGTCGCCATCTCCGGGCGACAGTGCGATGCCGATGCTGGCGCCAATGACGATCTCGATGCCGTCCATGTCATAACGCGCGCTGAGGGTCTTGATCAGCCGGGCTGCGTAATCGCTCGCCTCGTTCGGCGAGACATCGGAGCCCAGCACGACCGCAAACTCGTCGCCGCCAAGTCGCGCCACCAGATTGTTGCCGCGAACTTCCGACCTCAGCCGGTCGGCCACCATTTTCAACAGGCGGTCGCCCATCGGATGGCCGAAGGAATCGTTGACGTTCTTGAACAGGTCGAGATCGACGCACAGCACCGCCACCCGCTTGTTGTCGGGTTGGGCCTGCTCCAGCGCCTGCCTGAGGCGATCCTGATAAAGTTCGCGGTTCGGCAGATTCGTCAGGCCATCGTGATGCGCCATATGGGCAATCCGGGCTTCGGCCTTGCGCCGTTCGGTGATGTCGGCGACAGCCACGAGAAAGCCGTCGCGGCCCTCGAACGCAACGCGCCGTCCGAAGGTCAGCACCTGGATCTCGCTGCCATCGGCCCTGAGATGCCGCCAGTTGCGGCCGGAATGATAGCTGTCGCCGACCTGCTGCAGGGCCTCGGTGTGGGTCACCCATTCATCTTCGGGCCAGATCTGCCGAAGCTTCATGCTCAGGAAGGTCTCGCGGCTGTACCCGTAATGCTGCACGGCCGCATCATTGACGCTGATGAAGCCGGTGGTCTCGGCATCGAAAACCCACATCGGCATCGGGTTGTTGTCGAACAACAGGCGGAATGAGGCTTCGCGCCGCTTCAGCGCCGTGACGTCGGACACCGTCAACGAGAGAATGTCGCCGAAAGCCCTGGCGCCCAGCTTCAGATTGCGATCATCGCTGTCGATTTCGAACTGCTGACCGTCGCCACTCCTGATGACGTCGAGCAACCGCTCGATCACGTCAGGCAAACACAGCAGGTTTCCGCCTGTCCTGAGCCGGTGCCACAGCAGGTCGGTCGATGGCAGCTTCAGCAGCCGGGACGCGCCCTGATTGTGATGGACGATCTGGAAATCGAACGGTTGCCCGGCCGAATCGCGAACCGCCGCGAGCGACAGGACGCCTTCGTCGGTAGTGGAGAAAATCGCATCCAGCAGATTGAACTGCAGCCCGCGTTCGTTGACGTATACGCCGATCAGCGTGCCGCCCCAGCGCGAGGAAGTCGGCAGCGCCAGAATATCGTAGGTCTGCACCACCCCATCGCGCACGCAGTGCGCGGAGGCGAGGTAAGGACGGCCGTTCCGAAGTGCGCTGGCCGCGGCTTCGTTGAGCGCGGTGGCGCAATCCGGCGGCAATTCGCTCAGGGGAATATCCCAGCGGTCGTCGCCGAGCCATTTCTGCGCATAGCGGCCGGTGCGGGATACTTCGAGCGCGTCACGATCGCTCTTCAGCAGGACGATGTGATCCGCCAGCCGCCCGAGGCTGCCCAGCATCACTTCTTCATAGCGTGGCAGCCCTTCGCCCGGCCGCACCGCCGCCTGCCATTTGCGCTGCAGAACCGGGACGTCATCGAACATCTCGGCGATGAATTTGCCGGATGGGTTCCTGGATGACTCCTTGGACGAATCCTTGGACGAGTTCTTGGCCGCAATCATGTCATGCCCCACAGCGCGAATGTTCAACCCGAAGGTATCCAATGCAGGCGGGCTTAACGCGGTGTGAACATTGCGGGGGCGGTACGCCGATCCGGCGATTATGACGGTTCTAAGTGTTTCGATGGTTAGTCCGCATTAGCGACTATGACGGTCGAATGACATCGCGAGGCGTCGACTAGCGCGCGACGACCTCGATCTCGCCGTCGACACCGTTGACGACGTTGAAGGGACGCTCGAACACCTTGCCTTCATTCTTGGCGATGGCGCGATACTCGCCTTCGGACAGCACGACGCGCGGGAATGCGCCGATCGATTCCTTGATGACGTCGCCGCCCGGCGTGATCACCGACCACGCGGTGTTCGCCAGCGCCTCGCCGCCCTTGTCGCTGACCAGCTTCAGGGTGATCACCGCGGCGCGATGGGTGATGACCACGTCGGTCAGCTTGCCGGCCTGCACGCGGATATCCGAACGCACCACGGAATTGGCGTCGCCGTAGTTTGAAATGATGTAATAGGTGCCCTCCGTCAGCAACGCGACGTCGCCGGCGGCGACGTTCGGCATCAGCGGACCGCGCTCGTCGCCATCGAACTGGCTGCCCTTGTAGAGCGCAAAGGAAATCTGGTTCGGTGGAATCCGGCTGGTGCCGACGCGTCCCTCGATGCGCAGGCCGCCGGCCGGCAGCACGAAGGATTCGCGGTCGGTCTCCGACTTCAGCGTCACCGGCCGCACCGCGCTGACCAGACCCATCGAGACATGGACGACATAGCCGCCGGGTGGCAGCACGATGTTGGGGGTGGCGCCGCGGTCCTCGCGGATCAGTTTGAAAACGCCGGTCTCATCGGGCTTGTCGGCGAACACCCGCCACACCAGCCCGTTATTGATGACCGGCATGTCCTTGCCGTAGCGCGCCGTCAGCGACAGCACGGCCTGGCCGGCGGTCGATGCGGCCGGCGGCGAAACCACCGGCGGCACCGCGGCGATCGACGGCTGCGTCAAAACCGGGGGCAAGACCGGAGTCGACGCCGGACCGGACGGCGGGGCCAGATTCATCGCCGGCGGCGCTTCCGGGACCGACGCCGGCGGTACTGGCGGCGGCCGGTCGCTGAACATCTGCGCCGAGGCAGGAACTGCCAGCGCGACCGCCAGAATCGCGGCAAGCCCAACCGTCGGGAACAGGCGTCCGCCCCACCCGGATCCAGCAGTCCCTTTATCCCCTGATGTCATGAAAGATGCTTTTCACCGAAAACGCGGCAAATTCAAGCCTGTGGCAAGACGTTCGCAACATGTTCCCGCTATGGAACCAAGAAAATGCTCAAGGGTTGATCCAAGGTTCCCTTGAGGCCACGATCCGGTCACAATCTGGTCCGCGGCACGAACTATGCTTATTGATGCTTTCGACGGGCTGAAATCATAGCGAAGTGAGTGTCAGGTGCTGAAGAGTTTGATCGGTCGCGGCGTTGATAACCAGGACAAAGTCGGGCTCGGCAGTATCAGGCGGCCGGTTATCGGATTGGCGCTGGGTGGCGGCGCCGCGCGCGGTTTCGCCCATATCGGAATTCTCAGGACATTGCTGGCCCACGGCATCGTGCCCAATGTCGTGGTCGGCACCTCGATCGGCGCGGTAATCGGCGGCGCCTATGCCGCCGGGCAGCTCGATACGCTGGAGCAATGGGCACGCGGCCTGCTGCCGCGCAATATCCTCGGCTATCTCGACATCCGCCTCAACGGCTCCGGGCTGATCGGCGGCGACAGGCTCGCGTCGCAGCTGGAAGCCGCGATCGGCCCGACCCTGATCGAGGACCTGCCGCTGAAATTCGCGACCGTGGCGACCGAAGTCCGCACCGGCCACGAGATCTGGCTGACCCACGGTCCCATGGTCGATGCGATGCGCGCCTCCTATGCGCTGCCCGGGATTTTCTCGCCCGTCCTGGTCGGCGATCGCTGGCTGGTCGACGGCGCGCTGGTCAATCCGGTGCCGGTGTCGGCGGCGCGCGCATTGGGGGCGGAAATCGTCATCGCCGCCAATCTTTGCAGCGACATCTTCTCCACCACGATCTATGCCCACGGCCCAACAACGGCCGCGCCGGAGGCCGCGATCGAGCCGGCGCCGCCGAAACGCGGCTTCGGCCGGTTGTTTTCCGCCGAGCGCACCATGAAACGCGAATTCTTCGGCAGCGGCAGCCGGCCGGGCATCTCCTCGGTCATGGTCGATGCGTTCAACATCATGCAGGACCGCATCACCCGCGCGCGCCTCGCCGGCGATCCGCCGGACCTGCTGATCACGCCGCGCGTCGGTCAAATCGGCTGGTTCGACTTCCACCGCGCAGAGGATCTGATTGCGCATGGCGCACGTGCCGCCGAGCGCGCCATCGACTCCATCCAGGAAGCCATCCACATGCTGGCGCCAGTGCCCGGCGAGCCGGGTGCTGTCGTCGACAAGGCGCCGTGATGCCGGCGGCCTGCCCTGTAGGCCTCTGGATCAGGCGCTCTTGATGTAGTTCTGCAGCGCTTCCTGCTCCATTTCGAATTCGTGCACCCGCCATTTGACGATGTCGCCGATCGAGATCAGGCCGACCACCATGCCTTCCTCGACCACCGGCAGATGCCTGAACTTGCCGAGCGTCATCATTTCCATGATCGCGGCGACCGTATCGGACTGCCTGCAGCTGACGACCTTGCGTGTCATCACCGCGCTGACCGGTTCTTCCAGCACGCCGGCGCCACGTTCGCCGAGCACGCGCACGATGTCGCGCTCCGACAGGATGCCCTCGATGCGGCCTTTGCTCATCACCAATACGGCGCCGATTTTTCGATCCGCCAGAATCCGGATTGCAGCCTCGAGCTTGGTGTCCGGCTCGACGCTCTGGATCTGATGGCCTTTGGTGTCGAGGATTGCACGTACCGTCATTGCCGTCTCCCTGAAGCCGATCGTGCCCCTGAAGCGAGCGCGATCTTTGTTCCCTTGAGCCTTCAATCAACAGCCCAGCGCCGATTTCGTCGCAGGCGCGCGTTTGGCAAGCACGGCTATAAGCACGTTTGCGGGCTCAAGCCCTGCTACATAGACCGGCAATGATGAATGAAATCGGGTTGCGCCGCAAGCGACGATCAACCGCGATCCGGGACGTCGGGGAATGTCGTATCCGCGGCATCGGCCGGCGCGCGCGGGATCGGATCGAACAGCGAAAACAACAGCAACCCTGCGAAGAATCCGCCGATATGCGCCTGCCAGGCAACGCTTCCGCCGTCGGCGCCGATCGATATCGATCCGATGCCGAAGATGATGTTGACGCCGAACCAGACCGCGAGAAAGCCGAGCACGCGCGGGTCGCGGAAGGCGCGCAGCAGCGAAAGCGCCGGCACGCGCGCCGCCGCATCGGCGTCGCCGCGGTTGAACGACAGGAAGCTTCCCTGCACGAAGGCAAAGCGGATCGCGGCGGCCATCGCGCCGGACACCGACGCCGAAGCGCCGATCATCGGCGCGATCGCGTGCTGATGGGTGACGAGGTGCGCCAGCGCCCCGGCCACCGCGGTTACCGCCATGAAGACGAAGAACCTGACCGCGCCGAAGCGGCGCGCCAGTGCGCTGCCGAACGGCAGCAGCCACAGCACGTTGAAACCGATATGGCTGAGATTGGCGTGCAGCAGCGAATAGGTGACGAAGGTCCAGACCTTGGCGCCGGCACCGCCCGGAAAGGCGAACGCCAGCGGCGTGGCATCGTAGCGCTTCGGAATGAAGCCGAACATCTCGATGGTCCAGTATTCCAGATCGGGCGGCAGCAGCACGCGCAGGTGAATGACCGCAATCAGCAGCACATAGGCGGTCAGCGCGCCGGGCAGCGTCAGGATCGGTTCGCGCGGGCTGTCCTGCGGCAATTCTGGCGGGGATTCCAAGGGCTCAAGACCTGAAGCAAGCGGCTCACGGGAGCGATTGCGCCCCAATAGGCGGCTTGGCCGGCCGGCGCAAGGGCGCAAACGGCCATCTCTCGTGTCCCGGACGCGGTGCAGCACCTCTTGGTGATGCACCGCAGAGCCGGGACCCAGGGAATGCCCGAGCTGCCAGATGGGCCCCGGCTCAGCATCGCACCGCTACGCGCTGCGCTGCGTCCGGGGCACGAGGGAAATGACGGGACCGTTGGCGCGATCTCACGAATGAATTGAACTCGTGACTCGCGACTCGTGTCCCGGACGCGGTGCAGCGCCTCTTGGCGATGCACCGCAGAGCCGGGACCCAAGGCTGGGACCCAAGGCTGGGACCCAAGGCTTGGCATCGAGGCATGATCGCCAATAAACTGGGCCCCGGCTCAGCAGCGCACCGCTGCGCGCTGCGCTGCGTCCGGGGCACGAGTGCGATATGAACGGGCCGTTCTTTGTCTACATTCTCGCAAGCAAGCGAAATGGGACGCTGTACATCGGCGTTACGAACAATCTCGCGCGTCGGCTGACGGAGCACAAGGCCAAGCTCGTCCCCGGATTCACACGCCAATACGGAGTTGATCAACTCGTCTATTTCGAGGCGTTCGACTCCATCCTCGAAGCGCGTGCAAGAGAGCATTCGCTGAAACGCTGGCGGCGCGCCTGGAAGGTCGACCTGATCAAGAAGCTGAACCCCGATTGGCGCGATCTGACGAGCCAGCTCAATTCATGACGCGTGTCCCGGACGCGGTGCAGCACCTCTTGGTGATGCACCGCAGAGCCGGGACCCAGGGAATGCCCGAACTGCCAGATGGGTCCCGGCTCTGCAGCGCACCGCCAAAGGGCGCTGCGCTGCGTCCGGGACACGAGATACTCGTGCAAAAAAAGAAAAAGGAGGGTGCTGAGACACCCTCCCTTATCCGTGCTGATCTTTTCGCGCCGAGGTCCCGGGTGACATCCCCACCCCTCCCCGCGCGATGACCAAACTGTTTGACGCCGCCTGTGTAACAACTCGCCGGCCCCTGGAGAAAACCGGCGAACGAGAGCGAGCGGACCCTAGCCAGCTCCGGGCCGATCCCCAAGCTCATAGTTAATTTAACGTTAACGGCGCCAAGACGCCGCCGCGGCGGCGAAAACGCGTCCACGGCATGGACGCTGCAAAGCCTGTCTTGCAAAACAAACCGGGGAATGCGCGTGGGCGAAAGCGGGACAGATCTGTCCCGCCCGGCCGGGCATCAGGGGCAAGGCCGAATAATGAAACATCCGTCGAGCCGAGAGTTTTACGCCTATTGGGACCAGAAGCGCGGCGACGCGCGCGCTCCTGATCGCAGCGAGATCGAACCCGGCGCGGTGCGCGAACTGCTCGGCGACATCTTCGTGCTGGCCTACGACAGCGCCACCGGCTACCCGTTTCGCGTCGCCGGAACCCGCGTCTGCGCCCTGCTCGGCTGCGATCTGAAGGATCGCAGCTTCACCGCGCTGTTTTCAGCCGAGAGTCGCCGCGAGATCGAGGACATCATATCGGTGGTTTCGGAAGAAATGCTGGCGGCGGTCGCCGGCATTGCCGCCGTCTCGGAGGATGGCAGGCCGGCGCATCTGGAATTGCTGCTGCTGCCGTTCAACACCCGCGCGCATTCGCCGCTGAGCCTGACCGGATTGCTGGCGCCGTTCGAAAGCGATCGCCGTCAGCTCAGGGATTTCAAGCTGACGTCGTGGCGCTACATCGGTCATCAACCGCAAAAATTCGTTCCGCGCGCGTTGCGCAAGCTCGCGGTCGCGCGCGGCTTCATGGTGTATGAAGGGCTGCGCTGAAGCGGACGTTTCCCCGATGCCGACCGACCACCGGCCGTGAACGCATCGAAGGAACTTGTTAGCCAATGGGGCGTAAAATAGACCCATGGCGCAGGATATTGCCTTGTCCGGCTTGAGCAACAGCTCCCGTCTGTCGTTTCCCCTCACATTGACCGACGGGACCGTGCTGGCGACCGTGGGAGAGGCCGCCGTCTATCTCGCCGGCCTCACCCCAACGCAGCGCGACAAGGGCCATTGGACGATCGCCATCCGGATGCTGAACAATGCGCTGAAGGAGCCGGCCTACCTCAGGACCGCGACGATGTCGCTTCAGACCGCGCTCGTTCTGGACGGCATCCTCGCTTCCCCTCACCCGCTCGACAGTCATTGAGTGTGTTAGTCAGGTCACAGACGAATCAGTCGTCCGTCTGCTACCCGTTGAACCTCGTATGGCCGCAAACAAGGTAACGGCGGTACACGAGCCAGCTTTTATCAAGCTTCGACTTTTGAGCCGTCCAGGGCAGCGGGCGGCTCTTTTTCTTGGGCGACGACACAACCGCTTGCATAGCCACCATCGCGCATCGCGTAGGGTGGGCAAAGCTTCCGCCGCAGCTCGAAGAGCGACGGCGGAAACGTGCCCACCATGGCGTTGAGGGATGGTGGGCACGGCGCGAAGGACGCGCCTTTGCCCACCCTACGAGATTCGCGAAATTTCTATTCCGCCAGTTCCGGCCACGGCACGATGGTCGACTTCACCGTCTTCATCGCCATCGCGTCCGCCACCGCGCGGCCGATGCCCTCCTCGGTGAATGGATAGATCGTCTGCATCTCCAGCCAGGGATATTTGTTGCGGGTGCGATAGAGCATGTCGACACCGAGCGGCAGGTCGTTGCCGGTAAAGCCCCAGGAGCCGAGCACGTTGAGGTCCTTGGTGCAGATGCGGTGCCACGACGTATTGATCGAACCGGCGTCGGTGAACTGGCCCATCTCGACATAGGTGCCGCCGTCGCGCAGCATCTCGATGCCTTCGGGGCCGGCGCTCGGATGGCCAGAGCAATCCATCACGAGATCAGCGCCGAAACCGCCGACGATATCGCGCACCGCCTTGATGCGCGCTTCCGGCGTCGTCACCTCTTCGATATTCACCGTCGCCTCCGCGCCGAATTTGCGCGCCAGCTTTAGCCGCGGGTTTTCCGGGGCGCCGACGCAGATCACCCGCCCTGCTCCCATCTCCTGCGCCGCGGCCACCGCCAGAATTCCGATCGGACCGGAGCCCTGGATCACCACGGTATCGCCCCAGGTAAATCCGCCGGCACGGGTGGCGCGGTTGAAGGCGCGGATGCAGGAAGTCAAAGGCTCCGACAGCGCGCCAAGCCGCAGCGACATATCGTCCGGCAGCTTGTAGATCTTGGTGCCCGGCAACTCCTCGAGATCGACATAGACATATTCGGCCCAGCCGCCCCACAGATGCGGCGCCTTGTCGAAGCCGAGGTAGCGCCCGTAATACACCGGCGTCAGGCACTTGTTGGCACTCAGCGGATAATGAATGCAGTAATAGCAATTGCCGCACGGCATCAGCGGCGGAATCATCACCTTCGATCCCACCGTGAGCGGCTTACTCATGAAATCCTCGGTGAATTCCGAGCCGACCTCGACCAGCACGCCGCCGATCTCATGGCCGAGCGTGAACGGCCACGGCAGCGGCTTCGGCCAGTGACCCTTGAGAATATGCAGATCGGTTCCGCAGACGCCGCAGGCGCCGACCTTTATCAGGGCGGCCTTCTTTGGAATCTTCGGCCACGGCACAGTGCGAATGACCGGCTGGGCGCCGGGCCCGTCATAGGTGGCGACGCGGATCTGTTGCATGTTTCCTCCGGCCCTTCGGTGCGTGTTGGTTTTTGAGCTGCACGGGCGGAGCGAGGTTATGTGAAGCGGGATGCAATGCCAATCGCAAGCACGATGCCATCAGCTCCGGCTCCGCCAATTGGCAAGCGAACGATGCACTCTCCGGTTGAGCGAGCAGGTCGATGAGAGTGTCGGATGCGCAATCGTTGGGGTATCCCTGCCGTTCTCTTCGCGGTTCGCAGCACCATCGCTTTCCAGTTCCAGAGCGTAGCCGCGGTGTCGCCGCTGCTGACGAGCTAGTTCGGCGTCAGCATCGCCGATATCGGCGTCCTGATCGGATTGTATTTTTGTCCCCGGCGTGACGCTGGCATTGCCGGGCGGCGCCATCGGGCAACGCGCTGCTGATGCTCGCGGGCATCGCGATGATGGCGGCGGGCGTGTTATGGCACATCCAGATCGCGGGACGGCTGATTGGCGGCGCGGGCTCCGTCATCCTCAGCGTTCAAGCGACCAAGATGTTGACGGACTGGTTCGCGGGCAAGGAGATCGCCAGCGCAATGGCGCTGCTGGTCAATTCCCGGCCGCTCGGCATCGCGGTCTGCCTTTTGGCGCTGCCGTGGATCGGCACGCCATACGGCGTCGGCGCAGCCCATCTCGGCGTCGCGGCTTCGCCGTCGGCGGCATCGTGTTGCTCACGATGCTGTACCGGGTCGACATCGGCAGCGCAGCGTCTGGACCGCATTCCTGATGGTGCTGCTGCCGCGCAGCGGCGCCGTGGTCCCGATTATCTCGCCCTGGGATTGGTCAGCGGTCCGCCCGCCGGTCCGACCATGAGCCTGCCGGCGCGCGTACTGCAGCCCCAGACCCGGGCGATCGGCATGGGCGTGTTCTTCACGGTGTTCTTTGCCTGCATGATGCTCGGCCCGGTGCTCGGCCGCATCTGCGCCAAATGGGCCGGCAGCGCGGCGGCCCCGTTCGATTTCGGCGCGGCGGTGATTTTGGTTTGTCCAGTGTTGCTTTGGGGGTTTAATTGGATTGTGGCGGCGGGAGTGAAGGTCGGTGAACGTTTCGGGCGCCTAGCGAGGGATGATGCCGCTTACACTCGCGGTGGCAAATCGGCGAACTTCCGCTCGCCGCGCAGGACGGCTTGCAGCTCGGCTAGTTCCTCGTCGCGACGGTGGTAGCCGCAGGTTTCGATGTAGTCGGCGGCGACGGCGAGGTGTTTACCTACTTCGGCCTTCAAACGCGCCTCTTCGATGGCATCCAGTGCAATTGGCTTTGGTGAGTCATCCTCGACAAATCTTTTGAGAGGCGCGAATGCCTCAATCGCGGAAAATGCAAGCCGCACGCGCTCCAGAGCCATGTCGCAAAGATAAAGCCGCATCGGTCCCGGCTCGGCAATTTCCTCGACCTCATCCAGGTCGCGTAGCGTACCATTCCAGTCACCAACACTGCGTCTCAAGCAAGCTCTCGCTAATAGACCAGATGCAATGTGCACCTGTGAGGTCGCAGCCCTAAAATTACTAAGGCCATCATCCAAGTGAATGCGCGCATCGCTAACGTTCGTTTTACAGTCTGCGTACAGATTCTTTTCGGCTGCAATTTGCAACGCAAATCCAACCTTTGAGCGTCCCAACGAAATCCGCACGAAACCTCGCTCAAGTAAGATACTGCTCCCGCCTACCCTCCTTAAAATTTGTACACTCCGCTCACGAACAGCAATCCATTTTCGTTGTGAAAGCAAAGCGTCACAATATTGGAAACCTCGAAAAGAAAAAAGAATTGGAAAATCAGGTTGAATTCGCTTTTGCATCCGCTCGCTACGTAAGAACAGTCGCTCCGCATCGGTAAAGCGTCCTGCAGACAGCATTGCATATGCAAGTAGAGCGGTCCTAACGACCGCGCTACTTACATCTTTAGCCTTCTCCGCATGTCTTAATGCTCGTTCGGCCGTTCCGATTGACGCCTGTATTTGTCCCATTAAAAGTTGTGTCTCGCTAAGATTTGTGGCGGTTATCGCCGCGGCTTTCCATACCCCATCTTTTTCGAGCATTTCCACAGCAGCCAAGGACGGCGCGACCGCCTCAGCAAGCCGCCCGGTGGTACGGAGAAAGACTCCAGCCATCCCGAGGAGCCAGGATCGGTACATGCTCAGCGCGGGATCCGTTACTTCAAAAGGTCGCTCGAAAAACCAGCTGAGAGCGGCGAGATCACTTCCAAACGCCCCAAGAAACATGGCTGCGTAAGAACCTATACCCTTTGACTGCCGGCAGATGCGACGGATGTAGATTTTCTCAAGCGCCTCGCGATGACGACCTGCTCGGCAACCATGGCCAATAGCTTGGTAAAGGGGCGAGAGACTCTCAAGACTGGGGGTATCGCCTTCATTGGTAGTATCACGAAGATACTCGTAAAGCCGACCATGGGCAGTTCGCCATGCTGCATTGTTTGTTTGCTCAAGCCGCTGACCGAACCACTCGCGTACTAACGGGTGGGCGTCAAGCACATCAGGCGAGGAAGAATCTGGCGGAACCAACAGTCGTGCGTCGCGCAAGCGCGCAACTTTGCGCTGCCATTCGTCCTCGCCGAGATCGATCAGCACGTCGGTGAGACCCGGAATTGCCGGCCCTTGGCGCAATGCTCGCAAGCAATCAGAGCTTGCAGGTCGATCAAACAGTCCAACTATCTGTAGAATCGCAAGTAGAACCGACTGCTCGGCAAGCCACTCCCTCTCATAGGATTCCATCACCCGCCGGGCATGATCATGTCGGGGATTTTCAGGATCAGCAAAAAATTGACGAATGTGATCTCGACGGCGGACATCGCCGGTTTGAGTTTCCTTAAGGAAGCTCGCAAGCAAGCCGAGCGCGAGCGGGTGGCCACCAAAGTCGCGCGCTGCTTTCCGCAACTCCCTGTCGGTGCCCCACACGCCATTGTCGCGCAGGAGGGCTGCACCGGCTTCGTTCGACAATTCGTCCACCGGCGCGACAGGCGCAGAATCGTCCTTCCATCGCACGATGTCCTTGATCGCCAATCGACTGGTAAGCAGCACCAACCCTTGCGTTTGGCCCGGTGGCGCAGCAGCAAAACGGCGCAGCAACGCGCGAAGACCTTGGTCTTTCAACTCCCCCTGCTGCTTGTCGAGGCCATGCTGCAGAGGCTCGCAACCGTCGAGCACCAAGAGTACCCGAAGTTTTGTGAGTGCTTCGGCAATCGCCTCACCCTTTGCCGTGGCACTCGTCGTTTCGATCTCGATGCTGAGTTTGTCGATTGCCCAGTTCAAAAACTGCTCCGCCGAGGTAGCGCGCTCCTTGGTACCTTGGCTGTAAAACGACCAGCCAAGCACCGTCTCCGCGCCCCTATAGCTGTCGGCGCGCATGCGTTTGAGCCACTCGTTGACCAGCGCCGATTTACCCGCACCACCTTCTGCGATCAAAGATAGGATATTGGTGTTGCGATCGATCCAGGCATTGTCGAGACGCGTTAGCTCATCGTCGCGCCCACGAAGTTTTTCGTAAGCCGTTTCAGGTAGGCCCGTGATGTGAACGTAAGCAGGAGACTCTAGGGGAACGCTTGGTGTTCTCGCGCTTTTCCGCCCGACAATCTGTTGCGAGATCATCCCAATCTCATTTGCCACCTCCGTCATATGCTGGAGGCGGTCGTGATAGGGGAACCCGGAAAATGGCCGGGCATCCCGAGGACGCAAATTCTTGTCTTTGACTTTGTTTAGTCCTGCATCGGGTGTCGGTGTCAGCAGCAATGGATAGAAATGAACGTCTTCGCCCCTTGCCTGTCGCTCTCGAATCGTCGCGATTTCCGTATCGGTAATGTAACTTGACGCCATCGAGCTTGCCGAAACGAGCAGAATGAAGATGTCGCAAGCTTGGAGCTTTCGTTTGATCTCCGGGTCCAAATCGACCCCGCCCGTGAGATGTAGATCAACCCAAAGGTCGAAGATGCCATGCTTGACGGCAGGCTGCAGGTAAGTCCGAACAAAGCTGAGCCACTGGATCTCACCTTCGCGGGGATGATCTGGCTCGTCCTTATGGCTGTAACTGATAAAAATAACCGGCTTGGCCGAAACGTCTGACATTCGCATCCCCACAACCCCGACGAGAGAGTGCCAGCGCCTGCGCGCAGGTCAAGGCGGCTGTCCGGCGGGACAGGGCCTGTAGCGATCTCCGCCAGCGTCAGCTATGCCTAGGAACTGCCGGCCCTCCACCCCTCCCGCTATCTGCCTACCCTTCTTGCAACCGCCGCTAACCCCTCGTTAACCCTGCTGGCCGTAGGGTTCGAAAGACACCGAAAAGCCGGTGGTCGGGTGGCGAAGATGGCGTTGGCACACAGAAAAACGATTCTTCCGGCCGCCGAAGAGCGCCGACGCTTCCAGCGCGTGAAGGTCCACCTGCTCGGCCGCTACATGCTGCCGGACCGCCGCGAGTTTCCCTGCCAGATCATCAATATGTCGCCGGGCGGGCTGGCCTTGCTGGCGCCGGGCATCGGCAATGTCGGCGACCGCGTGATCGCCTATCTCGACCATATCGGCCGGGTCGAGGGCAAGATCACCCGCATCATCGACAATGGTTTCGCGATGAGCGTGGGCGCCACCGCGCGCAAGCGCGACAAGCTGGCGGCACAGCTGACCTGGCTCGCCAACCGCGACATCCTCAATCTGCCGGAAGACCGCCGCCACGACCGTATCATCCCGCGCAACCCGATTTCGCTGCTCACGCTCGAGGACGGCACCAAGATGACCTGCCGGATCATCGACATGTCGCTGTCGGGCGCCGCCATCGCCGCGGAAAACCGCCCGCCGCTGAAATCGCTGGTACTGCTCGGCAAGGTGCAGTCCCGGGTGGTGCGAAACCTCGAGGAAGGCTTTGCCCTCGAGTTCGTCCACGAGCAGCTGGCCGAGACGCTCGAAGACAGCGTTACCGCGCGGTAAAGCGCGTCACCCCCTAATTCGTCATTTTGACCAGACCTGAAGGCGGTATCCGCGTTGCGGATGCCGCCTTTCGGCGTTTGGCGGCTGCAACTTGAGGGTTAACGCCGCGGGCTTTTGCCGCCGCAAACCCAGCAACGACGGGCGGCGGCGGCTTAATCCCTAAAATTTGAATCAATTGCAGTTGTCTAAAATTCTAATCAAATTTTACGCAAGTATAGTTTCGAATTTGCCGCACCCATTACTTGTATTCGCTTCAAATGTACTTGCCTGACTTAGCGGCAGCGCAAAACCTTTGTGCGAAACATGGTCCCAACAAGAAACGGGGGCCACAATGTTTGGTTGGGGACAGGGGAAAGGATTGGCGGTCGTCGCCGTCCTGATTGGTTTGAACGCGCCGGCGCAGGCCGCCGAGACGCTCTATGCGAGCCTTGGCGACACCACGCGCTCGCCGATCGGCTGGGTCGAATTCTGCGCCGACAATCCCCTGGATTGCCGGGGCCGTGCATCGCAGCCGCGCGATATCGTGATGTCGCAGACGGCATGGCGGGATCTCGTGCGGGTCAACAAGTGGGTCAACGAGACCGTCAAGCCGATCACCGACATGGATCATTGGGGCACGATCGAGAAATGGTCGTTGCCGACGGACGGATACGGCGACTGCGAGGACTACGTGCTGTTGAAGCGCAAGATGCTGATCGACGCCGGGTGGCCGCGCGAAGCGCTGCTGATCACGGTGGTGCGCGACAAGAAGGGCGAAGGCCACGCGGTGCTGACGGTGAAGAGCGACAAGGGCGAGTTCGTGCTCGACAACCAGAACGAAAGCGTCCTGGCCTGGACCGAGACCGGATACCGCTTCGTCAAGCGTCAGTCGCAGAGCGATCCCAACGTATGGGTCTCGCTGGGCGACAGCCGCCCGGCCGTTGCCACCGCCAGCGCCAAGGATCGCCGGTAGACCGCCGGCAGACAAGGAATCGAAGGGACACGCGACCCGGTCACATCCCCACCCCTCCCCGTCCCAGACCGGATCGCGCGCGGCCAGCTCTCCCCCAAGAGCTGGCCGCAACTTTTTTGGCATATACTATTGATATACAAGGATATTTCAGGCGACCTGACATTCCTGCCAAGCCACCACCCACTACTGTACATGGGGTTGTTTTCGATATTTTGGTTTGAACCCCCGCCGCCTCAGCGCCGCGACCGCCTTTCCGGGTAGTCGCCGGGTCGCTGCCCGGCCCCGGCAACGCCCGGTGGAGGAGGCCGTCATCGGCACGCTCTTCCCTTTACCGCCCCATCCGATACCGCTAGGATTTGGCCGGAACGAGCATGAGGGCGAAATGAAGCTGAAATTGCTGGCTGCCGCGGCGCTGGTCGTGATTTCCCTGCCCGCCTTTGCCGCCGATGTCCGTGTTCATCGCCAGCGCGCTCCGGCGGTTTATGCCGCTCCGCTGATCATCGATTACTCCCACAATTACGGTCCCGCCGATTTCTATCCGGGAACGACGGCGCCGCCGGACCGCGTCGTGGTGCCGCTGCACGAACGGCCCTACGGCATCTATGATGGCTTCGGACGCTATTGTGAGCAGTCGTCGGCGAACTACCGCGGCCAGGACGGCCGGCGACACCCATGCTACTGAGCGGCCCGGTCGCCGCTTGGCAATTTCTGTAGTTGCGCCGAGCCGTTAGGCCAGGCGTCGAGCGTGCTGGAACTTTCGTCTCTACCGGGCTTTGGAGTCCCATGATCGAACTCAATCATACCAACCACGGCATCGCGCGTATCGGTTCGCAGCCCATCGCCCTCGCCGCCGCGATACTGGTTGCGCTGGTTGCCGGAGGCGGATCCATCGCGCTGTGGCGCGGCTACACCGGCACCTCGCCCGAACCGGACCGCGTCGTTGCCGTCAGGCAGTTGCAGGCCCGCACCGCCCAGGCTTCCGAGCAACTGGTAGAGAAAACCAAGGGCCTGGAAGCGACCCAGCAGGAGTCGATCGACCAGCTGCAGGTGGTGCAGGATCAGTTGCAGACCGTCAGGCGGCTGCTGGCCGCGCAGCAGGCCGAGACCAAGCGCCTATCCGAGCAGGTGGGTAGCCTGACCGGCGCGATCGACGGCCTGCGCCAGTCGTTCGCGAGCGCGCGGGAGGCCGAGCCCTCAAGTCCGCCGTCGGCTCGAAAGTCGTCGGTCAAGAAAAAGCGCAGCGCGGCGTCGCAGCGCAAGCGGGCCAAGTAGCCGGGCCTAACCAATGCCCGCGCTGTCGGCGGAAGCCGTCGCGCCGCAGGCCGCTCTCCCCACCGCGCTGTCATAACTTTTTCTCGCCGTTTGTGAACTGGATCACATATGCCCGTGATGTTCCGGGGCATCATGCAATTCACCGGATGGCGCAAGCCAATTTCAATATCCGGGGCTGGCAAGGCCGTTGGCGTTATACTGCGTCGACGGCCTTGTTTTTTTCGGCCACCGGCGCGATGCGGGCAATTCGGGCGGTGCGCTGTCGCAGGCCGTTCTGACGTCTGGCGGCCGCCCCGAAGCGGGCGCGATCTTATGCGGCGACGTTCGCGACCCTGGTCTGGTCGGTCCGATCCTCGACCATGCTGACCAAGAGGTGGGATTCGCGGTCGGCGCCGCCGACCTGAAGCCGCCGGACCGCGATGGTGCGCCGGCCGCGCCTCGGGTTGTCCACGGTGTCGACGATTTCCTCGAGTTGCTGGTTTTGCGTCAGAAGCTGGCGGTCCCGCTGCTCGATCAGTTCGGCGGCCTGGGCCGGAAACAGCTCGCGCGCCGTCTTTCCGATAATCTCGGTCCGCAGCATGCCGATCATTTGTTCAGCCGCCCGGTTGACGAAAACATAGCGCAGCGTGCGCGCATCCTTGGCAATGATTCCCTCGGGTACGTTTTCAATGACGGCCACCAGGAACTGCTCGGTCCGCTCCAGAATACGCTGCCCTCGCCGCTGCTCGGTGAAATCCTCGTGGGTCGAAACCCACCCGCCTCCGGCCATCGGCTGTTCGGAGACCCGGATGATCCGGCCGTCGGCCAGAGACAGCTCCCTGACGGACGGCTTGCCCCTGGCGATCCTGTCGAGGACATCAACCATGAAATCGTCGATATTGCCCGTGAACAGATCCTTGCCGGCCCGATAGACCAGGATGTCCCTCAGGGTCGTTTCGGCCTGGATGATGTGCGGCGGCAGTTCATACATCGTCCTGAAGGCGATATTGGTCATCAGGATCTTGGTTTTCGAATCGAACATGACCAGACCTTGCGCCATGTTGTTGAGCGCCGCGCCGAGCTGCCATTTGGTTTCGAGGTATTTGTCGTTCAGCTTGTCGCGTTCTCCGATCGCGCTGTCCCGCTGCCTGGCCGTGTCGATCTCGAGTTGCTCGAGTTCGAAATTGCGGCATGTGGTGTCGCGAAAGTGCTGCACGGCGCGGGCAAGCTGGCCGATCTCGTCGTTGCGTTCGATGAAGGGAATGACAAGCTCGGTTTTCCCCGCCGCGATCCGATCGGTGGCATGGGTGATCTGCGCCAGCGGCCCGATGACATGGCTCTTCATGAGCCACCAGATGACGCCCGCGAGCGTCAGCGCGCCGAGCCCGAGAAAAAACAGATACCACGAGGCATAGCGGCCCTTGTCGCCGAGGTCGGCAACTTCGTGCGCGCGGTCGGAATGGATCCTGGCAAGAGCCTCGAGGTCGGTGTTGAGTTCGGTGCGCAAGGCCCGATTGGCATCGTTGTCGCCCCACTCGCGTCCTGCCGCGGGACTGATCTCAATGGCACGCCGGACCAATTCCTTGCGGAACTCGATGAACTGCGCAATTCGCTGCTTGAAGCCCAGAAACTGCTCCACATCGTCGGAGCGCAGCTCCTTTTCCCAGTTCGATACGACGTCGGCGAGTTCGCGATTGCGCTTGAGCAGTTCATCGCCGTATCGCTTTACCTTGACTCGCTCGGTCGACATGTAGATGCCGCGCGATTCCATCACGATCGCGTAGATCAGTCCATTGACGCGCTCGATGTTGATCGCGGCCATCGACGCGGCGGCGAGGTCCTCGCGGAAGGCGCTTTGCAGGCGAACGGCCTGGACCGACATGGTCAACAGGAAGGCCGTCAGCAGAACCAGCAGCGTTACCATCGCGTTCAGTTTCTCGCCGATGCCGAGATCACCGATTTCGCGCGCATAACGCTGCAAGGTCTGCCTGGTGATCATGTTGAGAACTCTCGGATCGGGAATTGGCTGTATCGCGAAGGCACGCGCAAAATCCCGGCATGCCCCTTGCGGAAGTTGATCCGTCAGCACTACCGTTCCCTTAAATCCGCGCCTCGTAGGACTACGGGAGCGACCCGTTCCCTCACCGGAACCTTTGTCCGTTGAAGCGCTTGAATTGGGACAACAGCGGAAATCCAGCCCATGACGACCGATCCCGATCCGTTCGAACAAGGCGAGCGCGCCGCACGCCAGAACATTCCCGCCGAAGCCAATCCGCATCGGGACGGCAGCGATGAACATGCGCTCTGGGCCGCCGGCCACGAAAAAGCGGCCGGCGAAATGGAGGCCGGCCAGTCCGAGGGGAGCTGAGACGGTCGCGGCCCTCAGCCGATTTTCTTCATGCCCTTTTTGAATCGCGCGCCGTTGGCGACGTAGAATTTCGCCGCACTTCCCATCCTGGCGACTTGCGCCGGATCGAGCGTGCGGATCACCCGCGCCGGCGACCCGATGATCAGGGAATATTCGGGAAACTGCTTGCCTTCCGTGATCACCGAGCCGGCGCCGACGACGCTGCCACGGCCGATCCTGGCGCCGTTCATCACGATCGAACCCATCCCGACCAGCGCGTCATCCTCGATCGTGCAGCCGTGCAGGATGACGTTGTGACCAACCGTGCAGTTCTTTCCGATAACAAGCGGAAAACCCATATCGGTATGGCAGGTCGAGTTGTCCTGCACGTTGGAATTTTCGCCGATCTCGATCCACTCATTGTCGCCGCGCAACACCGCGCCGAACCAAACGCTGGCGGAATTGTGCAAACGAACCCTGCCGATCACCGTGGCGGTGTCGGCGATGAAGAAGTTTCCGTCCGCGGGGAGTTCGGGCGCCTGCCCGTCAAGTTCGTAGATCGCCATGCCCAGTCAGTCTCCGGTTCGCGGCGACATTGGCATAGACGTTTGGCTCAGACCAGCACCCCTGCGGCGCGCAGCGTCATCAGGAAGAACGTGCCGGACATCAGGCTCCAGAACCCCGCCAGCACGGTCGCCATCATCACGAACTGGAAACGGCGGCGTTCGACCCGCGCGCCGCGCAGCGTATTGCGCATGATGATGAAGGGGGCGGCGAACACCAGGAAGGGAACGGCAGCGAATGCCTTCGGCACCACGCCCACCTGCAGCAGTCCGAAGCCCGCCGGGCGCTGCACCAGGGCCTGATACCCGCTGGCCAGCGCGCCCGCGAGGGCGAAGCCGATGCAAAGGGAGAACAGGGAATTCAACGCATCAGGCGACATCGACAGGACTTCCGCTACACAACCACCGCCCCTGCATCGCAAAAACGGCCGGCGGCCGCCACACTATCCTTAAGGAAAGGTTAACGCCGCTGGCCGGAACCGCCCTGCGGACATGGCTCGCGCTTGTGTCCACCGCTCGAAATCGTGCAGAAGCCCGCCGGCGCGTGGCATATTCGCGGGTGATTCGGCTCCCCAAGGCCACCTCAAGCTGTTTGGTCCATGACATTCCTTTCGTCCGTCCAGCACATCGCCCGCCGTTCGCGCCGTCGCCGCAGCCACTTGATCCCGGTCATGGTTGGGGGCGCGCTCACGGCCTGCGCGATGGCCGTTGTCGGCTATTTGCTGTGGCCGACCTGGGGGCCCAGGGTTTCGAGCAGTCCGGAGCGGTTGCCGGTGAGCGTCGGGGCAACTCTCTTCAACGTGCCGACGATGGCGGTACGGCGGAAAATCCAGCGCCATTCGGGGCCGCAGGAACGCGTCGATCTCAGCTTCACGTTTCCCGCGCTCGAGGCTCCCCTCGCCCCGAAGCATGTCAGCGCCGATACCGTCGAGGAATCGATCCAGCCGATCGACCGGATCTTCCTGTCGATTTCGGCACATCATGACACGCTGGCGCCGGACGCCCGCGTGCGCACCATCTATCCGCGCTATCTCGAGCAGGCCTCGCCGCCCGGACAGGATGGCCTGACAGTGCGCGCATTTCGCGACGGTTCGCCCTACAGCAACGAGGATCTGTTTCTTGCGAAAGCGCCGAACCTTTATGCGCGCTGTACGCGCGATGCCGCCACTCCCGGCATGTGCCTGAGCGAGCGCCGCATCGAGGGCGCCGATCTGACATTTCGCTTTCCAAGGAGCTGGCTGGCGCAATGGCGCGATGTCGCCAATGCCATGGACCGCCTGACACTGCAGTTGACCGGACCGAAGTGAAAACGTTTATCCTCGCAACTGCTCCGACGTCATCCTGAGGTGCGAGCCATCTTCGGCGAGCCTCGAAGGATGGATGCAACGACGGTACCTGCGGCCCATCCTTCGAGGCGCGCAAGAAAAAGCGCGCACCTCACGGGTGAACGCAATTGCGTTCATCCCGGGGATGACGGCGGTGTAAGTGGCGGACTGACCCCGCCTCAGCCCTGATCGACCAGATCCTCCTCGAGGATCGCCATCTGGAACTGGAATGAACGGTCATCGTCTTCATCGTCGACGAACAGCACGCCGATGAATTCTTCGCCGATATAGACCTCGGCCGAGTCGTCCTTTTTCGGCCGCGGCACCACGCGCAGCTTTTGATTGCCGAACACGCGCTTGAGATAGGCGTCGAGTTTCCTGACTTCCTGAACGTCCACGGCAGTCTCCAGTGCGATTGAGGTTTCGGGAAGTTCTAGGCCGGGACGACGTGAACTGCCAGCCCAACCTGCAAAATTCGGTGCGCGATTCCCGAAGGCATCATGCTTTGGCGGAATGTAAGCTGAAAATCAAATTCCGATGGCGTTGATCATCTGGTCCATGGTGCGCGACGGCTCGGCGCAGCCGGCCTCGCCAACGATCCTGGCGGGCACCCCTGCGACGGTGACGTTGTGCGGGACCGGCTTCACCACCACGGAGCCGGCCGCGATGCGGGCGCAATGGCCGATCTCGATATTGCCGAGAATTTTCGCACCCGCGCCGATCAATACGCCGCGGCGGATCTTGGGATGGCGATCCTCGTGCTCCTTGCCGGTGCCGCCCAGCGTGACACCGTGCAGGATCGAGACGTCGTCCTCGATCACCGCGGTCTCGCCGACCACGAAGCCGGTGGCGTGATCGAGGAAGATGCCGCGGCCGATTCTTGCCGCCGGATTGATGTCGGTCTGGAACACCGCCGAGGCGCGGCTTTGCAGATACCAGGCAAAGTCCTTGCGGCCCTTGTGATAGAGCCAGTGCGCCAGCCGATGGGTCTGGATCGCATGGAAACCCTTGAAATAGAGCAAGGGATCGATGAACCGCGAGGTCGCGGGGTCGCGGTCGAACACCGCCACCATGTCGGCGCGGAAGGCGTTGCCGAGATCGGGATCGTCGCGCAGCGCCTCATCGAAGGTCTGGCGGATCAAATCGCCCGACAGCGCCTGATGGTCGAGCCGTTCGGCGATCCGATGCACCACGGCGGCTTCCAGCCGGTCATGATGCAGCACGGTCGAATAGATGAAGGAAGCGAGCTCCGGCTCGCGGCGGACGATATCTTCCGCCTCGGTGCGCACCCGATCCCAGATCGGATCGAGTGCCGCCATTTTGGCACCCTGTGGATTGATCTGATGCACTGCCATGGGCTGCTCTCGCAAATTCTGATGTTCCCGGCGCGCACCATAGCACGACGGGCGGACGGCTGTCCCGGGTCGGGCCAAGCGAGCCGACCCCGGTGTCAGGAAACCGCGCCAAAACATTGAAACAGCACGGTTTCCGGCCGAGGCCGACATCCACTTTGCTGCCGGCGTCGGCTCAAAGTGGCGCATGATTTCGGAAAATCAAGCGGTCCGGGTTCCAACTATTTGTGGATTTCGGCGCGGCAGCCGGTGCATGATGGTCTCCGGGCCAGGGGGGACGACGCATTCACACGCACATTTTTTCATCACGCGCGCGCGTGACCGATCCGGCTTGGGTCTGGATCTCGGCAGTCGCGATCCCCCTGTTGCTGGTCCTCCCGGCGCTGTGGAACGGCTATCCGCTGCTGCAGTATGACACCGGCGGCTATCTGGCCCGGTGGTACGAAGGCTATCTGGTCCCCAGCCGGTCCACCGTGTTCGGGCTCTATCTGCATTACGGCGAGGCTTCGAGCTTCTGGATCAATCTGGGTATTCAGGCGCTGGCGACGCTGTGGATCCTGCAACTGGCGCTGCGCGTTTTCGGCCTGTTCGGGCCATGGCGGCTGATGGCGATCAGCGTCGCCCTGATCCTGACCACGGCGCTGCCCTGGCTCGCCTCCACGTTGCTGACCGACATCTTCACCGGCCTGTCGGTGCTGGCGCTGTTCATCCTGGTGGTGCACGGGCGTCAGATTTCCACGATCGAGAAATGCGCGCTGTTCGCGTTCACGGCCTTCGCCGCGGCAACCCACAGCGCGACGCTGGCGGTGCTGCTCGGGCTGTGCTGCGCCGGCTGGATCGCGCGCCCCTTTTTGCGCGACCGGATCGCGGTATCCGGACTGCTGCAGGGCAGCCTGACCCTTGTTGCCGGCGCCCTCATGCTGTTATCCGCCAACTTTGCCCTGTCGGGGCAACTGGCATGGACGCCCGGCGGTTACGGCGTTGCGTTCGGCCGGATGCTGCAGGACGGCATCGTCAAGCGATACCTGGACGATCACTGCCCACGGCAACAGCTGAAGCTCTGCCCCTACCGCAACGAATTGCCGGCTACCGCCGATCAGTTTCTGTGGGGCAGCAGCGTGTTCGACGACCTTGGCCGCTTCCAGGGCCTGAACGACGAGATGGGCCTGATCGTGCGGCGGTCGCTGGTCGAATATCCGCTGCGAAATGCCGAGGCCGCCATCGTCGCCACCGCCCAGCAACTGGTCCATGTCGGAACCGGCGAAGGCACCAGCGTCTGGATCGGCCACACCTACGGGATCATCGAGCGTTACATCCCTTCGCAACTCAAGTCGATGCGCGCGGCATATCAGCAGCACTCGAATATCGATTTTGCCGCCATCAACCGGCTCCACGTTCCGGTCGCGCTGGCGTCGATGCTGGCGGTCCTTGCCATCTTCGCGAGCGCGATCTGGCGGCGGCGGCTGGACGATCTCGCGATGCTCGCGGCGACGGTGACGTTGGCGCTGCTCGGCAACGCCTTTGTCTGCGGCGTGATCTCGGGACCGCATGACCGCTACGGCGCGCGGATGGCGTGGGTCGCCAGCCTCGTCGCGCTGATGGCGCTGGTCAGACATTTCGCGCACGGCGACGAAGCCGAAACCTCACCTCCGTCGTGAGAGAAAATCCAGCACACCCGTCTTGTAGATCTTGTCGCCGACCGCCCGCATGTGGTCGCGATTCGGAATATGGAGCACCTCGGCGCCCGGGATGATTTTTCCCAGCGCATCCGCCGAGCCCGCGATTTCGTCCGTGGTACCGACCGCGATCAGCACCGGCACCGAAATGCCGGCGGCGTCTTCCCGGGTCATCAGCCGGCGCGAGCCGCGCAGGCAGGCCGCCAGCGCCCGGCGATCGCTGCGGGTCTGGTCGGCGAAAGCGCGAAAGGTCCGTCCCACCGGATCGGTGACATCCTCCAGCGACGGCGCCTCCAATGCCGCCGCGACGTTTTCGCCGGGGCCGCCGCCCTCGATCAGGCCGATGCCGATACCGCCGAGAATCGCCGAACGCAGCCGCTGCGGCACCTGTCGCGCCAGCACCGCCGTCATCCGCGAGCCCAGCGAATAGCCCATCACATCGGCGCGTTCGAGCTTCAGATGATCCATCAGCGCGATGACGTCGCCGGCCATGGTGGCGATCTCATAGGCCGCGGCGTCATAGAGCTTGCCGGAATCGCCATGGCCGCGATTGTCGAGCGCGATGACGCGGCGGCCGTTCTTCCTCAGCTCGGACACCCAGGTCGGATAGATCCAGTTCACATTCTTGGTCGAGGCAAAGCCGTGCACCAGCAGGATCGGATCGCCCTCGCCTTCGTCGAGATAGGCAATTTCAACATCGCCGTTGTGAAAATTCGGCATCGATAGTTCCATATTTTTTGGTGAGAAATGGGGCCGGCGAGAATTGGCGGCAATTCTAGCCGTGCGCGACGGAACCCGCCAGCGATGCGTCGGGTGCGAGGGCTGCCGCCGCCAGCTGCCGGCGCAGCCGCCGCGCCTTCTTGCGGCGCAGATACGACATGGTCAGGCGTTCGGTGGTGGCCTTGATCGAGGACAGGAAGCCGACCAGCGCGAACAGCGCGCCGAACACCCACATCGTCAGATTGAAGGCGCCGGTGACCAGCAACAGCGCGCCGCGGCCGAACATTTTCAGGATCGCGCGGGTCTGGCTTCCCTTGGCCTCCGCCAGCCGGGCGGCGCGAGCCACATCCTTCGGGCCTTCGGCGATTTTCAGGGTGTCCTTGGCGGCGCGGATACCCGCCTTCTCGCCGACCCGGCCGACATCCTTGGCCAGACGAACCAGCGCGCCGGCCTTCTCGGCGCGGAACGCCGCCTTGATCGCGGTCATGGTCTGGCCCGGGCGCAGCACCGAGCCGGTGGCGATCGCGTGCTGCAGCACAGGCGTGTCGACCATCTCGCGCGCCGAGCGGCCGGCCCACAGCGTCAGCCCCTCGCCGAGCCGCCCGACCTTGCGGGCATCCTTGACCAGGGTGAGCCCGGCGCGCAGCGGCGCCACGCCGCCGACCGAGACATAGGTCGCCGCGGTGACCACGAGGCCGACGGCGGCAAGCCCCAGCACCAGTTGGTCGGTGTCCTCGCCGGTCGCCAGATTCTTGCCTTCGCGCACCACATCCCTGATGTCGCCGTAGACGAAGAGATCGCCGGCCACCGTGCCCGACAGGCTGGCGACGTCGTCGGCCTCGCCGACCACGAATCCGGTGAGGAAGCGTTTTGCCATATGCGACGTCGAATTGTGTTCCGCGACTTTATCGCTCACGCGTTTCAAAAGTTCGTCGCCGAGCGCGATGTTTTTTTCCCTGGCGAGGCTGACGAAACTGTCGGCGAGATCGGCGTCGTTGGCGGCGAGCGCCGCCTCGATGTTATCAGCGATGACGGCAGCGTTATTCCGCAACGCAGAACCAAGCTGGGCGTCGGAAAGCGCGGCCGGATCGTCCTGTGCCGCCAGCACGGCAAGTGAGTCCCGGGCGTGCGGCCACAGCAAGGCGAACGCCACGGCGAACCCCGCCATGCCAGCCACCGCCGGAACCATCCGCAACCGCTTCATCCCGAAATACCCTGTGTTCCAATCCCCTTGAGATGGTGTGCCGTTTTTCGGACACAACAGCCCCGACGAAAGAAGGGCTTCTCTGGGACGACAAGATTGTGTCGAATTTGCATGAACAAATGAGCTCTCGGGGCTCTAGGAATCAGCACTTACCGCCAGTATCAGTAGCGCGCGGCGTGTCCAGCCTGCCGCGTCCGATTGCGTCCGCCGCCGCTGCCACCCAAGGTGAAATACAATGTCCGATCACGTCGTTCCGCACTTCCACAATGATGCCGGCGTTTCGGTCATTGAAATCGGTTCGCGGGAGTTCATGTGCGTGGGCGCCAATCCGCCGTTCGACCACCCCCATGTGTTCCTCGACCTCGGCAACGACAACGAGATCATCTGCCCCTATTGCTCGACGCTGTATCGTTTCGCCGCCGACCTTGGAGCGGGCGAGGCCCGCCCGCCCGAATGCGTGCTGAAAGACAAGGTCGCCTGATCGACCTGTGGCTATCTCGCGCACCATCGTCGTCGCGGGTGCCGGGATCGGGGGACTGACGGGGGCGCTGGCGCTTGCGGCGCAGGGTTTTCGCGTCATCGTGCTGGAGAAGACCGCGCGGCTCGAGGAGGCCGGCGCCGGCCTGCAATTGTCGCCCAATGCCAGCCGGGTGCTGGTCGAGCTCGGCCTGCAGCCGCGTCTCGCGGGACGCGCGGTAATTCCCGAGGCCGTCAGCATCATGAGCGCGCGCCACGGCGGCGAGATCTCGCGGCTGCCGCTCGGCGAGGCCGCCGGCTTTCGCACCGGCGCGCCCTATTGGGTGGTGCATCGCGCCGACCTGCAGGGCGCGCTGGCGGCGGCGGTCGACGACCATCCCGACATTGAACTCAGGCTCGGCTGCCAGTTCGAGGACGTCGCCGCGCACGCCAAGGGACTGACGGTGGTCCAGCGCAGCGGCATGGCGCGCCACCAGGAACTGGCGACCGCGCTGATCGGCGCCGACGGCATCTGGTCCACGGTCCGGCAGCATCTGTTTCCGGAGGTACAGCCGAAATTTTCCGGCCTGATCGCGTGGCGCGGCACGCTCGATGCCACCCAGCTGCCGCGCGAATACACCTCGCGGCGGGTGCAGCTGTGGATGGGGCCGAACGCCCATCTCGTCGCCTATCCGATCTCGGGCGCGCGCCTGATCAACGTCGTCGCCGTGGTGCCGGGAACCTGGAACCGGCCGGGCTGGAGCGCGCCCGGCGAGCCCGCCGAAATCAAGAACGCGTTTGCCTCGTACCGCTGGCCCGCGCCGGCGCGAATGATGCTCGGCGCCGTCGACGACTGGCGCAAATGGGCGCTGTTCACGGTGCCCGAGGGCGGCCAATGGAGCGAAGGCGCCGTGGCGCTGCTGGGCGACGCCGTCCACGCCATGCTGCCGTTTGCAGCCCAAGGCGCCGGCATGGCGATCGAGGATGCGGCGGTGCTGGCCAAGGTGCTGGGCGAAGCCGCCGGCGACACCACCGCCGGCATGGCGGCGGCGCTGAAACGCTACGGCCAGATGCGCCGCGCCCGCGTCAGCCGCGTGCAGCGCACCGCACGGCGCAACGGGCAGATCTATCATCTCGGCGGCCCGGCGGCGCTGGCGCGCGACGGCTTCATCCGCGCGATGGGCCCGCAACGCATGCTGGCGCGGCAGGACTGGATTTACGATTGGCGGGCGTGAGCGGTGTTTGACGCATCGTTCGCGGCGATTCACGTTTGCCGCTCCACCACCACTCGTCATCCCCGCGCATGCGGGGATCCAGTACGCCGCGGCTTCTCGGTCCTATCGCTGGCGTCTCTGGAATACTGGGTCGTCCGGTCAAGCCGGACGATGACAGTTGTGGGTGTGTAACAACCACACCTTCGCGATCTCGCGGCGCGCTTCGCCCGAGGTTTGCCATCAACTTGCCGCCCTCTCCAATCGGAGGGCGCGGGGAGGCCGGGCGCCCGATGCGCCCGATAGCCGCGTATGCAATGGGTAGTGGGTAGAAGGCACACGCGTTAGTCAGGTCACACCGGAATCACCCGGCACTCCCCGCGCAATGGTTTACGGCTTATAACGCGCTCTCCTCGGTGAGCCCTGCGCTTTTGCCACCGTCGCCCGCGCTGCCTTAAGCTGCGAACTTGACACCAGCCTTTGGGGTGTCGGAACCACACGTCTTTGCCATCCGTTTCAGGCGCCCTGGTCAGGAACACCATCCGCGTCCACCGCGTCCCCGTCCCGCACTGGTGACCTTGCGCAATGCCCCTCTGAGTGGGACGGGATGCGAAAGATATAGCCCGATTTGCGATTTCTGAAAATCAGAATATTTTCAAGACAGGGGCTTGACGGACGTTTGGGGTGATTTGCCCGTCGGGTGCATTCGTTGAATGCGTTCAACAAATCGGCGTTTTCGCGCGGCCTTGTCCGTCAAAAAATTCCGGCATGTGATGCCGATGGTTGCCCCCTGAATTGACCCGGCGGGCGAATCAGCGGTTCGGCGCCGGCGCGATCACCGGCGGCACTGGCGGTGCGGCGGGCGGCGCAGCGGTGGCGCAGCGGTTTTTCTGCCAGGCTTCCTCGGCGAATTTGGCTTGCCCGCGCACCGCCACATATTCGTTGCGGTAAGCGAGTTCGGCCACCACCGTGCCGGCCGCCCCGGTCTGGGCCTTCGCCATCAGGCCCTGCAGCTCCGCGGTGCGGGCCGCAAGCCTCTTGCGCTCGGTCTCGAGCTGCTTGCACTCGTAGAGTTCGTATTTGGCGGGATCGGCAAACGCCGTGCTCATGCCGTCGCTCATGCCGGCACAGCCGCCGAGCCCCGTGGCGGCCGCGAGCAGCGCCACCGCGGCGGCGGCGAACGACAAGGGCTGATGGTGGCGCTTGGGAGCGGTCATGCGGCTTTTCGTAAACGGACAATGTTGAGATTGCCTAAAGCAGGCGGGGATGTCGGGATTGAGGCTTTGCCTTGGCGCGCGCGCTGCCTTAAGCAAGCCCCGGCGGCGCCCTGCAGCCTAACCCATTTCCCTGGGCAGAGGAAACGCGCTAAGTATCTGATCTCGTGACCAAAGCGGGCGTGGCGAAACTGGTAGACGCAACGGACTTAAGCAATTGAGTGCTTCGCGGGAAACCGCGGATGCAGAACTGCTCAAATTCGGGGAAACCTTTCAAATGGCAATCCCGAGCCAAGCTTCCTTGTGGAAGAAGGTGTAGAGACTAGACGGGCAGCACCTACCGCGCTCACGCGCCATGGTGAAGGGATAGTCCAGACCACGAACGCCCTCGCGGCGGCGGTGAAAGCCGAAGTGGTATGAAAATCCGTAGGGCCGCAAGGCCTGTGCCGGTTCGATTCCGGCCGCCCGCACCAGCCTGCTTTGATGTTCTCGAACACTAGACGATTCACCACATCTGTTTCAGGACGTTACGCACACGCCTTTGAGCGATAGCGAGACAACGCCCACTCCATCGTGGCCTTGTCCTTTGTCCTCGTGTCAGTTTTGGGTTTGGTTGTCGGAGGCAGCGCAGCTCCTCTCCGAACGAACTGAGAAGGACCGACGCGACCCTGCCGCCAAAACGAAAATGCCCGGCACGAGGCCGAGCATGACGCGTAGATAGACGTGAGAGCCGTCATTGCGAGGAGCAAAACCGGCGAAGCAATCCAGGCCTTGGCATGGATTGCTTCGCTGCGCTCGCAATGACGAATAGCCCCCGCCCCTACTTCTTCTCGATATTCCAGAACACCGGCGTCGCCGGGCCGTCGAGCACGCCGGAGAGTTTGGTGCTCCACACGCTGGGCGCGGTGTACTGGCCGAGCGGGATGTAGGTGACTTGCTCATAAAGCTGCTTCTGGATGTCGACCGCAATCTTCTTCTGCTCGTCGGGCGAGGTGGAACGGACATATTTGTCGAGCATAGCTTCCATCTTGGGGTCGTCCGGCCAGCCGAACCAGCCGCCGGTCTTGCCCTTGCCGTTGAGCATCACATTCGCCACCGGGTTCATGATATCGGCGGCCACCCAATTGGTGAAGAACATGTTCCAGCCGCCTTCCGCCGGCGGCTTCTGGCTGGCGCGGCGCGACACCACGGTTTGCCAGTCGGTGGCCTGCAGGTCGACCTTGAAGCCGGCCTCGCGCAGCAACTGCGCCGCGACGATCGGCTGGGCCTTCAGCGTCACGACGTCGCCCGGCGCCATCAGCGCGATCGGGGTACCGTCGTAACCGGACTCTGCCAGCAACTTCTTGGCTTGCGCCATGCCGTTGCCCTTCACCACCGCCTCGGAATCGACGTCGGTGGCGAGCGGCGTACCGCATCCGAAGATCGCGCCGCAGGTCTGGAAGTATTCAGGGTTACCGACCAGCGCGTCGAGCACGGGCTTCTGGCTCATCGCCAGCAGTGCCGCACGGCGAATCTTGACGTTGTCGAACGGAGGGTAGAGGAAATTCATCCGGCCGATGGTCTGCGAGCCGAGCTTGTTGAGCGTTTCGATCTTGAGATCCTTGTTGGCGGCCAGCACCGGCAACAGATCGAACGAGGGATTCTCGATGAAATCTATGTCGCCGGACTGCAAGGCGTTTACCGCGGTCTGCGCATCGGGCATCGTGATCCACTCGACCCGGTCGACCTTCACGACCTTTCCGCCGGAGGTCCAGCTCGCCGGCTCCTTGCGCGGCACATAGTCCGTGTTCTTGACATAGACCGCCTTCACCCCGGGCTGGAATTCGGCCTGCACGAATTTGAACGGCCCCGATCCGATCTGTTCGGGTATCGCCTTGTCCGCCGGCGTCTCCGCGATCCGCTTCGGCATCATGAAGGGGACGATCGAAGAGGGTTTTCCGATCGAGTCGATCACCAGGCCGTAGGGCTCCTTCAGCTTCAGCGTGAAGGTCTTGGCGTCGGTCGCCGCGATGCTGTCCGTGAACGACATCAGCTTCTGGCCCATGCCGTCGCGCTTGCCCCAGCGCTTCAGCGAGGCGACGCAGTCTTCCGCCGTCACCGGAGCGCCGTCATGCCACTTCAGGCCATCGCGCAGGGTGAAGGTATAGGTCAGCTTGTCGTCGGAGACTTTCCAGTCCGCCATCTGCGGATGGACCTTGAATTTCGAATCCATCGCCAGCAGCGTGTCATAGACCATGTAGCCGTGGTCGCGGGTGATGTAAGCGGTAGTGAGACCGGGATCGATGATGCGCAGATCCGAATGCATCACCGCGGAGATGGTCTTGCCGGCCGCGTGCGCCTGCGGCGCCAAGGCGGCCGAAAGCGCAAGGACCGACAGCGCGACACCGGTCGCTATCGTGGGCCGTTTCCAACGCGAGATGTGGAACATTAAAACTCTCCTGACGTGAAACTAATCAAAACCCGATGATAAGTTATGCATGCGGTGCGTTATTTAGGCGCAACTAACACGCTGTAACTCCGAGGGTATTCGAGACTTGCACCTGACGCGTTGCGCGTCAATCGGGTTTTAGTTCATGGACGCGCGGCGAATGGGCCGCAGCCAGCGGCCAAGTTTCACTTTACAAATTCGTCGCCGGTCACTTTCGTAAGGATCTTGCTCGCAAGCCTCTCGCCGAGACCAGCGCGTCAGCACGACATTCGTTCCGAAACAAAAAGAGAAACCGATGAACCCCGCCAACTTACCTTTCGATTCCGAGGCCATGCTGCAAGGGCTACGCAACTGGGTGGAATGCGAAAGCCCGACTTTCGATGCGCCCGCGGTCGAGCGCATGCTCGATATCGCCGCCCGCGACATGGCGATCATGGGCGCGTCGATCGAACGCATCGCCGGCCGGCAGGGCTTTGCCGGCTGCGTTCGCGCGCGCTTTCCGCATCCGAAAGCAGGTTCGCCCGGCATCCTGATCGCGGGGCATCTCGATACCGTTCATCCGATCGGCACGCTGGAAAAACTGCCGTGGCGGCGCGAGGGCAACAAGTGTTTCGGCCCCGGGATCTTCGACATGAAGGGCGGCAATTACCTCAGCCTGGAAGCGATCCGGCAGTTGGCGCGCGCGGCCTTCACCACGCCGCTGCCGATCACCGTGCTGTTCACGCCGGATGAGGAAGTCGGCACGCCCTCGACCCGCGACATCATCGAGGCGGAGGCTGCGCGCAACAAATATGTGCTGGTGCCGGAACCGGGCCGCCCGGACAATGGCGTCGTCACCGGGCGCTACGCCATCGCGCGATACAATCTCGAAGCCACCGGCAGGCCGAGCCATGCCGGCGCCACGCTGTCCTCGGGCCGCTCGGCGATCCGCGAGATGGCGCGGCAGATTCTGGCGATCGACGCCATGACCACGGCGGACTGTACCTTCTCGGTCGGCATCGTGCATGGCGGGCAATGGGTCAACTGCGTCGCCACCACCTGCACCGGCGAGGCGCTGAGCATGGCGAAGCGCCAGGCCGATCTCGACCACGGCATCGAGCGGATGCTGGCGCTGTCCGGCACCGCCAACGACGTCACCTTCAAAGTGACGCGCGGCGTAACCCGGCCGGTATGGGAGCCGGACGCCGGCACCATGGCGCTGTACGAGAAGGCGCAAGGCCTCGCCAAGGCGATGGGCAAGGATCTGCCGCACGTCAGCGCCGGCGGCGGCTCCGACGGCAATTTTACCGGCGCGATGGGAATTCCCACCCTCGACGGCCTCGGCGTGCGCGGCGCCGACGCGCATACGCTGAACGAACATATCGAAGTCGACAGCCTCGCCGAGCGCGGCCGCCTGATGGCGGGCCTGCTGGCGACGCTGGAGTGAACGGAGACGAACAACATCAATCCGTCATGGCCGGGCTTGACCCGGCCATCCACGTCTTCCTTCGCTGATCGGCAAGAAAAGACCTGGATGCCCGGGTCAAGCCCGGGCATGACGAGGAGGTATGAGGCTGCGCTTTGACGAATTGCTCGAGGGCAGCCAAGATACACCCGATGGCACCGAACTTGCTTACCTGATACGCTACGGGCGGGAACAAAAAAAAATCCGCGGCAACCGGGTGGCGGTTGGCGCATAATTGATGGACAACGATGCTCGGATATCTGCTTCGCCGTGTTCTGGCCGCCATTCCCGTGATGGGCGTGGTGGCGCTGTTCGTGTTTCTCCTGCTGCGGCTGACGCCCGGCGATCCCGCCGCGATTCTGGCCGGCGACAATGCGACGGCTGAACAGCTCGAACGCATCCGCACCTCGCTCGGACTGAACGAGCCGCTCTACACGCAGTTCTTCACCTGGATCGGCAGACTGCTGCAGGGCGATCTCGGCGTCTCCCTGATCTCGAACGTGCCTGTCATGAAAATGATCAGCCAGCGCGTCGAACCCTCGCTCTCGATCGCGCTGTCGACCATCATTCTCGCCATCGTGGTCGCGGTGCCGCTCGGCGTCATCGCGGCCTGGAAACACGGCACCTGGATCGACCGCTTCGTGATGGGATTGTCGGTGATCGGCTTCTCGGTGCCGGTGTTCGTGATCGGCTATGTGCTGATCCAGGTTTTCGCCATCGAGCTGCGCTGGCTGCCGGTGCAGGGTTTTAAAAGCATCACCCAGGGATTCGGGCCGTTCTTCGAACGCATTATCCTTCCGACCTGCACGCTATCCTTTATCTATGTCGCGCTGATCGCGCGCATGACGCGGGCTGCGATGCTCGACGTGCTCGGCGAGGATTACGTGCGCACCGCCCGCGCCAAGGGCATCAACGAGACCGCCGTGCTGCTGCGCCACGCGCTGCGCAACGCCGCGGTGCCGGTCATCACCGTGATCGGAACAGGGTTCGCCCTGCTGATCTCGGGCGTGGTCGTCACCGAGAGCGTGTTCAACCTGCCCGGCATCGGCCGCCTCACCGTCGATGCCGTGCTGGCGCGCGACTATCCCGTCATCCAGGCGATGATCCTGTTGACATCGCTGATCTATGTCACCGTCAATCTGCTGATCGACGTCGCCTATACAATGCTTGACCCAAGGATCCGTTACTGATGGCGATCGAAACCCTTCCCGAGCCGTCAATTCCGATCACCACGCCGTTCCGGACGGGACTCGGATTTCTGACGGCGACGCCGATCATCGCGGTGGCGAGCGTCTGCCTCGCATTGGTCATCCTGTCGGCTATTTTCGCGCCACTGCTGTCGTCGCACGACCCGCAGCTGCTGGCGCCGGCGCTGCGTCTTAGACCCGCGAGCGCCGAATTCCTGCTCGGCACCGACGCCTATGGCCGCGACGTGCTGGCGCGCATTCTCTATGGCGGACGGATTTCGCTGCTGATCGGGCTCGGCGCCGCCGTGTTCTCGGTCGGCATCGGCCTCGTCATCGGCCTCGTCTCCGGCTTCTTCAAGTGGGTCGATGCCGTGATGATGCGGGTGATGGACGGATTGATGGCGATCCCGAGCATCCTGCTCGCGATTGCCGTGGTGTCGCTGTCGGGCGCCAGCCTGACGACGGTGCTGATCGCCATCACCCTTCCGGAAATCCCGCGGGTTGCGCGGCTGGTGCGTTCGGTCGTGCTGTCGGCGCGCGAAGAGCCGTATGTCGAGGCGGCGATTTCGGTCGGCTCCAGCCTGCCCAAGATCATGTGGCGGCATCTGATGCCCAACACGGTAGCGCCGCTGATCGTGCAAGGCACCTATGTAGCGGCTTCCGCGATCCTGACCGAAGCGATCCTGTCGTTCCTCGGCGCCGGCATCAGCCCGGAGACGCCGACCTGGGGCAACATCATGGCCGAGGGCCGCGCCTATTTTCAGATCAAGCCGTCGCTGATCTTCTGGCCGGGCCTGATGCTCTCGGCCGCCATCCTCAGCGTCAACCTGATCGGCGATGCCGCGCGCGACGCGCTCGATCCGCGCATGAAGCAGCGGGAGGGCGGCAAGTGAAAAACATACACTCCGGCGTGCCCCGGACGCAGCGCAGCGCGCCGCCCGTCGCGGCGTGGTGCGCTGCAGAGCCGGGGCCCATGCGTCAATCAGGATTCAAGAAGAGATGGGTCCCGGCTCTGCGGTGCACCGCAAGAGCGCTGCACCGCGTCCGGGACACAAGCACATGAAAAACATCGTCCTCGATATCGACAATCTCGTGGTCGGCCTCGGCAAGAATCCCGCCAACCAGCGCGTGATCGACGGCGTCTCGCTGCAGGTGCGCGAAGGCGAGACGCTGTGCCTGGTCGGCGAAAGCGGCTCGGGCAAGTCGGTGACGTCGCTGACGGTGATGGGGCTGTTGCAGAAGGGCTCGCTGGTCCCGTCGGGCGGAACCGTAAAGCTGGTCGGCGAGGATGTCCTCACCGCCAGCGACAGGCGACTGCGCCAGCTGCGCGCCACCACCATGGCGATGATCTTCCAGGAGCCGATGACGGCGCTCAATCCGGTGGTGCCGGTCGGCCGCCAGATCGACGAGGTGCTGCGCGCCCACACCGATCTCGACGCCCGCGCGCGCAAGAAGCGCATCCTCGACATGATGGAGCAGGTCCGGCTGCCCGAGGTCGCGCGCATCTTCGCCTCCTACCCGCACCGGCTGTCCGGCGGCCAGCGCCAGCGCATCATGATCGCGATGGCCCTGGTGCTGGAACCGAAGCTTTTGATCGCGGACGAGCCGACCACCGCACTCGACGTCACCACGCAGAAGCAGATCCTGACCCTGATCCGCGATTTGCAGAGGGATCATGGCACCGCGGTGCTGTTCATCACACACGACATGGGCGTGGTCGCCGAGATCGCCGACCGCGTCGCGGTGATGCGCCACGGCAAGCTGGTCGAGACCGGCGCGCTGCAAACCATCCTGCGCACGCCCACCATGGAATACACCCGCAACCTGCTTTCGGCGGTGCCGAGCCTGATCCCGCGGGCGCCGCGCGCCGACTCGAAAGAACCTGTGGTGCTGGAGGCCAACGAGCTCGGCAAGGTCTATCGCGAGCGCTCCTTCTTCGGCGCCGTGCGCGAAGTGGCGGCCGCACAGAACGTCACCCTCACCTTGCGCAAGGGCCGCACGCTCGGCATCGTCGGCGAAAGCGGCTCCGGCAAATCCACCGTGGCGCGCTGCATCGTGCGGCTGATCGATCCGACCTCCGGCGGCATTCGCCTGGCGGGCCGCGAGATCTCCGAACTGTCGCGGCGGCTGCTGCAGCCGCACCGGAAACGCATCCAGATCATCTTCCAGGATCCCTATCGTTCGCTCAATCCGCGCATCACGGTCGGCGAGACCATCGCCGAGGGACCGATCAATTACGGCATGCCGCATGCGGAGGCGCTGGCCAAGGCGCGCGATCTCCTGGAACTGGTCGACCTGCCGGCCGACGCGATCTCGCGCTATCCGCACCAGTTCTCCGGCGGCCAGCGCCAGCGCATCGCGATCGCGCGCGCGCTGGCGCTCGATCCCGACGTGCTGGTGGCGGACGAGGCGGTCTCCGCGCTCGACGTCTCGGTGCAGGCACAGGTGCTGGAACTGCTCGACGAGATCCAGAGCAGGCTCGGCATCGCGCTCCTGTTCATCACCCACGATCTGCGCGTCGCGGCGCAGATCTGCGACGACGTCGCCGTGATGCAGCACGGCCGCATCGTCGAACAGGGCCCGGCGGCACAGGTCCTGACCCATCCGCAGCAGGCCTATACTAGGCAATTGCTGGAAGCCGCTCCGGGGCGGGACTGGGATTTCGCGAACTTCCGCCCGGTGGCGGAGGGTGCGGTGGCGGGAGCGTAGTTCGTCTCCCGCCGACGTTACCGCGAGAAGCGAAGCCAGCTCGACTCTCTCCACGTCATTGCGAGGAGCGCTTTTGTCCGCCGAAGCCCGCCTTCGGGCGAAGGCGGATGCGACGAAGCAATCCAGCTTTCTACCCGTTGCGGGAAAGATGGATTGCTTCGCTGCGCTCGCAATGACGTGGAGAGAGCGGCGCTTGCTCCGCTCCCCCTCGCAAGGGCGGGATGCGGCATGCAAAACGGGATTGCTTCGTCGCTTGCGCTTGTCGCAATGACGAGTCTAACGTCCGCCCGCAAATCAGATCGAGACCGAATTCATGACCCGTATCGCCGTCGGCGGCTTCCTGCACGAGACCAATACCTTCGCGCCGACCAAGGCGACCTATGCCGATTTCATCCATGGCGGCGGCTGGCCGGCGATGGCGCGTGGCGCCGGCGTCCTCCGGATCATGCGCGACATCAATGTCGGGCTGGCCGGGTTCATCCAGGCGGCGGAAGCCGAGGGCTGGGAGTTGGTCCCGACCATCTCGGCCGCCGCCACCCCCAGCGCCCATGTGACCAGGGATGCCTATGAACGTATCGCCAGCGAAATGATCGACGGCATCGCGGCGGCGGGTCCGCTCGACGCGGTCTATCTCGATTTGCACGGCGCGATGGTGGCGGAGCATTTCGACGATGGCGAAGGCGAAATCCTGCGCCGCGTGCGCGAGGTGATCGGCAAGGATTTGCCGCTGGTGGTCAGCCTCGATCTGCACGCCAATGTGACGCCTGAAATGGTTGAATACGCCGATGCACTGATAGCCTACCGCACCTATCCGCACATCGACATGGCCGACACCGGCCGCGCCTGCGCGGAACATCTGGCGCTGCTGCTGCAATCGGGACAGAAATTCGCAAAAGCGTTCCGGCAATTGCCGTTTCTGATTCCGATCAGCTGGCAATGCACCAACGACCAGCCGACAAAAGGCATTTACCGGAAGCTGGCGGCGCTGCAGGACGATGCGGTGCCGACGCTGTCCTTTGCGCCGGGCTTTCCGGCGGCGGATTTTGCCCATTGCGGGCCGAGCGTGTTCGCCTATGGCAGGACGCAGGCCGATGCCGACGCCGCGGCCGATACCATCGCGCGCGTCATTGTCGGTCACGAGAATGATTTCGACGGGCGCATCTTTACGCCCGACGAGGGCGTGCTGCATGCGATGGAGCTGGCGAAGACCGCGAGCAGGCCGGTCATCATCGCCGACACCCAGGACAATCCCGGCGCCGGCGGCGATTCCGACACCACCGGCATGCTGCGCGCGCTGGTGCGCAACAACGCCCAGCGCGCCGCCACCGGCGTGATCTACGATCCCGCGTCGGCACAAACAGCGCATGCCGCGGGCGTCGGCGCCAGCGTCACGCTGGCGCTCGGCGGCAAGTCCGGCATTCCGGGCGATGCGCCGTATCAGGAAACGTTCGTCGTCGAACAATTGTCCGACGGGAAATTCGTCGCCCCCGGCCCCTATTACGGCGGCCGCGACATGGACATGGGGCCGTCGGCATGCCTTCGCATCGGCGGCGTCCGGGTGGTGGTCTCTTCGCACAAGGCGCAGCTCGCGGACCAGGCGATGTATCGCTATGTCGGGATCGAGCCGACCGAGCAGGCGATCCTGGTCAACAAGAGCTCGGTGCATTTCCGCGCCGATTTCGAGCCGATCGCCGAGAAGCTTCTGATCTGCGCCGCGCCCGGCGCGATGCCGGCCGACACCGCCGCCCTGCCCTGGACGCGGCTGCGCGCCGGCATCCGCCTCAAGCCGAACGGCCCCGCTTTCGCCCCGTCACGCTCAACGTCTTCTGCAACCGGATAGCAACCATGCCCAACATCGAACGCATCGAAGGCTTTGCCGACGAACTCACCGCGATCCGCCGCGACCTGCACGCGCATCCCGAGATCGGTTTCGAGGAAGTCCGCACCTCCGGCATCGTCGCCGACAAACTGACGCAATGGGGCATCGAGGTGCATCGCGGCCTCGGCGGCACCGGCGTGGTCGGCGTTCTCAAGGGCAAGGGGTCAGGCTCCAAGCGGATCGGGTTGCGCGCCGACATGGACGCGCTGCCGATGGAGGAGAACACCAATTTGCGCTGGCGCTCCACCATTCCCGGCCGCTTCCATGGCTGCGGCCATGACGGTCACACCACCATGCTGCTCGGCACCGCGCGCTACCTCGCGGAGACCCGGAATTTCGACGGCACCGTGCATTTCATCTTCCAGCCGGCCGAGGAAGGCCTCGGCGGCGCGCGCGCCATGATCAAGGACGGGCTGTTCGAGAAATTCCCCTGCGACGAGATCTACGGGCTGCACAATGCGCCCGACCTCAACCATGGCGAGATCGCGATCCTGCCGGGACCTGCGATGGCCGGCGCCGACTTCTTCGATATCGTCATCAACGGCTACGGCGCGCATGGCGCGATGCCTCAATTCTCCAAGGACCCCGTCATCGTCGCGATGACGCTCGGCCAGGCGCTGCAATCCATCGTCAGCCGCAACGTCGATCCGCATGAGCCCGCGGTGCTGTCGATCACCCAGATCCACACCGGCTCGGCCTATAATGTGATCCCCGGCGAGGCGAAACTGTGCGGCACCGTCCGTGCGTTTTCCGACGAGGTGCGCGTGCTGATCCGCGAGCGGATGCGCGCGCTCTGCGCCGGTATCGCCGCCTCCTTCCAGGTCGAGATCACGGTCGACATCCGCGACGGCTTCAGCGTGCTGATCAACGAGGAGGAGCAGTCCGCCGTGGTCGCCGAAGTGGCGCGCACGGTGGTCGACGCCGACAAGGTGATCACCCGGACGAAGCCGAAGATGGGCAGCGAGGATTTCGCCGACATGATGCAGGTGGTGCCCGGCGCTTATTTCTGGGTCGGCCATGAAGGTTCGGTGCCGGTGCACAATCCCGGCTACGTCCTCGACGACAAGATCCTCCCGATCGGCGCCAGCATGTTCGCGCGCATCATCGAGGCCCGTCTTCCGGCAGGCGCCCATGCCTAAACCGGCACCCGAGGAAGCGATCACGTCGCTGCACGACCTTTCCGCCGTCGACCTGATCGAGGGTTTCAAGGCCGGCCAGTTCTCGCCGTCGGAAGTGCTGGAGGACGTGCTGACGCATGTCGCGGCGTGGGAACCGCACATCAAGGCGCTGTACGCGTTCGATCCCGATGGCGCCCGGGCGGTCGCCAGGGCATCGACCGAACGCTGGCAGAAGGGCGAGCCGATGGGCCTGCTCGACGGCGTGCCGGTCACCATCAAGGACAATATCGCGACCAGGGGCGTGCCGATTCCTCTGGGCGCCGCCAGCGTCAAGCTGGCGCCGGCGGAGCGGGATGCGCCGCCCGCGGCGCGGCTGCGCGAGGCGGGCGCGATCATCTTCTCCAAGACCACCATGCCGGATTACGGCATGCTGTCGTCGGGCCTTTCCAGCTTCCATCCCCTCACCCGCAATCCCTGGGACCTCGGCAAAAATCCCGGCGGCTCCAGTTCCGGC
>JBDRNF010000158.1:0-80715 GCA_043811435.1 Pseudomonadota bacterium
CGACATGGCGGTTCATCCCGATTTCCAGGGCAACGGTCTCGGCTCCCGCATCCTCGAAGCGCTGATGCAAGGGGTGCGGCACCACAAGCGGATCATCCTCTACGCCCGGCGTGGCAAGGAAGAGTTCTACCTCAAGCGCGGGTTCAACCGGATGCGGTCCGCGATGTTGTGCTCCTTCATCGTTCCGGCCGAGCGCAACCGGGAGAACGGAATCATCGAATAGCACATGCGGTGCCGCTTCTGATGCGACGCCTCAACCCCTGTAGCTCAGTCCGACATCGAAGAAAGGGACGGAAACAATGAACGACGTCACGATCACCTACTGCAATCCGTGCGGATATGGAAAGCGAGCAGCCGAAGCGGCTGATGCGCTTCACCGCGACCTGTCAGTCACCGCGAATCTTGTGGCCGGAAAGGGCGGCATCTTCGAGGTGCGCGTCGATGACGAGGTCGTGGCCAAGCGCATCAAGGGACACTTTCCGGATGCCGCCGAAATCGTCGGAGCCGTCTCGGCGGCGCTGAAATAGCCAGGTGGCCGAGGAAAAGTGAACCGCAAGGTCTGGTCTGTTTCGCGAACACATAAGCGGATATTCTCATGGAATCTGAAAACAACCGCCATCGCTTGCTTGTCGACGCGATAGAAAAGCGCATTTCGGCGAATTATTTCGATTCGTCTCACGTATTGCCAGATAGCGATCTGACGGAAATCATTCGGCTCGCTACGCTTGCACCGACCGCATTCAATTTCCAGAACTGGCGCTTCATCGCGGTCCGGACGCCTGATGCCAAGAAGAAATTGTGGGAGGCCGCTGGCCGTCAGCCAAAAGTCCTCGAAGCGTCGGCTACTTTCATCATCTGCGGCCAGTTGCCCGATCATTCCGTGCTGGCGGAAAGGCTCTGCCCTTCCATCGAAGCCGGATTCATGCCGGAAGCGACGTCGGCGCTTTGGGTAATGGGCGCGGATGCACTTTACACAAGCAATGCCCGTATGCAACGCGACGAGGCCATCCGATCAGCCACCTTCGGGGCCGCGACCTTGATGTTCGCCGCGGCGGCCCACAGCCTCGCAACGGGCGCGATGGTCGGCTTCGATCCCGACAAGGTCGTGCAGGAGTTCGGCCTGGGCCCGAACGAGGTCCCTGTACTGCTCATGACGGTCGGCAAAGCCTTGCCCGGCAACTGGCCGCAGAAACCGCGGCGGCCGCTACAGGAAGTCCTGGAGTTCGCATGAAAAGCAATTCCGCACCTGTCGCTGATCCGGTAGTGCCGCAGGCGCCGTCGATACGCGGATTCGATATTCTGTCGACGGCGATCGCGCCGGCCATCTGGGGCAGCACATATGTCGTGGCCACCGAGTTGTTGCCTGCAGGTATCCCTCTCACCGTCGCCATGCTGAGAGCGCTGCCGGCAGGCATTGCGTTGCTTGTGATCGTTCGGACATTGCCGCGCGGGGTCTGGTTGTGGCGCAGTTTTCTGCTTGGCGCATTCAACTTTTCGGTTTTCTGGTGGCTATTGTTCGTCTCGGCCTACCGGTTGCCGGGCGGCGTCGCCGCAACTGTCGGCGCCATCCAGCCGCTCATCGTGATCGGCCTCGCGCGTCTCGCCCTCGGCAACCCGGTGCGGCCGGCGGCTATAGCGTCGGCTCTCATTGGAATTGCGGGCGTGGCGTTTCTGGTTCTGACGCCGGCGGCAAGGCTCGATCCGATCGGGATCGCGGCCGGCCTTGGCGGCGCACTGTCGATGGCCTGCGGAACGGTTCTGAGCAGGAAGTGGCAGCCACCGGTATCCGCACTCACCTTTACCGCCTGGCAGCTGACAGCCGGTGGGGTGCTGCTGTTGCCCGTGGCGCTGTTTCTGGAACCGTTTCCGTCCGACCTGACTGCGGCCAACGCACTTGGCTTCACCTGGCTCGGCCTGATCGGCGCGGCAGCAACCTATTTCCTGTGGCTGAGGGGGATTGCTCGATTGGAGCCGGCCGTGGTGTCCTTCCTGCTCTTTCTGAGCCCGTTGACGGCGGTCATACTGGGCTGGATCTTTCTCGACCAGACCCTCTCACCCGCCCAGTGCTCAGGAATGATGCTGATAATCGGCGGCATCTGGTTCGGCCAGCGTTCGCAGAAGAAGGTCGTGTCTCAGTTTGAAGTTCGGCTGCGCTGAGTGGGCTCGCCTTGTCACGAAGTTGCTGCTGAATCCGGGGCTGGGGCTTGGATGGAGAAAGAAATGACGGAAGACGAACAGGCGATCCGGCAAGTCATTGCCACTTGGATGCGGGCAAGCCAGTCCGGTGATATCGCCACGGTCCTCACGCTTATGACTAATGACGTCGTCTTCATGGTCCCCGGCCAGGAGCCGTTCGGGCGAGAGGTTTTCGAAGCGACCGCCAACCAGCTCGGAGCAGCGGGGTTTCAGATCGACGGAATCAACGACGTCGTCGAGCTTCAGATCCAGGGAGATTGGGCGTTCTCGCGCAACCGGATCAACTTGAGCATCACTCCTGCGGCCGGCGAGCCGGTGCAGCGGGCGGGTTACACCCTCACGCTGTTCCGCAAGGAAGGGGATGGGCGATGGCGGGTAGCGCGTGACGCCAACCTTTTGACACTGAAAAGCTAAGGTGAAGGCCCCGGAACGGTTGGAAGCTGGGGATCAAATTAAGCCACTTTGCGCTCACTGATGAGAGTCAGCACGGCGTCATTCCGCTCATCACCGTCGCCGCTTCGCCCGCATCTCCTGCACCAGCCGCCAGCTCTTGCCCTGGTCGACAGAGCGTTCGTTGCACCAGCGAAAGCTGTCGGGCGTTATGTCCCGATAGACCCACCGGGTCAGCGACCCGGAGGCATCGACATCGGCCAACTGTATGATCTCGTCACCGACCTTGCGAGCAAGCTGCCGGGTGATGTATCCGCCCGGAGGGTTGATCCAGATGATGTGCCAGGCTTCGATCTTCGGATCGTAGATCCGTAAAGTCGTTGAATAGCGGTTCCCGGGTTCGGACCAGCGGACCTCAGTACCGTTCCTGACCGGTGTGATCCATAGATCCTGGATCGCACGCCCTTCGAGCACCCAGTCGAACCGAATATCCCATTGGGAATGGGTTACAGTGCCGTCCGCTGCAAATTCAACCGTTTCCGCCAACCAGTCGCCGACGAACTGTCCGTAAAGCATAAGTTGGTCGGCGTATTCGGCGGCAGGTCCGCCGGCCGCAAGGCCTTCGAGAAAGCTGCGGGGGGCTGAGTTGATCGCTGTGTCCATTGGCTCACCATGTTCCTGCGCAAAATTGATCTCACGTGATCGTCCGCCTTCGCCGGACGGCACACCCATTTTCGGGCAGACGGCCCGGTCAACCCAATGCCTTGCCGAGGCACTCCACGATCTCCCCGGCATAGCGCCGGTCAGGATCCTTGTCGGGATCGTATATCGTGACGTCGACGCCGATGACCGGAACTTGGCGTATCAGGAGGGACACAAGCCGGGCCACTTGTTCGAAATCCAGCCCCGGCTCCCCCGGCGAATCCACCGCGGGCATGGCGGTTTCCGCAAGGACGTCCAGGTCGAGATGCAGCCAATAGCGCGAAAGGTCACGACGGCATGCCCATGCTGCAACCCTTCTGGCGGTCGCCGGCATTCCCTCTCGAAGCATATCCTGAACGATGATCCGATTGATCGCTGTGTTGCGAATGTCCCCGTAGTGCTGGGCGTAGTGTGGACCGAGAGCCTCACGCTCGCCCATCTGCGTCACGTCCTCGTCCTGAACAAGAGGTCCGTCGATACCTGGCCATTCGGTAAGCAGTTTCTCCCCAAGCCCTGTTGCAAGCGCGAGGTCCATTCCCGCCACGGTCCCGAGGCGGCTCTGCACATCGTAATTCCCGGGATGGAAATAGTCGCTATGGCCATCGATATGAAGCAGTCCGACGCGGTCCAGGGCCCTGGCACCCGCAAGACAGCCGAGCAGGATGCTGCAGTCTCCGCCGATGACGACCGGGAATTTGCCATCGGTGAGGCGCCCCTGGACGAGATGCGCCAGGTCAAGGCTGTAGCAGCGGATCGCATGACCATTGCGGATGCGCGTATTCTCCTCTGCATCGAACCGATACGCGGGACGCGGCAGCCATTCGACGTCCTTTGCTTCAATGGCGGCCTGCAGCCCCTCCGACAGAAGGACGAGCGGCGCTTCCCAGGCTCCGGGCTCCCTGCCGCCTTCCTCGGGACGCAGGCCAAGGTTGCTCGGAGCGCAGATGATGACCTTGCTTCCCATCATTTCAAAACGGCTCCTCGCTGGAAGCGCCGCAGCCGCGAGGGATCCCACGATATGCTGCCAGCGCGCGATCACTAATTCCGCCCCCACCCGGTATTTGGAAAATAACTGGTGACACCGCACCGTCAACCGGTAATATGGTTTTTATCGGTTGAATGTATGGGTGCGTTCCGTCAAATACGTGCCGGGGAGTTCACACCGCCAACCGACGGACATTGAGGCAACTCGTTTTCGTCAAGTTGCCCGAGACGATGTCAAACGAAATACGGGACTTGCCATGAATATTACTGCACTCATGTACAGCCATAATCTCACCAAGGTGAATACGCGACAGCCCGAGCAATCGTTTCAGTCTGATACAACTGGGCAAAATATTCTGGGCAGCCCGGCGAGATATGCCGAGCAGGTGACTTTCACGGCGACATCAACTCCTGTTCAATCTAGTGTGTCGATGTTGCTTGCCCTGATGAATGCTCAGCCGGAGAATCGGCAACCTGGAGGAACGAGCGCAACGGTCTCAAGCGACCAGGTCCCGCTCCAACTAGACGAGGTCGACGCCACTGATGCTGCACAGCAGATAATGGATTTGGCCGGATCAGGCGGCGAACTCAATTTGTCCGGTGTCGAACAATTGCTCGGGATAACGAAACCCGAACGGGGAGAATTTTCCCCCAAGGCTGTAATCGAGCGAGCCTGGAACGGCCTGACGGGCGGCAGCAATACCCTATCGACATCCCAGCTTGCGGCAGCGATCAAGCATTTGTCAGGCGCTCACCTTCAGCCCGCCGTCCACGGCGATCGGAGCGTGGACACCTCGGTTCTTCAGCCCATTCCTTCCAGGCTTGGAGGTAACCCTGCTCGTCCGCCTTATCGAGCGTGAATACGTTGATGAGCACGACAGGCGAGGCATCGACGGCGAGTCCAAGGAAACAGTTCAGCCGCTGCAGTGCTACCGATTGAAGGAGCCGGAGCCGAGTGTTGTGATCCGGAAAGACGCAAGCGCAAGCTCCATAATCTAACGCCCGCGCGTCGGCGGCCGCTTCGGGGCCATCGACGCCGGTCCGCTGGGCGATATCTTACACTATCGTACTCTTGTCTCAGCGAAAGGAGACGCCGAGATGACCGTCCTGCAAGCGCTCTTGATGCGCGCGTTTGGCCGCCCGCAAGGAATTCTCGGGCGATTGGGCGGAGCCATCATGGCGTGTACAAATGAGAATTTCGGCGCTTGGGTCAGCAGCCTCCTCGACGTTGCCCCAACCGATGCCATTCTCGAAGTGGGATTCGGACCTGGCGTTGTTATTCAGCGATTGTCGGCGCTTGCCGTGGAAGGTCACGTCGCGGGCATCGACGTCTCGAGGGAAATGCTCAAACAAGCACGCGCTAGAAGCGCCACGGCTATCCGAAGGGGTCGTGTCGACCTGCGACAGGGTTCCGTGGAGAACTTGCCTTTCGCCGACGCCAGCTTCGACAAGGCGCTGGCGGTCAACTCGATGCAGGTCTGGCCGGATACCGCAGCGGGGTTGCGGGAAATATGGAGAATCTTAAAGCCGGGCGGGAAGATCGCTCTCGGCTTTTCTGTCCATTCTGGCCAATCGGGCGAAGGATTGACGGACAAGGTCGGGGCCGCCGGTTTTAAAAATGTGCGCATGGCGACGGCCCAGAATGGGCTCTGCGTTGTGGCGACGAAACCAGACCAACCGGATCGGGCGGTCAACCAGTAATATGGATTTTATCGGTTGATTGTGTCGGCGCGTTCAGTCAAATTCGTGCCGGGCAGTTCACACGGCGAACAGGGCGAAATCCACATGACAGGCGAAGAGCCGCTGATCGAACAGCACCAGTTCCGCGAAAGCGACTTCATCGGTGATCATCCGGCCATTGATTTTGTCAACACGGTCACTGGCTGGGATGTGCGGCCCAGAGACTGGATACCGGACTACGCCGCGCTGGTGGACTGGGCCCGGATCAGCGGCATCATCGCTCAGGCAGATGCAGCTCACCTTCAGGAACTCGCAAAGGCGTCGCCGCGCGCAGCGGCGACCGCCCTGACGAATGCCAAGGAATTACGTCTGGCCATGCACGGGCTCCTGACGTCGCGGGTCGAGGGCACAGCCCCTCGCGCGAACGACCTTGCTGTGGTCGAGCGGATGTGGCGAGGCTTCAACAGCCACTGCGAATTGGCGATCGACCCGCTAACGGGAATCCAAATTCGAGCGGGCGATACCGGACTCGACGTCATTTCCAGGACGTTGGCCGATGCTTTTATCCGGCTCGGCGAGGATTTCACATCACCTCGCCTCAAGCGCTGTGCCGGCGCCAATTGCGGCTGGTTCTTTTTCGACAGGTCAAAGCCAGGCCGTCGCCGCTGGTGCGACATGGCCACATGCGGCAACGCGGCAAAATATGCCCGCCATCAAAAAACATCTTGAATGACGATTATTGTGAAAACGATCCAAACGGAGCGTCTGATATTGCGTCAGTGGCGAGAGGAGGACTTTGAGGCCTTCGCTCAGTTCTGGGCCGATGCCGTCAGCATGGCCTTCGTTGGTGGGCCCATCCCGCGTGAGGACGCATGGCGCAGGTTATTGTATTTCATCGGTCATTGGCAGTTGCGCGGATTCGGCTTCTTCGTTGTCGTGGACAGTGCGACCGGGAAAATGGCGGGCTACTGCGGGGCGCAGCGTCCGGTTGACAAGCTGGAACCTGAATTGGGTTGGGGCGTTTTCCCCGGCTTCCAGGGAAGGGGCTATGCGACCGAAGCGATGCACGCCGTCCTCGGCTTTGCATTCACCGACCTTGGCTGGACGACGGCGATAAGCCTGATCGCTGACGACAACCTCGCCTCTCGGGCGGTCGCGAGGAAACTTGGAGGTACGCTTGAGCGCCACATCGATATCAACGGCAGGCGCAACGGCGTATATCGGCACGTCGTTCCACGCCACAAAGATTCCTGGTGAGAGCTCAGTCGGGATTGAGGTGATCCCGCTTTTGCCGCCCGATAGCAGGAAGAACCGGAATGACAGCGCGCACAAAGCGCGAGCTTGAGACTGCCGTTCTGCTCCATGTCGGCCGCTGACAAGAGTTGCGGTGGCGCGCATTCGGGCAACGCAGCCGTAGCAGTCAGAAGTTTCTCGGTCGCAATAACCTGTGCCGGATCGCCATGGGTGCGCGCTTCCTGACAGCCCAATCCGAACGAAACAAATGGAAGGCGACATGACGAACGATGCCGGACCAATCGTCCAAGCGCGATTCCACGACGGGATGTTTCTACCCGTGGTGGATGTGACAAACCCCGCATTCCGGATCGACGAAAGCTCGGCTAGCCTCGACAAGCTGCGCGCAGCAATTGTGACTTCGGTCAACCGGCCCGCTGCCGAGCGTGCTGCGACGACCGGGCCAATACCCGACCTTCTGCAGCGCATGTTCGCCTCGCAGGCGCAATACCTGGACGGGCTGACGACCTACCTCCTCAAGATCGGCGCAGACAATCTCCCCGCGCAGTGCAACACCGAAATCGAACGCCGCCTGGCTTCCTCGCCGAATGCCGTGGCGCTACGGATCCGCTTGCAGCAGCTATCCCGTCTCATGGCAAAGGCGCTAAAATATGCTCCACCTTCCACGCCGCTACGTCTCCTTGCAATCGGAGGTGGCACGGCGATCGAAGCCTTGAATGCGTTGATCATTCTCAAGGGCGACTGCGGGAACCCGATTCACGATGTCGCAGTCGATGTGCTGGATATCGAGGATACAGGGATACTCCTCGGCAAAGCGGCTCTCGCCGCATTATGCGAAACGAAAGGGCCTCTCGCCGGAATTACCGCGACGATGACGTTCGTTCCCTATTCGTGGGACCAGCCCTCTTCCTTGGCATCCGCGCTGCACGACTGGAATATCAGAGGAGAATATGTCCTGGCCTCATCCGAAGGCGCCCTGTTCGAATACGGTTCTGACAGAGCGGTAATCGCTAATCTCTCACTTTTGCGCGAGGCTGGCGCGATCCCGATTGCTGGCAGCGTTATTCGGGACGATGCCACCGGGCAGGCAATGGTCGCTCGAAGCCCTTTCCCGCTGAAGGCTCGCGGTCTTCGCAACCTCGAGTCACTGGTCAAGGCCGCGGGCTATCGGATTTCCGATGCGGTAGAAGGAGTGGCGAGTGACCAGTTTCTGTTGAAGGCGGATTAGGCCGCATTTTGGTGAGCGCGAACACTCCCAAAATTCAGGACTGGCGCGAGCAGTTGCCCGGCACCACACGTGAGCCGCCTCCCGACAGGCAATAGGCCTTGGATTTGTTGCCGGTCTCTTCCTTGAGGCGGACGCCGCCCTTTTCGGCGATCAACTCGTTCACCTTGCTGTCGGGGTTGTCGAGGTCACCGAAGAACCGTGCCTTGGGCGCGCAAACGCGCACATAGGCGGGGGTGAATTCCTTGGTCTCCGGGTTGGCTTCGTCGAGATCGGCCACGCCTTCGGGACCCCGGCTGATCTTGTGGTAGCAGAAGGTGCATTTCGACATGACGCAGCTGGCCAAGCCCAATGCCGACGACAATGAAGAGAGCGACCCGATGGGTGAGGTCTCGTTCGGAGAAGCTTCGCTTTGACCATGCATTCCGGACTCACGACAGACGTCAACGAACAGAATGACCAAGCTGTCGGCTTCTATCGCCATCTCGGTTTTGTCGCGGTGGGGCGATCAGCCTTGACGGGGAAGGCAGAGCTTATCCCCTGCTTCATTTGAAGCTGGATCGCGCCCGACCCGTGCTATAGGTCCCGCCCATGACGGAGATATACATCCGGGCCGCCCACCCCGCCGACAGGAACGCGCTGATCGCGCTAATGCGGCGGGCGTCACTCGCCAATCCTGGCGACCGCGACGCCCTGCTGGCGCATCCAGAGGCGATTGATGTGCCGGAAGATCAATTGCGTGCCGACGCCACCTGCGTCGCCGAACTAGACGGCGTTGCGGTCGGATTTGCAGTGGTGCTGCCCCGCCCCGACGGCGAAGCCGAACTTGATGGCCTCTTCGTCGAGCCGCATCTGTGGCGTGGCGGCGTCGGGCGACTGCTGGTCGCGCAAGCCTGCGAACTGGCCCGCGGTAAGGGCTCCAACTGCCTGAATGTGGTCGCAAATCCTCACGCGTTCGGGTTTTACCGGGCCGTTGGGTTCTTGGACATCGGTGCGGCTGAGACGCGGTTCGGGCCGGCTCTGCTGATGCGAATTCCACTTGGTGTTGCACGTTATGAACACCAATGACTAAAGCGGAGGCTGGTGGGGCAGGATCAATAACTGTTGATTTCCACCCGCCCCTATCGACGCCTGGAGCTTGGCGATCTGCTTTGACGGACCGTTGACCCAGGAGGCGTGCGCGCGCATGGTGACGCAACTTCGCCTACATGACAGGATCTCGGCGCGGGTGCTGGAGAGTCAGCGGCTCAGCCGGCAGGTTCTGCGGAACCCGATAAGGCGCAGAATCTGACCATCGCGCTCGCATCAGCGGACACGTTCAAACTCTTCAACGGCACCTGGCAGCCCGTGCACGACGCAGGAGTTACCGGATGACGATCATGCCTGAGCCACGGTTCCCGACCGAGCGGCAGTCGCGCGCTTGCCGCGAGGCGTCGCGGGGCAAGCCTATCCCAACTCGCTGAACGCGCCGTTGTACATGGTGCGGGGCGGAATCAGTTCGGGCTCGATCTGAATGATGATGGGATCCTTCCTGCCGCTGTCGATCAGCTCGAAGGCAGTGGAGATCAGACGGTTCGAGTTCTGCCGGATCATGTGCACGGGAAACTGCAAGAAGGCGGCGAACGGATCGTAGTCGTAGCAGCCGATGGCGCTGTGCTCGAAGGCCTCCGGCGGCAGGTGGACGAAGTGGCTCACCACGCCCTCGAATGCCCTGATCGAGTTGACGAACAGCCCCGCCGGCAAGCCGCCGATGCGATCGCACAGCGCGGCGATCTCGCGGGCGGCACTGCTGGGGGCGTAGCCGCAGGTGACGATCTGGTCGCCGTCCACCGACCCTAGGGTCTGGCGCACGGTGGCCTCGAAGGCTTCGATCCGGCGTGCCGAGGCGTAGTCGGATCGAAGCCCGCCAATGAAGTAGGGCTTGGCGCGCCGCGCGTCTGCGACATCTGGCATCAGCTCGAGGATCTTCCGGGTCAGCACTTCGGCACCCAGGAAGTTGTCGCTGACGACCGAGGGCGAGTCCTTGCCTGGAAGGTCGACATAGATGTGCGGCAGGTTCGCCGCCTGGCAGATCACGCTGAGCGCATCGGGGTCGGTGGCGCCCGCGATGAACAGATGGTCGACGGCGTAGGAGATCAGGGTCTCGACGGTACGGATTTCCTCCATCGGGTCGCGCAGGGTCGAAACGATTACCGGACACCAGCCGCGTTCGCGCGCATGCGCTTCGAAAGACTGGCTCATCGAGGCGAAGAAGCGGTTGTCGTGCACCGGCAGGATCAGGCCCACCAGGCCCGATCGCGCCTGCCGCAGCCCGCGGGCCTGCATATTGGCGGTGTAGCCATGCTCGGCCGCCAGCGTCTGGATCCTTAGCGCGGTCGCCTCGCCGATCCGGCGGCGTCTCCAGGTGCCGTTCAGCGCCGCGCTCACGGTCGAGGCGGAGGCTCCGCTCAGTTTTGCCAGATCGTAAATGGTGGTCTTTGGCCTAGTGTCCTGCATGGATGGAAGCACCCCGATCGGCTCGTCTAAGATTTCGCTTGACTGATATGCAGATTCTTGATGCCATGTGCAATATCGATTGTGCAAGCGCGCGTAGCTCCACGGCCGCAAGAACTATGCCTATCTGAGTCCGGTAGCCAAGGATATCAGTCCGTGGGATTCGCCACTGTTGCACAATCGATTGTTCAAGCGATCTCGTCCGCAACGGACGACACTCTGGGAGGATCAGATGATCAGGAAGTTCTCTGCCGTTCTGGCGGGCGTTGCCCTTGCCGCGACCCTAGCGGTCGGCGTGCAGGCGCAGGACAAGCCGACAATGGGCATTGTCGTCAAGATTGGCGGCATTCCGTGGTTCAACGCCATGGAAATGGGCATCAAGGAGAAGGGTGAACAGCTCGGCGTCGACGCGACGATGATCGGACCGACCAGCGCCGACCCGGCGCTGCAGGTTCGCGCCATCGAGGACTTGATCGCCAAGGGCGTCGACGTCATCGGCGTCGTCCCCAATGACGAGGCGGCGCTCGAGCCGGTCCTGGAGAAGGCGCGCGCCGCCGGAATCAAGGTCGTCGCGCATGAGGGCCCGGGACTCGCAAATGTGGACTGGGACTTCGAACTGGCCTCGGTCAAGGGCTTCGGCGAGACGCACGCCGAACTGCTGGCCCAGAAGATGGGCGGCAAGGGCGAATACGCCGTGTATGTCGGTTCGCTGACTGTGCCGTTGCATAATGCCTGGGCCGATGCGGCCATCGCCTATCTCGGCGAAAAGTATCCCGAAATGAAGCTGGTCGGCGAACGCTATGGCGTGGCCGAAAGCGTCGACGACAGCCGCAAGACCACGCTCGACCTGTTGGCAGCCAATCCGAACCTCGGCGGCATCCTGGCGTTCGGCAGTCAGGGCCCGATCGGCGCCGGCCGTGCCATCGAAGAGCGGCGCCTGATCGGCAAACTCCACGTGCTTGGGCCGTTCTCGCCTGGCCAAGGTCTGAAGCTGGTGCAGAACGGCGCTATCGCCGGCGGCTTCATGTGGAACCCGGCTGAGGCCGGCCGTGTCTTCGTGACCGTTGGCAAGATGCTGGCGGACGGCGTCGAGATCAAGGATGGCGCGGAGATCGAAGGCCTTGGCGTTGTTTCTCCCGATGTCGCCGGCAAGGACATCATCACCGACAACCTGATCCCGATCAATGCGGATACGGTTCAGGGTCTGGCAGACCTCGGCCTCTAAGACGCAAGAACGGCGGTGGACCGCCCCAAAGGCGCGGCCCACTGCCTACCCGGCCGGAATGCACGGGCCGGCACCCGCCCAACTCTATTTCAGGACCTATGCGATGAGCACCTTGTACAAGGCTGCCCTGTCGGAACTCGAACATACGTTCGACCGACTGGAGGACAAAGACGTCGACAACGCGATCGAGATGATCACGACCGCGCGCAGGATCGTGGTTTTCGGTGGCGGACGTGAGAAGCTGCAGATCATGGGCTTCGCCATGCGCCTGTTTCACATGGGCCTAGCCGTGGCCGTCGAAGGCGACATGACCACGCCGCCGGTCGGCAAGGGCGATTTGTTCATCGTCACCGTCGGGCCGGGGGAGATATCGACCGCGCTGGCGCTGCTGGGTGTGGCCAAGGCGGCGGGGGCCACAATCCTGGTGCTGACCGCGCAGCCGAGTGGACGCGCCGCCGCCTACGCCGATGTCGTGCTGCATCTGCCGGCCCAGACCATGGCCGACGACCAGGGCGAGAAGAAATCCTCCGTCCTGCCGATGGGGTCGCTTTACGAAGGCGCGCTCTTCGTGCTGTTTGAGGTGATGATCCTCAAGTTGATCTCCCGGATGGGGATCACCCCCGAGACCATGCGGTCCAACCACACGAATCTCGAATAGAGTCCCGGTGATGACCACCGACAAGGCGCCCGCCATCCGGTTCGAACATATCTCCAAGGTGTTCGGCGGCTTGCGGGCGCTGGACGACATATCGTTCGAGGTGCAGCAGGGCGAGGTGCATTGCCTCGCCGGCGAGAACGGCTCCGGCAAGAGCACGCTGATCAAGCTCATTGCCGGGGTCTATGCGCCCGAGCCCGGCGCGCGCATGGAGTATTTCGGCAAGGTCGAGGCGGCCCCTTCGCCCAGTGTGGCGCGGGCCCACGGCATCGCGGTGATCTGGCAGGACCTGGCGCTGTTTCCCGAGATGAGCGTTGCCGAGAACATCGCCTTCGAAACGCTGGTGGGCGGCGTCCCTCGCCTGATCAGCTACCGCGCTCTGCGGGAAAAGGCGGCGGCGGCCCTGGCCAGACTGGACGTCGACCTCGACCTGGAAGCGCGGCTCCACACCCTGCCGATCGCGGCGCGTCAGCTGGTCGCCATCGCTCGCGCCCTGGTCAGCGATGCGCGGCTGATCTTCATGGATGAGCCCACCGCCTCGCTGACCCAGTCGGAAACCGACGCCCTGCTCGAGGTCGTGCGCACCGTCTCGGCGCGTGGCGTCGCCGTGGTGTTCGTCAGCCACCGGCTGGCCGAGGTCCTCGAGATTTCCAGCCGGGTGACCGTGTTGCGCGACGGCAGGCTGGTCGGCGTCTACCAGACCGAGGGAATGAGCCAGTCACGCCTGACCGAGCTGATGACCGGCAAGTCTTTCGACACCGTCGTCAACGCGCGGGACAAGTCTCACCAACGCCCGGTGCTCGAGGTAGAGCGGCTCACCCGGAAGGGCGAGTACGAGGATGTAAGCCTGAAGATCAGGGCGGGCGAGATCGTCGGTCTCACCGGGCTAATCGGCGCGGGTCGAACCGAATTGGGCCACACCCTCTTCGGCATGACCAGGGCGGACAGCGGCGCCATCCGGCTGGACGGAAAGCCGCTCGAGCTGCGGTCCAACCGCGACGCGGTGGCCGCCGGTATCGCCTACGTCTCCGAGGATCGCCTGGCGCTCGGGCTGGTGCAGCCCCAGTCGATTGCCGACAACATGGTGATCTCGGTGCTGCCTCGAATTTCCGATCCGAGCGGGCTGATCTCGCGCGGCAGGAAGCGCGACCTCATCGGTAAGTGGCTGCAGAGCCTCGCCATCAAGGTCGGGCGGCCGGAAGACGCCGTGTCGACGCTGTCGGGAGGCAACCAGCAGCGCGTGGTGCTCGCCAAGTGGCTGGCCACCGAGCCCAAGGTACTGGTGCTCGATGCGCCCACCGTCGGCGTCGATGTGGGTGCGCGGGCCGGGATCTTCGCCATCGTCAGGCAGTTGGCCGAGCAGGGCCTTGCCATCCTTCTGATCTCCGACGAGGTGCCGGAAGTCTACTTCAACGCCGACCGGGTGCTGCACATGGCGGCTGGGCGCATCGTCCACGAATACGACCCACGCCAGATCGACCTGCGCGCGATGGAAGAGGCTGTCTATGGGTAGGTTTATCCGCGATTATCCGACCGAATTCAGGCTGACGATCGTCCTCGTCGCACTCTGCGTGTCTCTGTCGCTGGCCTCGGACAGTTTTCTCACGCTGGGGAACCTGACGTCGCTGCTCAACAACAACTCGGTCAACCTGATCTGGGCGGTGGGCCTGCTGGTCGTGCTGATTGCCGGCGGCATCGATATCTCCTTCGCCGTGGCCGCGTCGGTGGTCCAGTATGTCGCCGTCTATGTCTTTTCGGCCATCGGCGGTGGCAACTGGGCTATCGGCTTCCTGGTGGCGGGCGGGCTGGGCCTTGCGCTGGGCTTCATCAATGCCGCGCTGATACACGGCTTCCGCATCACCTCGATCGTGGTGACAATCGCCACCTTCAACGCCTTCTTCGGGCTGTTGATGTTTATCACCAGCGGCAAGTACCTCTACAACCTGCCCGACTGGTGGACCGGCCGGGTCATCCTGTTCGAACAGCAGGCCGCCGATGGTACCTGGGCCGAGCTGACGCTGCCGGTGGCGGTGATGGCGGTGGCGCTGGTCGCGACCTGGGTGTTGATCCGCTACACCACTACCGGCCGCCAGCTCTATGCGTTCGGCGACAACCCGGAGGGTGCGCGCCGCGTCGGCGTCAACATCGGGCTGATGCAGTTCATCGCCTTCGGCTGGTGCGGAATGATGGCCGGCATCGCCGGGCTGATGCAGGCGCATATCGTCCAGGAGGTTGTCCCCAATGCCCTGATCGGGCGCGAGCTCGACGTCCTGGCCGCGGTGGTGCTGGGAGGCGCGCGCCTTGGCGGCGGCCGCGGCTCGGTGCTGGGCTGCGTGCTGGGAGTGCTGCTGGTTGCGGTCACCCAGAACGGGCTGAACCTGCTCGGGATTTCGCCCTTCGCCTTCAAGATGGTGGTGGGCGCGATCATCCTGACCGCCATATCGACATCGAACTTCAAGTTCGGCGCCATAGCCAGGATGGTTCCGGGGAGGCACTAGCATGTTCGCGTCCATTGCACGCCTGAACAGGAGCCTCGGATCCGAGGTCGTCGGGCTCTTCGCCTTCCTGATCGTCGTGGTCGTCGTCTTCGGGCTGGCCACGCCGAAATTCCTGGCATTGGCCAATTTCGGCTCGATCGCTTTCCAGGTGCCCGAGCTCGGGCTACTCACCCTCGCCATGCTGATGCCGATTATCTCGGGCGGCTTTAACCTCGCGATCATCTACACCGCCAACATCTGCGGACTGACGCTGGCCTGGGTGCTGTTCCAGTTCGGCGGGCCGGACGCTCCGCTTTGGGCCTTCGCGCTGGGGGGCGCGGCGGCGCTGGCCGTGGGCGCGCTCGCCGGCTGCATCATGGGCCTGGTGATCGCCTATATCGGCGCCCACCCGATCCTGGTGTCGCTGGCGATGATGATCTTCCTGCGCGGGCTCGGCGAATTCCTGACGCGCGGCAGCGATATCTCGGGGTTTCCCGCCTTCCTGCAGCCGATCGGGCACGGCTTTATTCTGGGTATCCCCATACCATTGCTGATCTTTGCCGCGGCAGCGTTGATCTGGCACGTGCTCCTCAGCCGCACGCGACACGGGTTCTCGGTCTACATGATCGGATCCAACATGAAGGCCACCGAGTATTCCGGCATCCACACCAAGCGCACGCTGACGCTGATCTACACGCTCTCGGGCCTGATGTGCGCCGTCGCCGGCATCCTGATGCTGACACGCTTCAACTCGGTTCGCGTCGGCCATGGCGAAGCGCTGCTGCTGGTCACCGTGCTCGCCTGCTTCCTGGGCGGCGTCGACCCGTTCGGCGGCTTCGGCCGCGTCGTTCCGGTCGTGCTGGCGCTGATCATTCTCCAGGTCCTGTCGTCGGGATTGAACCTGCTCGGCGCCAACCAGCATCTGTCGACCGCAGTCTGGGGGCTGTTTTTGATCGCCGTGATGATCCTGCGCTGGGTGGCGGGGAAGATCGGCACATTCAATAGTGGAAAGGGGTAGGACCATGCAGGGATTTGGCGTTCACACCAGCATGTGGACCATGAACTGGGACCGTGCCGGGGCGGAAAGGGCCGTTGCCGCCGCCGCGCACTATCGGATGGATTTCCTCGAGATCGCCCTGCTTAGCCCGCAGACCGTGGACACGGCGCACACGCGGACGCTGCTTGAGAAGCACCACATGAAGGCCGTCTGCTCGCTCGGCCTGCCGGAAGCGGCCTGGGCCTCCAGACGGCCGCACGCTGCTATCGAGCACCTGACCCTCGCCATCGACAAGACCGCAGAGATGGGCTGCCTCGCTCTCACCGGGGTGACTTATGGCGGCATCGGCGAGCGCACCGGCCTGCCGCCGACGGCGGCCGAGCACGACAACATCGCCCTTGCCCTGGCGGCCGCTGCCAAGCACGCCAAGTTGCGCGGCATCGAGCTCGGGATCGAGCCGGTGAACCGCTACGAGAACCACATCATCAACACGGGCTGGCAAGCGGTACAGATGATCGAGCGGATCGGCGCCGACAACATCTTCATCCACCTCGACACCTATCACATGAACATTGAGGAAAAGGGCGCCGGCAACGGCATCCTCGATGCGCGCGAGCACCTCAAGTACATCCATTTGTCCGAGAGCGACCGCGGCACGCCAGGCTATGGCACCTGCGACTGGGACGAGATCTTTGCGACGCTTGCCGCCATTGATTTCAAGGGTGGGCTGGCAATGGAGAGCTTCATCAACATGCCGCCCGAAGTCGCCTTTGGTCTGTCGGTTTGGCGCCCCGTTGCCAAGGACGAGGCTGAGGTGATGGGGAACGGTCTCCCCTTCCTGCGCAACAAGGCCGCGCAGTATAGGTTGATATGACGTCACCGTCGGCGGCCCGGAGCCAAGCGCAACGCCATGCAGACAATCGACGTCCCCGAACTTGCCGACCTGCTCGGAGCGTATCCGAGGGGCAAGCGCATCCTCGTGGCGATGGCCAGGGCGCCGGGTTCGGGCACGTCGACACTGCGGAGACGCTCGCGGCGCGGCCGAACTAGGTCGATCCGGGGCGCACCGCCGTGCTGCCGATGGACGGCTACCACTACGACGACATGCTGCTCGAGCAGCTCGGCCGCTGCGCCCGAAGGTGTCGCGCCAAGTCAGATTGGGTGCACGCAATCTGGTCGGACGAGACATGCGCCCCACCTCGGAACCTCTTTGCTCCAGCTACAAAATCCGTTCCGTCAGGTATCTCCCCGATCAATCGAACAGAGGCTACCGATCAACCCTTGCTTCACCCCCATATGACTTTCCGGTCGCCTGATAACCGCGAATTGTGGCTACTGTGCCGCGTACACCTCGCGCTCGAATTTTCCGTAGGTGTCCATGAAGCGCAGTTCGACGAAGGGCAGCGATTGGGTCATGATGAGTGCCGCGATATCTTTGCTGGGATCAATCCAGTAGTGGCTGTTCAGCACCCCCGCCCAACTCTGCGAGCCGGCCGAGCGCATACCAAGCGCATCTTCTTCCATGCGCAGAAATCCGAAACTGTGCGTCCTGCGCGTACCCGAAAACGGGTCGCAGTTATACCGCCATCACCGACTTCCTGCGCGACGTCCGCCCGGCCGTGGCGGAACGCGGCTACGAGGTCTGCTTCGAGACCCCGCCCGGCGAGCAGGCACAGGTGGACTTCGCCCGCTTTCACGTCGTCTTCACCGACGAGCCGACGACGCCGAGGATCGTGTATCTGTTTTCCCTGGTGCGCGGCTTCAGCCGCCTGATCTGGGCGCGCTTTGTCGCCCATCAGGATCTGCCGGCGGTCCTGCGCTGCCATGCGAGCGCCTTCGAAGCGCTGGGCGGCGTTCCCCGGGAGGTGCTCTATGTTCGCATGAAGACCGCCGTCACCGGCGGAGGCGAGGCCGGCGGGATTGTCTACAACCGCGCACTCGTCGATCTCGCGCGCCATTACGGCTTGAACCGCACGGGGTTGATCGGAGGCTCCAATCCTTGAGAAGGTGGAGCCATGACAAGCAAGACGACGAACAGATTTTCTCCCGAGGTCCGTGCCCGCGCGGTGCGGTTGGTTCTGGATCACGAAGGCGAGCACACCTCACGGTGGGCGGCGGTCTCGTCGATTGCCGCCAAGATCGGCTGCACGGCGCAGACGTTGCATGAGTGGGTGAAGAAGTCCGAGCGCGACAGCGGCGTGCGCGCAGGAGTTGCCATGGATGTGGCCACGAAACTGAAGGCTCTGGAACGCGAGAACCGCGAGCTTCGACAGGCCAACGAGATCCTGCGCAAGGCGAGCGCGTATTTTGCCCAGGCGGAGCTCGACCGCCGGTTCAGGCCATGATCGCGTTCATCCACTGCCCGGCAGGCAAGCGAAGCGCCGCCGAGAGGGGACGATCATCGTGGGGCGTATGGGGTCGAGCCGATATGCAAGGTGCCGCCGATCGCCCGTCGACCTACCACGACCATGTCGCCAAGCGCGTCGATCCCTCCCGGCTGTCGGTTCGGGCAAGACAGGATGCAGCCTTGAAGGATGAGGTCCGCGGCGTGTTCGAGGCGAACTTCCGCGTCTATGGCGTTCGCAAGGTCTGGCGGCAGTTGCGCTGCGATGGCTTCGATGTCGCCCGCTGCACGATTGCCCGCCGGATGAAGGCCATGGGTCTCGAAGGCATCATCCGCGGCAAGCCGCTCCGCACCACGGTGAGCGACAGGGCCGCACCTTGCCCTCACGATCACGTCAATCGCCAGTTCCATGCCCCGGCGCCGAACATGCTGTGGGTCTCCGACTTCACCTACGTCGCGACCTGGACGGGCTTCGTCTATGTCGCCTTCGCAATCAACACCTATGCGAGAAGGATCGTCGGCTGGCGGGTGAGCCGGACGGCGCATGCAAGCTTCGTTCTGGACGCTCTGGAACAGGCTCTCCACGATCGGCGGCCGATCCATCGCGGCGGGCTCGTGCACCATAGCGATAGAGGCAGCCAATACGTCAGCTTCGATACACCGAGCGCCTGGCGGAGGCCGGCGTCGAGCCGTCGGTCGGCAGCGTCGGCGACTCTTACGACAATGCTCTCGCCGAAACGATCAACGGTCTTTACAAGGCCGAGGTGATCCATCGACGCGGACCCTGGCGCTCATTCGAGGCCGTCGAGTTCGCCACCCTGGAATGGGTCGACTGGTTCAACAATCGCCGGCTGCCGGAGTCCATCGGCAACATCCAGCCGGTGGAAGCCTAGGAACGCTACTACGCCATGCTGGAACAACCAGCTATGGCGGCGTGACTCAGACGAAAGAGCCTCCGGCAAACCCAGCGCGGTTCAAAAGCCGGTGTTCAGCGCGGGCTCAAGTGCCGTTAAGTACGACGGACTATCGCGCCGGAGTGCATCCCGATACTGATCCGAGCGGTACGACCTCAGGGAGGGCCACAAGGGTCGAGTCGCTAGGTTCCGGAGAAACGTTTGATGAGCAAGCAGGAAATCCGTTCGAGCACTGTTGGCAACAAGCGCGAAGATTTTATTTCGAAATATGCCCCCTACTTCGGAAGGCGCAGGGTTGATCTGATCGTCAACAGTGGCCGTTGGATGGTCGAGGACTTCGCCGATGGGGCATACATCTATGATACTGACGGCCGCAGGTACCTCGATTTCTTCGTGTCAAGCGGCGTGTTCAATCTCGGCCACCGCCATCCAGCGATCATGGCGCGGCTGCGCGCCTCGATCGAAACTCGTGAGTTTGGTAACCTCCTTTACTTCAGCGAGCCGAAGGGTGAACTTTCGCGGATCCTCGCGGAAACCACGCCCGGCGGCCTCCAAGTCGTGCTCCCCACAGCCAGCGGAAGCGAGGCTGTCGACCTTGCCATAAAACTTGCGATGGGTTTCACACGCCGAAAGCGGTTCATTCATTTCGACAGCAGCTACCACGGGTCCACGGGCTATTCGACCGCGATGGGGCCAGATGTCGTGAGGAGTTGGGCCGGCATCGAGAACCAAGACTTCTGCAAGGTTCCGTACGGTGACATTGATGCCGTTCGCGAGGCGATCGGTGAAGACACGGCGGCAGTCATCATCGAGCCGGTGCGTAGCAATTTCGACGGTGCCGACCCGGGCCCGACATTCTTCGCGAATCTACGCAAGCTGTGTGACGAAACCGGTACCCTCTTGATCGTTGACGAGGTTGTGACGGGAATGGGACGGCTCGGCACCCTGTGGGGATGCGAATACAACCGGATCAGTCCTGACATCATCGTTGCAGCGAAAGGGTTGTCCGGTGGCGTTTTCCCGCTTGGCGCGGTCGTTATGAGGCCCGAGATCATTGAGTGTTGGGGAGACCATCCCTATCGCAGCTTCTCGACTTATGCCTGGTCGAATGTCGGTGCCGAGGTCGCTATCGCCGCAATAGAGGAGACGAGCAAAATCCTCCCCGCCGCCAACTCGGCGGGAAAATTGCTCGAGGATGCCCTGAAGCTGCTGCACCACCACCACCCGGATATGATCTCTTCCGTGCGGAGGGTCGGACTGATCTTTGCGATCGACTTCAACGTCGAACGACTGCGCGCCCTGCAATTCGCGACCGCGCTCTTTCACCGGGGCGTTGTGATACCTCCGGCCGCTATCTCGATGCCGACCTCCCCCATCGCCCGCCTACTTCCGCCGCTGATTCTGACGCAGGAGCATGTCGACGAGTTCCTCAACAAGGCCGACGACGCTTTGAGAGCGCTCGGCTGAGCATCCGCGGCAACGGTGCCAATAGGAGTAAATGGAATGGCTGCGTTCACACCGATCATCCCGTCGAATACAAGGCGGCTCTACGACCAGATGCTGATGTCGCCAGGGATCCGGGCCGGCGATCTCGTCATCACCTCCGGCAGGATCGGTTACAACCCAGATCGCACGATGCCGGCGGACACCGAAACCCAGATTCGCAACGCGTTCCGCTATCAGGAGGAAGTGCTGCAGGAAGGCGGCCTGGATTTCGGCGACGTCTTTCTTGTCGACACCTACCATATCGGTCCGTTGAGCGAACAGTTCCCGATTTACAAGAAGGTTGCTTCGGAGTTCATCAGAGAGCCTTACCCTGCCTGGTTGTGCGCGCAGGTTTCGAGCCTTCTGCTTCCGGGGGCTGTCTTCGAGCTTCGGCTGATGGCTATGGCGAAAAAAGCGCAGTAATCGCAAGCCGACGGCCTAGCTTCGGTTGGATCGGATGCGGCCGGAACGTAGCACGGCAGCGGCGCCTCGCTTCGCCGTTCTGGGGCCGCATACCGCGAAACCGCATTGTGCATCTAGAACTGGCCGGGAGTAATCGGGCGTGACGAAGTGGTGTAGTCTGGATGCGACGATCGGCTACCACTCGGCAGTCGATCTAAAACGCCTATATGCGGAAGGCAACCTGTCGCCTACGGAAGCCGTTTCGGCGATTCTTGATCGCGTGCATGCGTTGGAGCCGTCGCTCAACGCTTTCTCTTGCGTAACGGCCGACGAAGCGCTCTCAGCCGCGAGGCGGTCGGAAGAACGGTACATGCGAGGCGAGGCGCGCCTGCTGGAGGGGATCCCGGTCACAATCAAGGACGTATGCGACGTTGCCGGCGTCGAGACGGAGACTGGCAGCCACGCCATCCGCGTCAGATTTCCAGCGGATGACAATCCTGTCGTCGCGCGGTTGCGCAGTGCCGGTGCGGTCATTCTCGGCAAGACGACTATGTCGGAGCTGGGCTGGTCGGGCATCAGCCGTAACCCGGTGACCGGCGTCACGCACAATCCGTGGGGCAGGGGGTTGAACGCGGGAGCATCGTCGGCGGGCGCTGGCGTGGCCGCCGCTGCGGGATATGGACCGTTGCATCTCGGTTCGGACGGGGCGGGGTCGATCCGGATGCCTTCCCATTTTTGCGGCGCCTTCGGCCTCAAACCTACCTATGGCCGAATTCCCCTCGTCCCTGTGTCCAGCAACGACTATGCGACCTGCTTTGGGCCCATTTCACGCACCGTGGCCGACGCGGCACTAATGTTGGAGGCGATGGCGGGCCCACACCACCTCGATCACACGTCCTCTGAAGGCGTGCCACCGCCCTACCATTCGCGGCTAGGCGCATCGATGAAGGGTAAGAAGATCGCTTTCAGTCCTGACCTTGGTTTTGCCCGGGTCGATTCGGAAGTCGCGGAAATCATCCGCACCGCGGTCGGTGTGATTGCACGTGATCTGGAAGCGGATGTCGACGAAGTCACGCCCGAATGGGCCGCGGAGGGGCCAGAGATCGGACGCTTCTTCTGGAGCGTCCTGTGGGGCAGGTATGCTCATGTGCTCGACCAATGGGAGCATCGGATGGGCAGTGACCTAGTCGCGTGCATCAGGGCGGGCTCCAACCGATCGGCGACCGACTATCTCGCGTTCCGTGAGCGAAAGTTCGCCTACATCGCGCGCATGTCCTCCTTCTTCTCAGAATGGGACTACCTCGTCACCCCTGTCGCGTCCGTTGCCGCCTTTCCGGTGGAACTCGTGCGACCGCGTCACTGGCCGGGACATGACTGGGACTGGTTGGCCTGGGCGGAGTTCCTCTATCCGTTCAACCTGTCGGGTCAGCCCGCGGCCAGCATTCCGTGCGGCTTCACCTCGGAAGGCCTGCCTGTGGGATTGCAGATCGTATCTCGCCGCTTCGACGATCTCGGCGTGCTTCAGCTGGCGGCGGCCTTCGAAACCGCGATGCCGATCCATGCGCAGCACCCCGAATTGCCGCCAGCCTAGGGCCGTCGCAGCCTATTGGCATCTGCTGCATGAGCCCTGGGGGATACCCGCCTAGCTTCTGTCCCCGACATGCGTGGTAGCCTGGCGATACTGTTGTGCCGAGCCCAGCTCAAGTCGTATGGCGTCGTCTGCTTGGTCGGTCGATCAGATATGGCAACCGCGGACGCCCACCGCGCCTCCACATCGGCGGCCTCCCGCCAGCATTCCCGGACGGCCTGTCGCAACTGGTCCGAATCGGGTCCGGCAACGCGCCACGCGGTGTCGATGCTTTCGCGAAAGCGCTTCTCGACGGAATCGCGCTCATCGCGGATCATGTCTAGCCGATTTGCAAAATCCCTCAGCACCGCCCGGTGAAAACGCTCGTGCCGCCACCACAAAGTGTGCGGATCATAAGTCCCGCGAGGAGCGCTGCCTTGTTCGGGAAATCCGTCCGCAAGCATCACGGGCTTGAATATGCCGGTGCAGGGCGCTGATGTCCCGGTTACCCAATGCAGGATTGCCTCATTTCTAAGTTCCGCGACCAGCGAACCAGTGGTCTGTCCCTTGCGCAGGGCCGCACCTGCGTGCATGCAAATCGTTCGCCCCTTGTCGTCGGTCGGATGCCAGTGCGGATTTGCATCGCTACTCGCACCATGGTCACGAAGGATCGATTTCATCAAGGCGGCGGTCAGTGACCCATCGTGACGATCGAGTAGCTCGGCGCCCCGCACACAACGACCCGTACCGAAGGTGATAGCATCCCGCGAGGTGTCGATTAGTCGCGCCGCGTAGTCAATCTCACCGTCATCGCCGCGCCAGCCGCTCGCTACAGCGTGGTCGCGCAACGCGGGTGATATTGCCGCGAAGGTCGTCCCGATGCTGAAGGCATTTGACAGGGATCGGCTGGAAGCGATCTTTTCGACAATCCACCATTTGCCGATCGTCTCGAGGACATAGGCTTCCGACCGGTCGGCGATGATGAAGCCATTGTGGTAGTAGAGGCGCCCGTGCAGCCCGCAATTGCCGCCCTGGCCGTGCTGCTCCAAGAGGCTGATGATAACGTTGAGCGCCGAAGCAGCGCTCTCCGACCGTTCCAGGCCGAGCCGCACGAGATCCATGCCAATCAGGGCAGGCCGCCGGACCGCGGGAATGTGCGAGTGCATCGCCTGGTTACCGATGACAACGCTGTGCTCATTGGTGCCCATCTCTGCGCCCCAGGTCCAGAACGGGCGGCTTAGAAGCACGGTCGCCGTGCGACGCACCTGCGGTAGGGCGATGTAGGTGGCACGAGTGATTGCTCCGGCAGGGTGTTCGGCCCCCGCCACGATTTCCAGGAACTGCGCTTCATTGCGTTCCCGATCGCTGTTCTTTGCATAGATGGCATGCCCGGATAAGGTGGAGCCGCCGAGCGCCACAAAGCTGTCGCACATGTGCCTGTTATCTCCCTTTGCCTCGCGGTTGCGCGAGCTGACGTTATCGGTCTAATCGCGGCGGATGGATCTGGTCTTTCGGGTACGCATAGCAATCCTGGGCCCGCCAAAAGACATGTGTTAGTGTTCCCGGGACCTGCGGCGGATCGACATCGTCCGCGGCAATCGACTTTCCGGTGATGACCGAGCCATCGGAGGTTGTCATCCTAATCCTGATCATGTCGCCGCTGTAGACAACCTCGTGAACGGTGGCCTCTAGTCTGTTCATAGGCGCGACGCCGTTCCTCGAGAACGCGACTTTCTCCGGTCGAAATGCGATCGAAACGATGCAGCCCACCGGCGTGGAGGTCGCCGCCTTGGCGGTGACGACCTCGCCCCCCTTCAGCCGGACACGCTGCAATTCCCCGTCGACCGCTTCGACACTTCCTTCGAGCATGTTATTTTCGCCGACGAAGTTCGCTACGAACTCGTTTGCGGGACGATCGTAGATCTGGCGGGGAGTGCCGACCTGCTGCAATCGGCCTCGGTCGAAGACCGCGACGCGGTCCGACATTGTTAGCGCCTCGCCCTGGTCGTGCGTTACAAACACGAACGTCATACCGAAGGTCTGGTGCAACTGCTTGATCTCAGTCTGCATCTGCTCGCGCAGGTTCTTGTCGAGGGCGCTCAACGGCTCGTCGAGAAGCACCACTTCGGGCCTGAAGACGAGCGCGCGGGCGAGCGCCACACGTTGCTGCTGCCCGCCGGAAAGCTGGGCCGGATAGCGGTTCCGCATAGGTGCAAGCTCGATGAGGGTCAGTATTTCGGCGACCTTTTGTTCGATGTCACGTCGCGGAACCCGGCGATGTAGGAGCGGAAAGGCGATGTTCTCGAAGACGGTCTTGTGCGGGAAAAGCGCATAGTTCTGGAAAACCATTCCCATGTTTCGCCGGTAGGGTGGAACTTTCACCAGCGAGTTGCCACGGAGGCGGATATCGCCGGCGGTCGGGGACTCGAACCCGGCGAGCATCATGAGGCTCGTCGTCTTTCCGCAACCGGATGGTCCGAGCAGTGTGATGAGCTCTCCCTTGCGGATATCCAGGTTCAGAGAGTCCACGACGACCACGTGCCCGTCATACGACTTGCTCGTGCCGACGAAGGAAATGATCGGTTCATCCAACGCGGATACTCCCCTCAGGAACGACGAACTCGACTGGTGTGCTCGGGAGGTAGCGCCTCGAGTGCGCTTCCCGGTTTATTGCCAGGCGTTCGAGTGAACATACGATCACCACACACTTGATCTTCATTTTTCGCCTCGCTTCAACTGCCCCCGCGAGCGAACGAATTGCGCCAGCCCGAGCGTAGTAACGGAGAAGACGATCAGCAGCGACGAAATCGCCACGATCGCCGGGGTCAGTTGCTCCCGTAGTTGTGCGAAGAGTTCGATTGGGAGGGTCTTAGTCGTCGGCGACGAGATGAAGAGGGCGACGACCACCTCGTCGAAGGAGGTCATGAAGGCGAAGACAGCCCCAGCTAGGACCCCCGGCATGATCAGGGGCAGGGTGATCTCGCGGAAGACGGGCAGCGGCGACGCCCCAAGGCTCTGACCGGCGCGAATGAGGTTTGTGTCGAAGCCGCTCATCGTCGCTGTGACGGTGACGATGACAAAGGGTGTCGCCAACACTGTGTGTGCGAGGATCAGGGAAAGGTACGTCCCGCGGATGCCGATCTGGGAGAAGGCGAAGTAGAAAGCTAATGCCAGTATCACCAGGGGTACGACCATGGGCGCAAGCAGGAAGGCAACGATTAGCTTTTTGAAGCGCAACTTGGAGACCGTAACCCAGTATGCAGCCAGGGTTCCGAGGATCGTCGCCAGCACTGTTGTGGCGGCGGCGATGATCAGGCTGTTAGTCAGAGTCATGCCCCACGGGCGCGGGCTGAATATCTCTTCGTACCAGCGCAGGGAGAATCCCGGCAGCGGATAGCCCAGAGTGCTGCCGGAACTGAATGAGATTGGCAGGACGGCAAAGATCGGAATGATTAGAAAGCCGAAGCCGAGCACGCAGCTCGCGAGCAGGACGGCTCGCCAGAACGTTTCCTCCCACGACGTATAGGAAACCCCGATGAGCCCTCGGCTGAGCTTAAGCAACGGACGACTTCCTCGCTCCGGTCAGCCGTTCGACGACGACGAAGGCGACTACAACCGTCAGCATGAGCAGCAGCGCGAGCGACGACGCCATGCCCCAGTTTGCATTTTGCGTGGTGAATTGCGCTATCAGGTAGCTTAGCATTTGGTCAGATCCCGATCCGACAAGCGCTGGCGTCACGTAGAAGCCGATCGACATTATGAATACGAGCAAGGCACCGGCGGCGACACCCGGGAGTGTCTGCGGGAGATAGACGCTCAGGAACGCTGCGGTCGGGCGGGCACCGAGGCTGGCCGCGGCGCGCAACTGGTCTTTCCTTATACCCTGCATCACGCTGTAGATCGGCAGAATCATGAATGGCAGCAAGATGTGCGACATCGCAACATAGACGCCGGAACGGTTAAATATCAGGGGCAGGGGCTCGTCGGTTATTCCCAGCCACTGGAGACTATCGTTGACGAGGCCATTCTTTTGTAGAAGCACGACCCAGGCAGATGTCCGCACGAGCAGCGACATCCAGAACGGAACCATCACGCAGCCGATCAGGAAGGTGCGGATGTTGCTTGTCGACACAGAGATCAGAAAAGCCATCGGGTAGCCTAGGAGCAGGCACAGCAGCGTGACCGCGACACTGATCCACAACGTTCGCCCCAGCGTCGCGATGTAGACGCGCTTGTCATCCGGAGCGCGTTCGATTTCGCCGTCGGGCTGGCGCTTTAGGTCAAGCGACGCAAGAAGAAAGTAAGTGGTGTAGGATGACGAGGCAGATGCCGCGACTCGCCAATAGTCCAGGTTCGCCCATCTCGCGTCGAATGCGATGACCGATTCGCGATAGGGTGGCGAAAATGCCTCGGCTTTCCGCCCGGTGTTGATCAGCAAGCTATTGAAACCGGGCAATTCGTAATTCAGCCGCTGGGCCGCTCCCGGCAGGATTCTACTGCGGGTGGCTTCGCGCAGATCCATCACCAAGATACCGTAGATCTCTTCGCTGGGCAGTGCTTCGCCGTTCCAATCTGACAAGGCCAAAGCGGTGCCGGGCATTGCATCGGCGAATTTCGTATCGCGCACACTCATCAGGATTACGAGACTGAGCGGGAAAACGAAGAAGACAATGTTGAAGGCAATCACAGGGATGATGAGAAATATCCGGCTCATTGCGACATTCCGGTCTCTCCTGGCCATGTCACCGCTGGATTTGCAGTCAGACCCTATCGGCATGGACGCGCCGCGCAGTATCACTCGGGTCGGGATTCAGAAAAGCGGGAACAGGGACGCCCCGACTCCCGCTCCGCCTGTATCTAGTTTGCGCGCCACGCGGTCCAGCGTTCGGTCAGCGCATCGGCGTTGTCCTGCCAGAACCGCACGCCTTCATCTGTGCTGACAAAGAGCGAATTGACCAGCTTGTCGCCCACGGGGAGCCCGGCCGCTATGGCTGGCTCGAGCTTCGCAGTCGCAGTCTTCAAGGCCGGCTCGTAGGGAAACTTGTTGGCGAACGCCACCTGCTTGTCGGGATCCAGCGTCGAGTTCAAGAAGTCGTAAGCTAGATCGAGGTGGGGAGTGCCCGAGACGATCACCCAGTAGTCCGCATAGACGACTGCATTTTCCCAGACCATTTCGAGCGGCAGACCTTCGCGCTGGGCGGTGGCCGTGCGACCGTTGTAGGAGATGCCCATCACGGCCTCACCGCTGAGCAGCAACTCACTGGCTTGAGCCCCCGCTTCCCACCACAGAAGCTGCGGCTTGATCGTGTCTAACTTGGCAAAGGCGCGCTCAACGCCTTCTGGCGTGTTCAGGACCTTGTACATGTCCGCTGGCGGCACGCCGTCCGCGAGGAGTGCGAGTTCGATCATGTTCTCTGGCCTGTTACGCATGGCGCGCTTGCCCGGCCACTTCTTGAGATCGAAAAAGTCGGCGACGTTCTTCGGCACGTCGGCGCCGATCGTGTTCTTATTGTAAACGACGAGAAGTGCGCCGGCCACGACGCCCAATCCGCATTTCGTCTTGCCCCATGATGCCAGGTCGTCGGTGCCCTTCAGTCGTGACCAGTCGAGCTCTTCGAACGCGCCTGCCTCGCATCCGCGAACCAGCGCTGAAGCCTCGGTATCGACGACATCCCAATTGACAGTGCCGGTCTGCTGCATTGCCTCGAACTGGCCCCAGCCGCCAAGATAGGTATCCATCAGAAAGCCGATGCCCTTTTCCTTAGAGAAGGGCGCGAGGAAGATGTCGCGTTGAGCTTCGGAATACGCACCGCCCCAACTGGCGACGGTGAAATCACGGGCGCTGGCTATTCCGGAGAAGCCAACGGAGATTGCGGCGATGGAAGCCGCGCCGATCCAGTGTCGAACATTTCCCATGTTGCTTAATCCCCTCTTGCTGTGGCGCCCAAGCCGCTCAGCCTTACTGAATCGTATACCTGGACGCAGCCAAAGTCAGGTTAAAGGGAGAGTTCTGGAATCCGGATATGAGTTAACTTAAGGGCCTTTCAGGGTTTTCTGAACAGTGTCAGGCGGCGTCCTCGGCGCGGGACGCTGCTGATGCGTGGAGCTACGAAGCGAAGGGGTTTGCGCGCCCGTCGTAACTGTCCGTACCCAATTCAGATCGGCAGCGCCGCTTCAGAAACTAGCGCCCGCGCCCTCTTCGCCTTATCCAGACAGCGCAGAAACTCTCGGTAGATTGGTGACTGCTCGCGACCCGACCGCAGGATCTGGTAGATCGTGTTCTTGATGTGCAGCCTCTCCGGCAGCAGCGGGCGAATCTGCTTCCGGGCTACCATGCTTCTTGCGTAGTCGAACGGCAGAAAGCCGACGTAATTGCCGCTCGTGATCATCATCGCGCGCGCGTCCATGTTGTTGGCCTCTGATGACACGAGGATACGTTCGAGCAAGTTTCCGGGCTCCTGAGTCTCGGCGACGGAGACCTTGATGAAATCGCTTTCGAGCACCTTGTCGAGACTAAGCTGGTCGTCGGGGAAGTCGAAGAGCGGGTGCATGCTTCCGCAGTACGCGAGGCTTGTCTCCTCGAAGAGCGGCGTGAACTCAACGCCGGAAACCGGCCGCACTTTGCCAGCAAATCCGATATCAGACTGCGCGTTGATGACAGACTGCGCAACCGACATATTCGAGGCGACACGTATATGGATGTATACGTCCGGGTTTGCATAGCGGAACGATTCCACGGCGTCCCCCAGGGGTAAGTGCGGCGAATCAACGAGGTCATCCGTCATCGCGATGACGATCTTGCCGGAAAGATTGGAAAGCGCCTCATTGACGCTGTCCCTGAATCGGTCGAGGTCGGCAAAGAGGGCCCTCGCTGCAGTGTGTATCTTTTCTCCCTCCCGCGTGAGCGAAAATCCGCCGGAACCACGGCGGCATAGCGTAACGGCAAGCCGCTGTTCGAGGTCTGAGATGTCCATGCTGATCGCAGATCTGGACTTATTCAGCGCTACCTCCGCTGCCGCGAACCCGCCCTGGGACACGACGGCATCGAAAACGCGGAGGAGGCGCAGGTCGATGTCCGACATTACGCCGCGAAACACTCTTCTGTTCATCACAATCTACCGCAAATCTCGAAGTCTGTTGTCGGCGAACTTCTACGGCCGCAGACAGCTGGCGCGCAGAAGTATGTTCTCTTTCTGTCTCGTCAATTCCTAGCAGTCCTGGATGGCGAGATTGGATCGAGGCTAAAGCATCGCCTCTCGTCTAGCTAGGACCGGTCTCGGTGGCGGCAAGGCTGTGGGGACCTCGGACATGGGGGCGGTCGGGAATCTGATCGCCGGCGCCCTAGGCGGGGCCGGGGGTGGTACGCTCCACAACAGCATCCTAGGAGCCGGGACGGCCGCAGCCACCGGCGGACTCGACACTGCAGTGCTCGCTGGCAACGTCGTCGGCGGTGGTGTGGCCGGTGCCATCGTACAGATCGTCGTCGGGCTGATCCCGAAGAAGCTGCGCGGCTGACAATAGGCGGAAATATCTCTCGCCTACACTGAATTCGGGCAAGGAAGCCAGAACATCCCGCGATATTCGCCAGTCGGGATGGCGCGCGGGCGCCGCATTCCGTCTCTGTGGCGGTTGGGTATGGAGCTTGGGTCGGTGCTCAGTTCCATCGCCCTCATATCTGGCCTGAAAACGGATCGGAGTTTGCCAGGTGACATCCTTGGACATGATGTAGCTGGATAGCGCGGTGGTCATCGGCGCTTTCCAGCAGAGTGTGGTTGCGACACCAACCTTTCTGGAAGGAACGCCGGCGCGCCCGATCTACCGCCTTACGGAGAAGGGCCGCGCGCTTGCTCCCGCATTGGTCGCCCTTCAGCAATGGGGTGACCAATTCCTCTCCGGGAACCGCCCGCCTGTGACGGTGACGGATCAGCGCGGCCACCCCTTGCCGAGGGTCAAGCTGGTCGACTGCGATGGCGCGGAGGTCGACCTACAGGATCTGAATTTCATGCCTGGTCCGGGCGCCGACGCGCGCACGCGCGCTCGATTTCAAGCAGCGAAGCCATGCGGAAAGGGCCAGAGTAGTCAATAGCCGCCGAAGGCGCCGCGCCAAGTCAGATTTGGGTGCACGCAATCTGGTCGGACGAGACATGCGCCCCACCTCGGAACCTCTTTGCTCCAGCTACAAAATCCGTTCCGTCCGGCATCTCCCCACCAATCGAACAGAGGCTGCCGATCAACCCTTGCTTCACCCCCATAGGTCTTTCCGGTCGCCTGATAACCGCGAATTGTGGCTACTGTGCCGCGTACACCTCGCGCTCGAATTTTCCGTAGGTGTCCATGAAGCGCGGTTCGACGAAGGGCAGCGATTGGGTCATGATGAGTGCCGCGATATCTTTGCTGGGATCAATCCAGTAGTGGCTGTTGAGCACCCCCGCCCAACTCTGCGAGCCGGCCGAGCGCATACCAAGCGCATCTTCTTCCATGCGCAGAAATCCGAAACTGTGCGTCCTGCGCGTACCCGAAAACGGGTCGCAATTAGCCGTCAATGGCGGGGCCGCGGTTACCATCTTGCGGAAATTGAGGCCGTTTGAGCGCTCCGCCAGCATCCAGTCAACGCCAGATTCCGAAATTATCCTTTTGCCGTCCAGCGAACCGCGATTGAGGAACATCCGCAGGAAGCGCATGTAATCTGGCGCGGTTGAATACAGTGCGTGACCCATTCCGTAGAATTCGGGATTGGGCGGGGGGGCGATGTCGTAAGGCCCGAACTTGCCATCCTCGCCGCGAATGGATGCCGCCGCCAGCCGCTCCTGCATGGATTCAGAGACCTCGAATGCGGTATCGGACATGCCTAGGGGTTCGAGTATTTCCTCCCGGCAGAAACGGTCTATGCCCCGTCCGTCGATCTTCTCGACAATTTGGCCAAGCCAGTCGATTCCGATGCCATAGGCCCATCGCGTGCCGGGATCGGTCGCCATGGGATAGAACAGCGAACTCCTGAGTCCCGAGAGAATCGTCGGATGGCCGGTCACTTCGAGATATTTCGCGATATCGCTATTCCAAAATTCATATTCCAGACCGCTTGTGTGCGTCGCCAGATTGCGAACGGTCGCCTTCGTTTTGGGCGCGCGTAATACCGGGCTGTCGCCGTCGAAACGGTCGAGCACCATGATTTTCGCAAATTCGGGAAGGATGTCCTGGACCGGCGTTTCAGGATCAAGCTTGCCACGGTCGATAAGAATCATCGCTGCCGTGCTGCCGATGGCCTTCGTCATCGAAAAAATGCGGAAAACGGTGTCGCCGGATGCCGCCCTGCCGGGGGCGCGCTCCCCCGCGGCGCCTGACCACTTGATGCCATTCCTGTCGCCAATCATGGCGACGGCGAACGGCAAATTCTCGGCGCGAACACCTTCATCAAGCACTGACTGCAATCTCGACATTGTCTCCTCCATCCCGGCCTGGCCCTGTCTCCGGAAGCAAAGACTTGACCGCCGCGCGTTCCCGGAAGAATGTTTATTATAGGAGGATGATCAGGTCTTTGGCGTCAGGCGCCGGCTTTCTGCAACTGGCGCAATCATCGCGCGCCAGCCTGTCCGGACCTAGTCGATCCGCTGTCCCGAAACTGGCCGAGCGGAAATGATGCCGTTAAAGTTCACAACATGGGATACGACGCAAGTCGAGCAGGGCAGCCGCTTCGACTACTATCGGTCTGGCCTGTGCGAGTCGTTTTCTCACCTGACGCCGCACAAGCCGGAGATCGGCGCAGGATTTTCCGCCAGAGTCGAACATTGGTTTGGCGGCAACAGCGAATTCACTTTTGTCGAAACATCGACTCACCTCGTCTCCCGAAGTCGGCAAGATATCGCCAGGGTCGAAGACGACGATTTCTACGTGAATTTCATCCAGCTTGGCGAGATGCGCCTCGACCAGTTCGGCAACCGCAATATCCTTCGGCCGGGTGATATTACGGTGATTGACAATGCACATGTTTTCGACGCGCAGATCAATTCTGTCGCTGGTCATCGACACCTTGCCTTTCGAATGGATCGCGAGAAGGTTTCCATTGAAGCCGGCGAGTTGTCCCGCCGCTTGGAGAACCACCAGCTAACTCCGGCGCTTCGCCAAGCCTTGCATTATCTATGTCGCGTCGATCAGAGTTGGCCTTCGGATCATCTGACTAACGTAACTGCCGCGATTGAGAGCTTGGTCAGGATCATTGCGGCGGCAGAGCCGCCATCGGTAAACCTGTCACGGGCGTACGCGACGTCCGATCGTGTGAGAAAGCTGATTGTTGAGGGTTTCGCCGACCCGGAGTTCTCCCTCGACAGTGTTACCGGTCGCTTGAGAATGCCGCGGCGCTCGATCCAGAAACATTTACAGATTTGCGGCCAAAGCTTTTCTTCGATGCTGCTTGAGACGAGACTCGAACAGGCGCAACGCATGCTAATGCAATCCGGCGGAGGCATTTGTATCGCGGATATCTGTTTCCGGTGCGGCTTTAATGAACTCTCGACGTTCTACCGGGCTTTCAGGAACCGATTTGGTGCACCACCGGGTTCGTTCAGACATTGACTCCGGTGACGTCCCAGGGCGTTCTCTAATCGCCTCTGTCATCAGGCCCCTTTCTCGTCATTGGTGCAGCGATTGCCGGGCTCAGGGTTCTCTCCGTGGTCGATCGCAATAATCGCCGCATGTTTGCGTCAGAACAGGTGGGTCGAGTGGTGTTCGCGGTTCGGTTCGACCGCATGACAGGGAGCGACCTCATCCGCGCAGCGTCCCGGCAGGACGCATTTCGGGAACTCGGCTTTCGCTCGGAAGCGACGCTCCTCCTCGCAATGGCGTTGGCCAACAAGATTGCTCGCTCGCTATGGGAGATGTTGACGAATAAGGAGGACCACTGGGATCTTGGCAGCGCAGCAGCCTGATCATGTGATGGGCGGCTGCGAGGCCTTGATGGGCGGCATGAGAGGACGTCGTGAACGTTAGGGGCAAATGATCGGTCTGATCGGGATCAGGAAGTGCCCCGAGGCACTAAGAGAAAATACTCATTGAGTTGCACCTGATCCGCGTATGCGGACAGCTTGCCTTGAGGCAACGGATTCGAGACACCTCAGCCTATCGGCGTTTCAGACGAGCGCGCGTGCGCGCGTCGGCGCCCGGACCAGGCATGAAATTCAGATCCTGTAGGTCGACCTCCGCGCCATCGCAGTCGACCAGCTTGACCGTCGGCAAGGGGCGGCCGCGCTGATCCGTCACCGTCACAGGCGGGCGGTTCCCGGAGAGGAATTGGTCACCCCATTGCTGAAGGGCGACCAATGCGGGAGCAAGCGCGCGGCCCTTCTCCGTAAGGCGGTAGATCGGGCGCGCCGGCGTGCCGACTCGCATCAGGACGCCAGCCGCGCAGAGGCGCCCAAGCCGATCCGACAGCGTATTTCGCGCCATGCCAAGGCTGCGCTGAAACGCGGAGAACCTCTGCGTCCCCAGGAGCGCATCGCGAACGATGAGGAGTGTCCACCAGTCGCCCACGTCGTTGAGGGCGCGGGCGAGCGAACAGTTGAACGTCGCGAGATTGGTCTTTCCTGGCATGGTTGCAAGTCGGCCTCATTGAAGTTATGGTCTCACTCTGCAACCAAATCGGATATCGGACAAGCACCATGACCGAAGACAGGCAGGTCGAGACGAAGGACGCCGCGAGCGCCGCGATCCGGATTGGCGGCGCCGGGGTGGTACTCGGCGCGGTCATGATCGCCATCGTCAGCGGACTCTATGCGGCCTCGCCCACGGCGGCGACGATGCCGGTGGTGACGGCGCGGCTGCCGGAAGCGCTCGGAGCCCTGAGAGCGAGCGACGGCGTGCAGCTGTGGTGGATTGGCGTGGTGGGTTTGACCGGGGACGTCATCTTCGCCGCGGCGGCGATGATGGTCGCCTTCGGACTCGTCCTGCGCGGGCAATCGATCAAGGCGGCGGGGTGGCTCGGGATCGCGCTCAGCAACATCATCTTCGTCAGTGTCGACGCGCTCGTTGGGCGAACCTTCGTGACGGCTGCGTCGAGCGGCACCTCGGAGGCCGGGTTCGTCGCGGCGAAGAGCTTCTCCGACGCGCTGTTCATTTCTGGAACCTTCGCCTTCGGAGCAGGGGCATTGCTCGTGTTCGGGCCAGCGCTGGTCCGGCGTGGGACGTTTTCATCACACGCGATCTCCTTCCTCGGAATGGCCATCGGATTGCTCGGTGCCGGCGCCGCGCTAATCTGCCTGTTCGGCGCCGACGCCGGGCAATTGCTCGGCCTTGCGATCGCCGCAGGCTCGGCGATCTTTCTGATTGTCGGCCTGCGGGCCGCGAAACACGCCATTGCCTAGGCTGACGCAAATGGAAGGAGACCGGTAACTTCTCTGGGGTCAGGCGGCATGGAGAAGGGGCGGTATTGGCTGGAATATTGGACGCACGTTCGGTTCCGGCTGTCGGAACGGTGCCCGCAATCGATCGCGAAGCTCGCCGTTGAGATCTGCCGTCCGGACCTGCATGAGCATGTGAGCGCCGTGGAGCGACCAGCGCATCTGCTGTATCTTGACCATCCCGCCGCGGTTCGAATGAACATAGGTCAGGGGTTGCACTCCGAGATGCGAAGGCGTGCGATTAAGAATCCGCTTTCCTGCTGTGATTCCTTAGGCCTCACCAGAAGCCGTTCCAGGTCGCGGATCGCGCGATCGACCCGCCCATGCCACAGACGCCACTTCGCGGCTCTGATGTCCCGGTCGATAGCGGGAAGCGCTTCGCAGAGACCCGATCTGGGCAGATCTCGGTCAGCGGCGCGAAGGCGCCGTCCATGCCCGGGTAGCGATCCCGGCACAGCATCCAGCGAGGATTGTGAACCTTCACCGTGCCGAAGACGGTTCGGATCCGGCGAGATGTGTGGTCCTTGACCGGCCGGAACGTGTGACAGTCCGGGCAGACCCGACGGAAGAGGGAGTAGGTCTCCGCCTCATGGGCTACGACTGCGCTTTGCAGCTTCGCCGTGATCTTCTTGCCATCGTCAACGCACAGTCCGATGTCGCCGTCGAACAGGTTCTCCCAGCTCTTGGTGATCCTCATTTCCCGTCGGCACACGCCGCCGAACTCGTTCTTCCCCTCAATCGTGATCGTTCATTCCACCGCCATCGCTTTGTCTCCGATCAAAACCATGCTGATGGACTGCTCGGGCCCAACAACCCGTCTTCGACCCCAGAGAAGTTGCCGGTTTCGCCACTAGTGATACTTGATCGGGAATAACGACTAAGCGGCGATCGGTAACGCGCTGTCGAGGATGACGCGGTTTCGGCCGAGCCGCTTGGCTGCGTAGAGGCAGGCATCCGCCTTGCGCATCAAGTCGGAGATCGACGCATGGGAAAACATATCCGTCGTTCCCCCGATGCTGACCGTCAGTGTGTGCGTTTTACCCTCGGCCAGCGCCAGTGCCTCGTTCTCGACTTCCTCGCGAATCCGTTCGGCAACATGAGCGGCCTCGTCGCTACCGGCCCCCATCAGGATCGCGCCGAACTCTTCGCCGCCGATCCGGCCGACGATGTCTTCGTGCCGAACCGCTCGGCAAATCGCGCGCGAAATTTTTGACAGTGCCTGGTCGCCACGGAGATGGCCGTACGAGTCGTCGATCTTCTTGAAATTGTCGGCGTCAATGATCAGAAGGGCGCCGGTATCCGTCTTGCGCCGCATCGTCTCCAGCGTTTCAAGGAAGGTCTCGCGGTTGAGCGTTCCGGTCATCTGGTCAATTCTCGATCGCTCTGCAAGCTCGGCGTGGGCAAGCGTGAGAGCCCGGTGTGCCGCAGCGAGCTTTTCGCCCTGCCAGAAGATGAAACCGCCAACCGGCATGCAGATGACGGTCGGGATCAGCGCGCAGTTAACCAGAATCAGCGCATCGATCGGCATGCCGAACGCAGCCCTGGTGGAGAACGAAATCGAGTAGGTCACGATGATTGCAAGCAGGGTTGTCATACCTGCTTTGGCCAGAATTCTCTTCCTCGTGCTTCCCATTGGGAATTGATGCCAGACCGTGCTGAAATAGCGATTAAGGCGATGCGTAAAAATCAAACGAACCAGGAAATTTGTAAGAAGGCGCTTAGATTGGTCCCCCTCGCGCGCGACCGAGCCGAGGAACAGACCGCGCAGCGTGTTCTGCCGCGCGACCGGGTTTGCCGGTCGGGATCGCAAACGGACGCGCCTCCCGACATCTGTCCGACGTCAGCGCCGATGGGACCAAATCGGCTTAACTGAGAGCGGAGGATTTCTGGTTCATCGTAGCCTTTCAAAGGAGCGAAGATGAGACAGAAATCCGGAACCGGGAAAGTGCCGACGGAGCAGGTCATCAAGGACATCCGCCGCGCTACCCGCAAGCAGTATTCAGCGGAGGATAAGATCGGCATAGTGCTGGAGGGCCTGCGCGGCGAGAAGTCGATCGCAGCGCTGTGCCGGCGCGAGGGTATCGCCGAGAGCCTGTATTACAACCGGTCGAAGGAGTTCCTGGAAGCCGGCAAGAAGCGGCTTGCCGGCGACACCGCGCGGGCTGCCACCAGCGACGAGGCGAAGGTGCTGCGCAAGGAGGCGCGCGATCTCAAGGAGGTCGTCGCCGAGCAGGCTCTGGAGCTTCGGATTCTCAAAAAAAACATGATCGCGGCTGGGGGAGACGACGAATGAGATACCTCGCATCCGAGAAGGTGGAGATCATCCGCCTGGTCGAGCGGTCGCACCTGTCGGCCCGCCGCACGCTGGAGAAGCTCGGCATTCCACGTTCGACCTTCAATCGCAGGTATGACCGCTTCCTTGGCGGCGGTGTCGACGCGCTGGAGGATCGCGCGCCCCGGCCCGACCGGGTCTGGAGCCGCATCCCCGAGGAGACGCGCGATGAGATCATCGAACTGGCACTGAACGAGCCCGAACTGTCGCCACAGGAATTGGCGGTCACCTTCGCCGACACGAGGGGCTACTTCGTCTCCGAATCCTCGGTCTATCGCCTGCTCAAGGCCCATGACCTGATCACCAGTCCCGCCTTCATCGTCATCAAGGCCGCCGACGAGTTCCATGACAAGACGACGGCACCGAACCAGCTCTGGCAGACCGACTTCACCTATCTCAAGGTCATCGGCTGGGGGTGGTTCTATCTGTCGACCGTGCTCGACGACTTCGCGCGATACATCATCGCCTGGAAGCTGTGCACCAAATGAAGGCCGGGGACGTCACCGACACGTTGACCATGGCACTGCGGGCGTCAGGCTGTGACAGCGCCAGGGTGGTGCAGCCGCCGCGGCTCCTGTCCGATAACGGCCCGTCCTGGTCTCTTCCGATCTGGCCACCTGGTTGGCCGGCAAAGGCATGGAACACACGCGCGGTGCGCCTTGCCATCCCCAGACCCAGGGCAAGATCGAGCGCTGGCACCAGACGTTGAAGAACCGCATCCTGCTCAAGAACTACTTCCTGCCGGGCGATCTCGAAGCTCAGATCGCGGGCTTCGTCGATCATTACAACCACCGCCGCTACCACGAGAGCCTCGGTAATCTCACCCCCCGCCGACGTCTACTTCGGGCGGCCAGACCATCATGCTGCAAAGGGAAAGGATCAAACGCTAAACCATCACCAAGCGACGCTTGCTTCATCGCAAAGCAGCCGCATAAAATGACAACCCTAATGGGCCCGAGCCTCAGTTAGCTCACCACGCCAGTGGCCCCAAAATCCCTGACGACGGACAGGCACCGGAACAGCGCTTACAAAGTATCTCCTCAACTCATCGATCGAATCACATGTCCGCACCCCATCACATGCTCGAAGACTCAAATGCCACTTGCATGAAACGGCATCGACGCAGGAGCCACCGAGCAACCCGGCGCAGTTCAAGCTGCTGGGCGTGTCACGAGGTGCAAAAGGAAGACCGCCCTCCGGAAAGGGCGGTCGAGACTGGTCTGGTCTGTTCGCGGCTTTATGCTAACCTCCGAAGCCGAAACCGACTGGCATGTCTTCCAGGGTGATGCCGAATGGTTCGAGGCTTTTTACGATCCAGGTCTGGTTGTTGCCGATGCGGCGATTGTATTCGGCCCAGCCGGAGACGAAGCTCTTGAACACCTCGTCGCTGGCATAATTGACGGCAATCACGGATGGCGTCGAGAGCACCGGAGTTGGCACCATGACCTTGCCGATATCGGCCGTCTTCTTGGTCATGACGAGACCGTTCAGCATTGTGTTGACGAGACCGTCGGCCTTGCCAGCGATCGCCGCAACGATGGCCTCGTCGCGCGTCTTGAAGCGCAGGATGTTTGCCTTGGGCAGGTATTGCTGAGTGATCAGATCCTGCGCCGAGCCAAGGTCCACGGCAAAGGTATATTTGGCGTCGTTCAGTTCGCTCCAGGTTTTGCCCTCGAGCTCTGGCTTGGCCGAGATGATGATGAAGGAGTTGAAATAGGTCGGCGCGGAGAAGTCTACCGAGAGGGCCCGCATCGGGGTTGCGGTTACGGCAAACGCCATGTCGACCTTGCCGCTCTGCACGTCGAGAATGGCATTCGCCCAGCTCGACTCGACAACTTCCAGCTTGACGTCCAGCAGCTTAGCGATGTCGGACGCCATATCGATGACAAAGCCTTGCCATTCGCCGCTGCGCGGATCCTTGTTGAAGTATGGCACCTCGTTGAGGATGCCGGGAATGCGGAGCACGCCCCGCGCCTTTATCTCGTCCACCGTGCTCTGTGCCTGCGCTGCGCCGCCCAAAAGACCGAGCGCGATCACGGCGCCGGCAATAATGCTTCTGAGAATCTTCATGTGCATATCTCCAATGTTCCCCTGAATGCTTGTTCTTGCGGCGTCTCGGAAGTCGAGCGCGCCGGTCGATTGGAGCGTAGTCGAGCGGGGACAGAGGACAATGCTAGAGAGTCGCGGCGACTTATCTCATTTTTTATAGGTCGCATGCCCAGCTTGGGTCAGAACGCGTGCAACGCGAGGTCGGAGGTTGGCGCATCAAGGACGCTGCCGACCAGTTCGCTCCGGCAGGCATCGTAGAGCTGGCGCACGCTCGGATTGTTGTCGAGAAACTCGGCATTGCCGAAATAGACTCTGACCTCAGGCAGATTGACCAGCTTGACGCTTGTGACCCGGTCATCCGCGTCGTTCAGACACCAGGAGGGGATGATGGCGAAGCCCAACCCCTCCACCACGCAGCGCTTGACGCTGGAACTTCCCGAGGTCGAGATCGAAGGCTGAGCCGCCGCGCCATCGCGGCCGAGAAAATCGAACGCCAGATTGCGCAATGTCTGGCCCGGCTCATAGGTGACAAAGGGGCGGCCTTCCGCCCAGGCCGGCACGTCCTCCGGCGCCGGCGCCGGCCCCCAGGAGCGCGGATAGACGAGGCTCAGCCGATAGCTTCCAAGCAGGCGCTGCGGTACGACGGGATCGCCGAAGTAGCGTTCCGACAGGCAGATATCCAGACTGCCGTTCTTGACCAGTTCGGCCAGCACCGTGTCACGCTCATAGGCTGCGATCTCCATGTCGGGATTGTCGATCCGGAAAGTCGTCAGCACTTTTGGGAAGAGGTAATAGAAAATCGCCTGTGGCATGCCGACCCGCAGCGCCGAGCGCTGGTTTTCCATGAGCTTGGTCAGCCGCTCGAGCATGACGTCGAGCTCAGGGTGCAGCAGATTGTAGAGCGCGCGCCCGTGCGGCGTCAGCGCGATGCGTTTGGCGCCCTGCTCGGATTCGATCAGCTTGTCGCGCAGGATCTGCTCGAGCCTGCGTACATGATTGGCCGCCGACTGGTAGCTGAGATTGAGCTCCCGCGCTGCGCCGGAAAACGAGCCGCTGCGGGCGACCTCGTAGAATGTCTGGATGAGCGTGAGGTTGATCCTGGCCATGTTCGGACTGCGCGCTTTCGGTGACCCTGACGATCGTGCACCGGGTCTGAAATCGGGCCCATACAAATAACGTGGGCAGAAACGCCCGCGTTCTTGCATCGACAGGACGTTACCCTGCGCTGAAAATCCCGGCCAATACAAGCGCGCTCCGGCGCGGCAGGATCGGCATGGGACGTTCGCAACAGAAAACAGCCATCGTGGTGGGCGCCGGCATCGTCGGCGCGGCGGCATCATACTTCCTCGCCCGCTCGGGATTTTCGGTGCGGATGCTGGAGACGGTCGCTCCTGCCAGCGGCGCCAGCGGCGCGGCGGACGGAGCGGTGTCGGTCGCCAGCAAGCGGCCCGGGGCCATGATGAACGCGGCGCTTGCAGGCGTGGCGCTCTACCGCGAGCTCGAACGCGACGGCGTCCTTGCTGGACTTTTCACATCGCGTCCGACGCTGATGGTCGCCGAAACGGAGATCGAGAATGCAGTGCTCGACGGACATGCCGAGGCCCTCGCACGCGCCGGCGTCAAGGTCGAGCGTCACGTTGGCGCAGCGCTGCGCGCCCGCATTCCGGTCATCGCGCCCGGCGTCTTGATGGCGGTCGAAGTTCACGGCGAAGGCCACGCGATCGGATACCAGATCGTCAATCGGCTCATCGAAGCATCCGGCGTCACCGTGGAGCGCGCCTGCCCCGTGCGCCGGCTCTCCCTGGCGGCGGGAGGAACGGATGTCGATGGCGTGGTGACCGATCGGGGAACCCGGCATGCCGACGTGGTCATTCTGGCTGCCGGAGCCGGCTCGGCGGCGCTGCTCGGCCTCGACGGCGTCTTGCGGCCGCGCAAGGGGCAATTGCTTGTCACCGACCGGGCTCCTGGCCTCAACGCCTCGTTGCACGGCTCGCTGATGTCTTGCGGCTATCTGCTCAGCAAGGCGACGGCCGGCGCACCCGATCCGTCGACCGAGCGGCGCTACGGTTTGGTCATTGACCCACTGAGCACCGGCCAGTTCCTGATCGGCGGCACGCGCGAAGACCGCGCTGATTCCAGCAATGATCTGTCTGCCGTGAAACGGTTGCTGGCCGACGCCCTGAGGCTGATGCCCGCTTTGGCGCAGTTGCGCCTGATCCGCGCCTTCTCCGGCGTCAGGACGGCCACAGTCGACGGCCTGCCGCTGATCGGCCGCGCCGCCGGTCTGCAGAATCTCATCGTCGCCACCGGTTTCGAGGGCGACGGTATATGCCTCGGGCCACTGGCCGGCCGCCTGGTGCAGCAATTGGCGACCGGCGTCCCTCCCGAGATCGATGTTGCGCCGTTCGATCCTGGCCGCTTCGCCATCCGGAGGCAGGTCGCATGAGATCGGGCCACTTCACCTGGCAGGGCCAGTCAATACCCTTTCGCCCGGGCGAAACGATCGCCGCGGCATTGGCAGACGCTGGCATCGGCGATCTCGGACGCGACGGCGCCGGCGCCAGACTGCGCTATTTCTGCGGCATCGGCGCGTGCCAGAACTGCCTCGTGCGCGCCGACGGCCGGATGGTCGAGGCCTGCCTGACGCCGGCTCGCGAAGGCGCAATCGTCGTCATGTTGGAAGGCTGACATGGGAACACAACAGCATCATTGCGATGTCCTGGTCGTCGGCGGCGGCACTGCTGGCATTGCTGCCTCGACGGAACTGGCGACGGCGGGGCTCAGGGTCGAGCTCTGCGAGCAAAGCGCGCGGCTTGGCGGCGCCGTCCATCGCCAGCCCCTCGATCAAACCCCCGCAACCGGCCTGCCGAGTGCGTTGGGCGCCCAGTGGCAGCGCCTGTCGCGATCTCTGACCCATGCCGACATCGTCCAGCGCACCCGGCACGTCTTCCTCGGCATTGATTCCGACGGTCTCGCACTACTCGAGGACCGAGCAGCCGGAATCGTGACGACCGTGCGAGCCGCTGCCGTGGTTCTGGCGGTCGGCGCTGTCGAACGGGTGGCGCCGCGCCCCGGCTGGCAATTGGCCGGCGTGACGACCGCGGGCGGCATGCAGGTAATGATGAAGGAGACCGGCCGAGCGCCGAGCGGCCGGATCCTGATCGCCGGCAACGGACCGCTGCCGATCGCGCTTGCCGCTCAACTAATCAAGCTTGGCAACCCGCCGGCCGCAGTGCTTGAAAGCGGAGATCCCCTGCGCCGTCTCGGCGCAGGCGCAGGTCTCCTCGCTCATCCGCGCATCGCGTCGGAGGCCGTGGGATACCTGGCACGGATGGCAGCGGCCGGCGTTCCCTGGCGCCGCGCCGCCGCACTGACCGCCATCGAACGACGCGGCGAGACCCTGTTCGCAACCATCGTCGATCGCCGCGGCAGGGAAACACAGATCGGTGTCGACCGGATCGCCCTGCATGACGGCATCCGCTGCAATGCTTTCGGCTTGCCCGCGTCCAGTGACTTGGACGAAGGCCGGCCTCTGATCGTCCGCGCAGGCGACTGTCGCGAGGCGCTTGGCGCGATCGCGGCGGAGGCCGATGGACGGCGCGCCGCCCGTGAGGTGATCGCGGTGTTGCGGGGCGGCAAGATCGTGGGCGACAACCTGAGTGCGCGCCTGGTGCAACATCGCAAGGCGCAGACGCTGCTGTCTGACCTATTCCGTCCCGTCAATCTGGCCAACGATCCCCGTCATCTCCCCGACGACACGATTCTCTGTCGCTGCGAAAACAAGACGGTCGGCGATCTGCGCGGGCTGCTTGCGCAGGACGCACTGTCGCCCCGAGAAATCAAACTCAACGGACGCTTTGGGATGGGCGCCTGTCAGGGCCGCTTCTGCGCCGACACGGTGATGGCCATCACGGCGGCGTCGCGTGCCGAATCCGTGCGGGGGGATATCGCGCAACTGACCGGCAGCCGCTGGCCGCTGCGCCCGGTTTCGATCGCTTCCCTTGCGGTGACGGATATCCCCGCCGCCGACGCCAATGGTCCGACAGAATGAGGTTCTTCATGCCGCTTGCGACTGCCGCCATCCATACCGGCTCGACTATCGTGATTGATGTGCGCAATCCGTTCGACTTTTCGCTGGTCGGCAAGATTGCACAGACAAGCATGGGTGAATTGGTCAGCGCGGTTGCGCGGGCAAGGACAGCGCAGCGCGGCTTTCGCACCTCGATGCCGCATGTCCGCCGCGCGCTGCTTGAAGGGCTGGCCGGCAAGATCGCCGACCATGCCGAGGAGATGGCCCTGATCATCGCCAAGGAGGTCGGAAAGACAATTGGCGAGGCCCGCAACGAGGTGCGTCGCGCGCAGAACACGTTGAAACTGTCAGGTGATGCCGCGACTTTTCTCGATGGCGAGGTGCTGCATTGCGGCATCGTGTCGGACGGCGTCGACCGCCGTGCCACGGTGACCTACGAGCCGGTCGGCGTCGTGGGCGCGATCACGCCCTTCAACTATCCGCTCAATCTGCTTTGCCACAAGCTCGGCCCGGCGATTGCCGCAGGCAACGCGGTCGTGGCAAAGCCGTCGCCGAAGGCGCCGCTCGCGGCAGCGTGGCTGGCCGAATTGGCCCTCGACGCAGGCTTCCCGACTGGCCTGTTCCAGATCGTTCACGGCGGTGCCGAGACCGCCATGGCGCTGGCGCGCGCGCCGATCGACCTGCTCAGCTTCACTGGCGGGCCGACCGCCGGCCTTGCACTTAGAAATGCCAGCGGCCTCATCCGCTGCCTGATGGAACTGGGCGGCAATGACCCGCTTTTCGTCATGCCGGACGGCGACCTCGACGCTGCCGTCGCGACGGCTATCGGTCATCGCTTCGAGATCGCGGGCCAGAGCTGTGCGGCGGTGAAGAAGCTTTACCTGCATTGCGATATTGTCGACGCCTTCCTCGATCGGTTGCTGCCGGAGGTGGCTGCGGTGCGCAGCGGCGATCCGCTCTCGGCCGACACCGCGATGGGCCCGGTGATCGACCAGGCAGCAGCCGAAGTGGTCGAACGCCGCATCGCCGCGACGCTTGCCGGCGGCGCCCGCCTGCTCATCGGCGGAACGCGCAGCGGTACCCTGGTCGCGCCTACCGTTATCGACGGCGTGGCGCCGAACTCGCCTGTGATCTTCGAGGAGACATTCGGTCCGATCATCGCGATCCGCCGCTTTTCGCATGCGGCACAGGCGATCGCGGAAGTGAATGAAAGCGCTTACGGGCTGCAGGCCGGCGTCTTTACCAACGACCATGCCTTGATCCGCCAGTTCTCGCGCGACCTCGCGGTCGGCGGCGTGATGATCAACGAGGGGCCGGACTTCCGTGCCGAACACGTGCCGTTTGGCGGCATCAAGTCGAGCGGACTTGGCCGAGAGGGAGTGCGGATCACGCTGCGCGAAATGTCGGAAACCAAAGTCGTGATCGATTGAAGGAGCGCAGAACGATGCGCATCGGAGTGATCGGCGCGGCCGGACGGGTCGGCACGAAGCTGGTGGAGGCCATTCTCGCCGGGCCGGGACTGGAACTGGCGGCGGCCATCGTGGCGCCGGGATCGCGCCATGTCGGTATGGCGGTCGGCGGCGGCAGCGTCGAATACCGGCCCGCCGATGCCGCCATGAACAGTCATTGCGACGTCATGATCGATTTCTCGACGCCGGCCGCTTCACTTGCCTTCCAAGTCGAATGCGGCAGCAAGCCGATTCCGATCGTTATCGGCACGACGGGATTCACTGCGGCGCAGGAGACTCACCTAAGCGGCTATGCCCGCCTCCGGCCGCTGCTGACGAGCGCCAATTTCGCATTGGGCTTCGAGGCCTTCCTGAATGCTGCCGCAGGCTTTGCGGCCAGCATGCCGGGTGCCGAACCGACGGTGGCCGAGACCTATCACATCCGCAAGAAGGCTGACCCTTCCGGCACCTCGCTACGGCTTGCCGCCGAATTGCGGGCGCGACGGACAAGGGCGTCCGGTCTCGACGCGGGCCCGACGCCGATCCTCGTGCGGCGAGAGGGCGATGTTGTCGGCGTGGCCGAGATCCGCTTCGACCTCGGATCGGCGGAGGCAAGCTTCGTCTACCGCGTCCAGACGCTCGCCGCTTATGCCGAAGGCGCGCTCTCTGCCGCTCGCTGGCTGGTCGAAAAGGCTCCGGGACCGGGCCGCTACAGCCTCTCCGACGCGCTTGGCGCATCCTGACCAAAGCTTCAAAAAGGAAGATATGAGATGAACGCATTTGATCTGGATCGATTTCGCGGGGTGTTCACCGCACTGGTGACGCCGTTCAAGGACGGCGCGGTCGACCACGAGAGCTTCGATGCCCTGGTAGAGCGCCAGTTGGCGGCCGGTGTCGCCGGACTGGTGCCGGTCGGAACCACCGGCGAGGCCGCGACGCTGAGCGATGCGGAAACTGACGACCTGATTCGCCGCACCGCCCGCAGCGCGGCTGGACGGGCGCTCGTGGTCGCCGGCGCCGGCTCCAACAGCACAGTGGCGACAGTTGATAAGGCCGGGCGAGCCGAAGCAGCCGGGGCCGATGCCCTGCTCGTCGTAACGCCCTATTACAACAAACCGACCCAGGCCGGTCTGCTGCGCCATTATGCGATGGTCGCCGAGGCGACTGCGCTGCCGATCATGCTCTACAGCGTGCCTGGCCGCTGTGGTGTCGAGATCGCAGCGGAGACCTGCGCCCTGTTGCGCGAGCGTCACGCCAACATTGTTGCGATCAAGGAGGCTGGGGGCTCGGTCGAACGGGTTACGCGCATACGGCGCCTATGCGGCAGCGATTTCGTCATCCATTCCGGCGACGACGCGCTGACGATCCCGTTCCTATCTACTGGCGCCGTCGGCGTGACCAGCGTTGTCTCCAATGTCGCGCCGGCCGAGATGGTGGCGATGGTGCGGGCCTGGCACGACGGCGACTGGCGCAGCGCCCTGGCGCTGCACGACCAGATCGCGGAACTGACCGAGGGGATGTTCCTCGAACCCAATCCCGGACCGGTCAAGGCGGCGCTGGCGTTCGCCGGACTTGCAGGCTCCGAAATGCGCGCACCGATGGCCGAAATGGATCCCGGCAATCTCCAGCGTCTGGCCGATATCATCGATCGTTTCCGCCAAGACGAGAATCTCTTCCAAGAATTGCACTAAGCGCAAGGCGAAGCCTGATATTGCGGGGTTTTGGACGGGCATTGAAGATGCAAGCAATAACAGAGCGGCCAGACTGCGCCTTGCCGGTGCAGGCCACCCAGCCGGCCTGACCAGAAGGGGACTGCCAATGTACTCCATGGCTCTGCCTCACGGCCCGATTCCCGGCATCGGTCTGTCACCACAAGCGACGGACCGTGCTCGCCCGATGACACGACACCGCGCCGGAGAACGCTGATGTATAAATGGAACTTCGACGTCCTATGGCAGTATTGGGATCTCTTTCTCTACGGGCTCTGGCTAACCGTGGTTTACACCGCCGGATCGATCGCCTTCGGCGTGGTAATCGGGCTGATCACCTGCGGAGCGCGACTTTCCGGCTGGAGGAGTCTCAGCTTCATCGCGCGTGTCTATCAAGAGATTTTCCGCTGCACGCCGCTGCTCGTGCAGTTGCTGTGGTTCTATTACGCCTTTCCGCTGCTGGTCGGCGTCAGCATCGACAATCGGGTCGCGGCGATGCTGACGCTGTCACTCTATGTCGGCGCCTTCTATGCCGAGATCTTTCGCGGCGGTATCCTGTCGATCGACCGAGGCCAGCGCGAAGCGGCGGCGGCGATCGGCATGAGCCCGACGCAGGCGATGACGCGCATCGTGATGCCGCAGGCCCTGAAGCGCATGCTGCCCTCCTTCATCAACCAGTCGGTGATTCAGTTCAAGAACACCTCGCTGGTGTCGGTCATCTCGGTCGCCGACCTCGCCTACATGGCCGCCGTCGTGAACGGTCAGACCTACCGGCCACTTGAATCCTACACCGTGATGGCGCTGCTCTACATTGCCGTGCTGTTTCCCCTGACGCAGATCGCCGACTTGATCGAGCGCCGCCTCCGGGTGAGCGACTAGCCATGCAGGACACCACCATGACGATCGCACAAGAGCCCGAGGGAACCTCGATGCGAGCCGAGGCGCTGCTCGAGGCGCGCGGCATCCGCAAGTCCTTCGGCGCATTGGAAGTGCTGAAGGGGATCGATCTGACGCTGGCGCGCGGAGAGGTGGTCGCGCTGATCGGCCCTTCGGGTTCCGGCAAGTCGACTCTGATCCGATGCCTCAACATGATGGAAATCCCGACCGCGGGTACAATCCACTTCCACGGCAAATACATTGGGCGAAAATTCCGCGACGCTGACGACAGCACCGGCATCGGCACGCTGCGGCGCCATGTCGGCATGGTATTCCAGCACTTCAATCTGTTCCCGCACAAGACAGTGCTCGAAAACGTCACCGAAGGTCCGATCGTCGTCTGCGGCACACCGCGCGGCGAAGCCGAGGCGCATGCCCTCGATCTTCTGTCGCAGGTCGGGCTGCTGCAAAAGCGCGATGCCTATCCCAACCATCTATCCGGCGGACAGAAGCAGCGCGTCGCAATTGCGCGTGCCATGGCCATGCGACCGGAGGTCCTTCTGCTCGACGAGGTGACCAGCGCACTCGACCCGGAACTGGTGGGCGAAGTACTCGCCGTCATCCGCCGCCTCGTCGACGACGGCATGACCATGGCGATCGTCACGCATGAGATGGCGTTTGCAGCTGACGTTGCCGACCGCGTGCTGTTTCTCGATGAAGGCTCGATCGTCGCCGAAGGCGCACCGGACGAGATAATCCGCAATCCGTCGAACGAACGGCTCAAGGCCTTCGTGTCGCGGTTCAATCATTAGCGGATCACAGCCATGGTCACCCAATCCCCGCTCAAGATCGCCATCGTCGGCGCTGGCAGCGTCGGCCTCGCCTTGGGCGAGATGTTGCGGCAGAGTGGCGATTGGTCGGTTCTTCTCGCCGACTGCACGGAAGCGGCCCTGCAGTGCGCCGAGGGCTTGGGCTTTGCCGTCCAGCACGTCGATGCCAGCCGGATGGAAGACATGCGCCGCGTCGCCGCCGGCCAGGATGCGGTGGTCGCCGCTGTGCCCGATCCACTGACGCCCAAGGTCGCGGCCGCCGCAATGCTGGCGGGCGCGCACTACCTCGACTTTTCAAACGCCAGCAGCGAGACCGAGGCACAGCGCGCCAATCTTGCCGCCGGGCGCATCTTCTTCAGTGGTTGCGGCGTCTCGCCGGGACTGGTCGATGAGATCGCCGCCAGTCTCGCTGGATCGTTCTCCGGCGAGGTCGACCTCACGATCCGTGTCGGCGCCATCCCACGCCGTCAGACGAACCGCCTCGGCTACGGCCTGATCTGGAATCTCGACGGGGTGTTGGCCGAATACACCGCGCCCTGCGAGGCGATCGTTGATGGCCAGCGCGTCATGCTGGAGCCGCTGTCGCAGAAAGAGGACTTCGTTCTCGACGGCGTCGCTTATGAAGCGTTCTGCACCTCGGGCGGCGTCAGCACCTTGATTGAGCGGATCGGCCCGAATGTGCGCAATCTGGTCTTTCGCACGATCCGTTATCCAGGTCATCTCGACTACATGTCGTTCCTGCTCGACGATCTGCGCCTGCGCCAGCGGCGCGACCTGCTGATGACGCTGTTGCGCAACGGCTTACCGGAGATCAGCGACGATCAGGTGCTGGTCTTCGTCTCGGCGCGCGGCGTTCGCGAAACAGCGCTGGTCGAAAGCTCAGTCGTGTTGCGCATCGGATCCACAGGCGGGCGCGACACGCCCACCGCCCTGGCGCTGGGTAGCGCGGCGCATGCAGCCGGGTTGCTCGACGCGGCGCGACGCGGTGCCGTTCGAGATCACCCGTCGAGCGCCAGCCGCCACAGGGACCTGGACAAGCTGCTCGACACCCGCTTCCTCAAGCCGCTGATCACCTGGACCGTGCACGATACCGCGCTCGATCTGCCCGACTGACCGATAAAAATTCTCCTGGCCCACTCATTAGCGTCGCGCCGTCCGCAACAGCCTGAATCTCGATAAATGGTTCAATAATTCGTCCCGCTGTTTCAAGTTCGCTGACATAAATGACGATCGCGCCCATCGTGAAAAATTGCGAATGGTCCGCCTCGCGTCGGAAGCGTCCCTTGCAGTTTGTAAGATAGTTTGCCAGCCGCATTCCAACCAATTTTATCATCGACCCAACAGATTAGACATCAAACCTTTGAATTCGTGACAGATTTCAACCTGGCATTGGACTTGCTTCACATTCTCCACATGTTGGCGGCACTGCGCGAGGCCGCTGCCTTTGGAGGAGGGCCTGATGACAGAAACATTCTACGAGGTCATGCGGCGGCAGGGGATAACCCGCCGAAGTTTCTTGAAATTCTGCAGCTTGACGGCCGCCTCGCTCGGCCTCGGGCCGGCTTTCGCCCCGAAGATCGCCTATGCGATGGAATCGAAGCCGCGCATTCCAGTGCTCTGGCTGCACGGGCTCGAATGCACCTGCTGTTCTGAAAGCTTCATCCGCTCGGCCCACCCGCTCGCCAAGGACGTCGTGCTGTCGATGCTCTCGCTCGACTATGACGACACGATCATGGCCGCCGCCGGCCATCAGGCCGAGGCGATCGTTGAGGAGGTCGTCGAGCAGTACAAGGGCAACTACATCCTCGCCGTTGAAGGCAATCCGCCGCTCAACGAAGACGGAATGTATTGCATCATCGGCGGCAAGCCCTTCGTCGACCAGCTGAAATATGCGGCCTCGAACGCCAAGGCGATCATCTCCTGGGGTTCCTGCGCTTCATGGGGCTGCGTCCAGGCGGCGCGGCCGAACCCGACGCGCGCCACGCCCGTCCACAAGGTTCCGGGCCTGCCCAACAAGCCGATCATCAAGGTACCCGGCTGCCCGCCGATCGCCGAAGTGATGACGGCGGTCATCACCTACATTCTGACCTTCGATAAATTCCCCGAGCTCGACCGCCAGGGCCGGCCGAAGATGTTCTACAGCCAGCGCATCCACGACAAGTGCTACCGGCGTCCGCATTTCGACGCCGGCCAGTTCGTCGAGGCCTTCGACGACGAAGGCGCGCGCAAGGGCTACTGCCTGTACAAGGTCGGCTGCAAGGGCCCGACCACTTACAATGCCTGCTCGACGGTGCGCTGGAACGGTGGTCTCTCCTTCCCGATCCAGGCCGGCCACCCCTGCATCGGCTGCTCCGAGGATGGTTTCTGGGACAAGGGCGATTTCTATAACCGCCTGACCACCGTCCAGGGCTTTGGCATCGAGGCCGACGCTGACAAGATCGGCGCAACGGCCGCAACCGTCATCGGCGCCGCGGCGGCCGCGCATGCGGCGGTGAGCGTGGTCAAGCGGATCCGCGACAAGGGAGGAAACAGCTGATGGGCGTTCAGACACCGAACGGCTTCAATCTCGACACCGCCGGCCAGCGCGTCGTCGTCGATCCGGTCACCCGGATCGAGGGTCATATGCGCTGCGAGGTCAACATCGACGAGAACAATGTCATCCGCAACGCAGTCTCGACCGGCACCATGTGGCGCGGGCTCGAGGTCATCCTCAAGGGGCGCGACCCGCGCGACGCGTGGGCCTTCACCCAGCGCATCTGCGGCGTCTGCACCGGAACGCATGCGTTGACCTCGGTGCGCGCGGTCGAGGATGCGCTGGGGATCATGATCCCGGAAAACGCCAACTCGATCCGCAACATCATGCAGCTGTCGCTGCAGGTACATGATCACCTGGTGCACTTCTACCACCTGCACGCACTCGACTGGGTCAACCCAGTCAATGCACTGCGTGCCGATCCGAAGGCGACGTCGGAGCTGCAGCAGGCGGTCTCGCCCAGCCACCCGATGTCGTCGCCGGGCTATTTCCGCGACATCCAGAATCGGCTGAAGAAATTCGTCGAGAGCGGCCAGCTCGGCCCGTTCAAGAACGGCTACTGGACCAACCCGGCCTACATCCTGCCGCCCGAAGCCGATCTGATGGCGGTCACGCACTATCTAGAAGCGCTCGATTTCCAGAAGGAAATCATGACGGTGCGCACGATCTTCGGCGGCAAGGATACCCACCCGAACTGGCTGGTCGGCGGCGTGCCCTGCGCGATCAACATGGACGGCGTAATGGCCGCCGGCGCACCGATCAACATGGAGCGGCTGAACTATGTGAGGGGCGTGATCGACCGCTCGCTCACCTTCATCGAGAATGTCTACATCCCCGACATCATCGCAATCGGCAATCTCTACAAGGGCTGGCTCTATGGCGGCGGGCTGTCGGGCAAGAGCATTCTTGCCTATGGCGACATCCCTGACAAAGCCAACGACTATTCGGCAGCCAACCTGATGATGCCGCAGGGCGCTATCATCGACGGCAATCTCAAAGAGGTGCTGCCGGTCGACGTACGCGATCCCGAGCAGATCCAGGAATTCGTGCCCCACTCCTGGTACAAATACCCCGACGAGGCCAAGGGCCTTCATCCGTGGGATGGCATCACCGAGCCGAATTATCAGCTCGGGCCGAACGCCAAGGGCACGCGCACCGATATCCGCGAAATAGACGAGCGCGCGAAATATTCCTGGATCAAGGCGCCGCGCTGGCGCGGCCATGCGATGGAGGTCGGGCCGCTCGCCCGCTATGTCGTCGGCTACGTACAGGGCCACGAGGAGATCAAGGAACAGGTCGACTCGACGCTTAGGGCGCTCGGCGTGCCGCTCGGCGCGCTGTTCTCGACGCTCGGCCGCACCGCGGCGCGCGCGCTCGAAGCGCAGTGGGCGGCCCGCAAACAGGTCTACTTCATGGACAAGCTGATCGCCACCATCAAGGCCGGCGACAGCTCGACGGCCAATACCGAGAAATGGGATCCGAAGTCCTGGCCCGCCGAAGTCAAGGGGGTCGGCTTCACCGAAGCGCCGCGCGGGGCGCTGGGCCATTGGATCCGCATCAAGAACGGTCGGATCGAAAACTACCAATGCGTCGTGCCGACCACCTGGAACGGCTCGCCGCGCGACCATGCCGGCAATATCGGCGCCTTCGAAGCGTCGCTGATGGACACCAAGGTGGAGCGGCCGGAGGAGCCGGTCGAGATTCTGCGGACGATCCACAGCTTCGATCCGTGCCTTGCCTGCTCGACCCATGTCATGGGTCCCGACGGGCGGGACCTTGCCAATGTCAAAGTGCGCTAGGGGAGGAACCGAAATGAGACGAACTGTCTTGAAACTTGGCGCCGCAGCTTCTCTCGCGGTCCTTGCCAGCCCGGCCCTCGCCCATGTCGGCGCAGGCCATGCCGACGGGTTCGCCGCCGGCGTGGCCCATCCGCTGATGGGGCTCGACCACCTTCTCGCCATGGCGGCGGTCGGGATCTGGTCGGCGGTGGCCATGCCGTCGCGGATCCTGGTGGCGCCGGCAACCTTCGTTGCGATGATGATTGCGGGTGCGGCGATGGCCTTTGCCGGCATCGGGCTGCCGGCGGTCGAAGGTATGGTCGCGCTGTCCGTGCTCGTCCTCGGCATGATGATCGTCGCCGGCGCCGGCCTTCCCGGCATGCTCGGCATCGGCCTTGGCGGCTTCTTCGCCCTCTTCCATGGCCATGCCCACGCGAGCGAGGCGACCGGGATGGCGCTTGCCTATGTTGGCGGCTTCACGCTCTCGACCGCGGCGCTGCATCTGGCCGGCGTCGGCATCGGCCTCAGGCTCGCCTCGTCGCCCTGGGTGTGCGCCGGGCTCGGCGTGGTCGTTGCCGGCTCGGGCGCCACTCTCGTCTTCGGCGGCTAGGGGGGCGGTCATGAGCGCGAGCCAAACTCCGCACAGCGAGGAAGCGGTCTATGTCTACGAGGCGCCGTTGCGCCTCTGGCACTGGGTCAATGCCTTCGCCATCCTGACGCTTGCCGGCACCGGCTACCTGATCGGCTCGCCGCCGCCGGCGGTCGGCGGCGAGGCGAGTTCCAGCTTTCTCTTCGGCTGGATACGTTACCTGCATTTCGTTGCCGGCTATGTCCTGATCGTCGGCTTCGCATTCCGGATCTACTGGGTCTTCGCCGGCAATTCGCATGCCCGGCAGATATTCCTTCCGCCTGTCTGGAAAGGACGTTTCTGGAAGGAGCTCTGGCACGAGGTGCTCTGGTACGCCATGCTGGTGAGCGAGCCGATGAAGTATTCTGGGCACAATCCGCTCGCCACGCTGGCCATGCACCTCTTGTTCGTCTGGTTCACCATCTTCATGATCGTGACCGGACTGGCGCTCTACGGCGAAGGGGCGGGCATGGGCTCCTGGCAGAACGATCTATTCTCGAGCTGGGTCATCCCGCTTCTCGGTCAGAGCCAGGACGTGCATACCTGGCACCATCTCGGCATGTGGGTGATCATCTGCTTCGTGATCATCCATATCTATGCCGCGGTGCGCGAGGACATCATGTCCAAGCAGTCGATCATCTCCTCGATGTTCTCCGGCTGGCGGACCTTTCGCGGCAACGGCGCGCCGCCAGACGCCCACTAGCAACTCCCGAGCGTGACCGGGCCGGCGCGGGCATACCCCGCGCCGGCTTTTTCTTGTCCTCGTCCCGTGCGGGCGAGAGCCTGTGAAAGCGGGCCTTTCACCTGGCCGGAGCTTCGGCTCCCAGTTTGCGGGCGGCAATCGACGGCCTTTGCCTTGGTGGAAGGAAGCTTTCCGGCATTTCGACAAAGTTGCAAGCACGCCTTCCACAACGCCGGCCGCAGCTTGACCGGCAGGCCTTGTATTTCCAGCCCGTTGCGCATCGTCTGCGAGTTGGCCCGCTTCTTGCTAACCAATAGGAAAAGCTCGGGAGGAGGGCTTACCCATGGACGAAGCGCCTTCGGTGCTCGTGCTAGGCATTGGAAATCTCTTGTGGGCCGACGAGGGCTTCGGCGTTCGCGCGGTCGAGGAATTTCACCGGCTCTACGAGGCGCCGGTGAACGTCCGCGTCATGGACGGCGGAACGCAAGGCATCTATCTCGTCCAGCATATCCGCGAGGCCGACCTTCTCGTGGTGTTCGACGCGGTCGATTACGGCCTCCCGCCGGCGGCCATGAAGCTCGTCGAGGACGACGAGGTTCCAGCCTTTCTCGGTGTGAAGAAGATCTCGCTGCACCAGACCGGGTTCCAAGAAGTGCTCGCGATGGCGCAGATGATGGGCGACTATCCCGATCATCTGCTGCTTGTCGGCGTCCAGCCGGTTGAACTGGACGACTATGGCGGCAGTCTGCGCCCCGCCGTGAGGGACCGAATCGAGCCGGCAATCGAGATCGCCATCGACTGGCTCGGCCGGCAAGGCGTTAGCATTGCGAAACGTGCCGCGCCGCTCGCAGAGGACGAGACCTTGGCCTCGCGCGAAATGCGCATTGGCGTCTACGAAAGCTGCCGGCCACTGCCAGAAGAGGCCTGCCGCGTCGGCGACGAGCGGCTCCTCGCGGATGCGGACTTTGCGGGGCCGGCGGATTTCGAGACCGAGATCGGCGTTCTCCTTCGGTCGCCTGCCGGAGGGCGGGGCTGATGTGCGTCGGCATCCCCCTTGAGATCGTCGAATGCCGCAGCGGAATGGCGCTCTGCAAAGGCCGCAGCGGAACCCGGCGGATCGATATGATGCTGGTTGGCGACCAGCAGCCGGGCACCTGGATACTCGCCTTCCTTGACACGGCGCGCGAAGTCGTCACGGCGGAGACCGCGCGCCTGATCGGCAACGCAATCGAGGCGACGGAACGCGCGCTCGCCGGCGATACCGACATCGACCATCTCTTCGCCGATCTCGCTGGCCGCGAACCGCAGCTGCCCGAACATCTACGCGCCGCGGCATCCTCTCCACAGCCAGGCATCAAGGATGTTTGAGCCCATGTTTTCACCCGTTCTCAACCGAATGATCGAGCGCCACGGCATGGCCGTGGTGGACGACGCTGCGGTCGACCAGTTCGCTCAGGACCACACTTTCACTGCGCTGTTCTTCCCCGGCGACTGGCGGCGGCTCACCGAGAGCGACGACGTCGCGGTGATCCTGCCAGAACTGGTGCAGGCCTTCCAGGGCGTCTTCAAGCCCGCGGTGATCGCCAATGAAAGCCAGCGCAGGCTGCAGGCCCGCTATCGCTTCAACGCGTTCCCGGCGCTGGTTTTCCTGCGCAGCGGCGAATATCTCGGCGTCATCAAGCGTGTGCTCGACTGGGACGACTACCTAACGGAGACAGCCGCGATCCTGACGCGCGAGCCAACCGCGCCGCCGCGCTTCGAACTGCCGGAAGGTTGCGGAACCGACAATTATCACGAGCACGACCACATCAACTGACCGGCAGTCGCCGGGGAGGGCGCACCATGACGACAGCTTCAGGTTCGTTCGCGGGCATAGGGCCGGGCTCCCAGCCCGGCGAGGAAGACGACGGCGAGTTGCAGTACATGGAAATGCCGAAGGGCATGGCTACCTTCGCTGTGCCGAACCTGCCGGAGAAGGAGGAGGTCGTCGGGCTCGATGCCGCTGTTGCCGTCCTGTCGGCACTGGTGGAAAGCCTCGGCGGCTTCTCGCCCGGCGCTGAAAACGCGGTCCATGACCTCGGCGGGCTTGACCGCGCCAATCTCAATTTGATCGACCAGGTGCTTGGCAATGGCGAAGTCTCGATCATCTGCGGCGAGGATGTGCAGGCGCAGGAAGCCGTGCTCGCCGGTGTCTGGCGAGTCCGCCGGACCGGTCCAGATGGCAGGCTCGCTCGCGACACCGTCGAGATAGGCGCATTTCCGTCAGCCGTCCTTTCGAGAGCATTCGCCGGCAGCCGCGAGAGGCTCGGATCTCCCCCGACCCTTCCTCCCGGCGTATTCAACGCGCCGCCGCTGATTTTCGAAATCGATGAGCACATTCCGCTCGTCGGACCGGACGTCGAGCCGCACGTCATCAACCTGTCGCTTCTGCCCCACACCGAGGAGGACCTGACATTCCTCGACAGCCTGCTCGGCCATGGCCCAGCAGTGGTGCTTTCGCGCGGCTATGGCAATTGCCGGGTAACGACGACCGCGACCCGCAACGTCTGGTGGGTTCGCTTCTACAACTCCGCCGACGACCTGATCCTCAACACGATCGAGGTCACCGCCCTGCCGGAGGTCGTACGCGCCGCTCCGGAAGACATTTTCGACAGCCATGAGCGCCTACTCGAAATCCTTAGGATCTACCAGTGACGGCGTCGTTCTTCGATGGTTCCTATGGCGGCGACAACGCCAAGATCGGCCCGGCGTCGCGGCTGGAATGCAAGATCTGCTGGCATGTCTACGACCCGGCGGAAGGCGACGACTACTGGCAGATTCCGCCTGACACGCCCTTTGCTGACCTGCCGCCGCACTGGAGTTGCCCCAACTGCGACAGCTCCAAGAACGGTTTCATGGTGATAGCGGATAATTGATATGGATCATTCGGAAGCCGTCGCCTGTCGTCTACAATTGATCTTCCAGCGGATCGAGCGGACGGCGATGGCAGGTATTCCGATCCTCAACTCCGCGCTTTCCGTACAGGCGGTGGGCGTTCGGAAGTGGCAGGGCGAATGGCTTGCCGTGCTCATCACGCCGTGGTTCATGAACCTCATCCTTCTGCCTGAAGTCGCGCAGGAGCGGCCGCGTATGCCGGCTGGGACGAAGGATCATGTCGCCTTTCCGTCGGGCAGCTTCGAATTCATCCATGGCTTCGAGGAGGAATTGGGCCCTTACCGCCTGTGCTCGCTGTTCTCGCCGATGTTCGAATTCGCCGACCAGGAAAGCGCGGAACAGACCGCGCGGCATGTGCTTGCAGCGCTTTTCGATGACAAGACGGAGGAAGACGAGGACGGCGACATGGCGCGGATATGGGCAGGCCATCTGCCGGAGGAAGAGGCGACGATATCGGGTGACGAAACATTGGCCGAGCTGCCCGAGCCCATCGAAGTCGCGTCGGGTTCCGACCACGGGCCTCCACAATTGACGCGGAGGTTTCTTTTCGGCCTTCGCGATGAAAAGGGGACGGCGCCATGAGCCTCGACGGCCGCGTCAGCATCGACCTCGTCTGCGAGGGCGGCGCCGTCCAGCAGGCCGTGGTCACGCCGCCGCCGCCGGTCGAGTTGGGTCCGATCGTCAAGGGCCGGCCCATCGCCGACGTTGTCGCCGCGATCGGTTCCTTATTCAGCGTCTGCGGAATGGCGCAGTCGGCTGCGGGCGTGGAGGCGGCCGAGGCGGCTATGGGGATCGACGCCGGGCGGCGAACGAGAGAGGCGCGCCGGCTGCTGGTGCTTGCCGAGACGCTGCGCGAGCACCTCCTGATGATCGGCCTTGACCATGCCCGCCTCGCCGGCCAGCCGCCCGATATGAAAAGCCTACGCCGCGCAATGACGCTCGTCCCGCGCCTGAAGCACGCTCTGTTCCCTTACGGTGACGCTTTCACGCCAGGCTCACGCGTCTGCATGTTTGGTCCGGAGGCTAATGAGATCGCCGCGGAGGCCACCGCCTTGGCGCACATCATGATCCATGCCGGCAAGGCGCCGCTCGGCGACATGGACCGCTACGCCTTCGCCGCCTGGGCAGGCGGGGAAAGCACGATTGCTGCCCGTCTTGTCACGCCGATCCTGGCGAGGGACTGGGCCATGGCAGGCTGCCCGAAAGAGCCGATGGGGGATTTTCATGAAGGCCGTCTGGCCGATACGAGCTGCCTTGCACGGCAGGGCGGCGAGCCGCTTGTGCGCGCCTTTCTGTCGGAGAACGGCGCGGCTGGCCTGGTGGCGCGGCTGGCAGCGCGCTTCGTCGAGGCATCCAGGCTTCCGGGACAGATCGCCGAGGGGCTTGCAGCCTTGCAGGCCGCTCGCGACGGAGATGACCTTGCCGTCCCCTGCCAGGGTTCTGCCGACGCTATTGGCGACCGCTCCGGGACCGGCAGCGCCGAGGCGGCGCGTGGAAGGGTGGAGCACCGTGTCGTGCTGTGCGACGGCCGCGTCGCCGACTATGCGATTGCCGCGCCGACCAGCAGTCATTTCGCCGCGGACGGGGTGGCAGCACGCTCGCTGGCCGCACTTGCCGCGGCGACGCGCGAGGATCTGGCGACCCAGGCCGATCTTCTCATCCGCGCCATCGACCCCTGCGTCGGCTACGATGTGAGGTTCTGCTGATGCACGAAATGGCGATCTGCGAAAGCATTCGCGGCATCCTCGAAGAGGAAGCCGCTAGGCAGGCCTTCAGCAAGGTCGACCGCGTCTGCCTCGAGATCGGGCGCCTCTCCGGCGTAGAGGTGGAGGCGCTGAAGTTCGGCTTCGACGTCGTCATGCGCGGCTCGCCGGCGGAGAACGCCAGGCTGGAGATCGTCGAAACGCCAGGCCGCGCCTGGTGCATGCCCTGCGGGCAGAGCATCACTATCGCAGCCCGCTACGAGCCTTGCCCGGCCTGCGGCAGCCATCAGATGCAGGTGACCGGCGGCGACGAAATGAAGATCAGGGAACTGGAGGTAAGTTGATGTGCACGGTTTGCGGATGCGGCGCGGGCGAAGTCCGGATCGAGGGGAAGGCAGCGGTCGGCCACCATCATGACCACCATCATGACCACGGTCACGATGGCCATCACCACCACCACGACGATCACCTGCACGACTACGGCAGCGGCCCCGCGGGCACCCAGGCACCGGGCATGAGCCAGGCGCGGATGGTGCGGCTGGAAAAGGACATCTTGGCGAAGAACGACGAATATGCGGATGCGAACCGCAGCCTGTTCGCCGAACGCGGCGTGCTCGCCCTCAACCTCGTCTCGAGCCCCGGCTCGGGCAAGACGACGCTGCTTTGCCAAACGATCGAGGCGCTCGAGGACACGCTGCCGATCGCCGTCATCGAGGGCGACCAGCAGACCTCCAACGATGCTGACCGCATCCGCGCCACCGGCGCGCCGGCAGTCCAGGTCAACACCGGCAAGGGATGCCACCTCGACGCGCACATGGTCGGCCACGCCGCCCGCCACCTCGGCCTTGCCGACGGTTCGCTGCTCTTCATCGAGAATGTCGGCAATCTCGTCTGCCCCGCAGGCTTCGACCTTGGCGAGGCGCACAAGGTGGTGATCCTGTCGGTCACCGAAGGCGAGGACAAGCCGCTGAAATACCCGGACATGTTCCACGCCGCCGACCTGATGGTCCTCAACAAGACCGACCTGCTGCCGCATCTCGACTTCGATGTCGACGCCTGCATTGCCAACGCCCGCAAGGTCAATCCGAGGATCAAGGTGCTGAAGGTTTCGGCCCGCACGGGCGAGGGGATGGCGGACTGGATCGCCTGGGTCCAGGCCGCCCGCCGCATGGCGCTCGCCGGCCATCGGGCCGCCACCGGATTGGAGGGAGCCGCCTGATGTGCCTCGCTCTGCCTGCCAGCGTGGTCGAGCTGCTCGACGCCGACATGGCCATCGTTGCGTTCGGTACGGTCAGGAAGCGCATCTCGCTCGCGCTTGTGGAAGACGTCTCAGTCGGCGATTTCGTCCTCGTCCATGTCGGTTATGCGCTGCACAAGGTCAGCCCCGACGAGGCCGAGCGCACCCTTAAGCTGATGGCGGAAGCGGGCGTGCTCCAGGAAGAGCTCGAGGAGGTATCCGCATGAAATATGTCGACGAATACCGCGACCAGGGGCTCGCTCGCACCATAGCCGGCGCCATCGCGGCCGAGGCCGATCCGGAGCGGAGCTACCACTTCATGGAGTTCTGCGGCGGCCATACGCACGCGATCTTCCGCTATGGCGTGCAGGATCTGATGCCTGATAACGTCCATTTCGTGCATGGTCCCGGCTGCCCGGTCTGCGTGCTTCCGGTCTCTCGGCTCGACGATGCGGTCGAACTCGCCGAGCGGCATGGTGTGATCCTGTGCACCTACGGCGACATGATGCGCGTGCCCGGCACCAGGCAGCGCAGCTTGATCCGCGCCAAGGCCGACGGGGCCGACGTGCGCATGGTGTATTCGACGCTCGACGCGCTGAAGATTGCGCGCGAGAACTCCGACCGGCAGGTCGTCTTCTTCGCAATTGGCTTCGAGACCACGACGCCGCCGACGGCGGTCGCGCTCAAGGCGGCCGAGGCCGAGGACCTGGCGAATTTCAGCGTCTTCTGCAATCATGTGCTGACCCCGGCCGCCATCGGCCACATATTGGAATCGCCGGAGGTCCGCGGCCTCGGCATCGTCAAGATCGACGGCTTTCTCGGCCCGTCGCATGTGTCGTCGGTGATCGGCTCGCAGCCTTACGAATTCTTCGCCGAAGAGTTCCAGAAGCCGGTCGTCATCGCCGGCTTCGAACCGCTCGACGTGATGCAGTCGGTGCTGATGCTGGTCCGCCAGGTCAATGAAGGCCGGCACGAGGTCGAAAACGAATATACGCGCGTCGTCACGCAGGATGGCAATCTCAAGGCGCAGGCGCTGGTGAGCGAGGTCTTCGAACTGCGCAAGAGCTTCGACTGGCGCGGCCTGGGGGCCGTTCCGTACAGCGCGCTGCGCATTCGCGACGCCTATGCCGGTTTCGACGCCGAAAAGCGCTTCGGGCTGTCGGTCAAGGTTACACGCGAGGTGAAGTCCTGCGAATGTCCGTCAATCCTGCGCGGGGTCAAGAAACCAACAGATTGCAAGCTGTTCGGCACCGTTTGCACGCCGCAGAACCCGATCGGCTCTTGCATGGTGTCCTCTGAAGGTGCCTGCGCGGCCTATTGGAGCTACGGCCGCTTCCGGGACCAGAAGCCCGCCAGCCTGGAGGCAGCCGAGTAATGACCGCGACCGACCAGAGACTCGCCACCAGCGCTGCGCCCGTGCGGGGCGCCGTCGACATGACGCACGGTGCGGGCGGCCGCGCCATGGCCGACCTGATCCGCGACGTCTTTCAAAAGCATTTCAACAATGACTACCTGGCGCAGGGCAATGATGGGGCGCTTCTGGGCAAGGTCCACGGCCGGCTGGTAATGGCGACCGACGCCCATGTCGTCTCGCCGCTGTTCTTTCCGGGCGGCGATATCGGCGCGCTTGCCGTTCACGGCACGATCAACGACGTCGCCATGATGGGTGCGCGGCCTCTCTGGCTCTCCGCCTCCTTCATCTTGGAGGAGGGTTTTTCGCTTGCCGCCCTGGAGAAGATCGTCGTCTCCATGGCGCTCGCCGCACGCGAAGCCGGAGTTCCCGTCGTGACCGGCGACACCAAGGTCGTTGAAAAGGGCAAGGGCGACGGTGTCTTCATTTCCACGACCGGTATAGGCGTGCTCGCCGACGAGACCGATGTTTCGGGAAGCAACGCCCGACCGGGCAATGCCATCATCGTTTCGGGCACGATGGGCGACCATGGCGTTGCCATCCTGTCCAAGCGCGAGCATTTGGACTTCGAGACCGAGATCACGTCCGACAGCCAGCCGCTTCACAATCTGGTGGCGGCGATGCTCGCAGCCGTTCCAGGCGTCCGCGTGATGCGCGACCCGACCCGCGGCGGGCTGTCGGCAACGCTGAACGAGATTGCCCAGCAGTCGAAGGCCGGCATGGTCATCCGGGAGGCCGACGTTCCAGTTAAGCCGGAGGTCGCCGCGGCCTGCGAACTGCTCGGCCTCGACCCGCTCAACATCGCCAACGAAGGCAAGCTCGTCGCCATTTGCGAAGCGGCGGACGCGCAGGTTCTGCTTGCCGTGATGCAGGCGCACCCGAAGGGGCGCGACGCGGCGGTCATCGGCGATGTGATCGCCGATAGGCACGCTCTGGTGCGCATGCAGACGCGGCTCGGCGGCATGCGCGTCGTCGACTGGATCGCCGGCGAGCAGCTGCCGAGGATATGCTGACCATGCGCGTCCTCCTGCTCCTTACTTCTTTCAACGCACTCAGCCAGAGGCTCTTCGTCGAGCTCGGCGAGCGAGGGTACGAGGTTTCGGTCGAGATCGACGTCAACGACGCCCGCACCATCGAAGCGGTGGATCTGTTCCAGCCCGATCTCGTCATCGCGCCGTTCCTGAAGCGGGCGATCCCGGCGGAGGTTATTGAAAATCAGGTCTGCATGATCGTCCATCCGGGCATCGTCGGCGACCGCGGTCCGTCCGCGCTCGACTGGGCGATGATGGACGGCGAACCGGAATGGGGCGTGACCGTGCTCCAGGCTGCGCGCGAGATGGATGCCGGCCCGGTCTGGGCGAGCGCTTCGTTCCCGATGCGCCGGTCCACCAAATCGAGCCTCTACCGCAATGAGGTGACCGAGGCGGCGGTCGCCTCCGTATTCGAAGCGGTGGACCGCTTTCAGGCAGGCGGCAGGCCTGTTGCGGCCGAGGAAGTGGCGGTCAAACGGTGGGGTCGCTGGCGCGACGGGATCAGGCAGGCGGATCGGGAGATCGACTGGCAGGCGGACGCCACCGAGACGGTGCTGCGCAAGATCGCCGCCGCCGACGGCGTGCCCGGCGTCCGCGATACGCTTTTCGGCGAGGCCGTCTTCCTGTTTGATGCTCGCGAGGCGGCGGGACTGCCGCGCGCCGATCCCGGTTCGGTGACCACGACAAGCGGGCCGGCGATCGCTAGGGCGACGACGGATGGCGCCGTGTGGATCGGCCGTGTCCGCCGGTCCGCGTCGCAGCAGCCCTTCAAGCTGCCGGCGAGCTTGGCGTTCGCGCCGGAGGTCCGCGACCTGCCGGAGATCGCGCTGAATTCCGGCCAGGGTTACCGCGATATCTTCTACGAGGAGGATGGCGCGGTGGGATTCCTGCATTTCCCATTCTACAATGGGGCGATGGGCACGGATGCCTGCAAGCGACTTCACCAGGCTTACCGGGACGCCGTCCAGCGTCCGACGAAGGTTCTTGTACTCTGCGGCGGGCAGGAATTCTGGTCCAATGGGCTCGACCTCACCCTCATCGAGGCGGCGACGAGTGCGGCCGACGAATCCTTCGCCAACATCTGTGCGATCGACGATCTCTCGGAGGCGATCATCCGGACGCAGAGCCACATTACGATAGCCGCGCTTTCCGGCAATGCCGGCGCCGGCGGTGTCTTCCTTGCCCGGGCCGCCGATCAGGTTTGGCTGCGCTCGGGCGTCATCCTCAATCCGCACTATAAGGACATGGGCAACCTCTACGGCTCGGAATTGTGGACCTATCTCCTGCCGCGCCACTGCGGGGCCGAAAACGCTCGCCGAATCGTCGGCGCGCGCCTGCCGATGGGTGCGCGCGAGGCGGTGGATATCGGCCTCGCCGACAGGCTGCTTTCCGGCGCCCGTGACGGGTTCCTGGCGGATATATGCGCGCTCACGGCGGCCTTGGCGGACGACGCGGATTTTTCGCAGATGCTTGCGCAAAAGCAGGCGCGCCGGGCGGCCGACGAGGCACAAAAGCCGCTTTCGGCCTATCGCGAGGAAGAACTCGCTCGCATGCGGCGCAATTTCTACGGGTTCGACCCGAGCTACCACGTCGCCCGGCATAATTTCGTGCACAAGGTACCGAAGTCGCGTACGCCTGTGACCGTCGCCCGTCATCGCGACCTTACATGGCAGGCCGGCTCGGCTGGGCGGAGGAAGGCGTCATGAGCGACCTGCCCGGCATCCTGATCGTCGACGACGAGATTCGCTCGCTCGAAGCTCTGCGCCGCATTCTAGGCGAGGACTTCGACGTCCGCGTCGCCAGCGACGTCAAGGCGGCGACGTCGATCCTTGAAAGCGAATGGATCCAGGTGATCCTTTGCGACCAGCGCATGCCCGGCGCGTCGGGGATCGAATTCCTCAAGCATGTCCGAACCCACTGGCCCGACATCGTGCGGATGATCATCTCCGGCTACTCCGATGCACACGACATCATCAACGGCATCAACGAAGCCGGCATCTACCAGTACATCACCAAGCCCTGGCATCCGGACAATCTAATCCTGACGTTGAAGAACGCGGCCAATCTCTACTCCCTGCAGCGCGAGAACGAGTTGCTCGCCGTCGAAATGCGCATGGCGCCATCGACGGCTTCGAAAGTGGTCTCGGACCGCCGCGCGGCCCTGAAGCGCGACTATGATTTCGATGACGGCATCATTCGCTCTGCGTCGAGCCCGATGAACACCGTCTGTGACGCGTTGAAGCAGGTCGCCCCGTTCGACATACCGGTCGTGCTGATAGGCGCGTCGGGCACCGGCAAAGAACTTGCGACGCGGGCGCTGCACTATGGTTCGCTGCGCTGGAACAAGCCCTTCGTCGTCGAGAATTGCGGCGCGCTTCCCGACCAACTGCTCGAAAGCGAACTCTTCGGCCACAAGCGAGGCGCGTTCACGGGCGCGGTCGAGGACCATGTCGGGCTGTTCGAGCGGGCCAATGGCGGCACCGTTTTCCTCGACGAGATCGGCGAGGTTTCGTCGGCGTTTCAGGTCAAGCTGCTAAGGGTCCTGCAGGAGGGCGAAATCCGGCCGGTCGGCAGCGGCAAGACACGCAAGGTCGATGTTCGCGTCGTGGCGGCGACGAACCGCGACCTGGAGCAGGAGGTGCGTCAGGGCCGTTTCCGCGCCGACCTGTTCTATCGCCTGGCCGGGACCGTGATCAGGCTGCCGATGCTGCGCGACCGGCTCATGGACCTAGAAATCCTTTCCACCGCCATTCTGGACAGCGCGCAGCGCAAGCTCGGCAAGACCGTGCCGGGCATATCCGCCGAGGCGCTGGCCTGCTTCACGAATTACTCCTGGCCGGGAAATGTCCGCGAACTGCAGAACGAAATCCAGCACATGCTGGTCATGGGCAAGGAGGGACAGGAACTCGGCGCGGACCTTATCTCCAGGCACATTCTGATGGCCTCCCCCCGCCAGGAGCCGGCGCCCGACGAGGATTTCGCCGACCTGGCCGGAACCCTGCGTGACCGGGTCAACGAGATGGAACTGCGCATCATCCGCGAAACGCTGATCCGCCATCGCTGGAACAAGTCGAAGACGGCGGAGGAACTGGGCTTGTCCCGCGTCGGGTTGCGCGGCAAGCTCGAGCGGTTCGGGCTGGAGAATGTAAAGCCGTTGCCGGCCCGGCGCGCCGCCGGGTCGGCTCGTTGAGCAGATGGAGTTCATAAGGGTGCCGGAACCACAGATGGCCAACCTCCCGTCGTGGAAGATGCAAATCGATCGTGCCGCGCCGGGGCGGATACCGGCGCTCGGCCTTGCGCCCGCCGGCGAGGAAGCCTGGATCGAGGTCATCCAGAAGATGGATGAGGTCTACAAGGACCTGATCGAATCGCAGACGCTCCTGGAACATCAGCACGCGGCCTTGCGCGAAGCGCAGCAGTTCATAGGCTCCGTGCTCGGTTCGATGACCGACGTGCTGATCGCCTGCGATGCCAGAGGCCGCATCCAGCAGGTCAATCCCGCCATGGTCCAGCTGTCGGGGATAGCCGAGGCGAACCTGGTCGGCGCCGCGATCCTCGACCTGTTCGAGGACGAGGGCGACGCCATCGCCGCAAGGCTTGGCGACTGCCTGCGCAGCGCCCACTCGGTCGCCGACCTCGAAGTTCACATGCGCCAGAACGGGGGTGGCGAGACGCCGCTTGCGCTGAACTGTTCGCCGCGGCTCGACCATCGCGGCAAGCTGGTTGGCATCGTCATCGTCGGGCGTCCGATCGGCGAGTTGCGCCGTGCCTATTCCGAACTCGACGTGGCGCACCAGAAATTGACGCGGACGCAGCAGCAGCTCGTCGTTTCCGAGAAGATGGCCGCGCTCGGGCGCGTCGTCGCGGGCGTCGCGCATGAGCTCAACAACCCGATCAGCTTCGTCTTCGGGAACATGCATGCACTGAAGCGCTACGGCGTGGCGATCACCGCCTATCTCGATGCCACCCACAACGGCACAGACCCGAAATCTCTCGACGCCTTGCGCGAAAACCTGAAGATCGATTCCATCGCAGTCGACATCGAGCCGCTGATCGAGGGCACGCTGGAAGGCGCTGAGCGCGTCCGCGCCATCGTCCAGGATCTGCGCCGCTTCTCCAGCAGCCAGCGCGAAATGCCCGAGACGTTCGACGTGACGCGCCTGGTCCGCACTGCCGTCGACTGGGTCGTGCGGGCCGAGCGGGTCAAGCCTGCCGTCGCGTTCGACATGCCGGATCAGCTCGATGTCGTCGCCCGCAAGGGATACCTCCACCAGGTCATCGTCAATCTCGTCGACAACGCCGCGCACGTCCTTCAGGGCGTCGACGATCCGCGCATCGAGATCTCCTGCCGCCGGGAAAGCAAGGAGGTCGTCATCAAGGTTCGCGACAACGGCACGGGAATTTCGGAAGCGCACATGGACCAGATTTTCGAGCCGTTCTTCACCACCAAGCCGATCGGCCAGGGAACGGGCCTGGGGCTCTATGTGAGCTATGGCCTGATTAAAGAACAGCATGGCGACCTGACCGTGGCAAACCACCCGGACGGCGGGGCGGTGTTCACCGTGCGCTTTCCGGCCGACGTCAGCGACGGGTGAGTGCAATGGCAAGGAGACCTTTTAATCTTCTTTGGCTTCAGTCCGGCGGTTGCGGCGGCTGCACCCTGTCGCTGATCGGCGCCGAGGGGCCGGACCTTCTCACGACATTCGCTGCCGCCGGCATCGAAGTGCTGTGGCATCCCTCGCTCAGCGTCGAGACCGGGTGGAGCGCCATCGCGATCATGGAAAAGGCTGTTTCCGGCGAAATCCCGCTCGACATACTATGCCTGGAAGGCTCCGTCATGCGCGGCCCGAACGGAACCGGCCGCTTCCACATGATGGCGGGTACGGAGCGGCCGGTCATGGACTGGATCAGCGACCTTGCCGCCGTGGCCGGCCATGTGGTCGCGGTCGGCTCGTGTGCCGCCTTCGGCGGCATCACGGCGGCCGGCGCCAACCACGTCGAGGCCTGTGGCCTTGCCTATGACGGCGCAGAACGCGGCGGTCTGCTCGGCCACGGGTTCCTCGCCAGATCGGGCCTGCCGGTCATCAATGTCGCCGGTTGTCCCATCCATCCGGACTGGCTGACGGAAGCCCTGCACCAGATTGCGGCGGGCAGGTTCGACCGGAGCCATATCGACGAATGGGAACGACCGGTGAGCTACACCAACCACCTTGTCCATCACGGCTGTTCCCGCAACGAATTCTATGAGTTCAAGGCAAGTGCGGAGAGGCTTTGCGATCTTGGCTGCATGATGGAAAATCTGGGCTGCAAGGGCACCCAGGCGCGCGCCGACTGCAACATCCGGCCCTGGAACGGCTCGGGTTCCTGCATTGACGGCGGCTATCCCTGCATCAACTGCACGTCGCCCGGCTTCGAGGAGCCGGGCCATTCCTTCACCGCGACACCAAAAGTATCGGGTATCCCTGTCGGGCTACCGACGGACATGCCGAAGGCCTGGTTCGTGGCCCTTGCCGCCCTTTCCAAGGCAGCGACGCCCGTGCGCCTGAAAACCAACGCGACAGCCGACCATGTGGCGGTCCCCCCGCAGGACAAGCGGAAGAGGCGGCCATGAGCAGGCTGATCGTCGGCCCATTCAACCGCGTCGAAGGCGACCTTGAGGTCAAGCTCGACGTGGAAGAGGGCGCGGTTCGTTCCGCGCAGGTCGTGTCGCCACTCTACCGCGGGTTCGAGCGGATCTTGCAGGGAAAACAGCCCCAGGAAGCACTTGTCTATGCCCCGCGCATCTGCGGCATCTGTTCGGTCTCGCAATCGGTGGCGGCAGCGCGCGCCCTTGCCGCAGCGCAAGGGCTCGGCGTCGCGGAGAACGGACGGCTGGCGATCGACCTCATTCATGCGACCGAGAACGTCGCCGACCATCTGACGCATTTCTACCTTTTCTTCATGCCCGATTTCGCCCGCGACGCTTATGCCGGACAGCCTTGGCACGAGGCGGCGGCGACACGCTTTCGCGCGCTGACCGGAACGGCGGCCGAGCAGGCTTTACCGGCGCGGGCGCAGCTCATGCATATGATGGGCATTCTGGCCGGCCATTGGCCGCATACACTGGGCATCCGGCCGGGCGGCTCGACCCGGGCGGTGACGGCCAACGAGCAGGCGCGCATGGCCGGTATCGTCAGCGCGTTCCGGCGCTTTCTCGAACGCGTACTTTTCGCCGACACGCTGGAGCGGGTGGCGAGCCTGTCGAGCGCCGACGAGCTTGCCGCCTGGTGCATGGAAAAGCCGGCGCCGTCCGGCGATTTCCGCCATTTCCTTGCCATTTCCGATGCGCTCGGCCTCGATGGGACCGGCCGCGCCGGCAGGCTTTTCATGAGCTACGGCGCCTATCATGCCGCGGGCGGCCATCTGTTCCGGCGAGGCCTGTGGCGGGCGGGCCGTTCGGCGCCGCTCGACGCCTCCCTAATCGCCGAGGACACGGCGAACGCCTGGTATGCGGAAAGCAGCGGCCCGCTCCCGCCGGCAGCGGGAGAGACCTCGCCCGGAGACGGCACCGGCAAGGGCTATACATGGTGCAAGGCGCCGCGGCTCGACGGCGAAGCGGCGGAGGTCGGCGCCATCGCGCGCCAGCTGGTGGACGGGCAGCCGCTCATTCGCGACCTCGTCGGGTCGGGTTCCGGCAACGTTCATGCCCGCATCGTCGCCCGCATCCTCGAGATCGCCCTCGTGGTCATGGCGATGGAGCGGTGGATCCAGGATCTGCGGCCGAACGGCAGGTTCTGCGACCATGCCGCCATGCCTGCCGACTGCGAGGGGGCGGGCCTGACCGAGGCGGCGCGCGGCTCGCTCGGCCACTGGCTAAAGGTCGAGAGCGGCCGGATCGCCAACTACCAGATCATCGCGCCGACGACCTGGAACTTCTCGCCGCGCGACGGCGCCGGCAATCCCGGTCCGCTGGAGCTTGCGCTCGAGGGTGCCGCGGTCCGCCCGGGCGAGACCGAGCCGGTCGCGGTCCAGCACATCGTCCGCTCCTTCGACCCGTGCATGGTCTGCACGGTGCACTGACGGTTGCGCCATGGCCGCCCTGCTCGGCAATCCCGTCGTTGAAGGCCGCGTGGTCCGCGTTTGCGGTCTCGTGCAAGGGGTGGGCTTCCGGCCGACGGTCTGGCGCATCGCGACTGCCATGGGACTCGCCGGCCATGTCCGCAACGATGCGGCGGGCGTGGAAATCGCGCTCTGGTGCAGCGACGCGGACTATCTGGCCTTCCGGGCGAGGCTGGTTGCCGAGTGCCCTCCGCTGGCGCGCATCGACAGCATAGAGGCGGTAAGCTTCGGTGGGCCGCACCCCACGGGCAGCTTCGGCATCGCTGCCAGTGTGGGCGGCGCTGTGAAGACCGGGATCGTCGCCGACGCGGCCTGCTGCGCGGCGTGCCTTGCCGAAATCCTCGATCCGCACGACCGCCGCTATTTCTACCCTTTCGCCAATTGCACGCATTGCGGCCCGCGCCTGTCGATCATCAAGGCCATTCCCTACGACCGCGCCTCGACCTCGATGGCGAGTTTCACCATGTGCGAAGAATGCCGGGTCGAGTATGAAAGCCCGGCCGACCGGCGCTTTCATGCCCAGCCGATTGCCTGTCCCGCGTGCGGCCCGCGCATCTGGCTCGAAGACGAAGCCGGCGTCGAGACCGCCGGGGATTCCGAAGCCGTCATCGCCAAGGCCGCGGCGCTGATCGGGGCAGGCCGTATCCTTGCCATCAAGGGTATTGGCGGCTTTCACCTTACCTGCAACGCCGCGGACGAGGCAGCGGTCAATAGGCTGCGCAGCCGCAAGAAGCGCGACGGAAAGCCCTTCGCCCTGATGGCCCGCGATCTCGGTCAGATTGCCGAATTCGTTCACCTGTCGGACGAGGAGCGCAAGCTGCTTGCGTCCAGCGCCGCCCCGGTTGTGCTCATGCGGCGCCGCGCCAACGGCCGCATTGCGGCGGGCGTCGCGCCGGGCCACGACCGGCTCGGCTTCATGCTGCCGTATACGCCGCTGCATCACCTTTTGATGCGCGCGCTCGATGGGCCGACCGTCATGACCTCCGCCAACAGGTCCGGCGAACCGCAATGCACAGCAAACGGCGAAGCCCTGCGCGACCTGGCGGGCATCGCCGACCACTGGCTGATGCATGACCGCGATATCGTCAATCGGCTCGACGACAGCGTGGCGCGCTGCGACAGCCGGGGCGTCTCGGTACTACGGCGCGCGCGCGGCTTCGCTCCCCAACCGGCCGCACTTCCGGTCCGACTCGAAAGCCCGCTACGCGTGCTCGCGACAGGTGGCGACCTGAAATCCGCGTTCTGCCTCGCCGGCAATGGCCAGGCGCTGCTGTCGCAACATCTAGGCGATCTCGACGAGGTGAAGAACCAGGACGCCTGGCAGAAATCCCTCGCGCTTTACCAGGATATCTTCGACACAAAGCCCGACCTCGTCGTCACGGATCGTCATCCCGGCTATCGTTCGAGCCGGTTCGGCGTCGAAATAGCCCGCCAGACGGGGGCGAAGTTGCTGCAGGTCCAGCATCATCACGCACATCTCGCCTCCTGCCTCGCCGGGAATGGAAGGGCTTTCGATGCGCCGCCGGTTCTTGGCGTGGTCCTCGATGGCGTTGGCTTCGGCGACGACGGCACGATCTGGGGCGGAGAGTTCCTGCTCGGCAACTACCGCGGCTTCCGCCGGCTGGCGCATTTCGATCCCGTCGCCATGCCCGGCGGCGATCATGCGAGCCTGGAGCCGTGGCGGAACGCCTATGCGCATCTCGCGCACGCCCTTGGTCCTGACTACCTCGCCGGTCCGATCGGCGGCCTGCCCTTTGCACGGTCTCTCGCCGAAAAACCGCTCGCAGTGCTTGCGCGGATGATCGAAAGGCGCATCAACGCGCCGCCTGCCTCTTCTGCCGGCCGTCTTTTCGACGCCTGCGCGGCCATGCTTTGCGTCTGTTTCGAGCATCAGAGCTATGAAGGGCAGGCCGGCATGGAACTGGAAGCGCTCGCGACGCCCTTTGTCGACAGGGCGGAAGCTTGGCCACTGGCGCGGTCGTCGGGGGACCCGGTGATCCGCTGGAAAGGTTTGTGGGAAGCGCTTCTTGGCGACTTGATTGCGGGCGTGGAGCCCGGCCTGATCGCCGCGCGCTTCCACAAGACCCTCATCGCGGTGACCTCGCAGACGGCGCTTCGCCTCTGCAGGGAAAATGCCGTCGGCGCGATCGCCCTCTCCGGTGGTGTGTTCCAGAACCGGCTCCTGCTCGAAGGCGTGCTTTCGGAACTCACTGGCGCGGGGTTCGAAGTGCTTACGCACACGAATGTTCCGGCAAACGATGGCGGGCTGGCGCTCGGACAGGCGACGATCGGCTTCGCCGTTAGTTACGATTGTACTTTCGTATAGAAAACTGAACGCGAAGAGTTCTTCTTCTCTTCCATTTTCGTCCCGCGATGGGGGCAACTGCCCTTTCAAGGTGCCAGGAAGTTCTTCGGGTAACTGCCATCAGCGCTGACGCCGGACATAGTTAGGGTGCTGAGAGTTCTGCAAATTCGCTGAGAGGGGCGGTCATGGCAGGCTGATGAGGTTCAACGTCACCGATTCCCGGAACGAAAGCCACGACCAAGACTGAAGGTAAGACCGCCAGCGCTGCCGTCAAAGACATTCTGCTTTCAAACCCCGATGCTCATGGCCGCCACCGCCTGTCAGGAAAATAAAAGGCTGGAACGTATTTCGACCGCGCTGGCTATTTCTCACCCTCCCGATAGGGCCGCGCGATAGGCTTTGATGACTTCGGCATCAATGCTCTTTGGAACAGGATCCTGAGGCACAAAGAACCGGACGGCTGCGAGCGGATATGCAGTGAGCGCAAGCTGGCAATTGAGCAACGGGCGACCGATCCGCTTGGCGAACCATCGTATCTCTTGAGCGATCTCGTCATTGACAGCGGCGATCTCCTTGCTGAGCGCGCCTAGCGTTCCTTCATTGAGAAACTCGGCCTGACGACAACACGCCAAGATAGTCGCCATATCGGGATTGGCGCGGCAAAAGCGGGGCGTTTCCAGTGCTGCACGCTCACCAGCGGCAATCGATGAAGCATCTCTCAGAGCATCGAGGAAGCCGGACTGGAATAATCGGACAGTGTGAAGCCACGCCTCGGCCAGCAGCGTCTCGCGAGAACCGAAGCGGTGATAAAATGATCCAATCGAGGTTCCTGTCGCCTGCGAAAGTCCCTGCAGTGTCAAGCCGCCCTTGCATGTGATCTCTGCGCCTGCGGCGGCGAAGATCGTGCGATCGTCAAGGGTTGACTTTCGGCCCATGAATGCCTCAATTTTAGAAAAAAGATTCTAGAAAACGGAAAGCAACAATGCAAGCTCTTCTGCTGTGGTCCGCCGCGCTCATGTGCCTTATCACCTTCGGCGTGCACGTCTTCGCAGGTGGGGTCTATGTGGTGCGCCCACTTCTCGCCGACCGGACGCTGCCCAAGGCGTCCAAATGGCTGAACTACTATTGCTGGCATATCGCCTCCATCCTGATCCTCTTCCTTGGCGGCGCCTTTGTCTATTCGGCCCGATCGCCCGATCGCCCGGAACTGGCCGTTTTCGCGGCAGTGCTCACCCTGACGCTCGCGGTGCTGAGCGCACTCGTCGCGGTCAAGGGACATATTCATCCGCTTCGGTTTCCATCCACGTCATTGTTTACGCTGACCGCCTTTCTCAGCTTCAGCGGTATTGTCAGCTAAGCTATGGATACACGAACCCCCATTCAACCAGAGACGGCCACGTTTGGGCTGCTTCTGTGGAACCTTCAGCCCCTCACGCCGCCAGATCCGCTCGACCCGTTTGACGTTCACCACCCAGCCCGCACGGTCAGCATCACCGTGATGCGGCGATAGCCGTAGCGGCCATATTGAATGGCAAGCGCGACGATGTCGGCGGTCAACGCCGCTTCATCGTCCGATGTCGTTGGAACCTTGCGCTGCGTCGATCGATATTGACCCAGACCCGGCACGCCCGTCGTTCGGGAACGCCAAGCTCAGCCACAACATGATCAACGCAGGCGCGGCGGCGTGCGGGGCTTAGAAGTTTCCCCGCGCAGCTTCCGCCAGAATCATCTTGTCCAGTGTCAGGTCGGAGACGGCGCGCCGAAGCCGCGAGTTCTCGGTCTCAAGCTCCTTCAGCCGCTTGACCTGGTCGCCCTTCAGGCCACCGTATTCGGACCGCCAACGGTAATACGTTACTTCCGTCACGCCTATCGATCGGATCGCCTCTGCGACCGGTCTGCCCTGCGAACTCAGCACATCAACCTGCCGAAGCTTCGTGACGATCTCTTCCGCACTATGTCTCTTTCTCGGCATCCTTCAGTCCTCCATCGGCGCAAAAGCCATACATCAGGGAGGACCACTTTTCAGGGGGCAGACCACGCGCTTTATCGATCACGTCTACAATGAGCGCAGGCTACACTCGGCGCTCGGATATCTGAGCACGAAGCAGTTCGAGGATCAACACACCCGGCACCCTGTCAAAACCGCCGCCTGATCCTGTCGACGTCGAGGGGCGCACTGCAGATCGGGGGTCAACTTTGTGCGCCGATTGACATTCTGACCACCTACATGCGCCAGAACTGGCTCTCCACCCGCGTAGTCGGAGCTAAGATGCCGCCGTCGAGGCCGCATGCGAGGCTTGACAAGAGCTGCTCTCACATCCGCGGGCCATCAGATCAATCGGAATGCGGACCTGGGCGCAAGAAGGGCATTTGTGAAGGCCGTTGGTACGACTCCCGAAGAATCGAACGAGACATCCGCGGGCCGGCCTTGCCACCATAACCAGAAAACATTATGTGAGTAATTAATTACTATCTTTTCGTGAGGCGTGCGATGTCATTAAGGCCCAGAAACCTTCCAGCGGAGGAGCGCCGCGCCGTCACCGTTGAGACGGTTGTTGAGTTAGCCGCCGAACAGAATCCAAGCGACATCACAACCGCCGCCATCGCTAAGCGAATGCATCTCACGCAAGGGGCGCTGTTTCGTCATTTTCCGAGTAAGGATTCGATCTGGGAGGCAGTGATCGCCTGGGTCGCCGAGCGTCTACTCGCGCGCGTCGATCGGGCCATTGAGGCGGCGGAATCGCCGCTGTCGGCTCTCGAAGCTGTGTTCATGACCCACATCGAGTTCGTCACCGCGCATCCCGGAGTGCCGCGCATGATATTCGGCGAGCTGCAGCGCGCCCAGGATACGGCTACCAAACGCATGGTGCGTGAACTGCTCAGACGCTACTCAGCGCGACTCGTCACCCTTATCGAGGATGGCAAGGCTCGGGGGCTGCTGGCACCAGAGATTGATACCACCGCATCGGCCACACTTTTCATAGGCACGATTCAAGGGCTGGTGATGCAGTCGTTGCTGGCCGGAAATGCGGACCTGATCCTTGCGCAAGCACCAGCGATCTTCGCCATCTATAGCCGCGCGATCAGGAATTTGCGATGAAACTGCCGTCGTTGAATAGCCGCACACTCGCGTTGGTTGGCGTGCTCGGAACGCTGGTCGCGCTGTTCGTCTATGTCGCCCTGCGCTCAGGGCCGTTGGCGCCGGTTCCCGTGACCGTCGCCGCGGCGGAGAATCTCGCGATCACCCCCGCATTGTTTGGCATCGGCACAATAGAAGCCCGCCATACCTACAAGATCGGTCCAACGGCTGCCGGTCGTATAAGACGAGTGAATGTGGAGGTAGGCGATAGAGTTCAGGCCGGCCAGTTGCTGGGGGAGATGGACCCTGTAGACCTTGATGACCGCGTCGCCGCACTGGAGGCCTCAATCAAACGCGCGGAGGCCACTGTGCTGGCAGCGGAAGCGCAGGTCCAGGACGCAATAATCCGCAAGTCATATGCCGACGCGCAGGCACAACGCTACGAGCAACTCTGGCAGACGCGCGCCGTAAGTGAAGTGTCCGTCGAGACGAAGCGGCAAGATCGCCAGGTTGCGGGAGCCGTGTTGGCAGCCGCGCGAGCCAATCTTGATGCCTCAAATCAAGAGCTCGTGGGGATCCGCTCCGACCGCGACGGGGTAATCCAGCAGCGCGCCAGCCTGCGACTGATCGCGCCGGTCGATGGATTGGTGGTGTTACGCAGCGCCGATCCCGGAACCACGGTCGTCGCCGGACAGGCGGTGGTGGAGGTAATCGACCCCGCGAGTATTTGGATAAGCGTGCGGTTCAACCAATTGCGCCTATCTGGCCTCCGCGCCGGTCTGCCCGCCCGCATCGTCTTGCGATCCGAAGCCGGGAACACCATTGCGGGACATGTGCTGCGCGTTGAACCGTTAGCAGATGCAGTGACCGAGGAGACCCTCGCCAAGGTCGCTTTCGACGCCCCGCCCGAATTCTTGCCTCCCGTTGGCGAACTCGCCGAGATCACCGTGGCCTTGCCCGCTCTAGTCGTCGCCACTGTCGTGCCTGACGCCAGCGTGCAACGGGTCGACGGGCGTCTGGGCGTCTGGGCGATCAGAGATGGTTCGCTGCGCTTCGTCCCCGTCAAGGTCGGGGCGTACGACCTTGACGGTCGAGTGCAGATTCTCGATGGGCTTCAGGCGGGCGAGAGCGTGGTGATATATAGCCAGGGCGCACTCAACGTTCGTAGTCGCATCACAGTCGTCGAGGACCTCGCGGCGGTGTCACCATGATAAGCCTCGCGGGTCGTGACATCCTTCACGCTTGGGGCAAGTTCGTCTTCACCGGCGTGGGATTGGGGCTCTTGATTGGCGTGACCCTGACCATGGCCGGTGTTTACCGCGGGATGGTGGATGACGCCAAGGTTTTGCTCGACAACAGTGGTGCGGACCTTTGGGTCGTGCAAAAAGACACACTGGGTCCTTACGCCGAACCGTCCAGCCTCTACGACGATGTGTACCGTAGCATCCTCGGCATGCCGGGCGTGGCGCGCGCGGCTAACATCACCTACTTCACCATGCAGGTGCGCCAAGACGAGCGCGACGTGCGCACGATGGTTGTCGGCGTCGTTCCCGGCGGCACGGGGGAACCAGGACAACCCGGTTATCTTGTCTCGGGTCGCCAAATCACACGTGGTCATTACGAAGCCGTGGCCGATGTCGCCACAGGCTTCAAGTTGAGTGACCGGATTCAGATACGCCGCAATCAATACACGATCGTTGGGCTGACCCGGCGCATGGTGTCCTCCAACGGCGACCCGATGGTGTTCATCCCGCTGAGGGACGCGCAGGAAGCGCAGTTTCTAAAAGACAGCGCCGCCATACTTCAGCAACGGCGCCGAACGCAAGCGAACCCCGCCTTCAACCGACCAAATGTGCCAGGCTTGGTCGATGCGGTGATCGCATCGCAAAGCACCAATCCCTATGTCAACGCCGTGCTGGTGCAGATCAAGCCAGGTAACACTCCGGAGCAGGTAGCCGAGCTTATCCGTCGTTGGAAACGGCTCCAAGTCTATACCCGCACTCAGATGGAGGAGATCCTGGTTGGCAAGCTGATCGCTACCTCGGCCAAACAGATTGGTATGTTCCTGGTGATTCTGGCCGTCGTCAGCGCGGCCATCGTCGCCTTCATCATCTACACCCTGACACTCGGCAAGATCCGCGAGATTGCGGTGCTCAAGCTGATCGGCACGAAAAACCGCACCATTGCTGGTATGATCTTGCAGGAAGCCATCGGACTGGGCGTGATCGGCTTCATGGTGGGGAAGGTTGCCGCCACCGTCTGGGCGCCGATCTTCCCCAAGCATGTGCTGCTTGAACCGGGCGATGCCGCGCGCGGCTTCGTCGCGGTGTTGGTGATCTGCGTACTGGCGAGCGTTGTGGCAATACGCGCAGCGTTGAAGGTCGACCCCGCGGAGGCAATTGGTGGCTGACGTGCTGGGCAAGGGCATTCGCATCGAGGGATTGCGCAAGCGCTATGGCGCGGGCGACACGGCCGTGGATGCACTTAAGGATGTGAACATGGAGGTCGCCGCCGGTGAGGTCGTTGGCCTGATTGGCCCCTCGGGCTCCGGCAAAAGCACCCTGCTTAAATGCCTGGGCGCAATTATCGAGCCAACCGCAGGGCGCATGATCCTGGGGGATGAAGTAATTTACGATGGCGGATGGAAGATCCCTGACCTCCGCACATTGCGCCGCGACAAGATTGGTTTCATTTTCCAAGCACCCTACCTGATCCCCTTCCTCGATGTCACCGACAACGTCGCGCTGTTGCCTATGCTGGCCGGGCGATCCAATGCTGATTCCCGCCAAAGCGCGCGGGAGTTACTCGAAGGGCTGGATGTCGTCCATCGCGCCCGCGCAATGCCGTCCCAGCTTTCGGGCGGCGAACAACAGCGCGTCTCCATCGCCCGAGCGCTGGTAAACCGGCCGCCGGTTGTTCTCGCCGACGAACCCACCGCACCGCTCGATAGCGAGCGAGCGCTCGCCGTGATCCGCATCCTGAATAGGATGGCGCAGCAGTATCAGACCGCAATCATCGTCGTCACCCACGACGAAAAGATTATCCCGACGTTCAAGCGCATCTACCACATTCGGGACGGAAAGACTCATGAGGAAGCCGGCGAAGGCGTCGGGTTCGAGTGAGCGCTGCGTTCCCGTCCAATGGAAACGCGTTCAGCGAATCAGCAGGTCGAATTCAGTGGATCGTCGAGCGCAATGAAGGCGCCCCTTAGGACTTCAAGACGGGCACCCGGCGCTGACCGCACGGTTGGTTAGTCTCTCGTTATGGTGATCAAAGCAGAGGAGTTCGCAGCCGTGAGCATAGGTCCGTTGGTTCCCTCATCATCGCGCAATCCAAATGTCGGTACTTCTAGGGGCGCAACATGGGTGCTCCTCATGATCGCTGGCGCGATCATGCAATTCAGCGCCCCGTCAGCACACGCATCCGGACCCGATGTATCGTTGGCGGCCAGGGTCGCCGACGGGCTTCCTTGGCAAGTGCTTACGGATAATGGCCTCACAACCTCTCTTGTCCTCTTTGCAGATGGGACAGGCATGATGGCGGGGGGGCCAATGCAATTGTCCCCGAAATGGCGACCGACTGCCGACGGAATATGTCTGAAGCCCATGCCGCTGATGTCTGAGCGTTGCGTGGCTCTGATCCCCACCAGAAAAGGCTTCATCGGCTCAAGAGATGGCACGACCATTTTCACCCTGGAACGCTAGCGCCTACTGCCAAGTCACGAGGTTTATAAATGCTCCTATTGTTTGCAGGACGAAACGTGGCGGGAGTTCTTCTGCATCGATCTTCACGTATCTCGATAGTCATTTTGATGATCGCCATGGGTGGTTGCGCGAGTCTGCCCCGTTCAGCGCTCACGGAAAAAGGTCAGGACGCTGCCCAGATCGACGGCTTCTCCGGCATCAGATTTTGGGGCGATGGCTCTGCGGATGAGTTTGGTCCAGGCGGACCAATGCCCAAGCCACCAATGCGATCGGGCCGCATCACGTATCTGGCAATTTCGGGGGGCGGTTCCGGTGGTGCATTCGGCGCCGGGATTCTGACCGGGTGGACAGCGGCGGGAACGAGGCCAACATTTGATGTGGTGAGCGGCGTGAGTACTGGAGCGCTCATAGCGCCATTCGCATTTCTCGGATCGTCCTATGATTCTACTCTCGCCGAGCTATATACGAGCGGAATTGCCGAGACACTTGTCAGCCCCCGGCCGATTTTTGGACTTCTGGGCGCCGCACTCTCGGATTCAGCGCCGCTGCGGCATCTAGTGGAACGCTACGTCACCGACGACATGCTCCGGAGAATTGCGGCCGAGCATTACAAGGGGCGGCGCCTTTTCGTGGCCACAACCAATTTGGATGCACAGCGAACCGTCATTTGGGACATGGGTGCAATCGCCGCGCACGGTCACGGGCAGGCATTGGTCCTCTTTCGTAACGTGCTGCTTGCCTCGGCCAGCATTCCCGCCGTGTTCCCACCCGTGATGATCGAAGTGACAATGAATGGTCAACGGTTCCAGGAAATGCATTCCGACGGTGGCGCCACCACACAATTGTTTACGGCGCCCGAAGCTCTTCTGGCGTCGGCGCGTATCAAACCGAAATTCAATACGGAAGAAGTCTACCTCTATATTATTCTGAACAATATGCTTGATCCGGAGTACGAGGTCGTTAAAGCAAGGACATTGGCAATCGCCGGCAGGGCCTATTCAACGCTCATCAAGGCCCATACACGTTCTGCCGTCAATGCGACATATATTTTGACGCGGCGGACAGGAATCAATTTCAATCTCACTTACATCGATGAGGTCGTTCCCTATGCGATCAGTGACCCCTTCAATACCAAATACATGCGTCGGCTATTCGCGATCGGCTACGAGAAGGCGTTGTCAGCGAAGGCTTGGAAGAAAAGCCCGCCCGCGGAGTCGAAATCCAGCAAGCTTGCATTCTACAGATGAATGAACATGAGTCGTGAGCGCAGGATGATGGGCGCGCCGCCGACTGGCGCGAGATGGACGTCCAGTTGCCGGACGGTGTCGACAACGCTCCTGATAGCCTCGACCTCCATCAAACTGAACGCGGTCGACAGCGCATCGGCCACGGTTGCTTGCGACGCCACCACCGTCACGCTCTCGTTTCGCCTTGACTGCTGAACGCTGCGCGGATCCAGCAAATGGTTGAACGTCCTTCCGCGTCGAGGGGGAATCCGTGCCGGCTAGACGTCGCAACGGCGCGATCGACGATATCGATTATTCCTAAAATCCGTCAGTCGCGTTGCGGTCTTTAATGCCCATCTGCCATCCTCGTCGGTCCTCCGGGCGGGCGCCCACGCCGCATGTTTCCTCCAAGTCCACCAAGCAGCGATCGATGCCTCGTCGCAACGGGTCAACGATTCGATCTGTAACATACCCTTGAGCTATGCCGTAGAGCGTCAGCGCCGTTCCGAGACCGAGAAACTCGATGCGGTCTGGGCTGGAAAGAATCGTGTCGAGCCCTACCTCGTCTAGCGAGTCGGTCGTGAAGAACTCGATTTCTGCGATTTGTGAGATTAGGCGAACGTCGGTTGACCCTTTGTGATTGAGGTCAGCGCCGCGGCAGCGCTGAGCGTGGCCAGGAGCAAGGCGCAAAAGATCCTCAGCCATGCCAGGAG
>JBDRNF010000159.1:0-16468 GCA_043811435.1 Pseudomonadota bacterium
CCACAATAACCGCCGGTGGCTATGGGTCCCTGCGTTCGCAGGGACGACGAGAAAGCGGAACCTACATCGTCGCTCCCAACACCCATGGCGCGAACTCGGCGCCGCCGAAGTCAAAGCTCTCGCTCTTGGTCGGCTTGCCAGAGGCGGTCTCCAGCATCAGTTCAAAAATCCGCTGGCCGCATTGCTGCACGGTTTCCTCGCCGTCGAGGATGGTGCCGCAATTGACGTCCATGTCGTCTTCCATGCGCTTGAACATCGCCGAGTTGGTGGCGAGCTTGATGGAGGGCGCGGGCTTGCAGCCGAACACGCTGCCGCGGCCGGTGGTGAAGCAGACGAGGTTGGCGCCGCCGGCGACCTGCCCGGTTGCCGCGACCGGGTCGTAACCGGGCGTGTCCATGAAGACGAAACCCTTCTTCGTCACCTCTTCGGCGTAGTTCAGCACATCGACCAGATTGGTGCTGCCGGCCTTGGCCATCGCGCCCAGTGACTTCTCCAGAATCGTGGTGAGGCCGCCGGCCTTGTTGCCGGGGCTCGGATTGGCGTTCATCTCGGCGCCCTCCCGCGCCGTGTATTCCTCCCACCAGCGCATCAGCGCCACCAGCTTTTCGCCGACCTCGCGGCTGACCGCGCGGCGGGTCAGCAGATGTTCGGCGCCGTATGTCTCGGGTGTTTCGGACAAAATGACGGTGCCGCCGTGACGCACCAAAAGATCGCTCGCCGCCCCCAGCGCCGGATTGGCCGAGACGCCGGAATAGCCGTCGGAGCCGCCGCATTGCAGCGCCACCGTCAACTCGCTGGCTGACACCGGCTCGCGCCTGACCTTGTTGGCATCGGCGAGCGCCTCGCGCACGAAACCGACACTGGCCTCGACAGTCTTGCGGGTGCCGCCGACTTCCTGGATGTCCATCGCGCGCAAGCGTCCCGCGAGTTTCTGTTCCTCCATCAGCCCGCCGATCTGGTTGACCTCGCAGCCCAGCCCCAGCACGATCACCGCGGAAAAATTCGCATGCCGCGCGTAGCCGCCAAGGGTGCGCCGGAGCAGGCGCAGCGGTTCGTCCTGGGTCATGCCGCAGCCGGTCTTGTGGGTCAGCGCGACCACGCCGTCGACATTGGGAAAATCCGCCAGCGGGTTGTCGCCGGTGAACGGATTCTTCTTGAAGATATCGGCGACCATGCCCGCGACATGCGCGCTGCAATTCACCGAGGTGAGAATGCCGATATAGTTGCGGGTGGCGACGCGGCCGTCGGGACGGCGGATGCCTTCGAACGTCGCGGGCAGATCGAAGTTCGGAGTCGGCATGACGTCGACGCCGAAGGCATAGTCTTTTGAAAAATCGCCCATGCCGCAATTCTGGGTGTGGACATGCTGACCCGGCTCGATCGGCGAAGTCGCAAAGCCGATGATCTGGCCGTAGCGGCGGATCGGCTCGCCCATCGCAATCGGCCGGATCGCCACCTTGTGGCCCGCCGGTATCCGCTCAGTGGTGGTGACGCCATCGGCCACCACCATGCCGGGCGGCAGGCTGGAGCGTGCGATCAGCACGCCATCGTCGGGATGCAGGCGGATGACGGGGGCTGCGGCCATGGGTCGTCTCCTTGAATGAGGGCTATCGTGCCCCGGACGCTGCGCAGCGCGCAAGCGGTGCGCTGCTGATCCGGGGCCCAGGCGCCGCAAGGTAGATCCCGGCTCTGCGGTGCACCGCTGAAGAAAGCGCTGCACCGCGTCCGGGACACGAGCGATTACGCCTTGCCGCCGGAGTCCTTGCGGGTCTGGTTGACCTGCATCTTGGCGTAGGTCGCCATCAGGCCGCTTTCGTTCGACAGCGTCACCAGCTTGAATCCCATGTTGATGGCGCGCACAGCACCCTCGGCGCCCGAGCAATGGATGCCGGGATGGAGCTTACGCTTGCCGCATTCCTTGATGATCTTCTCGTAGATCTTGAGGATTTCCGGCTCGTCGCGGTCGAGCTTCGGCACGAGGCCATAGGAGAAGCCGAGATCGGAGGGACCGATATAGACGCCGTCGATGCCCTCGACGTCGAGGATCGATTCCATGTTCTCGACCGCGGTCTTGGTCTCCATCATCGGCAGCAGCACGATCTCGTCATTGGCGGTCTGCTGATAGGTGCCGGCCGAGCCGTACATGCCCGAGCGGATCGGGCCGTTGGAGCGCGTGCCCTTCGGCGGATATTTCGAATACTGGACCAGGGCTTCAGCTTCCTGTTTGGTATTGATCATCGGGCAGATCACGCCATAGGCGCCGCCGTCGAGCACCTTGCCGATGATGCCGGGCTCGTTCCAGGGCACGCGGACCATCGGCGTCACCGGATGGCCGTTCATGGCCTGGAAACATTGCACCATCGACTGGTAATCCTGCACGCCGTGCTGCATGTCGACGGTGACGCTGTCGAAGCCGCATTGCGCGATCACCTCGGCGGAGAAGCCGGACGGAATCGCCAGCCAGGCGTTGACCACTGCTTTGCCCGAGGCCCAGACTTTCTTGACGTTATTGGTTGTCACTTGGTTTTCCTTCTCTGTTGCCGAAACTCGCCGTCATTGCGAGCGCAGCGAAGCAATCCATTTCGATAAGAAAAGACTGGATTGCTTCGTCGCTACGCTCCTCGCAATGACGTTGTAAAAGTTACGCCGTAGCCTTCTGGATGCTGACTTCGCTGACGCCGACCTCGCGGGCGGTATTGACGATCGCGGCCCAGGTATCGTCAGGCAGCGGCACTCCGTTCTTGGTGCGGTCGGCGCGGGTCTTCCGCTCGGTATCGCCGGGGATCAGCACGGAATCGACGCCGGCCACCGGCTTGGTCGCCCGAATGAAGTCAGTGTAGCGCGAGATTTCGCCGTCGAAGAAATTGCTGGTGTCGATCACCTTGGGATCGACATAGAACGCCAGCATCCCGTTGGCGAAGCGCCGGTCGCCCGAGGTCGCCCCCGTGCCGGTCAGGGCGCCGCCGAGCAGTTCGCAGATGAACGCCAGCCCTGAGCCCTTGTGCTCGCCGAAAGCGCGGATCGCGCCCGAGCCCTGGGTGTGGTCGCGCGGCCCCTCGGCGGTGTGGGGTCCGTACAGCACCGCCGGATCCTCGCTCAAGGTGCCGTCGGCATCGATCAACGCGCCCTTCGGCAATTTCTTGCCGCCGCGGCTGGCGACCAGCACCTTGCCCTCGGCGACGACCGACGTGGCAAAATCGAGCACAATCGGATCCTGGCCGATGCGCGGAATGCCGACGCAATAGGGCGCGGTCGACAGCCGCTTCTCGACGCCGCCGTAAGGCGCGACCAGCAGCGAACCGGCGGCGTTGACGAAATGGATCGAGACCAGTCCTTCGGCCGCCGCCATTTCCGCCCAGTCGCCGACCCGGCCGATATGCCCGGCATTGCGCAGCGCCACCGCTGACAATCCCGCCTTCTTGCATTTCTCGATGCCGATCTTGACCGCCTGCGGCGTCACGGTCTGTCCGTAGCCGAACTTGCCGTCCACCACCGCCAGCGACGGCGTATCGACCACGATCTCGGCGGTCTGGTTCGGCACCACCGAGCCCATCTTCTTCCAGCGGATATAGACCGGCACCCGGATCACGCCGTGGCTGTCATGCCCTGTCAGGTTGGCGGTGGTCAGATAGGTCGCGATGCGCTTCGCCTCTTCGGGCGAGGATTCGGAATGGGCGAAAACTTCGGCAACGAAGTTGATCAGGTTCTGAACTTGTATGGTGACCATATGCGGATTTTCACCCTGTCCCTGGTTCGGCGCCGGCCGCATCGTCAGCGGCGACCCTGCTCCCGCGCCGGTTTTCATGACCGGCTTGGCGGCCACTTTGAGCTAAAAATCGCGGGCGTGTCTATGGCTTCCACCGTCATCGGGGCGCGATTGCAATGATTTGCCCGGCCGCTATGCATCGCGCCGGTAGCATCATGCAAATTTGCGGTATTATGGCGTAAACGCCCCAACGCCGACCGGGCTAAATGCCCGGAAGCTTCTTAAGTGAAGCGGGATGTTCCGGCGGCGGCATGGGCTGCACTATTTGGTGTAATTATAATCCTCACCGCCTCGGTTCAGGAGATCGAAGGGAGCTTGGTAAAACCACATCGCGCTGGTTTGATGACCTGTGCTTGTTGGGCCGCGGTAGCCAATTATGACTCTGAAAAAGGAGTCGAAATCAGGAGGCGGCTGGAAACCAGGCACTTTCTCAAGGGTTTCCCCGCTAGCGGTTTGCAGCACCTGAAAGCTTATACTGCCGTCCTCGTCGCCGGGGATGGGTTCTCTAAGGGTACGCTGCTCCCCGGCTTGCAAGATGGGAGAGACAACCAAGTTATGACTGTCGTCAATCATGAGCGGGAGAGGAGGCTCGCCGCAATCGCTAGTTACCAGCCCGATATTAGCGACCTCGATGATTGCGGGCATTTTCCCATAGTTCGCGACCTTATATTCAAAAACCCAACCTCCGACCATATTGGTTTGAACAACCGCGGCGCCAAAAGCAAAAACCCATGGCCTCTCCAATTCGGTGAGGGCGCGCTCGGAGACGGTGGCGCTTTTCATAGCCGCGTCGGCGCTGGTCTTGGAGGCATTGGCCGCCATGGTGGCGTCCGCCATGCCAACGCGCATGTAGCGCAACTGGATGAAAAACAGGATAGCCTGTCCGATACCCACGGCAACGAGGCCGAAAGTGAAAAATCCGGCCGCGTCCTTAGACAACCAAGCCCATCCGCTTGGCTCGCTTTCGGGGTGCTTTACTTTGCTCTCGCTCTGGGAAGCGGTGGCACTTACTTGATGAGCCGGTGGCTGGGGATATGGCCCAAAAAGCATTCCCATCGCGAACACAGCGATGGTGAGAAAACACCCTAGAAAAATCTCTGGAACGCGAAATCGGTACATCGGCCCCCGCCGCTAGATCTCCTCCAATACTACCTGTTCGAGTTCCATAGCCGCAATACACGCCAGAAAGAATGTTGCCGAGAACGTTCCCCGTTTCAACTTCATGATGATCCCGACTTCAGTCTCCTTTAGGCCGTGTTTTGGCCAGTTCGGCATAAGTGATCTCGGTTTCCTTCATTTTGGCTTTGAGGAAAGCGCTAGCGCGCGCCTGCCACTCCTCCTCGGTCTTGGCTTCCGTTGCAAGGGCTGCAAGAAGGATTTCACCATCACCAGCGGAACGTTGTTTGCTAGCTACAAGCTACCCTTGCGCCGTTATCAGGCGGCCATTGCCGTGTTCTGCAACGAAGTGAAGGGCAAGAGCGCCTTGGCCCTCAGCCGCGACCTGGGCCTCACATTTCGGAGTAACGCGACCGCCCGGCTAGTTTATTTCGCGCCTTCGACGCATTGGCCCGAAACGCGATATACCCCAACCTGCTTATTGGCGTTATCAAAAATGGGGGACGTGACAGCGACGCGACCAAACGCTTCTTTGCAGCGCGCCTCAGTATCAAATTTCAGCGTCGTTATATTTGAATGCGTTCCGGCTCCCGCGCCGGTGCCAACGACAATCGTGTAAAAAATTAAAGTCCACATGGAGAACCCCTCTACCGCCCGAAGGTCGCCACAATGCAAGCAGCAACATTGGATGTCCGGTGCATTTCCGGGGACTTTAACGATTAAAGCAAGGTGATAATATGCGAAGATTATCCGTACACGTTTTCAGGCAAGGCCTGACTATGGCTTATACGCTCGACCGTGCGCACGCCCCCGCTGGGTGGTCGTACTCTAGAACAATCGAATGTGACGAATGCCAGCCTTCTCATGAGCCGGGCGCGCCATCGCTGATGCGGGGACTCAACCAAAACGTCTTTTATATTCCGTTGGCGTTTGCGCCATAATACCGCAAATTTGCGCTTACTGGTCCGCCTCCACGCCGCCTTCCTCCGCCACGTGCATTGCGGCAAGGCTGTGCTCCAGCGCATGCAGCATGTCCTGCAATTCCGCGAGCTTGCGGGCGCCGTAACGCCGGGTAATGGCGGCATAGATCGCTTCCGACGACGGCGCGACGGCCTCGATCAGCTTGAGGCCATCAGCCGAAATCGACACCACGGCGCGGCGCTGATCGGCTTCCGCCACCCGGCGCTCGATCAGGTCACGCGCTTCGAGGTCGCGCAGGATCCGGGACAGGCTGGGCCCGAGCAGAAACGCGGTCCGCGCCAGTTCGGTGACCTCGATGCTCTCGACCGCGGCCAGCGCGCGCAGGATGCGCCATTGCTGTTCGGTCAGCCCGTGATGGCGGAGCGAAGGACGAAACTGCCGCATCACCGCCTCGCGTGCGCGCAACAGCGACATCGGCAGCGAACGCGAGAAGTCGCGCATCGGCACCCGCCGCGCGGATGCACTCGCCGGATTCAATCCGGAATTCCTGGTGGACTGCTTCCGCGCCATCTCGATCGGATGCTCCAGTTTGCGCTGCAGCAAGCAGCAAATCGGTTTGCGCCTAACCATTTAACATGTTAATCAGTTGCCGGCATCCTCTTTTTCGCTGGTCCCGCATGGCTCTTTCCGCAGACGAAATTCGCAGCGCCGCCGAACGTCTGCATCAGGCGGAAAAGACCCGCCGGCAGATCCGGCAGCTGTCGCTGGATCATCCCGGCATCACGCTCGATGACGCCTATGCGATCCAGCAGGCCTGGATCACGATCAAGGTCGCCGAGGGCCGAATCGTCAAGGGACACAAGATCGGCCTGACCTCGAAGGCGATGCAGAGCGCGCTCAATATCGACGAGCCGGATTCCGGTATCCTGCTCGACGACATGTTCTTTGCCGATGGCGGTCTCGTGCCCTCGGATCGCTTCATCGGCACGCGTGTCGAGGCCGAACTCGCCTTCATCATGAAGCAGCGGCTGTCGGGTCCGGACTGCACGATGTTCGACGTGCTCAACGCCACCGACTTCGTGGTTCCAGCGCTGGAAATCCTCGACACCCGAATCGAGCGGGTCGATCCCGTGACGAAATCGACGCGAAAGATCTTCGACACCATCGCCGACAACGCCGCCAATGCCGGCATCGTGCTCGGCGGCCGCCCGTTACGCCCCGGGGATGCCGACCTGCGCTGGATCGGCGCCTTGTGCTACCGCAACGGCCAGCTGGAAGAGACCGGGCTCGCCGCCGGCGTGCTCAACCATCCCGCCACCAGCGTGGCCTGGCTCGCCAACAAGATCGCCGCCAACGGACTGGCGCTGGAAGCCGGGCAAGTGGTGCTGGCGGGATCGTTCATCCGCCCGATCGAGACCCGCAAAGGCGACACGATTCAGGCCGACTATGGCGCCTGGGGAACGGTGAGCTGTTACTTCGCTTGAAGCATTCGACGAGAGCGACTTCATGAATATGGAATCGGAATGTGCGAGTTCGGCCACCTCTCCCGTCGGGAGAGGTCGGATCGCATCGCCAGATGCGATCCGGGTGAGGGGTTACGGACTATCGAGAGACCGTACCCCCTCACCCCAACCCTCTCCCCATGGGAGAGGGGGCACACCTCCGTTGTCGCGACGTCACAGTGAAATTCCGAGATAGAAAACATGCCGCATTTCACCATCGAATATTCAGCCAATCTCGACGCCCGCGTCGATATGGCCGCGATCGTCGAGGTGGTCCGCAAGGCCGCGGTGGAAACCGGGATCTTTCCGCTCGGAGGCATTCGCGTTCGCGCCTTGCGTTGCGAGCATTACGCCATCGCCGACGGCAACGCGCAGCACGGCTTTCTGGCGATGGTGCTGCGGCTCGGCGAGGGCCGCGATCTTGCCGCACGCAAGAAGGCGGGCGAGCATGTTTTCCGCGCGCTCTCCGACCATCTCGATCCGGTGTTTGCAAACTCGAAATTCGCGCTGTCGTTCGACATGCAGATCAACGACAAGGAAACCAGCTGGAAGCGCAACAACATCCACGACGCCCTGAAAGTGGAGACGATCAATGGATAAGGCCACGCCGAAAGACGTATTTTCCGCCAATCGCGAGCGCGCCGCACCGCTGCTGAAGCAACTGCGGGCCGACGGCATCGGCCACATGATCGACGGCAAAATAGAGCCATCGGTCTCCGGCGACAGCTTTGAAACGAGATCGCCTGTTGACGGCGCGGTGCTGGCGAGCGTCGCGCGCGGCAATGCCGAGGATATCGATCGCGCCGCGACCGCGGCGGCGCGGGCGTTCAAGGCATGGCGCGACATGCCGGCGACGATGCGGAAGAAACTGCTGCACCGGGTCGCCGACGCCATCGAGGATCGCGCCGACGATATCGCCGTGCTCGAATGTATCGATACCGGCCAGGCCCACCGCTTCATGGCCAAGGCCGCGATCCGGGCCGCCGAGAACTTCCGCTTCTTTGCCGATCGATGCGCCGAAGCGCGCGATGGCCTCAATACGCCCGGCGAAGAGCACTGGAATATTTCGACACGCGTGCCGATCGGCCCGGTCGGCGTCATCACGCCGTGGAATACGCCGTTCATGCTGTCGACCTGGAAGATCGCCCCTGCCCTCGCGGCGGGCTGCACCGTCGTGCACAAGCCGGCGGAATGGTCGCCGGTCACGGCCGACCTGCTGGCAAAACTTGTGAAGCAGGCCGGCGTGCCCGACGGCGTGCTCAATACCGTCCATGGCATCGGCGAGGAAGCCGGCAAGGCGCTGACGGAACATCCCGCCATCAAGGCGATCGGCTTCGTCGGTGAAAGCTCGACCGGGTCGGCGATCATGGCGCAGGGCGCGCCGACCTTGAAACGCGTGCATTTCGAACTCGGCGGCAAGAATCCGGTGATCGTGTTCGACGATGCCGACCTCGACCGGGCGCTCGATGCCGTCGTGTTCATGATCTACTCGCTGAACGGCGAGCGCTGCACCTCGTCGAGCCGCCTCCTGATCCAGCAGGGCATCGCCGACAAATTCATCGAGAAGCTCACCGCGCGGGTGAAGGCGCTGAAGGTCGGCCACCCGCTCGATCCCGCGACCGAAATCGGCCCGCTGATCCACGAGCGGCATCTGGCAAAGGTCTGCTCCTATTTCGATGTCGCCCGCAAGGACGGCGCGGTCATCGCGGTCGGCGGCAAGCCGCATGACGGTCCCGGCGGCGGGCATTATGTGCAGCCGACGCTGGTCACCGGCGCGCGCGCCGGTATGCGCGTTGCCCAGGAGGAAGTGTTCGGCCCGTTCCTGACCGTGATTCCGTTCCGCGACGAGGCCGAGGCGATCGAGATCGCCAACGGCGTGCAATATGGCCTGACCGGCTACGTCTGGACCGGCGACATGGGCCGCGCGCTGCGCGTCGCCGACGCGCTGGAGGCCGGCATGATCTGGCTCAATTCGGAAAACGTCCGCCATCTGCCGACCCCGTTCGGCGGCATGAAATCGTCCGGCATCGGCCGTGACGGCGGCGACTATTCGTTCGACTTCTACATGGAAACCAAGCACGTCTCGCTGGCGCGAGGCACCCACAAGATTCAGAAGCTGGGCTTCTGATGCCAGCCGCTCCCATCTCGACAACGGCGGTAGGCCCCCTCTCCCGTGGGGAGAGGGTTGGGGTGAGGGGGTACGGTCTATCGATGGCGCTTAACCCCTCACCCGGCGCTTCGCGCCGACCTCTCCCAAAGGGAGAGGTGAAGAGGACCTCGACCGAAATTTAGGAACCATACCGCATGCCCGTCCCGACCCACACCTTCGATCCGCCCTTCAACATCATCCGCTCCAGCCATGTCGTGCTCGACGTGACCGACCTCAATGCCTCCAGGGATTTCTACGAAACCACCGTCGGACTGCATGTCGAGGACCACGACGACCGGGCGGTTTACCTGCGCGGCAGCGAGGAGCATCAGCATCACTCGCTGGTGTTACGCCAGGCGGCGACGGCGGCATGCAGCCGGCTGGGCTTCAAGGTCGGCAACGATGCCGATCTCGACAAGGCCGCGGCGTTTTTTTCCGGCGCCGGCGTGACTTACGCGTTCACCGAGCAACCGTTCCAGGGCCGCACTCTGCATGTCACCGATCCCTTCGGTTTCCAGCTCGAGCTCTATGCCGCGATGGACAAGCGGCCGCATCTGCTGCGTCGCTACGACCTCTACAAGGGTTGCCATCCGCAGCGGATCGACCACTTCAATGTGTTCGCGGCGGAAGTGCAGGACACCGTCGATTTTTACGCGCGGCTCGGCTTCCGCCTCACCGAATATGGCGAGGAGGACGGGCCGAACGGCCGCATGGCGGCGGCGTGGATGCACCGCAAGGGCAACGTGCACGATTTTGCCATCACCAACGGCAGGGGCCCTCGCCTGCACCATTTTGCGTATTGGGTGCCGACCGCGATGAACATCCTGCACCTCTGCGACGTGATGGCCTCCAGCGGGTATCTCAAAAACATCGAGCGTGGGCCCGGTCGCCACGGCATTTCCAATGCATTCTTCCTCTATGTCCGCGACCCCGACGGCCACCGGCTGGAGCTCTATACGAGCGACTACTTTACGGGAGATCACGACCACGAACCGCTCCGCTGGTCGCTGAAGGATCCACGCCGGCAGACGCTGTGGGGCGCGCCGGCACCGCGCTCCTGGTTCGAACAGGGCTCGCCGTTTGCCGGCCAGTCCGTGCGCGAGCCGCTGTTCGTCGCCGATGTCACCATTGCAGACTAAGTCCGGAAAACCGATGACCCCTCCCCGCTTCGCCACCTACGCCATCGACGGCTCAACCCGATACGGCGCGGTCGTCGACGGCGGCGTGGTCGATCTGTCCGCTCGCTTCGCGAAGGAGTATCCGACACTGCGCGAGGTCATCGCGGCGGGCGCTCTGGCAAAACTGGCGGAAGCCGCCGCGCGCCATCAGCCTGATCATGCGCTTGATACGATCACCTGGCTGCCGCCGATCCCGGCTCCGGAAAAGATCATCTGCATCGGCGTGAACTACCCGGACCGCAACGCCGAGTACAAGGACGGCCAGGACGCGCCGAAATATCCCAGCATGTTCATGCGCACGCCGCGTTCCTTCGTCGGCCACCAGACGCCGCTGGTGCGCCCGCGCGCTTCGGCGCAGCTCGATTACGAGGGCGAACTGGTCCTGGTCATCGGCAAGGCCGGCCGGCACATTCCGGAGAGCGCGGCGCTGGATCACATCGCCGCGATAACGCTATGCAACGAAGGCACCATCCGCGACTGGGTCCGCCACGCCAAGTTCAACGTCACGCAGGGCAAGAACTTCGACTCCACCGGCAGCCTCGGCCCGTGGATCATCCCCTATACCGATGAAGCGCAGATCGGCGACGTCAGGCTCACCACGCGCGTGAACGGCGAAACCCGGCAGGACGACCGCACCGGCCGGCTGATCTTCGGCTTCCGCTATTTGATCAACTACCTCTCGACCTTCACCACGTTGGTGCCAGGCGACGTTATCGTCACGGGCACGCCGACCGGCGCCGGCGCGCGGTTCGATCCGCCGCGTTACCTGAAACCCGGCGACGTCGTCGAGGTCGAGGCGGACGGCGTCGGGACCTTGCGCAACGGCGTGATCGACGAGACCACATGAATTTGTTTTCGAGCGACAGGAAAAGACCATGACAGTGAGTTCCGGCGGCGAAGCGATCGTCAGCGGCCTGGTCGCGCACGGCGTCGATACCGTGTTCGGCCTGCCCGGCGCACAGATCTACGGCCTGTTCGACGGCTTTCACCAGGCGCAGCTGAAAGTGATCGGCGCGCGGCACGAGCAGGCCTGCGGCTACATGGCGTTCGGCTATGCGCGCTCGAGCGGCCGGCCCGGCGTGTTCAGCGTGGTGCCGGGCCCCGGCGTACTCAATGCCGGCGCGGCGCTGCTCACCGCGTTCGGCTGCAACGAGCCGGTGCTGTGCCTGACCGGACAGGTGCCGACAAATTTCCTCGGCAAGGGCCGCGGCCATCTCCACGAGATGCCGGACCAGCTGGCGACGCTCAGGACCTTCGTGAAATGGGCCGACCGCATCGAATATCCCGACGCCGCGCCTGCGATGGTATCGCGCGCCTTTCAGGAGATGCTGTCGGGCCGACGCGGGCCGGCATCGCTGGAAATGCCCTGGGACGTGTTTACGCAGCGCACCGAAACCGGACCGCCAAAAGTGTTCGAACCGTTCCCGGCGCCGCTGCCCGATCCGGATCGCATCAGGGCGGCCGCAGCACTGGTCGCCGGCAGCAAGACGCCGATGATCTTTGTGGGCAGCGGGGCGATTGACGCGCGCGACGAAATTCTCGAACTCGCCGAACTGATCGACGCGCCGGTGGTGGCGTTCCGCAGCGGCCGCGGCATCGTCTCCAACGCCCATGAACTCGGGCTGACCATGGCGGCGGCCTACCGGCTTTGGCCGACGACCGATCTCATCATCGGGATCGGGAGCCGCATGGAATTGCCGGCCTCGGGATTCCGATGGCCGTTCCAGCCCCAGGGCCTGAAATCGATCCGTATCGACATCGATCCGTCGGAAATGCGCCGCTTCACGCCTGATACCGCCGTGGTCGCGGACGCGCAGGCCGGCACGCGCGAGCTGCTCGCATCGGTGAGAAAGATTGGTTACGCGAAAACCAGCGGCCGCCGCGCATCGATCCGCGACGCCTCGGCGGCGGCATTACGCGAAATTCAATCCGTGCAGCCGCAGATGGCGTACCTGAACATCCTGCGCGAGGTGCTGCCGCTAAACGCCATCGTCACCGACGAGCTGTCGCAGGTCGGCTTTGCCTCGTGGTACGGCTTTCCGGTCTACCAGCCGCGTACCTTCATCACCTCGGGCTACCAGGGCACGCTCGGCTCGGGCTTTCCCACAGCACTCGGCGCCAAGGTGGCGAATCCCGACCGGCCGGTGGTCGCGATCACAGGCGACGGCGGCTTCATGTTCGGCGTGCAGGAACTGGCGACCGCGGTGCAGTTCAACATCGGCGTGGTCACGCTGGTGTTCAACAACAACGCCTATGGCAATGTGCGGCGCGACCAGCGCGAGCGCTTCGACGGCCGCGTGGTGGCGTCCGACCTGGTCAATCCGGACTTTGTAAAACTCGCGGAATCCTTCGGGGTCGGCGCCATCCGCGTCACCTCGCCCGATCACTTCCGCGCCGCGCTGGAAAAGGCACTGGCGCATGGCGGTCCCTATCTGATCGACATCGAAGTGCCCCGGGATTCCGAGGTCACGCCGTGGACGTTCATTCATCCGCCGAAGCCGTAACGCGCACTTGTAGCACTTGTAGGGTGGGCAAAGGCGCGCTCTGCGCGCCGTGCCCACCATAAGAACTCACGGGGAGGATAGATGGTGGGCACGGCGCCAAGAAGCGCCTTTGCCCACCCTACGAAGTCGCGCAACGAAGTCGCGCCTACACCCTCCTCACCATCATCCCCTGCTGCGTCCGCAACGCCGCGATTGCCAGCAGGCCGGCGCCGGCCACCGCCCAGCATGCCACCGGCGCCCAATGCAGCAGCGGCGCGTATTCCGGCAGCTTCTGCAGGCCGCCCACGACCGCTGCCATCCGCGCGAAGGTCGCCAGCGCCAGCGCCGAGAACACCAGCCCGACCACCTTGCCTTCCGCGCCGGTATCCCCGATCGCCAGCGCGGCGGCGACCGCGCTCATCAGCATGCAGCCCCACGCAGCACCCGCGATGAACTGCGCCGCGATCAGCATGTTGAGACTGCCTGCGAACTCGGCGCCGACCACCGCCAGGGCGCCCAGCAGGCCGGCGGCGCCCATCACGACCAGCCCGCCGCGATGCTTGACGATCACGCTGGCCGGAAACATCGCGATGTTGAACCCGATCCAGAACACCGGCATCAGCCATGACAGATCGTCCGGTTTGGCGAAACGCAGGAAGAACGGCGTGCTGTTGATGCTGAAATGCAGCTGGTAGCCCAGCGACAGCAGCACCATCGATCCGATGAAGAACATCGGGATCTGACCGAGCGGTTTTGCCGGTTCGACCGGCTTGGACGGGACGGCGGGCCGCTGCGCCAGGCCGCGCTCGACTTTCGATAGCGCCAGCGCGGTGATCAGCAGCACCACGCCCGAGATCACGAAGGGAATCCGCGCGTCGTGGTTGCGCAGCACGACGCCGAGATAGGGCGACACCGCGCCGGCCAGCCCGTAGCCGAGCATCGCCAGCGCCGACAGGAACGGGAGCGCGGGTCGCGCGCCGTATTTCCCCAACAGCGTCAGCGGCGGCGCGCGCAGCGCCGATGAGGTGATCACCCAGATCACGATCAGCACGATGAACCAGACCTGCGCGCCGGGGCCGGTGCCGGCCACATAGGGCAGCGCAATGAAAGCCGCGCAGGAGATCGCCGTCGTGATGCCGACCAGCACCCCGAGCCGGCCGACGAACGGCGCGACCTTGTCGGCGGCGATGCCCATCGCGGTGTCCGATATGGTGAAGATCGCCTGGTCCAGCATCAGGATGAGGATGACGGCTGATGGCGCGATCCCGACCTGCGCGCAAAGTTTCGGCAGATAAATCACATAGATGGTCCAGCCCAGCGTGAACACCAGCTGCAGAACCGCGAGATAGACGCCGGTGCGGTTGCCTGCGCCCGTATCGGCCGATGTTTTGGTGTCGCTCATGGTTTGCCTCCAGCGAGGCAAGCATAGACCAAACAAAACTTCGATGGAAACCGATCGCGCTGGATCGCGCCACTTTCGTCCGGACGATTTGCCGTGCCCCGGACGCAGCGCAGCGCAAAGCGGTGCGCTGCTGAGCCGGGGCCCATTTTTTGCACCGTGGTGGGTCCCGGCTCTGCGGCGCAGCGTGACCGGACGATGCTTCGCATCGCCGGAAGAACGCTGCACCGCGTCCGGGACACGCCTCACCGCGCCTTGCGAAACGTCAGGTTGATGCGCTGACGGCCCAGCAGCGCGTGCTCGCCGTCGGCGAGCGGGGCTATGCCGTGAAAGAACAGCCGCGACGGTCCGCCCCATACCACGATGTCGCCGTGCGCCAGCCGAAACCGGCGCGGTTTGTCGCTGCGCTGCAAGCCGCCGAACAGGAAGATCGCCGGCAGGCCCAGCGAGACCGAGACGATCGGCGCGCTGAAATCATCCTCGTCCTTGTCCTGGTGCAGCGACATGCGCGCACCCGGCTGGTAGCGGTTGATCAGGCAGGCGTCCGGCGCAAAACCGTCAAAGCCTGCCTCGGCCGCGGCCCGTGCGGCCAGCGCGCGAAACGAAGGCGGCATGGCCGGCCAGGCTGCGCGGGACTCCGGGTCGACGCTGTCATAGCGATAGCCGCGGCGGTCGGTGACCCAGCCGGCGCTGCCGCAATTGGTCATCGCCACCGACATCGAATGGCCGCCCGGCGTCACCATGTGGCGAAACGGCGCCTGCGCCGCGATCTCGTCGATCCCGGCGATCAGCTCAGCTTCAGTCGGCCGGGCGAAGCCGCGCAGCAGCACGGCGCCGTCCGCCATCGCTTCACGCGAAGGCCGCAGATCGGGAACGCTTTCAAACAGATCGGCCGTCAATAAACCAGAACTCACTTAAGATCCAAGTCACTTGAGATCCAAGTCACTTAAGATCCAAGTCACTTGGCATCGTGAAAGATCACGCCCACGGTGTGGCGGTGGCCGGAGCGAAGCCGGCTGACGCCATGTCGCAGATTAACCCGATAGAAGCCGCGCGTCCCCTGCACCGGCCGGTGGTGCACAGCAAATGCCACCGCATCGCCCCGGGTCAGCGGCACCACTTCCGGCCGCGACTGCATCCGCGGCCGCTGCTCGGTCAGCACGAATTCGCCGCCGGTAAAGTCGCGGCCGGGTTCCGACAGCAGGATCGCCACCTGCAGCGGAAACACATGCTCGCCGTAGAGATCCTGATGCAGGCAATTGTAGTCGCCGGCCTCGTATTGCAGCAGCAGCGGTGTGGGCCTGACCTGGCCGGCGCCATGGCACCGCTTCAGGAAGGCGTCATGGCTTTCGGGATAGCGGATATCGATCCCCATCGCCTCGTTCCAGCGGTTGGCAACGCCGCACAGTCTTGTGTAGAGCGCCGGGCGCAACCCCGCGATCAGTTCGGGCAATGGATAGGAGAAATATTTGTATTCGCCACGTCCAAAACCGTGGCGACCCATCACCACCCGGCTGCGGAAATTCTTGTCATCAGGATAAAGGACCGCGAGGTCGCGGCATTCCTCTGATGAGAGCAGGCCCTTCAGCACGGCGCAGCCCTGGGCGTCGAGTTCGCTGGCTGCCTCAGTCCAGTCGATGGCATCGACGCGGGCGGCGGGATCGGCGGATGGTCGGGCGATGGTTTTCAGATTTGGTTTCATGGAGGCAGTTTCGCAGGCCACGTCAGTTCCCACCACCCGATTTCCGGGAAGACTCCCTCGTCGTCCCGGCGAACGCCGGGACCCATAACCACAGGATAACCGGGCTACACGAAAATCGTCGAACAGCCTTTTCTAAACTTTGACGACACGGCGTATGGATCCCGGATCGGCGCGCCCCACCGCCGCGGGGGCCGGCCCCCCGCGGGGTGTTTCGGGGGCGCACCCCCCCCCCCGCCGCCCCCCGCCCCCAAA
>JBDRNF010000160.1:0-2766 GCA_043811435.1 Pseudomonadota bacterium
AGATTCTGCAGCACCTTGACGTCGACCGCCGCGGCGTCGATCAGCGGCTTCTTGATGGTGGGATCGGTGGTCATGTTGCCGCCGGGACCGAGGAAGATATAGACCACTTCCTTGTTGATGCCGGTCCATTCCTGGATTTTCTCGGCCGCCAACTTCGGATCGGCGCGCAGCCAGGCGTTGGCGGCGATGATCGCCTTGATATAGGCGACCACCACTTCCGGATACTTCTCGGCGAAGTCGGTGCGGACCACGACGCCATGCCAGGTCGGCAGGTTGGTTTCGACGCCGTCGAAGATCTTGCGCGCGAAGCCGCGGAACGGCAGCAGTTCGGCGAACGGCACGAAGTCGGCGTGTGCGTCGATCTTCTTTTCCTGCAGGTTGGTCGATCCGACCTCCGGGCTCTGGCTGACGAGCTGGAAGTAGTTGGCCGGCCACTTCCGGTCCTGCATCGCCTTCAGGACCATGCCGTGGGCGGCGGAGCCGAAGGGGACGCTGACCAGCTTGCCCTTGAGGTCGGAGAGTTCGTAATAGGGCGAGTCCTTGTGCACGACCATGCCGTTGCCGGAGCCATCGAGACTATAGGCCGCGACCGCGATCAGGCGGCTCTTGCTTTCCGGGTTGCTCTCGAAAGTGAAGCCGTTCACGACAAGCGGATAATCGCCCATGCCGCCGAACTGCAGTTTGTTCGCCATCATGCCGTTGGTGACCGGCGGGCCGGAAGTAAAGTTCTGCCACTCGAACTCGAACTTGATGTTGGCGTATTTGCCGTCTTTGGGCAGATATTTTTCCAGCAGTTTGAGCTGGCGGATGATGACGCCCGTGGTGGCGGTGTTGGTGGTGGTGTCCTGGGTACCGATCCCAATCGTTACCGTGGTCTGTGCGGCGGCCGGGCTGGCAATAGCCAATGCCGCGGCGGCGCCCAGAACAGAGCAGTAGCGAAATCCCAAATAGCGAACCATTGCAGACCCTTTCGGTGTGAGACGCGTGTCGGGTGTTCCCCTGTTATTTTTCGATATCCTTTGTCGATCGGGCCGGGGGAGCAAACGTCGTCTCATGCAAACGGTCGATTAGTTGCCGCGAAAGGTCGGGTGCCCACTCCTTGGGCAATTCGGCTGCATGAAGCCGCATCAGTAGGCACGCGATTAATCACCGAGGCCTTTCATCTCCTTCAGAAGGTCAATTCGCCGAACGACAATTCGCGATTTGCGCGAAACCACGATGTCCTTTTCCTGCATGCGCTTGAGGCTGATCGTCACCCATTGGCGCGTCGCGCCGACCATGTGGGCGAGGTCGGCATGGGTGAAGGCCGCGCCGATCAGGATTCCTTCCGCGTCCTTCACGCCGTAGAGTTCGACGAGGTGGAGCAGCAGGTGGGCCAGCCGCTCGGTGATGGAGCGGGTGCCGAGCATCTGCGCCAGCGCCGAGTAGCATTTGCCTTTGAACGTGAGGCCTTCGATCAGGCCGATCGCGAGGTTGGGCACTTCCGTCACCAGCGCGCGCAGCTCCTTGCCGGGAAGCTGCACGACGCAGCTGTTGCTGGTGGCAACGCCCGACCATTGATGCACGCCGCCGCCGAACACTTCCGGGCCACCGACGAAATTGCCGGGGTGCCAGTAGGCCAGCGTGATCTCGCGTCCGGAGGGGGCGGAATAGAAGACGCGAATCCGCCCGGTCTCGATCAGATAAATTCCGTCATGCCTGGTGCCCTGATTGAACAAGGTCTGGCCGCGGTTGAGGACCTTGCGGCGGCCGCGCCGCAGAACGGTTTCGCGATCGCGCGGCGACAGTGTCTCGAACAGCGAGGGCGCCCCGCCGAGCGATCGCGCGCTCTCGGTCAGCAACAGGGATTGGCCGCCGGCCGCCGGGGCCGCCCGCGGTATGTTCATCCCGGGGCCGGATGCGGCATTGAGTGCTGGGTAAGTTTGCATCGCCCGCTCCAGATCTGGAATTGATCCAAAATGAGCAGCAAGCCTTGTGCCAGTGCCGGGTTTTCAGTTCTTTCAGGCGTTGTTCCGGCGGAACTCGCCTCGGGGCGCCATGGCCGGTCGGTTCAGGCGGCGCCGAGGCCGAGCAGAAAGGCCCACGGATAAATGCCGCGGGCGTGTCCATCCGAGAAGGCGAGATTGACCGCATAGCCGCCGACCGGTGCGGCCTGCACGATGGCGATGCCGTCGAACCGCTCCGGGAAAACCCCGTCGATCCGTGCCCGGATGCAGTGCGCGCACTTGCAGGCGCCGCGCAGGCGCTCGGCGGTCAGGCGAATCTCACTGCCGTCCGCCATCGCAAGATCGAGAAAGCTCAGGTCCTCGCTGATGCTGACCTGCGTTGGGACGGCAAGCGCTGCCGCTGACGGGTTCGAGGATAGGGCGGGCTGGGACATGGCGGTTGCTCCGGCGCGCCCATTGCATCAGTTCGCGCCCGGGGCCGACAGCAATTAGTTGCCGCGAACGCCAGCTATTTTTTGAAACTAATCGACCGGCGTTTGCAGTCCTCGATTGCGCGTCGTGGTTCCTTGCCGGATGAGTGTGCCCGGCCTTTCACGGCGCCATCTTCGACCAACCAACCGGAAAATCAGGACACATGAGCGCATTCCATCGAGAGAAGGTTCTTTCCGTCCGGCACTGGACCGATACGCTTTTCAGCTTCACCGCCACCCGCAATTCCGGCTTTCGATTCCAGAACGGCCAGTTCGCCATGATCGGGCTGGAGGTCGATGGCCGCCCGCTGCTGCGCGCCTATTCGATGGCGAGCGCCAATCACGAGGAG
>JBDRNF010000161.1:0-11900 GCA_043811435.1 Pseudomonadota bacterium
TTGAGCACGCCGGCGATCTCGCCTGATGACAGCGGCACCCGTGTCAGCCGCTCCGGCATGAACACGTCCTGCACCCTGGAGATCGGCAGGCCGAACAGCTGGCCGCCGATCATCGCGGTGACGAATTCGGAGACGGCGCCTTCGACGTTGTTGGTCTTGCTGGTCGTGCTGGTCATGCTGGTTCCTTCAGGCTGAACTTGCTTCATGCCTACGCCGCCCGCTTGAGGTCGGCGGTCTGTTCCTTCAGCGCCGCGATCAGGCCCGGACGGTCGAACTTGGCGACGTAATCGTGGAAGCCGGCCAGCCGGCCGCGCTCGATCGCCGCCGGCGACACCACCGAGGACAGCGCGATGATCGGCATGGCGCTGAAATGCGCGTCGGCCCGGATCGTCTCGGCGAATTCGAAGCCGTTCATGTCGGGCATTTCGATGTCGGTCAGCACCACATCGAAGGTCTGCCCAGAGCGCAGCGCGGAGAGGCCCTCCTCGGCACTGGGCGCGACCCGCACCTTGTAGCCGGCGGCTTTCAGCACCGGCGCCAGCATGTTGCGGAAGAACGCGCTGTCGTCGACCAGCAGCACCGACTGCGCCGTCACCGACGGACGCATCTCCTTGCGGGAGAACCAGTCGGCGAACGCCATCGGCAGGAAGTGGCCGACGTCGATCACTTCGGTGGCCTGGCCCTTGATCACGGCGGAGCCGAGAATGCCGTCCCTGGAGCCGGCGACCTCGATGTTGAGCCGTTCCTCGACGATGTCGATGATCTCGTCGACCACCAGCCCCATCGAGCGGCCGTCATCGGCGAACACCAGGATCGGCTGCGAGCCGGAGGTCTGGACGCTGACGCCTTCCATCTGCACCAACGGCATCAGCTGGTCGCGGTACTGCACCATGTAGCGGCCGTTGGAGAGTTCGATCTTGTCGGTGGCGAGTTCTTCCAGCCGGGTGACGAGGCCGAGCGGTACCGCCTTGGGCTGGGCGGAGCCTGCGCGGAACACCAGAAGCGAGGTCAGCTGTTCGGCGGCATTGGCGCGCGCCGCGGCGTTCTCTTCCGAGATCTCGTGGCTGGCGGAACCGGCGGCGCCGAGCGCCTTGGCGATGCCGTTGGGATCGATGATCATGATCACAGCGCCATCCCCTAAGATGGTATTGCCGGAGAACATGTCGATGTGGCGCAGCTTGGTCGACATCGGCTTGACCACGATTTCCTCGGTGTGGAACACGCCGTCGACCACGATGCCGAAGGTCTGGTTGCCGACCTGGGTGACCACGATGAAGCCGTTCTCGGGATCCGAGGAGGTGCCATCGTCGATCTTGAGCAGCTTCTTCAGGTGCATCAGCGGCAGCAGCTTGTTGCGCAGCCGCAAGACCGCGGTGTCCTTGATGCGCTCGATGCGGTGCTCGGAATTGGCCCGCGCCCGCACCAGTTCGACCACCGCCAGCTGCGGGATGGCAAAACGGTCGCCGGCGGCTTCCACGATCAGGGCGGAGACGATGGCCAGCGTCAGCGGGATCTTGATGGTGACGCTGGAGCCCTCGCCGGCCACCGACTTGACGTCGATGGTGCCGCCGATCTGGTCGATATTGGTGCGCACCACGTCCATGCCGACGCCGCGGCCGGACACCGAGGTGACGGAGGCGGCGGTGGAGAAGCCCGGCGCGAAGATGAACTTGTGGATCTGGGCTTCCGTCATCTTCTCGAGTTCGGCCTCGCTGACGAGACCGTTCGAGATCGCCTTGGCCTTGATCCGCTCGGTGTTGAGGCCGCGGCCGTTGTCGGCGATGCAGATCAGGATATGGCCGCCTTCGTGATAGGCGGACAGCCGGATGGTGCCCTGCTCGGGCTTGCCGTTGGCGATGCGTTCGGCCGGGGTCTCGAGGCCATGATCGGCGGAGTTGCGCACCATGTGCGTCAACGGATCCTTGATCAGGTCGAGCACCTGGCGGTCGAGCTCGGTGTCGGCGCCGTGCATCTCCAGTTCGATCTGCTTGTGCAGTTCGCCGGCGAGGTCGCGCACGATCCTGGGCAGCTTCTGCCAGGCATTGCCGATCGGCTGCATCCGCGTCTTCATGACGCCTTCCTGCAGTTCGGCGGTGACGTTGGACAGCCGCTGCAGCGGCACCTTGAACTCGGTATCGTCGTTGCGCCGGGAGATCTCCAGCAGCTGATTGCGGGTCAGCACCAGTTCCGACACCATGGTCATCAGGTGTTCCAGCGTGTCCACGTTGACGCGGATCGACTGGTTGGCGACCTTGTCGGCCTCGGGCACGTCGATTTCGACGACCGATTTTGCCATCTTCTTCTCTTTCGCGGAGGCTGCGGGCTGGGCCGGTGCCGCGGCCGGCTCGGCGGCGACAGGCGCTGCGGGCGCGATCGGCGGCGATGCCACTTCGATCGCGGTCTCCTGGAACGCGCGCTCCAGTTCGTCCAGCGAGACTTCGCCCGGACGCAGCTGCCGCTCCAGCACCTGCGGCACCAACGTGCCCTGCTCGATCGCGGGGGCCTCGGCGACAGCCGGTGCCGCCGCAACTGCTTCTGCTGATGCTTCTGCTGACATCGCTGCCATCCCGCGTTCCACCAATTCCTGGAGTTGGACGATCAGATCCTGATCGGTGCCCTCGGGCTCGGCCTCGGTGGCCTCGAGTCCCGCGAGAATTTCCTTGATGCGATCGATGCTGGAAAGGATCAGCGAGACCGCTTCCGAGGTGACCGGCATTCCGTCGCGGAATTTGCCCATCAGCGTCTCGCCGGCATGGGCCAGCGCCTCGAGGCGCGGCAGACCAAGGAAGCCGCAGGTGCCCTTGATGGTGTGAACCAGCCGGAAAATATTATCCAGAATCTTCGCGTTGTTCGGATCCTGCTCGAACCGCACCAACTGGTTATCGACCGTATCCAGGCTTTCGCTGGTCTCGGTCAGAAACTCCCGCAACAAATCATCCATGAAACAGGCCTTCGAACGCATCGGCGCGCGATTTCGACACGCCTCTCGGAACGTGGCCAGCTTCTATGCAAAGCGTTTAATATTGGTTGAGCAATTGGAAAAGAACGGCCTCAACAAAGAGATAAGACGGCTTCGTTGAACCCGGGGGCATGTGTAACCATGGGTTAACCATGTTCACGCGCCAAAACAGCTATCCTGCCTCGAATCAAGTCCAGGACATGCGCTTGCGGAATACGCGCCGACCCTCACGGGTGAGGTATTCGTGCCCCGGATGCTGCGCAGCGCGCCGCCCTTCGCGGCGTGGTGCGCTGCTGATCCGGGGCCCACGGCTGCGAAGTGTGGGTCCCGGCTCTGCGGAGCAGCGCTAAAGAGGCGCTGCACCGCGTCCGGGACACGAGATGCATAGCTTCACAACCTCTCAGGAGGCGGTCACGACCACCGCTTCGCCCTCGGGGGCGAGCACCACGTTCAGCCCGCAGGCCTGCGCCAGCAGCCGCGTATAATAAGGCTGCACCGCATGCGCATCGATGCTGGAAGCCGATCCCGAACTCAGCATGTCCGCGATATTCTGCGGCATGCGGGCGTTGAGCCCGGCGGCGACGACGCGAAAGCCCATCGCTTCGCCCTCGCCGACCTGATCGACCGTCAGCACCCCGCCACGCGGGATGGTCTGCTGCGCAATCACCATCATGTTCAGCAGGAGCTTGACCCGGTTCTTCGGCAGCAGCACGCGCGGCAAATTCCACGTGATCTTGGTCTTGGCGTCCTCGAGATGACCGCGCGCCATCGCCTGCGCATCGCCGAGGTCGATCTGGGCGCCCGCCGATCCCGCCGCCCCGAACGCCAAGCGGCAGAACTGCAACCGCGCCGAGGCGGTCTTGGCGCTCTTGCGGATCAAATCGAGGGCGAATTCGCGATCTTCCGGCTTCGGATCGTCGTCGAGGACCTCAAGCCCATTGACGATGGCGCCGACCGGGCTGATCAGATCATGGCAAACCCGCGAACACAGCAGCGCCGCCAGTTCGAGGGCGTCGGGGGCGGGACCGGGAGTCGTGGTGCCAGACATAAGGTGTTACCTGCAGGTTCAACCTGGGGAATTCCGTGACAGACGCGGACACGGCGAATCACGCATGCTTGCTGGCTTGATACACTGCGGACGCGCGTGCTGCCAACATAAGGCGACCCCGCCGGAAAGACGGAACTGTCAATGAAATCGCCCATGAATGAGGCACGTGCGTCAGCACCGACGATCGATCGCGATGCCGCAGCCGCGCTGATGGAGCCTCTGACCGACCTGGTGGTCCGGGCCGGCGCCGCCATTCTCGCCGTCAATCGTTCCGCGATGAAGATCGACGGCAAGCTCGACGGATCGCCGGTAACGGAGGCGGATCTCGCTGCCGACCGAATCATCGGCGAAGGTCTGGCAAAGCTGGCTCCTGACATACCTGCGCTGTCGGAGGAGCGCGTCCATCCGGTGAAACCGCCCTATCACGGCAGTTTCTTCCTGATCGATCCGCTTGACGGCACCAAGGAATTTGTCGCCGGCCGCGACGAATTCACGGTCAATCTCGCACTGGTGACCAACGGTACGCCGCTGCTCGGCATCATCGGCGCGCCGGCGCTTGGATTGATCTGGCGCGGCATCGTCGGGCGCGGAGCGGAGCGACTGGCGCTCGACGATAATATGTCCCTGGGAGCGGCCGAACCGATCCGAACCCGCAAGCATCCCGCGCCTGGCGCCCCCTGGACCGTGGCCGTCAGCCGCTCGCATGGCGACGACAGGACGGAAGCCTTTATCTCGGCAAGGCCCGGCGCGGTCCGCCAGATGCTGGGATCGGCGGTAAAACTGGGCCGGGTGGCGGAAGGCGGGGCAGACATCTATCCCCGCCTAGCGCCCACCAGCGAATGGGACGTCGCGGCGGGACACGCCATCGTCACCGCGGCCGGCGGCCGGATCACGGATGGAAAGGGCGCGGCACTGCAATTCGGCACCGGGCGGCAGGGCTTTATCGTGCCGGAATTCATCGCCTGGGGCGATCCTGCCGCGGTGGCAGCCACCAGGAACTGACCCAAAGAGATGCGATAAGCCAATGACACGGCGCCCTCTGCCGAAGTTCGTCATGCCCGGGCTTGGCCCGGCCATGACGAAAGAGGGAGTGAACCAGCTACCGCGCCAGGCCCTCTTCCAGCGCCGGCCAGCGCGCCTTGGCCTCCCGCAGGATGCCGGCCGGATCGGCGGCGAAGGCTACCCGGTGTTCTTCCCGGCCGAACAAATAAAGCCGCTGTGCCACAATCAGCCATACCCGGGGGGTGCCGGGATAGGTGACGCCGCGGGCCAGGTCGATCGGGTCATAACCGCCGAACTGGGGGCCGTAGATCTCGGGATGGGCGACAAACGAAGCGCGATTGCCCTCGTTGCGGAAGCGCCAGACCGCCCCGGCATGCGACGCCTCGAAATCCTTCCGGCCAGGCTCGGCGCGGGCATCGGCAAAATAGGCCACGGGGTCGTACCCCTCGATCGCCAGACCCGTGTACCGGTTCACGATGATCCGTTCGGTGGTTTGGGCCCCCGCCGCCGATGGAAAGCCGGCCAGCGCGGCAAAGCCGGCCAGCAAGCCGATCAAGGCTATTCCGGGGCGGAAGCCGGTTCGAGCCCCCCCACCATTTCTTTCCTGCCGTTCTGCCGTCATAGTTGGTGCCGATAACATCCGAGTCGGGGGACACTGGACGCAACCTAAAGCCGTGCCTGTTGGCATCAGGTTAAGGCGGCGGCCGGGATTCGATACCCAGGGGTCTTTTATGATTTTCGCATCACGCCTTGCCGCGCCGGCGCTCGCCGCGCTGATGTGCTGGACCGTGCCCGTTGCCGCCCAGCAGCTGCCACCGCCGCAGCCGCAGCCGCAATACCAGCAGGCGCCGCCGCCGCAATTGCCGCCGCCGCAACGGCAGCCCACCCCCCAGACCTATGGGCCGGACGAACTGCTCAACGCCGGGCACAAGTTCTTCGGCAACGTATCGCGCGGCCTCGCCTCGGTGATCGAACGCGCGGTGAGCCAATGGGGCCTGCCGAACGGCTATGTTCTCGGCGAGGAAGGCTCCGGCGCCTTCGTCGCGGGCCTGAGATACGGCGAAGGCACGCTCTACACCAAGAACGCCGGCGATCTGAAGGTCTATTGGCAGGGACCGTCGGTCGGCTTCGACTGGGGCGGCGACGGCGCACGCACCATGACGCTGGTCTACAACCTGCCTGCGACCAACGCGATCTATCAACGCTTTGGCGGCATCGACGGCTCCGCCTACATCATCGGCGGCTTCGGCATGACCGCGCTGACCGCCAACAACATCGTGCTGGTGCCGATCCGCTCCGGTATCGGCCTGCGGCTCGGCGCCAATATCGGCTACCTCAAATATACCCCGCGCGCGACCTGGAACCCGTTCTGACGTTCTTCCCCGGGGGTATCGGCCATTCTGGTTACGGATTCACGTTAACGCGGCATTAGGCTGGCGTTTACCCTGCGCCCCATGGCATTGTGAGAGATGGTTTTTTTCTCACAGAGGGCACCCTGATGGTCGAACCGGCCATGTATCTGGCGATCGGTTTTCTGGTCTCGATGCTGTTCGGGCTGATGATCGTGCCGCTGGTTCATAACCGCGCGGTGCGGCTGACGACCCGGCGGCTGGAGGCCGCGACGCCGCTGTCGATGGCCGAGATCCAGGCCGACAAGGACCAGCTGCGCGCCGAATTCGCGATGTCGGCGCGGCGGCTCGAGATGAGCGTCGACCAGCTCAAGAACAAGACCACCAGCCAGCTTGCCGAACTCGGCAAGAAATCCGATGCGATCAACCGCATGAAGCTCGAGCTTGGCGAGAAGAACGCCACGATCTTTTCGCTCGAGGCGCGCGAGAAGGCGGTCAAGGAACAGCTGCGGGCGACCGAAGAGGAATTCGCCGCCAAGACCGAATCGCTGCGCGATGCCGAGCAGGCGCTCAAGGACAAGCAGCTCGAACTGGTGAAGATCAACGCCGAACTGTCCGACCGTTCGATGACGGCGGACAGCCGCCAGGTCGAACTGGTGACGGTGCGCGCCCAGATCGAGGCGCTCAGGGGCCGTGTCGGCGAGGCCGAAAAGGATTTTTCCGCGACGCAAATCCGGCTCGAACAGGAACGCAGCGATTTCGACAAGGCGACGCGCGAACTCGTCGAGGCGCGCGGCCGCGTCGAGAACCTGAGCCAGCGCGTCACCGATCTCGATCGCCAGCTGATCCTGCAGGTCAAGGAAGCCGAAATGCTCGGCAACCGCGTCAACGACCTGGAAGCGCGGCTGGCCACCCAGGGCAAGCTGCTGGCCGAGCGCGAATTCGAAAACAGCCAGTTGCGGCAGGCCAGGGAAGCCGCCGAGGGCGTCGCGAAGACGCTGCAGAACGAACTCGCCGCCGCCAACAGCGGCAAGGGGCCGGCGCTGGAAAAACTGAAAGCCGAGAAGGCCGCGGTCGAGGAGCAGCTCCGCGTCGCGCGCGACGAGCGCGCCAAACTGCAGCGCGACCTCAACGCGATCCACCAGCAGGCCGAAAGCGCGTGGGCGACCGAGCGCATGGAAAATGCGCTGCTGCGCGAGCGCATCAACGATATCGCTGCCGAAGTCGCCAAGCTCGCGATGCAGCTGGAGGGCCCTAATTCGCCGATCGAGGCCATGCTGGCCGCGGAACCGGCGCCGCCGCCGCGCGCGGCAAGACCCGCCAATGGCGCCGGCACCAATACCGGCATCTCCGAGGGCGGCGGCACGCTGGCCGACCGGATCCGGGCGCTGCAGTCCCACGCCTCCCGCGCCCGCCAGCCGGGCTGATCATTGCCTTATTCGACCCGATCGGCTTGACACCGGCACCCCGCACTTCGTAAATCGCGGGCTCTGACGGCGTCGATGTTTCGATCCGACGCCGGTTTGCCGGACTTTGATTCTGCACGACAATCCCGGACGCATAGCTCAGCGGGAGAGCGTTCCCTTCACACGGGAGAGGTCCAAGGTTCGATCCCTTGTGCGTCCACCATTTTAAAGCGTTTCTGGCCTGCCTCCGTTTCTCCCACGGTAGCGTCCCACATAGCGGGCACTTTTGATTCGGCCCTGCCCGCGTTCACAATATCGGGATCAGGTGGCCCGTTGGTCCCGCTCCATGCGGACGCGGTCCCCCGCGTGATACGTCGGCAACATCGTAATTGCTCGATGAAATTCACTCAACCTTAGCGAATTTGCTCTATGTCCGCCTGGCCGACAATCCACGGCCGAGGAGACATCTGGGTTCATGCGAGACTCATCTGCGTTACGACGCAGCAGCGATGCCATCTGGATCGTCATCGCTGCCAGCATAGTCGCCCTCGTGATTGCTTGCATCGTGCAAAAAGTCTCCGTCGGGGTAACCAGCGGACTTATCGTCATCACGACGAATGCCATCATGATCGGCATCGCCACGCGCGCGCGCAAGAGCGGTTGGTGTAACGTGGCCGACTGGGTCGCGGCCACCGCACAAATGAGCTTGTTGACTTCCGTTCTGACGGCTTTGAGTTATGTGCTTGCGAGCACAAACCTGCCGCTGCAAGATACGACGTTGATCGCCGTAGACCGCTCCATTGGAGTTGACTGGCGGTCCGTGATCGATTTCTTTTTGCGGCAGCCCTGGCTGATGCTTTTCTTGAACTATGCCTATGCGAGTTTGACCTACCAGGTGCTGCTTTTCGTGCCGCTGGTCTTTTTGACCGGCTATGGGCAGATGGGGTGGCAGTTCGTTTTGGCGTGGTCTATCGCGCTCGCCATGTGTGTCATGATCTTTCCTTTCGCACCCGCGCTGGGCGGCTACCTTCACTATCAGCTAGAACCCAGGGATTTTCCGGAAGTCCGCGTTCTGGCGACCTGGCTGTTCGTCGCTCCCTTTCATGCTTTGCGTGACGGCAGCCTGAAAATTGTGGAGCTTAGTACGCTCGATGGCATCATTACCTTCCCGAGCTATCACGCCTCAGTTGCCATCCTGCTTGCGTGGGCTGCATCCGGCATTCCGTACCTGCGCTTCCCGATGATCGCTCTCAATCTGGTGATGCTGGTGTCGTCGGTGCCTATTGGCGGCCACTATCTGGTCGATGTGATTGCCGGCTCGCTGGTGGGGGTTGTGTCCGTGATTGCAGCGCGTGCCTGGGTGGGTTCTACGCAGCCCTTGATCGGATTTCGCCCCGTGCGAGCTGAAGCGTGACCGGCAAGCGAACGCCTGCTGCCATCGGCAAACGGCACGCTGGAGCGAAGCCCGGCGGAAGGACGATACTCAGATCCCGAGAATCCAGACCGCGATAACGGTCCCGAGCACGGCCAGACCGGAAATCGTCCAGCCCGTCGCGTATACCGCACCATCGGTTTCCGGTTGGTCCACCATCGTATCGTGCCAGTGGGTCATCAACGCCTCCTGGAGTTGGCCTCTGGTGGTTAAGTCTGCGCCAGCGGCCCGAGGTTCAAACGAAAGAACCGTTCATGCGAGATAACCGCGGGGGCCGCCGCGGGTTCCCTCCTGCGACGCCTTGCTGCCCCGCGGCGCGAGAGCCTTCTTTCGCGTTGCAGCACGGCCGGTGCGGCGGGATCGAACCATCGCGCACCCAGCCATCCGGAAAAAATTGCGCGGTCGCGCCGCGCCCGGCTCTTGCGCCCGGCGCCCGCGTGCTGGCGAGTGGTGGGGCGAGAACTGGACCGCTTGCAACGTCCTCCTTTCACCCGCCATCACAGGCCGTCGCCTGTCAGCCAATGTGGAGCCGCCGTGAGCAGGAAGCCCCTCCGAATAGCCACCTGGAATATTGCATCGAACAGGAACTACGATGAGGTGGCGGCAAAGCTTGCGGAACTGGACGTCGATCTATGTGCGTTGCAGGAGGTGGCGCTCGATCCGGCGGTCGGCCTGCCGGTCCTGTTCGGTGGGGGCGAAGGCCACGCATCCGGCTATTGCTGGTATTTCGCGCCTGCCCTGTTGCCCGAAGAAGTGTACCTCGGAACCGGACAATACTTCGGACTCGCGATCGCATCCAGGATTCCGCTGTCCCGAACCGCCGCGTTCCAGCTGGGTCCGCCGGGCACCGGTTCGGTCGTCAATGTCGAAAACGAGCCGCGCATCCTGCAGGTCGCAGCATTGCCGCTGCAGCGGCCGGTGTTCATCGGCAATACCCATCTCGCCACGGCCGGCGATTGGGAATTGTCCGCCATGCGGCGATCGCAGGCCGGGAAGATTGCCGGCATGCTGCGGCCGCTTGCCAGGCAGGGGCCACTGATCCTGTGCGGCGATTTCAACGCGGGACCGTCGAGCAGCGATCTCGTGGCGATCAGGGAGGCGTTGCCCCATTGCTATGCCAGCGACCGGGGGACTTTCGGCGAGGAGTATCACCGGCCGCCGATCGATTTCTTCTGCTCATCTGTCGCGCTGGACGCGACCATTTCCGTCTTCCCGTCGGACGGCCTGTCGGACCACAGCATCGTTGTCGCGACGCTCGACGATATCGCGAGCGGCGCATGAGCCGCATTGTGACGCGTGCAGCATCCAGATTTCGTCGTATGCCCGACTGCGGGCAGACAAAGGCTGCCCGCAGAAAATAGACATTGCTGCAATCGGGGATTGAGCAAAGGCGTACACATGGACCATGCAGACCGCTGCCGAACCCAGGCTGATGAATGCCATCGTCTGATGCTGTTGTCGCAGAGCGGGGCCGAGGCCACGATCCTGACCAGCCTGACCCGCAGCTGGAAGATGATTGCCAACCAGACCGATCGATACGTCGCGATCAAGAAAAAGGAAGCCGCCCGGAAGGGGCAGGCTCGCCCTGAGGCGCGAGGACGCGTCGAGAGGCGCATCGTTGAGGGGAACGGGGTTCGTTCGTTGCGGCAACCCGCATCGCTGATGGACCATGGAAGCGCGGGAACATCGACCGGCACGGCGCCCGAAAAACACCGTTAGATCTAGAGCGAGATGGCTTTAGTTGAATCGGTCGTCCGCGGATTCTGGTTACCTCTCCCCAGCGGGGAGAGGTCGATTTGCGCAGCAAATCGGGTGAGGGGGTGCTGGCCTAACGAGAGACCGTAACCCCTCACCCGGCGCTCCGCGCCGACCTCTCCCGAAGGGAGAGGTGAATTCCGGTGCCGCTGCATTACCCCAATCCGGCTTCCTTCAGCCGCGCCGCCAGCCACACGGACTGCGCCTGGTCGATCACGCCGCCGACATAGACGTCCGCGGCCACGCTCTTTCTGCCGAGTACCACATACACCCCGATCGCGTAGGCGAACCACAGATGCGGATCGGTCAGTGCCTGCAGCTTGTGCCGGTCATGTTCCGGTGGCTGGTGATTGGACGCCTTCCGCACTTCGACCGCGAGCAGGTTGTTGGGGATCTCGCGCTGGTGCACGACGATGTCGGGGTAAACCGACTTTCCGAGTTCGTCGTCGGTCGAGACGATCGTGCCGTGCGGCAGCCGCAGCCTGCGCTCACCGAGCCGGTTATAATCGCAATCGGTCTCCCATCCCGAAAACTGCTTTTCGATATACACCGCCAGCCGGTGCGTCAGCGTGCGCTCGCCGAGATCCTTCTCGAACAGGAAGGCTTCCCGGGCATAGAATTCCTGCAGCGCCGTTACAACCTTGTTCAGCTCGGTCTGCATGCTGTCTCCTCGGAAACACTGAGCCTACCGAGTTTGACGCTCGCCCTCTACAGCGCTTTCTACGTCACCTGACGATGCACTTTTCTTCTCCCCTCCCCCCGCGCTTGCGGTGGGGAGGGGTCGGGGGTGGGGGGTCTATCCGCGAATACGACTGCCTGCGAGTACGTTGAGGCACCCCCCCCCCCCAACCCCACCCCGCCACCCGCCAGCGCGCGGGGGGGGAGGGGGGAAAACTAGACCAGCACGTCGATCAGCCGCGGCCCCGGCGCGGCGATGGCGTCCCCCAAA
>JBDRNF010000162.1:0-49633 GCA_043811435.1 Pseudomonadota bacterium
GCCGAGGCCCGCCGCCCCGCTCGCCCGTCCCAGCGCCCCGCCGGCGCCGCCGCGACGCAGTTCAGGCGTCGTGCTGCAGACGTTGACGGACGACGAACGCTCCGCCCGCGCCAGCGCGCTCGCCGACGCCCGGGTCCGCGACATCGAGGAACGCCGGCTGGCCGAAGAGGAAGCCCGGCGCCGCAACTCCAAGGAAGGCATCGAGCAGGCCGAGCGCGAGGCCGCCGAGGCCCGCCGCAAGGCCGAAGAAGAGCGCCACCGCCAGGACGAGGAAGCCAAACGCAAGGCCGAACTCGAAGCCAAGAAGCGCTTCGGCGAAGCCGAGGCCAAGACCGCCGCCGCGGCCAAGGCTGCCGCTGCGCCCGCCGCGCGCGCGCCGGGCGTTGCCGCCGAGGCCACCGACGAGGACGAAGGTCCGCGCCAGATCCGTCGCGGGCCGGGCGGCGCCGCCCGCCCCGCCGTGCCGCCGAAGACCACCGCCAAGCCGGCGCCAGCCAAGCAGCGCGGCCGCCTGACGCTGGTCACCGCGCTGACCGCCGACGACGTGCGCGAGCGTTCGATCGCCTCGTTCCGCCGCCGCACCCAGCGCCTCAAGGGACACCAGTCCAACGAGCCGAAGGAAAAGCTGATCCGCGAAGTGGTGATCCCGGAAGCCATCAACATCCAGGAACTCGCCAACCGCATGTCCGAGCGCGCGGTCGACGTCATCCGCCTGCTGATGAAGCAAGGCGCGATGCACAAGATCACCGACGTGATCGATGCCGACACCGCGCAGCTGATCGCCGAGGAACTCGGCCACACCGTCAAGCGCGTCGCCGCCTCGGACGTCGAGGAAGGCCTGTTCGACATCGTCGACGATTCCACCGATACCGAGCCGCGCTCGCCCGTCGTCACCGTGATGGGCCACGTCGACCACGGCAAGACCTCGCTGCTCGACGCGCTGCGCCACGCCAATGTGGTCTCCGGCGAAGCCGGCGGCATCACCCAGCATATCGGCGCCTATCAGGTGACCTCGCCGGAAAGCGGCAAGAAGATCACCTTCATCGACACCCCGGGCCACGCCGCGTTCACCGCGATGCGGGCGCGCGGCGCCAAGGTCACCGACATCGTGATCCTGGTGGTCGCGGCCGATGACGGCGTCATGCCGCAGACCATCGAGGCGATCAATCACGCCAAGGCGGCCAAGGTTCCGATGATCATCGCGATCAACAAGATCGACAAGCCCGACGCCAAGCCGGAGCGCGTCCGCACCGAACTGCTGCAATACGAAGTGCAGGTCGAATCGATGGGCGGCGAAGTGGTCGATGTCGAGGTTTCCGCCAAGAACAGGACCAATCTCGACAAGCTGCTCGAAATGGTGGCGCTGCAGGCCGACCTGCTCGACCTCAAGACCAACGTCTCGCGTCCCGCCGAAGGCACCGTGATCGAAGCCAAGCTGGATCGCGGCCGCGGTCCGGTCGCCACCGTGCTGGTGCAGCGCGGAACCTTGCGCGTGGGCGACATCATCGTCGCCGGCGCCGAAATGGGCCGCGTCCGCGCACTGATCAACGACCAGGGCGTCACCATCGACGAAGCCGGGCCGTCGGTTCCGGTGGAAGTGCTCGGCTTCAACGGGCCGCCGGAAGCCGGCGACCGCCTCGCCGTGGTCGAGAGCGAAGCCCGCGCCCGCCAGGTCACGAGCTACCGCGCGCATCAGAAGCGCGAAAACGCCGCCGCCTCGATTTCCGGCATGCGCGGCTCGCTCGAGCAGATGATGTCGCAGCTCAAGACTTCGGGCCGCAAGGACTTCCCGCTGATCATCAAGGCCGACGTGCAGGGCTCGCTGGAGGCGATCCTCGGATCGCTCGACAAGCTCGGCACCGACGAGGTCGCCGCCCGCATCCTGCATGCCGGCGTCGGCGGCATCTCGGAATCCGACGTGACGCTGGCGGAAGGTTTCAACGCCGCCATCATCGGCTTCAACGTCCGCGCCCACAAGGAAGCGGCCGCCGCCGCCAAGCGCAACGGCATCGAGATCCGCTACTACAACATCATCTACGACCTCGTCGATGACGTGAAGAAGGCGATGTCCGGCCTGCTGGCGCCGACGCTGCGCGAAACCATGCTGGGCAATGCCCTGATCCTGGAAGTGTTCAACATCTCCAAGGTCGGCAAGGTCGCCGGCTGCCGCGTCACCGACGGCACCGTGGAACGCGGCGCCAATGTCCGCCTGATCCGCGACAACGTCGTCGTGCACGAAGGCAAGCTGTCGACACTGAAGCGCTTCAAGGACGAAGTGAAGGAAGTGCAGTCCGGGCAGGAATGCGGCATGGCGTTCGAGAATTACGGCGACATGCGCGCCGGCGACGTCATCGAATGTTATCGCGTGGAGACGATCCAGCGCTCGCTGTAAGTCCAAATCTTACGAAGTGACTGGATCTAACGACTGAAAATGCGGCGTCATGGCCGGGCGTGTCCCGGCCATCCACGCCTTGATTCAACAAGCAAGACGTGGATGCCCGCGACGAGCGCGGGCATGACGACGTTGAGAGACATCCATGCCCCCTCACCACAAGAAGGACTCCGCCCCCGGCGGCTCGCAGCGTCAGTTGCGCGTCGGGGAAGTGGTGCGCCATGCCGTCGCCGATATCCTGTCGCAAGGTAGCGTGCACGACCCGGAACTCGAGGGTCACATCATCACCGTGCCCGAGGTGCGGATGTCGCCGGACCTGAAACTCGCAACGGTCTACGTAATGCCGCTCGGCGGGCGCGACACCGACAAGGTGATCGCGGCGCTGGAGCGCAACAAGAAATTCCTGCGCGGCGAGATCGCGCACCGCGTTAACCTGAAATTCGCTCCTGATGTCCGCTTCCGCGCCGATGAACGATTCGACGAAGCGGAACGAATAGAGAAATTACTACGAACACCTGCGGTGCAAAGAGACCTCGCACCCGATTCGGACGACAAGGAATGATTGTGACCACCGCCAACAGCGTGATCGAGCCGGAAATCGACGATTCGAGCGCGCCGGAAGAAAATATTTCTTCCGAAGCGAATCAGCTTCGCGACGAGAACCGGCCGCGTTCCGGCAAGCAGCCGCGCCCGAACAACCAGATGCGGCGCGACAAGCGCGACGTCCACGGCTGGGTCATCCTCGACAAGCCGATCGGCATGACCTCGACCCAGGCGGTCGCGGTGGTGAAGCGGCTGTTCACGGCCAAGCGCGCCGGCCACGCCGGCACGCTCGATCCACTGGCCTCCGGCGGCCTGCCGATCGCGCTCGGCGAAGCCACCAAGACGGTTCCGTTCGTGATGGACGGCCGCAAGCGCTACCGTTTCACGGTGGCCTGGGGCGAGGAACGCGATACCGACGATACCGAGGGCCGGGCTGTCAGGACCAGCGATCTCAGGCCCGCCGTCGAAGCGATCCAGGACCTGCTGCCGCAGTTTACCGGCGTGATCGAGCAGATCCCGCCGCAATATTCCGCGATCAAGGTCCAGGGCGAGCGCGCCTATGATCTGGCACGCGACGGCGAGACCGTCGACCTGAAACCGCGACCGGTCGAGATTCACCATTTATCCCTTGTGGAACAACCAGATAGCAGCCATTCGGTGTTCGAGGCCGAATGCGGCAAGGGAACCTATGTCCGGGCGCTGGCCCGCGATATCGGCCGGATTCTCGGCTGTTTCGGTCATATCTGCGCGCTGCGCCGGACCCTGGTCGGGCCGTTCGGCGAGAAGGACATGATTCCGCTGGAACAGCTGCAGGCTTTGTGCGATAGAGCCGCGTCTGGCGAGGGTAGCCTCGCCGACGCGCTTTTGCCCGTTGAGACCGCGCTGGACGACATCCCGGCACTGGCCGTCACACGGGCTGATGCGGCAAGGCTCCATCGGGGCCAGGCCGTTTTGTTGCGCGGACGGGATGCGCCCAATAGTAGCGGCACAGTCTATGTCACGGTGGCAGGCCGGCTTTTGGCCCTCGCCGAAATTGGCAATGGCGAACTCATCCCCAAGCGCGTGTTTAACCTGACCGGACTGACCGCCAGTTCGGCTCGCAGCAATGAAAGAGTTTGACGATGTCGATTACCGCCGAACGCAAAGCGGAAGTCATCAAGACGAATGCCAACAAGGCCGGCGACACCGGCTCGCCCGAGGTTCAGGTTGCGATCCTGTCGGAACGCATCGCTAACCTCACCGGGCATTTCAAATCCCACGTGAAGGACAATCATTCACGCCGGGGCCTTTTGAAGATGGTCGCCACGCGCCGTTCCCTGCTCGATTACATCAAGCGCAAGGACGAAGGGCGTTACAAGGCGTTGCTCGAAAAGCATAATATTCGTCGTTGAGTCGAGTTCACGCGCGCAATCTTGCGCGCGTTTTTGCATGATTTTCTGGAACCCAGGCTCCGATTTTCGGAGGCGATCATGCTCAAACACGTCCAACAGCAATCCGGCCGCTGGGCGGGGCAAGATGCCCGTACTACCGAAGGGATGGATGCCATCCGAAAGATAAAGACCATGGCAGGATCGCCGGACGCTGATCTCACCCTGTGATCAGCGTCCCGCAATCTTGCGCATGGTCTTTGTGTTTCTGGGCTGACGTCGCCTCGTAAACCCATGAAAGAAGACCTGCATGTTCAATATTCATTCCGTCGAAATCGACTGGGGTGGCCGTCCCCTCAGGCTTGAAACCGGCAAGATCGCCCGTCAGGCCGATGGCGCCGTGCTCGCCACCTACGGCGAGACCGTGGTGCTCGCTACCGTGGTGGCCGCTAAATCGGCCCGCGAAGGCGTCGACTTCCTGCCGCTGACCGTCGACTACATCGAGAAGACCTACGCTGCGGGACGCATTCCCGGCGGCTACTTCAAGCGCGAGGGCCGGCCCACCGAAAAGGAAACGCTGGTCTCCCGCCTGATCGACCGTCCGATCCGCCCCTTGTTCGTCGACGGCTGGCGCAACGAGACCCAGGTCATCGTCACCGTGCTGTCGCATGACATGGAAAACGATCCCGACATCCTGGCGCTGGTCGCCGCTTCCGCGGCGCTGACCATTTCCGGAGCTCCGTTCAAGGGCCCGATCGGTGCGGCTCGCGTCGGCTTCATCAACGACGAATACGTGCTGAACCCGACGCTCGACGAGATGGTCGAAACCCAGCTCGACCTCGTCGTCGCCGGCACCGCCGACGCCGTGCTGATGGTGGAATCGGAAGCCAAGGAACTCAACGAAGACATCATGCTCGGTGCCGTGATGTTCGGGCACCGGCATTTCCAGCCGGTGGTCAACGCGATCATCGAGCTCGCCGAGAAGGCCGCCAAGGAACCGCGCGACGTCAAGGTCGTCGATGAAAGCGTGCTGGAAAAAGAGATCCTGGGCCTGATCGAAGCCGAGCTGCGCGCCGCCTACGCCATCCCGATCAAGCAGGACCGCTATGCGGCGGTCGGCAAGGCCAAGGAAAAGGTGATGGCGCACTATTTCCCGGAAGGCCAGGAGCCGAAATACGACAAGCTGCGCATCGCCGGCGTGTTCAAGGAACTGGAAGCCAAGATCGTTCGCTGGAACATCCTCGACACCGGCAAGCGCATCGACGGCCGCGACTCCAAGACCGTGCGCAACATCGTTGCCGAAGTCGGCGTGCTGCCGCGCGCGCATGGTTCGGCGCTGTTCACCCGCGGTGAAACCCAGGCGATGGTGGTGACCACGCTCGGCACCGGCGAGGACGAGCAGTACATCGACTCGCTGTCGGGGACCTACAAGGAACAGTTCCTGCTGCATTACAACTTTCCTCCCTACTCGGTCGGTGAAACCGGACGCATGGGCGGCACCAAGCGACGCGAAATCGGCCACGGCAAACTGGCCTGGCGCGCGATCCACCCGGTTCTGCCGCCGCACCACGAATTCCCCTACACGGTGCGCGTCGTCTCGGAGATCACCGAGTCGAACGGATCGTCCTCGATGGCTTCGGTCTGCGGCGCTTCGCTGGCGCTGATGGACGCGGGCGTTCCCCTGAAGCGGCCGACGGCGGGTATCGCCATGGGTCTCATCCTGGAAGGTTCGCGCTACGCGGTGCTGTCCGACATCCTCGGTGACGAGGATCATCTCGGCGACATGGACTTCAAGGTCGCCGGCACCGACGTCGGCATCACCTCGCTGCAGATGGACATCAAGATCGCCGGCATTACCGAGGAGATCATGAAGGTCGCGCTCGGCCAGGCCAAGGATGGGCGTATCCACATCCTCGGCGAGATGTCGAAGGCGTTGACCAACGCGCGCGCCGAGCTCGGCGAATACGCGCCGCGGATCGAGACCTTCAAGATCCCGACCGACAAGATCCGTGAAGTGATCGGCACCGGCGGCAAGGTGATCCGCGAGATCGTCGAGAAGACCGGCGCCAAGGTCAACATCGACGACGACGGCACCGTGAAGGTCGCTTCCGCCGACGGCGAATCGATCAAGGCGGCGATCAAGTGGATCAAGTCGATCGCTTCCGATCCGGAGCTCGGCCAGATCTATGACGGCACCGTGGTCAAGGTGATGGAGTTCGGCGCCTTCGTGAACTTCTTCGGCGCCAAGGACGGCCTCGTCCATATCAGCCAGCTCGCCTCGGCCCGCGTGCAGAAGACCTCCGACGTCGTCAAGGAAGGCGACAAGGTCAAGGTCAAGCTGCTCGGCTTCGACGATCGCGGCAAGACGCGTTTGTCGATGAAGGCGGTCGACCAGGTGACCGGCGAGGACCTCGAAGCCAGCCAGAAGACCGAGGCTCCGGCGCGCGAAGCCGCCGGCGAGTAGTCACTCGCAACAGCAAGAGACGACGAAGGGCGGCTTTTCAGCCGCCCTTTTTGTTGGCTTTCATGACGGCCCAATCACATCTCGATGATCGGCATGCGCGATTCCGCCGCAGGATCAGCCGAAACCGCCGGCCCGCCCGGCACGTAATTGAGGCTCGCGCGTTTCTCCCGGCCACAGGCGGCCGGTAGCCTGCAATCCAATTCGGCTTCAACGTCCGGCCCGTCCGCTACCATGTTTCCGAGTCGAGCAGCTCATGCTCGCCACAGCCAGGGAGACCTCTTATGTCCGCCATATCCCGTCGCCATCTCGTCACGATGGCCGCAGGCATCGTCGCCGCCGCCGCCGCGCCACGCGCCGTATTCGCCCAGGCGCCCGCAGCCGGTCCCTTCGTGCTCCCGCCGCTGCCCCATCCAACCAACGCGTTCGAGCCCCACATCGATGCCAAGACCATGGAAATCCACCATGGCAAGCATCATGCCGCCTATGTCGCGAACCTCAATAATGTCGCCAAGACCAATCCGCAGCTCGGCAGCAGCAAGATTACGGACCTGCTCGGCAATATCAACGCGCTGAACGACGACATCAAATTCACCGTTCGCAACAACCTCGGCGGCCACGCCAACCACACCATGTTCTGGGAGATCATAGCGCCGAACGGCGGCAAGCCCGAAGGCGAGGTGCTGGCCGCGATCGACAAGGACCTCGGCGGCCTGGAAAAATTCCAGAACGATTTTAACGCCGCCGGCGGCCGTCAGTTCGGCTCGGGCTGGGTGTTCGTCACCGTCTCCAAGGACGGCAAGCTCGCGATCGAGACCCGCCCCAACCAGGACAGCCCGATCATGGACGGCAAGCGCGCCTTGATGGGCAACGACGTCTGGGAGCATGCCTATTATCTCAACTACCAGAACCGCCGCGCCGATTATCTGAAGGCGTGGTGGAACACGGTGAACTGGAGCAAGATCGCCGAGCGCTACGCCGCCGCGAAGACCGGCACGCTGGGGGTTTGAGGCACGACTCGTGTCCCGGACGCGGTGCAGCGTTCTTGACGCTGCTCCGCAGAGCCGGGACCCACGCGCTTTAGGCTCTGCTACATGGGCCCCGGCTCAGCGGCGCAACGTTTCACGCTGCGCCGCGTCCGGGGCACGAGTCTCGCCCACACTCTCCTTCACCACCTCGCCCAACGCGGCAAAATCCGCCTTGCGCGGCGAGGTGCGGCGGAACACGAGACCGATGCTGCGGCCGGGCTGCGGGCTTTCCAGGCGCAGGAATTTGACCCTGATATCGCGCCGCTCGACGTCGGCGGCGATCTGCGGGATCAGCGTGACGCCATAGCCGCCCGCGACCATCTGCATCACGGTGTTCAGGCTGCTGGCGCCGAATACGGTGCCGGTGCTGCCGCGGCCGCGCGGCGCGGTGGCGCAAAACGCCAGCGCCTGGTCGCGCAGGCAGTGGCCGTCCTCGAGCAGGATCAGCCGGCTTTGATCGATGTCCGCGGCCGCCACCGGCGCGGTCTCCGGCCGCGGATCGCTCGCCGGCACCGCCAGCAGGAACAGATCCTCGAACAGGGCGATCGTATCGATGTCGGGTTCGGCCACCGGCAGAGCGAGCAGGGCGGCGTCGAGCGCGCCGCTCTTGATTTCCTCGATCAACTGCCGGGTCTGGGTTTCGCGCAGCTCCAGCCGCAATTCCGGAAACCTGGACTGCAGCAGCGGGAGAATCCGAGGCAGCAGATAGGGCGCCAGCGAGGGAATGACGCCGAGCGTCAGCCGCCCGGTCAGGAGACCGCTGCGATGCCGGGCGAAGTCAACCAGATCGCGCGAGGCGGTCAGCACATCCTCCGCCCGGCGCACGATCTCGCGCCCGACATCGGTCAGCATCACGTCGCCCGGCCGCCGCTCCACCACGGCCACGCCGAGGGTTCGTTCCAGGTCGCGGATCTGCATCGACAGCGCGGGCTGGGTCACGGAACAGGCCTCGGCGGCGCGGCCGAAATGGCCGTGCCGGGCCAAGGCGGAGAGATAACGAAGCTGTCGGAGCGTGATCATATCAATCAGATAAACTGATCGAGACCTCAAGACAATTCGACTGGACCTGATCTTAGATATCTTCCAAGGTGGGGCTCCAGCGAATTCAGCAACCTGCGGATCCGGGCAAAAAGCCCGACGATCGCGCGGGTTTCCAAAGTCTCCGACAACCCGGTACGGCCGGTGCGGAGCGCGACAATGGGAGAGAAAAACATGGATGCAAAGACTGACGACAAATCGGGCAAGTGCCCGGTCAACCACGGCACCCGCGCTCGCAGCAACCGCGATTGGTGGCCGGAACACCTCGATATCGGCGTGCTGCATGCGCGCCATCCTTCCGCCAATCCGATGAGCAAGGCCTTCGACTACGCCAGGGAATTCGAGAGCCTCGACCTCGACGCCGTGATCAAGGACCTGCACGCCCTGATGACGGACAGCCAGGAGTGGTGGCCGGCCGATTTCGGTCACTACGGCGGATTGTTCATCCGTCTGGCCTGGCACAGCGCCGGCACCTACCGCATCACCGACGGCCGGGGCGGCGCCGGCGCCGGCCAGCAGCGCTTCGCGCCGCTCAACTCCTGGCCCGACAACGCGAACCTCGACAAGGCCCGCCGGCTGCTGTGGCCGATCAAGCAGAAATACGGCAGCAAGCTTTCCTGGGCCGATCTGTATGTCCTCGTCGGCAACGTCGCCCTGGAATCGATGGGCTTCAAGACGTTCGGATTCGCCGGCGGCCGTGCCGATACGTGGGAGCCTGAAGAACTGTTCTGGGGACCCGAAGGCACCTGGCTCGGTGACGAACGCTACAGCGGCGAACGCCAGCTCGCCGAACCGCTCGGCGCGGTGCAGATGGGCCTGATCTACGTCAATCCGGAAGGCCCGAACGGCAATCCCGATCCGGTCAAGTCGGCGAAGGACATCCGCGAGACCTTCTTCCGCATGGCGATGAACGACGAAGAAACCGTGGCACTGATCGCCGGCGGCCACACCTTCGGCAAAACGCACGGCGCCGGCGATCCGTCGCTGATCGGTCCGGATCCGGAAGGCGGCGCCATCGAGGACCAGGGCCTCGGCTGGAAGAGCAAGTACGGCACCGGCATCGGCGCCGACGCCATCACGGGCGGACCCGAGGTGACCTGGACGCAGACCCCGACAAAGTGGAGCAACCACTTCTTCGAAAACCTGTTCAACTTCGAATGGGAACTGACCAAGAGCCCGGCCGGCGCGCAACAGTGGAAGGCGAAAGGCGCCGAGCCCAGCATCCCGGACGCGTTTGACCCGTCGAAGAAGCACCTTCCGACCATGCTGACCACGGATCTCGCGTTGCGGTTTGATCCGGCCTACGAGAAGATCTCGCGGCGCTTCCTCGAGAACCCGGACCAGTTTGCGGACGCGTTCGCGCGCGCCTGGTACAAGCTCACGCATCGCGACATGGGACCGACCGTGCGCTATCGCGGCAAGCTGGTGCCGAAGGAAACGCTGATCTGGCAGGATCCGATCCCCGCGGTCGATCATCCCTTGATCGACGACAACGACGTCGCCGCGCTGAAGGCGAAAATCCTCGCCTCCGGCCTCACGGTGCCGCAGATGGTCTCGGCCGCCTGGGCATCGGCCTCGACGTTCCGCGGCTCCGACAAGCGCGGCGGCGCCAACGGCGCGCGGATTCGCCTGAGCCCGCAGAAGGATTGGGAAGCGAACAATCCGCCTGAGCTGGCGAAGGTCCTCTCCGCCTATGAGACGATCCAGAAGGGGTTCGGCAAGAAAGTGTCGCTCGCCGACCTGATCGTGCTCGGCGGCAGCGCTGCGATCGAAAAGGCGGCGAAGGATGCCGGCCTGACCGTCACCGTCCCGTTCACGCCCGGCCGCATGGACGCGTCACAGGAGCAGACCGACGCCGCCTCCTTCGCCCCGCTCGAGCCCCGCGCCGACGGCTTCCGCAACTACATCAGCGCCAGGACGCAGTTCATGAAGCCGGAAGAGGCCCTGGTGGATCGGGCATCGCTGCTGACGCTGACGGCACCCGAGATGACGGTGCTGGTCGGCGGCCTGCGCGTGCTCGGCGCCAATGCCCGCAACTCGAAGCATGGCGTATTCACCAGCAAGCCGGGAACGCTGACGAACGACTTCTTCGTCAACCTGCTCGACATGGGCACGGAATGGCAGCCGGCCGGCTCCGGTGACGGGTACGAAGGGCGCGACCGCAAGACCAAGGCGGTGAAGTGGACCGGCACCCGCGTCGATCTGATCTTCGGCTCGCACTCGCAACTGCGCGCGCTCGCGGAAGTCTATGCCTGCGCGGACGCCAAGGAGAAGTTCGCAAAGGACTTCGTGGCGGCCTGGACCAAGGTGATGAACGCCGACCGTTTCGATCTCGCACAGCCGCAGCTGCAGGCGGCGGAATAGCCAACGCGAAGAGCAGCGAAGAGCGATTGGGGCGGCCGAGAGGCCGCCCCTTTTTCTTGCCCGGGATTCGCCTGTAAAAACGACACAGGGCGAACGGATGACTGAAACCGTCATGTATCGACGGAAGAAGCAGGAGACTATCAGATGATGAAACTCTACTGGGCGCCGCGCTCGCGGTCGTTCACCGCGCTCTGGCTGATGGAAGAGACCGGAAAGCCTTACGAACGCGTGCTGACGGACATCACCACCGGCGCGCAGAAGACGCCGGAATATCTCGCGATCAACCCGATGGGCAAAGTGCCGGCGCTGCGGGATGGCGACGCCACGCTGGCGGAGGCCGCCGCGATCTGTGCCTATGTCGCCGAGCGCTATCCGGAAGCCAAACTGGCGCCGCCGCTCGGCGATCCCGCGCGCGCGAAATATCTGTACTGGCTGTTCTTTTCGCCCGGCTGCATCGAACCCGCGATCGTGCAGCTCGCGACCAGGATCGAGATGAATCCGGTCTCCGCCGGCTGGGGCGGGGCGCAGCGGGTGTTCGACGTGCTCGACAACGCCCTCGGGAAAGGCCCGTGGATTCTCGGCGACACCTTTTCGGCCGCGGATATCGTCATCGGGTCGGGACTGAATTTCGCGGTGCGGATCTTCAAGATGGCGCCGACGCGCCCGTCCTTCGACGCCTATCTCGATCGCTGTGCCGCGCGCCCGGCGTTCCAGCGCGCGGAGAAGCTGGCAGCGGGGTAGAGAGGCTCGCTTTATCGTGCTCGCGACTGTCGTCGCAGCGGGTGCACCTCAGGATGACGTAGAGGACTACTCCGACCCGTTCTTCAATTCTTCCGGCCGCGGCATCGAGATGACGTTGTAGCCGGAATCGACGTAGTGGATTTCGCCGGTGACGCCGCCCGACAGCTCCGACAGCAGGTAGAGCGCCGAACCGCCGAGTTCGTCCAGCGTCACGCCGCGGCCGAGCGGCGAGTGCTTCTGCTGGAACGCGAACATCGCGCGCGCATCGCCGATGCCCGATCCCGCCAGCGTCCGGATCGGCCCGGCCGAGATCGCGTTGATGCGAATGCCGCGCAGACCGAAATCGGCGGCGAGATAGCGCACCGAGGCTTCCAGCGCGGCCTTGGCGACGCCCATCACGTTATAATTGGGCATCACGCGCATGGAACCGCCAAAGGTGAGCGTGATCATCGTACCGCCGGATTCGGGCATCAGCTCCGCCGCCCGCTTGGCCAGTTCCGTGAAGGAAAAGCAGGAGATCACCATGGTGCGGGAAAAATTCTCGCGGCTGGTGTCGGCGTAGCGGCCTCGCAGCTCGTTCTTGTCGGAAGCGCCGATGGCGTGAACCAGGAAATCCAGCTGCCCCCATTTCTGCCGCAGCGTTTCGAACACCGCATCGACGCTGGCGATGTCCTCGACATCGCAAGGCAGCACCAGGGGCACGCCGAGCTGTTCGGCCAGCGGCCTGACGCGCTTGCCGAGCGCATCGCCCTGATAGGTAAAGGCCAGTTCGGCGCCCTGCGCCGCCAGCGTCCTGGCAATGCCCCAGGCGATCGAATGATCATTGGCGACGCCCATGATCAGCCCGCGCTTGCCCTTCATCAGGTCCTGCATATTCTTGGCACTTTCTGTTTCGTCGTGCCCGGGCTCGTCCCGGGCATCCACGTCTTTCTGACCTCATCCGGATCAAGACGTGGATGGCCGGGACGAGCCCGGCCATGACGGTATTGAAATGGGTGCTCAGTGCAGCCGCAATCTCACGCATCCATCCGCTTGAACACCAGCGTGGCGTTGGTGCCGCCGAAGCCGAAGGAGTTCGAAAGCACGGTGCCGAGCTTCACATTGTCGATGCGCTTGCGCACGATCGGCATGTCGGCGAACACGGGATCGAGCTCGGTGATGTTGGCGCTTTCGCAGATGAAGCCGTTCTGCATCATCAGGAGCGAATAGATCGCCTCCTGCACGCCGGTGGCGCCGAGCGAATGACCTGTGAGCGCCTTGGTCGCCGAGATCGGCGGGCACTTTTCCCCTGTTCCGAACACCTTGCGGATCGCCTCGATCTCGGGCGGATCGCCTGCAGGCGTCGAGGTCGCGTGTGGGTTGATGTAGTCGATCGGGGTTTTCACATGCTCCATCGCCATGCGCATGCAGCGTTCGGCGCCCTCGCCCGAAGGGGCAACCATGTCGTAGCCGTCGGAGGTTGCGCCGTAGCCGATGATTTCGCCGTAAATTTTCGCGCCGCGCGCCTTCGCGTGCTCGAGTTCTTCCAGCACCACGACGCCGGCGCCGCCGGCAATGACAAAACCGTCACGGCTGACGTCATAGGGGCGGGACGCGGTCGCGGGCGTGTCGTTGTATTTCGACGACATCGCGCCCATCGCGTCGAACAGCACCGACAGCGACCATTCAAGTTCCTCGCAACCGCCTGCGAAGATAATATCCTGTTTCCCGATCTGGATGGTCTCGTAGGCGTTGCCGATGCAATGGTTCGACGTGGCGCAGGCCGACGAGATCGAATAGTTGACGCCCTTGATCTTGAACCAGGTGGCGAGCGTTGCCGACGCCGTCGACGACATCGCCTTCGGCACCGCGAACGGTCCGACCCGCTTTGGCCCCTTGGTCCGGGTGATGTCGGCGGCTTCCACGATGGTGCGGGCCGACGGGCCGCCGGAGCCCATGATGATGCCGGTGCGAATGTTGGAAACGTCCGAAGGCTCCAGACCGGAATCCTGGATCGCCTGCTCCATCGCGACGTGGTTCCACGCCGCGCCCTCGCCGAGAAAGCGCATCGCGCGCCGGTCGATGACGCCGGCCGGATCGAGCGTGGGGGCACCCTGCACCTGGGAGCGGAAACCGAGCTCGGCATACTTGTCCGCGCGCGTGATTCCGGATTTCGCCTCGTGGAGGCTCGCCAGTACTTCCTGGGTGTTATTTCCGATGGACGAGACGATGCCCATCCCCGTGATGACAACCCGCCTCATGATCGCCTCGCCCTGTCGTTGCGGTTTTGTGTAATGGCCGTCGTCAAACCGAATGCCGCCTCGGCCGGGGCAGCCTTAGATGCCCGGCTGAGGCTCGGCGCCCTGCTTGAACAGCCCGACCTTCAGATCCTTCGCGCGATAGATAATATCACCGTCGGTGGAAAGCCACCCGTCGGCGATACCCAGCACCAGCTTTGAGCGCATCACGCGTTTGATATCGACATTGTACACAACCTTGCGGACGTTCGGCAGCACCTGTCCTGAAAACTTCAGCTCGCCGAGGCCCAGCGCCCGGCCGCGCCCGGCGCCACCGGTCCAGCCCAGATAAAAGCCGACCATCTGCCAGAACGCATCGAGCCCCAGGCATCCCGGCATCACCGGATCGCCCTTGAAATGACAGCCGAAAAACCAGAGATCCGGCTTTACCTCGAGTTCGGCGCGGATCAGGCCCTTGCCATATTCTCCGCCGGTCTCGGAAATTTCGCTGATGCGGTCGAACATCAGCATCGGCGGCAGCGGCAATTGTGCGTTGCCCGGGCCGAACATCTCGCCGCGGCCGCACGCCAGCAGATCCTCGTATTCGTAACTGCCGCGTCGATCCAGCATGCTGCCGAGCCTCTTTCAAATCCCGATGGAGCGTTTTCGAGCGAAATGGACCCGATTCGCGTAGGAAGCACCAACCATCGCTGGATGGCGCAAATACCGCAGTTCAGGATGGTCCTGCGGCAACCGGCGCTCGCCTTTGCCGGAATCGCAAAGCTAAGTCCGCGCGCTCTCTATCATAGGCCTTGCCGGTGGCAAAGCACCCCCGCTGGGAAACCGCCCCGCTCCGCTATCGGTTCCGTTTACCTTAGGATCGTTCTAGTTACCATGGCGGCATTCCAGTTGCGAAATACTTGCATCTAACGGATTTCCCTCTATATTCTACGATAATTGTAGTGCGACAACGGTGCGGTGCCTGACGTGGAAATAAGCGTGGAAGCTTCGATTTTGAACGACGACGCCCATCCTGCAACCCGCCCCGCGGGCCACCAGCCGGCGCTGACCGGCTGCCCCTGGCATGACGTCAATGAAATGCTGCAGGCGGCCGGGCTGCGCCCGACCCGTCAGCGCATGGCGCTGGGCTGGCTGCTGTTCGGCAAGGGCGCCCGCCATCTCACCGCGGAAATGCTCTACGAGGAAGCCACCCTCGCCAAGGTCCCGGTATCGCTCGCCACCGTCTACAATACCCTCAACCAGCTGACCGATGCGGGTTTGTTGCGCCAGGTCAGCGTCGACGGCACCAAGACGTATTTCGACACCAACGTCACGACGCATCACCACTTCTATCTCGAAAACAGCCACGAACTGGTCGATATTCCGGATCCGCATCTGGTGCTGCAGAAGATGCCGGACATACCCGAAGGCTACGAGATCGCTCGGGTCGACATGGTCGTGCGCCTGCGCAAGAAGCGCTAGCTGTCGTCCCAGCGAACGCAGGGACCCATAACCACCACTGTTGATTGTTGATAGACGGCGTCTACTCAGCCGCATTTATCGATAGGCCGCGGCGTATGGGTCCCTGCGTTCGCAGGGACGACGGTGCAAATCATTCCACCTTCTCGTCGGCATAGACGCCCCACAGCCGCTGCTGCTCGATCCAGCCGTCGAAACCGTTGCCGGTGACGCGGCACCAGCCGGCCGTGCATTTCTTCACCTGGGCCACGACACCGGCCTGCAGACGGGCGGCGACCGCCGAGGTCGGATCGGCGCTGTCGTAGAGCGGGGCGAGTTCATCCTTGCTCTTCATGGTGATGACGGCGGTGCGGCGGCCCGACAGCAGCGAATGATAGACCCAGCCCTCGGCGCCCTCGGAATCGCGGACCCGGCGCCAGTTCTCGAATTCGGCGGTGATCTCCACCGGCAGGCCCGAGCGGGTGTAGACCCAGGCGACGTCATTGTCCTTGGTCGGGCCGGCCCTGACGTTCACATGATCGGATTTGAGGCTGACATAGCGCGGCAGCGGCAAGCCGCTGGTGGTCTGGCCGGATTCCTTGGCCGAAAATCCGGGGCCGGCCGCCGCGCCCAGCATGCAGCCCGCGAGCACCACCAGCTTGCAAAAACGCCTCAACGCCATCAACTCGTCTCCTGCCGAGAACCCAACTCAAATTCTTCGAGCTGAAACACCGGGAAAGCCGTCCCCCGTACGCCCGATCGCCCCCGCGATCCCTCATTCCCCGGCCGCCTTCCGGGGTTCCCGCCGGGGTTCTTGTCTTGGCCCGGCCTTCTGCTAGAGAGGACGGAACACTGTGAACCGGACGAGCCCGAAATTTCCCGCCGGAAGCCAGCGGGAAATATCCGGGAACCCAGGAAAACGATAAGCAAGCCATAGCAAACGCCGGGACCGCGCGGCCCGCCGCAGTGTCGAACAACCGGGTTAATGAGGCCTCAACGGCGAGGCCTTTGACGATCCAAAGGGGATGGCGAGCAACAGACTCGTGAGAGCAGGAAATGCCGGCTAAGAGAAAACCTCTCGTTGTTGTCACGCGCAAGCTGCCGGACTCGATCGAGACCCGGATGCGCGAGCTGTTCGACGCCCGGCTCAATCTCGACGACATGCCGATGACGCCGGAACAGATCGCCGAGGCTGTGCGGACCGCCGACGTGCTGGTGCCCACCGTCACCGACGAAATATCCGAGCAACTTCTCAAGGACCCCGACTGCAAGCTGCGGCTGATCGCCAATTTCGGCAACGGCGTCGACAATATCGACGTGGCCGCCGCCCATGCGCGCGGTATCACCGTGACCAACACCCCGAAAGTTCTCACCGAAGACACCGCCGACATGGCCATGGCGCTGATCCTGGCGGTGCCGCGGCGGCTGTTCGAGGGCGCCTCGATCCTCACCGAGGGCAAGAACTGGCCGGGCTGGTCGCCGACCTGGATGCTCGGCCATCGCATCGGCGGCAAACGCCTCGGGATCATCGGCATGGGACGGATCGGCCAGGCCGTGGCACGCCGGGCCCGCGCCTTCGGGCTGCAGATCCACTACCACAACCGCCGTCCGGTCGCGCCTATGATCGCCGACGAACTGGGCGCGACCTATTGGGAAAGCCTCGACCAGATGCTGGCGCGGATGGACATCATCTCGGTGAACTGTCCGCACACCCCGGCGACGTTTCATCTGCTGTCGGCGCGGCGGCTGAAGCTGATCCGCAAGGACGCCTATATCGTCAACACCGCGCGCGGCGAGGTGATCGACGAGGACACGCTGATCAAGCTGATCGAAGCCGGCGAGATCGCCGGTGCCGGCCTCGACGTGTTCGAGAACGAGCCCGCGGTCAGCCCGAAGCTGGTGCGGCTGGCCCGGGCCGGCAAGGTCGCGCTGCTGCCGCATATGGGTTCGGCCACCATCGAGGGCCGCGTCGAGATGGGCGAGAAGGTGATCATCAATATCCGGACCTTCCTCGACAACCACAAGCCGCCGGACCGCGTGCTGCCAACCATGCTGTGAGGGAAGCTGGCGTGTCCCGGACGCCGTGCAGCGTGCCTTCACGCTGCGCCGCTGAGCCGGGACCCATGAAGCAGGTTCGTTGTGAGATAGGCCCCGGCTCAGCAGCCCACCGCAAGTGCGCTGCGCTGCGTCCGGGGCACGAGTGTCAGCTGTATCCGCTCAAATCCGTAATCGTCGGCGCATCGCCGTTGAGCGGATTGGATGGATCGCGCTTGTAGCGCAGCGTCTCGAACCGCATCGCGCGCGCGTCGACCATCAAGAGCCGGCCGACCAGCCCCTCGCCGAAGCCGACGATCTCGCGGATCGCCTCCAGTGCCATCATCGATCCCAGAACCCCCGCCAGCGCGCCCAGCACGCCGGCCTCGGCACAGGCCGGCACCGTGCCCGGCGGCGGCGGTTCCGGAAACAGGCATCGATAGGTCGGATTGAACTCGCCTTCGGCGTTGGCCTCATGGGCGCGGATCGTGGTGAGCGATCCGTCGAACATGCCCAGCGCCGCCGTGATCAGCGGCTTGCCGGCGAGGAAGCATGCATCCGACACCAGATAGCGGGTCTCGAAATTGTCGGAACCGTCGAGCACCAGATCATAGCTGCCGATCAGCTCCATCGCATTGTCGGCCGTCAGCCGCGAGGCATGCGCGGCGAAGCGGACATGGGGGTTGAGCGCGTAGATCTGCCCGGCGGCGCTGTCGACCTTGCGGCGGCCGATATCTGGCGTGGAATGAATGATCTGACGCTGCAGATTGGACAACGACACCATGTCGTCATCGACGGCGCCGAGCGTGCCGACGCCGGCCGCGGCGAGGTACATCAGCGCCGGCGCGCCGAGACCGCCGGCGCCGATCACCAGCACCGCGGCTTCCTTCAATGCGGCCTGGCCGGGGCCGCCAACCTCCCGCAGCACGATGTGGCGGGCGTATCGTTCGAGTTCCTCGGCGCTCAGCATGGTCAGGCCTGATCCTGTTTTTCGATATCAATCTTACCACGCGCTGCGGCCGGGGCGCGCAATATTCCCTGAACCTTCGCTCAGCTGTTGCCGACCAACGAGATGTGCTTAATTGCACTTACTTCAATGGACCGGGACCTGTCATGAGATCGTTGCTGGCGGCAACATTGATGTTCGCAGCGATGGGGGCTTCCGCCCAGGCCCAGCCCGCGCCGCCGGCCGCCGCGGGCGCCAGGCCGAAGCCGGCAGCGACCGTTCCGATCCGCCCCGCGCTGCAGACCCCGGCCGACACCGCCAAAGCGATGTCACAGACGGAGCGTCTGGCGATCCAGTCGGATCTCGCCTGGGTCGGCCGGTACAACGGCGCGATCACGGGCGAAGTCAGCGAGCGCATGATCGCCGCGATCAAGGCGTTTCAAAAGGCCCGGGGCGCCAGGCCGACCGGCGTGCTCAATCCGCAGGAACGCGGCATCCTCGCCGAGACAGCGAAGCGCAAGCAGGACAGCGTCGGCTGGAAGATCGTCACCGATGCCGGCACCGGGGCGCGGCTTGGCGTGCCGACAAAGCTGGTGCCGCAGCAATCCTCCGACGCCAACGGCGCCAGATGGACCTCGACCACCGGCACCGTGCAGATTCAGCTGGCCCGGCGCAAGCAAGCCAACGCGACCACCGCAAAACTCGCCGCGCTGGAAAAGAAGGAGCCCGCCGGGCGCAAGGTGGACTACACCGTGGTGAAGCGGGATTTCTTCGTGTTGTCGGGACTGCAGGGCCTGAAGAAATTCTATGTGCGCGGGACGTTCAAGGGCGACGAGGTCCGTATCCTCACCATCCTGTACGACCAGGCCACCGAAAACACCGTCGAGCCGGTGGTGATCGCGATGTCGAGCGCCTTCGACCCGTTCCCGGCGGGCGCGCAGGCCGCAGGCCCGCCGCTGCGCAAGACCGTCGAATACGGCACCGGCATCGTCGTCAGCGGCGACGGCGCCATCCTTGCCGACCGCCAGGTCACCGATAGCTGTCTTGCGATCGCGATCGCCGGCCATGGCAACGCCGACCGCGTCGCCGAGGACAAGGATCACGATCTCGCCCTGCTGCGGATCTACGGCGCGCGCGGGCTGACGCCGCTGAACCTCGGCAATGGCGCGGCAAAATCCGGCGTCGAACTGACCGGGATCGCCGATCCGCAGAACCAGGCCGGCGGCGCCGCGGCCAGCAGCGTCAAGGCATCGGTCACGCCAAACGGCAGCGACATGGCGCTGACGCCGGCGCCGGCGATCGGCTTTTCAGGTGCCGCGGCGCTCGATACCGACGGCAAATTCGCCGGCATCGCGCTGCTGAAGCCGGTCGTGGTGGCCGGACCGACCAATGGCGCAGCCGCGGCGCTGGTATCGGCCAATACCGTGCGCGGCTTTCTCAAGGCGAATGGCGTCACGGCGGCAGGCGGATCGGCGGACCCCAAAGCGTCCGTGGTGCGCGTGATCTGCGTGCGGAAGTAGTCTTCCAAAAACGGACGCCGTGTCCCGGACGCGGTGCAGCGTCTTTACGCTGCTCCGTCCGGGGCACGAGCGTCAGCGCAACTATTCCCTCACGCCAGCCCGAACCGGATGCCCGCGCGCGCGAGACCGCCGGCAAGGCCGACCGGCGTGCCGTCGGCGCGCCAGCAGGCCGCACCCGACATCGAACCGTCCTGGTGAAACTGGATCGCATTCATGCCACCGGCCACGGTCGGCACCGCCAGCACCTGATGTCCCATCGATGCCAGCGCCGCGCGAATGCTGTCGGGGACCGTCGCCTCGACCTCGAGCGCATTGCCTTCGGTCCAGACCCTGGGCGCCTCGACCGCTTCCTGCAGGCTCATGCCGTGATCGATCAGATTGACCAACGCCTGCATGGCGCTCGGAAAGATCTTCTTGCCGCCCGGCAAACCAAGCGCATAGACCAGCCTGCCGTCGCGCAACGCCATCATGGGCGACATCGAAGTGGTGACGCGCTTGCCCGGCGCCAGCGACAGCGCATGGCCCGGCCGGGGATCGTACAGGTTCATGTAATTGTTCGGCACCGTGCCGAGGCCGGGAATCAGGATTCTGGCGCCGAACAGGTTGTTGATGGTCTGCGTGGTCGCGACCACGTTGCCAAACGCGTCCGCCGCGGTCACGTGCGTGGTATGCGCGCCCTCGAGCTGCGCCACACCAGCGCTCCATTTCTGCGCACGCTCTGGATCGATCGCGGCGCGGCGCTCCCTCGCATAATCCTTCGAGGTCAGCCGCTCCACCGGCACGCCGACAAAATCCGGATCGCCGCTGGCGGCGGCACGATCGGCAAAGGCGATCTTCAGGACTTCGGCGAGATAATGGATGGTCTGCGCAGTGCCGAAGCCGAGTGCCGCGATGTCGTAACCCTCCAGAATATTGAGCATTTGCGCGATGTGCACGCCGGAGGCGGCGGGCGGCGGCGGCCCGAGGATCTGCCAGCCGCGATAATCGGTGCGGATCGGCGCGCGCTCGACGGTCTTATAGGATGTCAGGTCCTGGCGCGTGATGAAGCCGCCATGGGCCTTCATGTAATCGACGAGAACGTCGCCGAGGGAGCCCGTATAGAGCGCGCCGTCGCCATGCTGCGCAATGTAAGTGAGCGTCTCCGCATATTCCGACTGCACGACGCGCTCCCCGGCCTGCAGCGGCGTTCCCTTCGGCAGGTAGATCGCTGAGATCGCCTTGTCCTTCAGCATGACGGCCGCGCCGTCGCGAATGCATTCATGCAGATAGGGCGTCGCCGCATAGCCGCGCGAAGCGTGCTTGATCGCGGGCTGCATCACATCGGCGAGCGGCATGGTGCCGAACCGCCGCAACGTCTCGCACCAGGCCTTGAGCGAACCGGGCACCGCGACCGCCTTCGCGCCGTTGAGGTTTTCATCGCCGACGGTGTCGAACACGTCATGCGCCGCGCCCGGCTTCGAGCGATAGGTGTCGGGGCGGACCGCCAGCGGCACGGTGCTCTGGCCGTCGATGAAGCGATGGCTGCCGTCGGCAAGACGGATATGCGCCATGCCGCCACCGATGATGCCGACCATCATGGGCTCGACCACGGTCAGCGTGAACAGGGCGGCGATCGCGGCATCGATCGCGTTGCCGCCAGCGGCGAGCATCTCCGCACCCGCGGCCGAGGCCAGCGGATGATTGCTGACCACCATGCCGCGACTGCCCGATGCCGGCTGCTTCTGGCACTCGAAAACGGTGTCGGTGCGATCGCGCCAGTTTCCCATCATGTTCTGCCGTCCTCCGTATTTCCCTGCATCGGCTGCTCGTTGCTTTTCGTCAGATGGACAACTTTGACGGTTAGCCGGGCCAGGCTTCGCGGGACCGTATTGTTCCGGAATAGCTAGATACCTTAAAAAACGGCATCGTCGCAGGGTTAGGTGATTCGGACAGCCGCGATCCATGACCATTTGAAGGATCGGGCCGGCACGTCCTGAGCGAGAATGCTCGGCATCCCAGAATGTGATGCATCAGTAGAGCGTACCGCAAATCCCTCAAAAATTCTTCAAAGGAACTACAATGCATACGATCGTTCTGGCCACCCAAAAGGGCGGCAGCGGCAAGAGCACGCTCGCCATCGGCCTCGCGCTGGCGGCCATCCAGGCCGGGCACACCGTTCGCCTGATCGAAACCGATTCACAAGGCACGCTTTCGAACTGGCAGGGGCGCCGTCCTTACGCCGAGCCGCTGGTCGAGCCGGTCTACAGCGCCGATGAGATCGAAGGCAAGCTGCTGTCGCTGGACCGCAGCGGCGTGACCATGACCATCATCGACACCGCGGGCGGCACCAGTGCGGCAACCACGGCAGCCATTCGCTACGCCGATTTGTGCCTGATCCCGTCGCGCCCGAGCGTGGCCGATGTCGAAGCCACCGCTTCGACGCTGAACCTCGTCCGCGCCTGGAACACGCCGTTCGCCTTCGTCCTCAACCAGACCCCGATCCGCGGCCAGCGCGTCAGCAATGCCGCGATCGTGCTCGGCGACGAGCTGTCAGACGATCTCGCCAGCGTGGTCGCCCAGCCCTACATCGTCATGCGCAACGACCATCAGGATGCGCTGGGCCTCGGATTGGCGGTCATCGAATACGCCCCGTCAGGCAAGTCAGCCGACGAAATCCGCGGCCTCTGGCAGTGGGTCGAGACCAGGCTGAACGGCGGCGTGAGCGCCGACGAGCCGCTGATGATCAGCATGCTCCCGGCCTCGCCCGAGATCGTGCCGGCGATTTTCGTGGAGGCCCCAGCGGACCAGGCTGCGCTGGTTTCCTGGAGTGGCCTGTAGCACACAACGCGACGGCGGGTGGGCGCGCTTGCGTCCACTCGTCATTCCCAATCCCGTCGCGCTGGCCTCCTGAACCTGATCGCTCGGGAGCGCCACTAACCCTCGGCTCCGCGCAGGGCATTGCGCAGAGTAAGGCGACGAAGCAATCCGGCCACCAGCCCCGCCGGATTGCTTCGCTTCGTTTGTGTTAAGCAATGCATCTCGTGTCCCGGACGCGGTGCAGCGTTCTTCACGCTGCTCCGCAGAGCCGGGACCCGGATTTTCTGCTGCAATGGGCCCCGGATCAGCAGCATCCGGGGCACGAAAGCCTCAGGATGACGATCGAGCCAGGGCGCGAACGACGTCAACTCACTTCTGGCATTTCGGGCACCAGAAGGTCGAGCGCCCGTTCTGGGTGAAGCGCTTGACGATACCGCTGCATCTGGCGGTCTGGCATGGCTCGCCTTCGCGGTCGTAGACCTGAAATGAATGCTGGAAATAGCCGAGTTCGCCCGAGGTCTGGCGATGATCGCGCAGCGACGAACCGCCGGCCTTGATGGCCTGGTTGAGCACGCCGTGAATGGCGGTCACCAGGCGCCTGGCGTGATCGGTGGGCTCGTTTTTCCTGGTCGCCAGCGTCGCGGCCGACCTGCGCGGCGACAGCTGCGAACGATACAGCGCCTCGCAGACATAGATGTTGCCGAGGCCCGCGACCACGCGCTGGTCGAGCAGGGCGGCCTTCAGGCTGGTCTTCTTGTCGGCACAGGCGCGCGCCAGCATGCGAGCGTCGAATTCATTGCCGAGGGGTTCGGGACCGAGCCCTTTCAGCAATGGCTCCTGTTCCAGCGCGTGGCGCGCGATGATCTTCATGTAGCCGAAACGACGCGGATCGTTGAAAATAACCGAGGCGCCCGACGACATGTGAAACACCACATGATCGTGCGCACGATCGTCACTCCGTGGATGATGGAATTGACCCGGCGCCGCGGCTTCATCGTTGGCGACCACGCGGAACGAGCCCGACATCCCCAGATGCATCAGCAGCACGTCGCCGGAACCGAGATCGGCCATCAGGTATTTGGCGCGGCGGCCGAGCCCGGTGACGGTCTGGCCCTCGAGCCTCGCGACGAAATCCTTCTGGAACGGAAACCGCAGATCCTTGCGCCGGGCCTCCGCTTTCGCGATCAGAAATCCCTCCATGACCGGCTGCAGGCCGCGGCGGACGGTCTCGACTTCGGGCAATTCGGGCATACGGGGGCGTTCACCTTGAGGACGTGACGTGATAGCGCCATTGCGGCGGGCGCGCTATGGTCCGGCGACGGAGAAAAGTTGATGGACCGACCGGACCAGACCACGCATTTTGGCTTCAGGGACGTCCCCCTCGGGGACAAGCAGACGCTGGTGAACGATGTGTTCCACAGCGTGGCGCAGCGCTACGACCTGATGAACGATCTGATGTCGGTGGGCCTGCACCGGGTCTGGAAGGACCTGATGATCAACGCGCTCAATCCGCCGCGTGCCGATACGCCGTTTGCGCTGCTCGATGTCGCCGGCGGCACCGGCGACATCGCCTTTCGCGCCGCCAGGGCGGCAGGCTCCGGCTTTCGGGCGACCGTCTGCGACATCAATTCCGACATGCTCGAGGTCGGCCGCACCCGCGCCGCGGCACGGCATCTCGATGACCGGGTGTCGTTTGTCGAGGGCAATGCCGAGGCGCTGGCGTTCCCGGATCGCAGCTTCGACGCCTACACCATCGCGTTCGGCATCCGCAACGTGCCGCGGATCGATCTCGCGCTCGCCGAGGCCTACCGGGTGCTGAAGCCGGGCGGGCGATTTCTGTGCCTGGAGTTCTCCACCGTCGACACGCCCGGGCTCGACCGCATCTACGATCTGTTTTCGTTCAAGGTGATTCCACCGCTCGGCCGCGCCGTTACCGGCGACGCCGAATCCTATCAATACCTCGTCGAATCGATCCGGAAATTCCCCAGGCCGAATGCGTTCGCCGAGATGATGCGCGCGGCCGGCTTCTCCCGCGCCAGCTGGCAGAGTTTTTCGGGCGGCATCGTGGCGTTGCATTCGGGCTGGCGTTTGTGATTTCCGCGATTACCCACGTCGCGCGGCTCGCCCGCGCCGGTTTCGTGTTCGCGCGTGAGGGCGTCTTCAGCGTGGTCGATCCCTCGCTGGTGCCGCCGCCCGGACAACTGGCGCTGCGCATCGCCCGGCTGATCGAGCGCCCCGGCGCCAAATCCGGCCCGCGGCTGTCGCGCGCGCTGACCCGGCTCGGGCCGGCCTATCTCAAGCTCGGACAGTTTCTCGCCACAAGGCCCGACGTGGTCGGCGCCAGCATGGCGCGCGACCTGGAAAGCCTGCAGGACAGGCTGCCGCCGTTTGCACAGGTTGAGGCCGAAGCCGTCATCGCGGCTTCGCTGGAACGCAGCGTGGCGCAGGCGTTCGCGAGCTTCGGGCCCGCGGTCGCCGCGGCCTCGATCGCGCAGGTGCATCGCGCCGAAACCGAGCCGGACGGCGTCCGCACCTCGGTGGCGGTCAAGGTGCTGCGGCCCGACGTCGCCTCGCGGTTCCGCCGCGACCTCGCCGATTTTTTCTTCGTCGCGCACAAGGCGGAGGCGCATTCGGCGGAAGCCCGGCGGTTGCGGCTGATCGAAGTCATCAACACGATGTCGCGCTCGGTCGCGATGGAGATGGATCTGCGACTGGAAGCGGCGGCACTCTCCGAAATGGCGGAAAACACCCGCGACGATCCGGATTTTCGCGTGCCCACGGTCGACTGGGACCGCACCACGCACAACGTGCTGACGATGGAATGGATCGACGGCATCGCGCTCAGCGACCATGCGCGGCTGGAGCAGTCGCAGGTCGACCTGCCCGAACTCGGCCGCAAGGTGATCCAGAGTTTCCTGCGTCATGCGCTGCGCGACGGCTTCTTTCATGCCGACATGCATCCCGGCAATCTGTTTCTCGACAGCGCCGGCCGTCTGGTCGCAGTCGATTTCGGGATTATGGGCCGGCTCGGCATGAAGGAGCGCCGCTTCCTCGCCGAAATTCTGCTGGGTTTTATCACCCGCAATTATCGCCGCGTCGCCGAGGTGCATTTCGAGGCCGGCTATGTGCCGGCGCACCATTCGGTCGAGAATTTCGCACAGGCGATCCGCGCGATCGGCGAGCCGATCCACAACCGCACCGCCGAGGAAATCTCGATGGCGAAGCTGTTGACCCTGCTGCTCGAGGTCACCGGGCTGTTCGACATGCGGACCCGTCCCGAACTGATCCTGCTGCAGAAGACCATGGTGGTGGTCGAGGGCGTGGCACGCGGCTTCGATCCAAAACTCGATATCTGGAAGGTCGCCGACCCCGTGGTTCGCGAATGGATCGAGCGCAATCTAGGACCCGTGGGCCGCATTCAGGGCGCCGCGGCCGGCGCCGGCGAACTTAGCCGGGTGCTGGGGACCTTGCCTTCGATCGCCTCGCGGTCGGTCGCGGTGCTGGAGCAGCTGGAAACCATGACCCGGGAGGGCATTACGCTGTCGCCGGAGACGATTGCAGCGCTGGGCCGGAGCGAGGGCCGCAAGAACCGCGCACGCACCCTGGCGCTCTGGATCATCGCAGGGACGTTCATCGCCATCCTGTTTGCCGTCCGTCAACTTTGATTGCAGTTTTGAGTGCAATGTACGCATTTCATGCTAGCATTGCTGTCAGACTTGCGGGATATCGCCCATGGCCAGCCTGACCATCCGAAAACTCGATGACGCCATCCGGGACGAGCTGCGGTTGCGCGCCGCCCGCAACGGCCGTTCCGTCGAGGAGGAGGTCCGGGTGATCCTGGGAGACCTGATCCAGGGAAGCTCCGCCCCGCGTCCGAGCGCCGCCTCGCCGGCTGAAGCCCCGTCCCGCGCACGCCTGCGTTCCCATCAAGCGATGGATCAGCCTCGCGTCACTTTGATCATCGGCGGCGGCATTGCCGCCTACAAGGCGCTGGACCTGATCCGGCGGCTGAAGGAGCGGCAGATCCACGTCCGCTGCGTGCTGACCCGCGCCGCCCAGCAATTCGTCACGCCGCTTTCCGCCAGCGCGCTTTCGAACGAGCGCGCCTATACCGATCTGTTCGATGCCGCCAGCGAGTTTGACGCCGGCCATATCCGGCTCGGCCGCGACTGCGACCTGATCGTGGTGGCGCCGGCGACCGCCGACCTGATGGCCAAGATGGCGCAGGGCCATGCCGACGATCTCGCCAGCGCCATCCTGCTCGCCGCCAACAAGCCGATCCTGCTGGCACCGGCGATGAATCCGCTGATGTGGAACAATGCCGCGACCCGCCGCAATGTGGCGCAACTCGACCGCGACGGCGTCGCCTTGATCGGGCCCAATGCCGGCGAGATGGCCGAAGCCAACGAGGCCGGCGTCGGCCGGATGGCGGAGCCGACGGAAATCGCGGCCACCGCCGAGAAGTTTTTACGGCCGCCGCAGCCGCGCCCGTTGGCGGGCAAGCGTATGCTGATCACCGCGGGGCCGACCCACGAGCCGATCGACCCGGTGCGCTACATCGCCAACCGCTCCTCCGGCAAGCAGGGCTTTGCCATTGCCGCGGCGGCGCAGGCCGCCGGTGCCGATGTCACCCTGGTCTCCGGCCCGGTCGATCTCGACGATCCCGCAGGGGTTACCGTGAAACATGTGGAATCCGCCCGCGACATGCTGCGCCAGGTCGAGGCCTCGCTGCCGGTGGATATCGCGATCTTCGCCGCCGCCGTCGCCGACTGGCGCGTCGATAATGCAGGCGAGCAGAAGCTGAAGAAGACTTCCGCCGGCATGCCGCCGCTGCAGCTGGTGGAAAACCCCGACATCCTCGCGACGATTTCAAAGCTTGGCGACAGGCGCCCGCCGCTGGTGGTCGGTTTTGCCGCGGAAACCGAGCACCTGATCGACAACGCCAGGGCAAAACTGGCGCGAAAGGGCTGCGACTGGATCGTCGCCAATGACGTATCGCCTGCGACCGGCGTGATGGGCGGCGATCGCAACACGGTTCATCTGCTGACCCGCGAGGACGACGAGATCAGCATCGATTCCTGGCCGGTCATGACCAAGGATCAAGTCGCCACCGAACTGGTGGCGCGGATTGCCAACAGCCTGACAGTCAAGACCCGGGAGAAGACGTCGTGAGCGCAGTCAAAGTCGAGATCCGGCAATTGCCGCATGGCGAAGGCCTGGCGCTGCCGGCCTATCAGAGCGCGCATGCCGCCGGGCTCGATCTGCTGGCGGCAGTGCCGGAAGGCGCGCCCATCATGCTCGCCCCCGGAAAATTCGCACTGGTTCCGACAGCACTGACGATCGCGCTGCCGCCGGGCTTTGAGGCCCAGGTGCGGCCGCGCTCCGGGCTTGCCGCCAAGCACGGCATCACTGTGCTGAATTCGCCCGGCACCATCGACGCGGATTACCGCGGCGAGATCGGTGTGCTCTTGATCAACCATGGCGACGCCGCCTTCCCGATCCGGCGCGGCGAGCGCATCGCGCAGATGGTGATTGCCGCCGTGGTGATGGTGGAACTGGTTCCCGCCGCGACGCTTTCCGCCACCGACCGCGGCACCGGCGGATTCGGGTCGACCGGACGCTAGACTCCGTAAAATCGCGGGTTTCTTTTCATAAAAATCGTGCCGGTAAAGTTTCATTCGGCATTTTTTCGCATCGCGATTCACGTTCACGATCTGGACTCTTACCCCCCGAGTCCGGTTGGGGATATTGTCGTTCGATTCGCGAACGGCGCGTTGAATCGCGCCGGACGTAAAGTCGTGCGGTTTGGGGCAAACCATGTCGGGCGTAATCGTGGCGATGCGTCGGACCTTGCTGTCGTGCAGTTCACTGGCACGTAACGGCCTGATCGCCCTTGGCATGACGGCCCTGCTTCCGGCCGCGCCGGCCCATGCCGGCGAATTGCCGGTCGTTCAGGCCATCGCCGCCTGGCTCAATCTCGATCGCCAGGAATTCGTGATCCTGGCCACCGCATTGGCGCTACTCGGATTTTCGGTGGTGGCCTCGATCCTGTTGATGCGCACGCGGGTCCGCGCGGCCGCCAATGAGGCGCGGCTGCGCGCCGACATCGGGGATCTGCAAGTCCAGGCCGATCGCCTGCGCGCGCTATTGTTCGCCGAACCCCAGATCCTGATCGCATGGGCCGCGGGCGACAATCGTCCGCAGATATCAGGCGATACCTCGCTGCTGCTGGCGCAGGATTCGCCGCAGCGCATTCTGGCTTTTGGAACCTGGCTGCCGCCGGAACCGGCGCTGCAGATGGACCACGCGGTCGACGCGCTGCGCGAGGCCGGCGAGGGCTTTCTGATCAACCTCACCACCTCGAACGGACAGGCGCTGGAGGCCATGGGTCGCGCCATCGGCGGCCAGGCCATTGTGCGGATTCGCGAACTCGGCGGGTTGCGCCGGGAACTGGCGGAAACCAATTTGCGCTACAAGGCGCTATCAGAAGAAACCGAGCTGCTGCGCGGCTTCGCCGCCGCGGCACCCTGGCCGATCTGGGCGAAGGGCGCCAAGGGCGGCCTTACCTACGCCAATGCGGCCTATGCGCGGGCGACCGAGGCCGCCAGCGTCGCGGATGCGATCGATCGCAGCCTCGAACTGCTTGACAGCGACGACCGCGGCGCGATGGACCGGGCGTTGAAGGAAGCGTCGGCCTTCACCGCGCGGCTGCCGATCGTGGTCGCCGGCGAGCGCCGCATTTACGATGTGCGCGCGACGAATGTCGGCAAAGGCTCAGCCGGCATCGCCATCGACGCCTCCGAGGCCACCGCGCTGCGCGCGGCGCTGGAGCGGATGGCGGAGGCGCATCGCCGCACCCTCGATCAATTGTCGTCCGGCGTCGCCGTGTTCGACGGCCAGCGGCGGCTGGCATTCTACAATGATTCCTATCGCCGGCTGTGGGACCTGGATCGCGCCTTCCTCGACAGCAACCCCGATGATTCCAGCGTGCTCGACCGCCTGCGCGCCGCGCGCAAGGTTCCGGAACAACCGGATTTCCGGGCCTGGAAGGCGAAGCTGCACGAGGCTTACCGCGCGGTCGAGCCGGAAAAGGACACCTGGTATCTGCCCGACGGCCGCGCCGTCAGCGTCGTCACCACGCCCAATCCGGAGGGTGGCGTCACCTACCTGTTCGACGACGTCACCGAAAGCCTCGATCTGGCGCGGCGGTTCGACGGCCTGATCCGGGTTCAGCGTGAAACACTCGACAATCTCGCCGAGGCCGTCGCCGTGTTCGGCAGCAACGGCCGCGCCCAATTGTTCAATCCCGCCTTTGCCAGGATGTGGAAGCTGTCGGCCGAGGCGCTGCGCGAGCAGCCGCATATCGAGACTTTTGAGGCCTGGTGCAAGCCGCTGTTCGACGACGAGGCCACCTGGCGGACCATCCGCGAAGCCATTACCGCGATCGAGAACCGGGTCGAGGTGCCGCTGAAGCTGGAGCGCAACGACGGCAGCGTGCTGGACTGCATGACCATGCCGCTGCCCGACGGCGCCACCATGCTGACCTTCCAGGACATCACCGACACCGAGAATGTCGAGCGCGCGCTGCGCGAGCGCAACGAGGCGCTGGAGACCGCCGACCAGATGAAGGTCGATTTCGTCCATCACGTGTCCTACGAATTGCGCTCACCGCTGACCACCATCATCGGGTTCGCGCACTTCCTCGCCGATCCCCAGACCGGTCCGCTGATGCCGAAGCAGGCCGAATATCTCGGCTACATCACCGCCTCGACCAACGCGCTGCTCGCCATCATCAACAACATCCTCGATCTCGCCACCATCGACGCCGGCGCGATGTCGCTCAATCTCGGCTCCATCGATATCCGAAAAACCATCGAGGCCGCCGCCGAAGGCATCCAGGACCGGCTCGCCACCGACCGCATCGAACTCAAGGTCGACGTCGATCCCTCGATCGGCAGCTTCACCGGCGACGAGCGCCGCGTGGTGCAGGTATTGTATAATCTTTTGGCCAACGCGGTCGGATTCTCGCCGCAGGACGCCACCGTCGGCCTCAGCGCCCGGCGCACCGAGCACAGCGTGGTCTTCAGCGTAACCGATTCCGGGCCGGGCATTCCGCCCGACGTCAAGGACAAGGTGTTCGACTGGTTCGAGAGTCATTCCAACGGCTCGAAGCATCGCGGCGCCGGCCTCGGCCTGTCGCTGGTGCGCTCCTTTGTCGAGCTGCACGGCGGCAAGGTGAGCGTCGATTCGATCGTCGGCAGGGGCACGACCGTGACCTGCGACTTTCCGATCGACCAGGCCGCGCGTCGTCACGCCGCGGAATGACCGCTCCCGCCACATTCTCGCTGGCGCTGTCGAACGAGACCGCGACGGCACATTTGATGGCCGATCTCGCTTTGCTGATCGGCCCCGGCGACCTCATCACCCTGTCGGGCGATCTCGGCTCCGGCAAGACCGCGGCGGCGCGCGCCATGATCCGCTATCTCGCCGACGACGATGCGATGGAAGTGCCAAGCCCGACCTTCACGCTGGCGCAAAGTTACGATCTCGCCCCGTTTCCGCTGGTTCATGCCGATCTCTACCGCGTCAACGACCCCATCGAACTGGAGGAGATCGGGCTGTCGCCATTGCCCGAGGGCACAGTGGTGCTGATCGAATGGCCGGAACGCGCCGCCGGCACGCTGCCGGCGGACCGCATCGACATCGCGCTCAGCCATCGCCCCGCGCTGGGCTCGGCCGCGCGCGCCGCCGAAATCACCGGCTACGGCAAGGCGGCAGCGCAGGTCGAGAGATTGAAGGCGCTGCGGCATTTCCTCGACGGCGCGGGCTTTCTCGAGGCCAGACGCCGGCGCATGGCCGGCGACGCCTCGACCCGTTCCTATGCGCGGCTGATCCGCGACGACGGCGTCGTGATCCTGATGAACTCGCCGCGGCGGCCCGATGGGCCCGCGATCCATGACGGAAAATCCTACAGCGCAGCCGTGCACCTGGCCGAGGACGTCAAGCCGTTCGTCGCCATGGCGGGTGGCCTGCGCGAGCGCGGCTTTTCGTCGCCGGCGATCCCCCATGCCGACCTCGACGCCGGATTCCTGATCACCGAGGATTTCGGCACGGAAGGATTTATCGCGGGCGATCCGCCCGCCCCCATCGCCGAGCGTTATGAGGCCGCCACCGACATGCTGGCGGCACTGCACCGCGAGCCATTGCCCGAGACCCTGCCGCTGACGCCGCAGCTCTCTTATGCCATTCCCGTTTTCGACACCGACGCGCTGCTGACCGAGGCCGGTTTGATGCTGGACTGGTATCTGCCGGATCGCGGAGCTGAACCGGGCGATCCGTCGCGCGCCGAATTCGTCACGCTGTGGCGCGATTTGTTGCGCAAACCCGCGGCAGCGCCGAGAACCTGGGTGCTGCGCGACTTTCATTCACCCAACCTGATCTGGCTCGGCGAACGCCAGGGCATCGCGCGGGTCGGCATTATCGACTTCCAGGATACTGTGCTGGGCCCGGCCGCCTACGATCTGGCGTCGCTGCTGCAGGATGCGCGGCTCGACGTACCCGAACCGCTCGAACTCGTGCTGCTGACGCACTATATCAAGGCGCGGCGCGCGGCCGACGGCAGCTTCGATCCGGTCCAATTCGCCGAGCTTTACGCCATCATGTCGGCGCAGCGGAACACGAAACTGCTCGGCATCTTCGCCCGGCTCAACCGGCGCGACGGCAAGCCGCATTATCTGCGTCACCAGCCCCGCATCTGGACCTATCTCACCCGTTCGCTGGCGCACCCGGTACTGGCGCCGCTTCGGGAGTGGTATTCCGCCAACGTGCCACCGCCGGCCCCGTAGGTTTACGGGTTATTAGGTAACCCCGCGTTAACCTGCGGGCGGAGCCTGACCCCTGACAGCCCGGGGTGCGGCGGCTGTTGGCGGGAGCAGATCAATGGCGACGAGTGAACGGCGCAAGGGCGAGCGCGTGACCTTCGAGCGCGGCATTCCCGCGCACATGATGGGCATCGACGGCACCTGGCGGCGCGAATGCACGATGGAAGACGTTTCGGAAACCGGCGCCAAGCTCACGGTCGAGGGCTCGGTCGAGGGCCTGCATCTGAAGGAATTCTTCCTGCTGCTGTCCTCCACCGGGCTGGCCTACCGCCGCTGTGAGCTGTCCTGGGTCAATGGCGACCAGATCGGCGTCAATTTCATCAAAACCGGCGACAAGCGGAAAAAGACCCGACGCTCCCAGGAGGCCGACGCCTGAGCAGGCCGCCGCCGTCGTATCGCCGTCATGCCGGACGACTAAGGCGTCATCGTCCATGCGATCGGCGAATCGCCGTGGTATGATCGCGGCACGCACGCAACCAATCGAGAAATCTCCCGAAATGTCCGTCAAGCCCACCAAAGCCATGGTCCTCGCCGCCGGTCTCGGCCTGCGCATGCGCCCCCTGACCGACAACATGCCAAAGCCGCTGGTGCGCGTGGCCGGCAGCGCCCTGCTCGATCATGTGCTGGACAAGCTCGGCGACGCCGGCGTCGACGAGGCCGTCGTCAACGTGCATTACCTGCCCGACCAGATCATCGATCACACCAAAGCGCGGGTTCGGCCCCGCGTGATCATTTCGGATGAGCGCGACCAGGTGCTCGGCACCGGCGGCGCCGTCGTCAAGGCGCTGCCTTTGCTGGGCGACGCCCCGTTCTTCCATGTCAACGCCGACACCATGTGGATCGATGGGGTGCGGCCCAATTTGGCGCGGCTGGCGGAAGCCTTCGACCCCGCGCGGATGGATATATTGTTGCTGATGGCGCCGACGGCGAGCAGCATCGGCTATGGCGGCCGCGGCGATTACGCCATGCTGGCCGACGGCGTGCTGCGCAAGCGCCGGGAACACGAGGTGGTTCCGTTCGTCTATGCCGGCGCCGCGATCATGTCGCCGTCGCTGTTCGCCGACGCGCCGAAGGGCGAATTCTCGCTGACCAGGATGTTCGATTCCGCCAACGAGCAGACGCGGCTATTCGGCCTGCGGCTGGACGGCGTCTGGATGCATGTCGGAACCCCCGACGCGGTCCAGGCGGCGGAGCGGGCCTTTCTCGCCAGCGTCGCATAGCCCTGCTGGCCCGAGGTGCCGGCCGAGGCACGGCCCTTACAACCCCGTGTTTGCAACCCCATGCGATGCCTCGGCTCGCGGCAGGATGCGTCGCCTCAATAGGCAAGCGCCCGGTCTGGAATCAAAAATCCGAGGCGATGCCCTTGTTCTCCCAGTCGCCATAGCGTGTCGGCTCCGGGCCTTTCGGGCCCTGCAATTCCTTGGGCGCGGGCCGGGCGTTGGCCGCGGCGGCCTGCCTGCGTGCCTCGGCCTCGGCCAGCGCACGCTGGGCCGCCGGCGGGAGCGGCTTGCGTTCCCCGGCGGAGCCGGAGGTGCCCGGCGCTGGCTCGTCAGTGGTGTCGGCGTTTCCAGCCATCGGCTCAATCCCCGCGCTCGGTTCGAATTTCGATAATAAGGCTCACACCCGAACTGTGAAATCACAAAGGCGATTCTTATATTTGGCATATTCGCATGTCAGAGGTGCGGTCCTTTCGACGGGTCGCACCGAAATCGCGTTGAACCGTCGTCCTTTTCCATTTCTCCCGAGATGTTTCCGCTCCATGCCTCCTCAAAGATTTGCCCTGCCATCCGAAGTGCCTGGCCTCGCGGCGCGGCGGATCGCGGCGGATATTCTCGACGGCGTGCTGCACAAGCGGCGGACGCTGGATGACCAGCTCGACGGCGCCGGCGCCCATCCCGGACTGAAGACACTGCCTGACCGGGATCGCGCCCTGATGCGGCGGCTGGTGGCCACCATCCTGCGGCGGCTCGGCACGCTCGGCCATGTGCTGTCGCGGTTGCTCGATCGCGGCATTCCGACCGACGCGCCGCGCGCGCAGAGCGCGCTGCTGATCGGGGCAGCTCAAATTCTCTGGATGGACGTGCCCGATCACGCCGCGGTCGACCTGTCGGTGCGGCTGGTGCAGTCGGATCGGCGCGCCGCCAAATATGCCGGGCTGGTCAATGCGGTATTGCGCCGCTGCGCCCGCGAGGGACCGTCGCTGATCGACGAGGTCAAGTCGCAGACGCTGGATGTTCCGCCATGGCTGCTGGCGCGCTGGATCGCATTCTACGGCGAGACCACCGCGCGCCAGATCGCGGTGGCGCTCAGCCACGAGCCCTCGCTCGACATCACCGTGAAATCCGACGCGGCGCAGTGGGCGACCCGGCTGCACGGCGAAACGCTGCCGACGGGAAGCGTGCGCACCCTGCTGCAGGGCTCGGTCAAGATGCTGCCGGGCTTCACCGACGGCCAGTGGTGGGTGCAGGACGCCGCCGCCGCCCTGCCGGCGCGGCTGTTCGGCGACGTCGCCGGCAAGCGCATCGCCGATCTCTGCGCCGCACCAGGCGGCAAGACCGCCCAACTGGTCCATGCCGGCGCCCACGTCACCGCGGTCGATCGTTCGCCCGGCCGCATGGCACGACTGAGCGAGAATCTCACCCGGCTGGGGCTGGGGGCTGCGACCGTCGTGACCGACGCCGCCGAATGGCAAGGCGGAGATATTGGCGGAAATCCCGGCGAAGGCTTCGACGGCATCCTGGTCGACGCCCCCTGCGCCTCGACCGGAACCATCCGCCGCCACCCCGACGTGGCCTGGCTCCGCCAGGAGGCCGATATCGGCGCGCTGATGGCGCTGCAGAAGCGATTGCTGCAGCGGGCGACGGCGCTGCTGAAGCCCGGCGGAACGCTGGTCTATTGCACCTGTTCGCTGGAGCCGGAAGAAGGCGAGCAGGCCGTTTCGACGCTTTTGGCCGCCGAACCCGCCATGCGCCGGGCCCCGATCGAAGCCGGCGAGGTTGCCGGCCTCGGCGAAATCCTCAACCCGGACGGCGATTTACGCACCCTGCCCTGCCATTTGCCGCATGATGACCCCCGCCTGAGCGGTCTCGACGGTTTTTACGCCGCCCGACTGGTTAAATCCTGATTTTGCACTGCATTTTCGCGTCCCGGCGCTGATTCGTCCGGTTTCAAGATGGTGTCTTGGCGGAGTTTCCGGATTAAAAGGATTCGCATCTAATTCTCCCAATCAAGGCAAGGCGTGTCGGTCGCTCAACGCAGACGTATCTCGACGCTGATCATGGGCCGCTTCGCGCGGAACATGCTGTCGCGCGTCAGCGGCGGCTCGGTGGCGGTGTCGCGGCTGTGGCCGGGCCGCACCGACCGGCTGATCATCGCCCCGCACGATCTGCGCACCGCCGACGCCACCCGCGCCGCCGAGATCTATGCCGGCCGCTTCGTGTTCGCCGGCAAGATCGTGACCTGCCACGGCCGCTCGATCTTCGACCTCGAGCCGCCGTCGGAAGACTGGGAAATGGCGCTGCTCGGCTTCGGCTGGCTGCGACATCTGCGCGCCGCCGATACCGCGCTGACCCGCGCCAATGCCCGCTCGCTGGTCGACGACTGGATTTCCAATCCGGCGCAGAAGCGCCCCGTCGGCCGCCGCGCCGACGTGCTGGCGCGCCGCGTCATCTCGCTGCTGTCGCAGGCCCCGCTGGTGCTCAGCGATACCGACGGCAAGTTCTACCGGCGCTATCTGCGCGGGCTGACGCGCGAGATCCGTTATCTGCGCTACACCATGCTCGACCTTCCCGACGGCGTGCCGCGGCTGCAGGTGCTGATCGCACTGTGCTACGCCTCGCTCTGTCTCCAAAATCAGGCCCGGCATATCCGCACCGCCACACGAAAACTGTCCGACGAGCTGCAGCGCCAGATCCTTCCCGACGGAGGGCATTTTTCGCGTAATCCCGGCGCGCTGATCGAACTGCTGATCGACCTGCTGCCGCTGCGGCAGACTTTCGCCGCCCGCAACATCGCGCCGCCGCCGGCGCTGCTGAACGCGATCGACCGCATGATGCCGATGCTGCGTTTCTTCCGCCACGGCGACGGCAGCTTCGCGCTGTTCAACGGCATGAGCAGCGCGCCGTCCGACCTGCTGGCGACCCTGCTGGCCTATGACGATACCCACGGCGCGCCGATGGCGCACATGCCGCATACCGGCTTTCAGCGGCTTGATGCCGGCACCATGACGATCATCATGGACACCGGCCCGCCGCCGCCGCCGAGCGTCAGCCACGACGCCCATGCCGGCTGCCTGTCGTTCGAATTGTCGTCGGGCCTCAGCCGTATCGTGACCAATTGCGGGATGCCCTCGACCGGCCGCGACAACTGGCGCGCCTTCGCGCGCGGCACCCCGGCGCATTCCACCCTGTGCTATCACGACACCTCGTCCTGCCAGTTCGTCGAACTGTCGGCGATGAAGCGGCTGCTGCGCGGCTCGCCGGTCATGAGCGGCCCGGCCAATGTCGAAAGCTATCGCGAGGTGGTTGCCAACGGCGTGCTGTTGACCACCTCGCATGACGGATATCTGGCGCGGTTCGGCGTGGTGCACCGCCGGGTCCTGATGGTGGCGCAGGACGGCTCCAGGCTCGACGGCGAGGATACGCTGTCGCCGGCGCCGGGCGGGCGGATCAAGGGCAGCGATACCGATTACGCGCTGCGCTTTCATCTGCATCCCGCCGTGAAAGCGAGCCGGCTTTCCGACGCCCGCGGCGTCATGCTGGTGCTGCCGAACCGCGACGTCTGGACCTTCGAGGCGCTCGACGACAAGGTCGAGCTGGAGGACAGCGTGTTTCTGGCCGGCAATGACGGCCCCCGCCGCACCGCCCAGATCGTGATCCGGCAGGATGCGCGGCACGCCGCCTCGATCCGCTGGAGTTTTGTCAGATCGACCGCGTCGGCCTCGACTACCGCGGCCCGGCGCAACGCGCGCCGCGAGCCGGAATTGCCGCTGTAGGGACGGGCCGTCATTGCGCCCACAACGCGACTGTCGTCGCCCGGCTTGGCCGGGCGATCCAGTACGCCGGGGCCTCTCGGCACTATCGCTAGCATCTCTGGAATACTGGGTCGCCCGGTTAAACCGGGCGATGACAGCGGTATTTGTTTCACCCAGCAGGGTCGACCGATGCCGGGCCGGGCCCCAGCGCATGCTCCCTGTGGTCAACGCGGGCTCCCTCTGCGGCTGGCGGTTTCGTGACTGTCAAAACCATGCTACCGGGCTGCCTTAACAGCCAGGATACTCCCCCATGACCGACCATCCGCGCCGCTTAACCCGCGCTTTATTGTCCGTTTCCGACAAGACCGGGCTGATCGAATTCGCCCGGGCGCTGGCCGGCCACGGTATCGAGCTGGTCTCGACCGGCGGCACGGCGAAGGCGATCGCCGCCGCGGGCCTGACGGTGAGGGATGTTTCGGAACTGACCGGATTTCCTGAGATGATGGACGGCCGGGTCAAGACGCTGCACCCGAAAGTGCATGGCGGGTTGCTGGCGATCCGCGACAATGCCGAGCATGCGGAAGCGATGAAGGCGCACGGCATCGCGCCGATCGATCTGTTGGTGGTCAACCTCTATCCGTTCGAGGCCACCGTCGACAACGGCGCCGGCTTTGATGACTGCATCGAGAACATCGACATCGGCGGCCCCGCGATGATCCGCGCCGCGGCCAAGAACCACGACGACGTCGCCGTGGTGGTGGAAGCGCAGGATTATCAGGCCGTGCTCGACGAACTCGCCGCCAACCAGGGCGCGACCACGCTGACCTTGCGCCGCCGCCTCGCGGCAAAAGCCTATGCCCGCACCGCCGCCTATGACGCGGCGATCTCGAACTGGTTCGCGGTTCAGTTGAAAAACGACGCGCCGGATTTCCGCGCCGTCGGCGGCCGATTGATCCAGGCGCTGCGTTACGGCGAAAACCCGCACCAGACCGCCGCGTTCTACCGCACCCCTGACAAGCGTCCCGGCGTTGCCACGGCGCGGCAGTTGCAGGGCAAGGAACTGTCCTACAACAACATCAACGACACCGATGCTGCCTATGAATGCCTCGGCGAGTTCGACGCCAAACGTACCGCGGCCGTCGTTATCGTCAAGCATGCCAACCCCTGCGGCGTCGCCGAGGGCGCCGATCTCGTCAGCGCCTACCGCAAGGCGCTGGCCTGCGATTCGACATCGGCCTTCGGCGGCATTGTCGCGCTGAACCGCACGCTCGATGCCGACGCCGCGCGCGCCATTACCGAGATTTTCACCGAGGTGATCATCGCGCCTGATGCCACGGACGAGGCCATTGCCATCGTCGCCACCAAGAAGAACCTGCGGCTGTTGCTGGCGGGCGCGCTGCCCGATCCGCGCACGGTGGGCCTGACCGCCAAGACCGTCGCCGGCGGGCTTCTGGTGCAGAGCCGCGACAACGCCGTGGTCGACGGCATGACGCTGAAGGTCGCAACCCGGCGCGCGCCGACCGACGCGGAAATGCGGGATCTGAAATTCGCCTTCCGGGTCGCCAAGCACGTCAAGTCCAACACCATCGTCTATGCCAGGGATCTCGCCACCGTCGGCATCGGCGCCGGCCAGATGAGCCGGGTGGATTCCGCGCGGATCGCCGCGCGCAAGGCGCAGGATGCCGCCGACGAACTGAAGCTGGCGGCGCCGATGACCAAAGGTTCGGTGGTCGCCTCCGATGCGTTCTTTCCGTTCGCCGATGGACTGCTGGTCGCGATCGAGGCCGGCGCCACCGCCGTGATCCAGCCCGGCGGATCGATCCGCGACGATGAAGTCATCAATGCCGCCGACGATGCCGGCATCGCCATGGTGTTCACCGGCGTCAGGCATTTCCGGCATTGATCTATCGTCGTCCCTACGAAAGCAGGGATCCATAACCACCGTCGTCAGTTGTGACGGCGGGTCTCTACGTTATTGCCCAAACGAGAAATCACGGCGTATGGGTCCCTGCGTTCGCAGGGACGACGGGAACTCGCACCCGCGACAGCAGCGCCAGGCCGGCGACGAAGAACAGCACCAGCACCGCCATGCCGGCCTTCTGGCTTGCGGTGATGGCGGTGATCGCGCCGACCAGTAGCGGACCGACAAAGGATGTGACCTTTCCGGTCAGCGCGAACAGTCCGAAATATTGCGCGACGCGGTCTTTCGGGGCCATGCGAACCAGCAGCGAGCGCGACGCCGCCTGCAGCGGGCCGCCTGCCATGCCGATCAGGCAGCCCAGCACCAGATAGGCGCGCTCCGCGGCGCCGGCAAACAGCGCGCCGCCGGGCGCCGGCGGCGTAACCTCGACGAAAAAGATCGAATCCTTGTCGACCAGCAGGATGCCGATGATCGACGACAGCAGAATCACCGTGCTGCCGGCGATGACCCGCTTCGGCCCGAGCGTATCGTCGAACTTGCCGCCGAGCCACGCGCCGAAGGTGCCGGCGACCGCGAGCAGGATCCCGAACGTGCCTATCTGGATGGTGTGCCAGCCGAACGTGCCGGCGGCGTAGATGCCGCCGAACGCGAACAGCGACACCAGCCCGTCGGTATAGATCATGTTGGCGAGCAGGAACGCCGCCATCGACTTGCGCTTCGGCAGTTCGGCGAGCGTTCCTTTCAGTTCGGTGAGGCCCACGCGCAGCGCGTCGCGCACCCGCAGCTTCGCCGGATAGTCCGGCGTCAGCAGGAACATCGGCGTCACGAAGATGATGAACCAGATCGCGGTCAGCGGGCCGGTGATGCGATCGCCCTGATGCGTCACCGGATCGAGACCGAACAACGGCATGAAGCCGAACAGCGTGCGCCCGGTCGCCGGGTTAGCCGCCAGAAACCCGAGCACCAGGATCAGGCTGAGGATGCCGCCGACATAACCGGTGGCCCAGCCGGTGCCGGACAATCGTCCGATCTTGGACGGCGGCACCAGCGACGGCATCATCGCATTGTTGAAGACCATCGCGAATTCGACGCCAATGGTCGCGATGCCGAAGGCAAGCAGCAGCGCCGGAATCACGCTGGGGTCGCCGGGCTTGCCGAACCACATCAGCGAGGAGCCGATCACCAGCAGCGCGCCGAATGCGGCAATCCACGGCTTGCGGCGGCCGCTGGCGTCCGCGATCGCCCCCAGCACCGGCGACAACAGCGCGATCACGATCCCCGCCGCCGCGGTCGCAAAGCCCCACATCGCCTGCCCGCTGGCGGGGTTGGACGCCACATGGGTGGCGAAATAAGGCGCGAACACGAAGGTGGTAATCAGCGTGAAATAGGGCTGCGCGGCCCAATCGAAGAAGATCCAGCTGACGACGGCGGCGCGGCGCGGATAGATCTTGATATCCGCAATCCGCGCATCCTGGGCAATGGTGGTCATGGTCCATATCTTCTGCTGAATCACGAAGAGGCGTTTTGCCCCGCGGGCCGGAATTCATATAGCATTCGCGGCAGCAAAGAGCCTGCATCATTTCGCTGATCCCGGGCTACAATGGATGGTTTGATGGTTTCGTTCACAGCCGAACGGCGCAGGCTAATCGCCGCAATCGCGTTGGTTGTCGTATCGTGCGTGCCGGCGGGCGCGCAGGAGCGCCGCGTCTACATCCCCGCCGGCACCGTTCACGCCGTTCCTGCCGAACACGGCATGGTGGTGGCGCAGGAGAAGATCGGCGCGCGCATAGGCGCCAACATCCTGCGGCGGGGCGGCAATGCGGTCGACGCCGCGGTCGCGACCGGCTTTGCGCTCGCCGTCACCTATCCGCGCGCGGGAAACATCGGCGGCGGCGGCTTCATGGTCATCCATTCGGCGGAGCGCCGCGAGGACGTCGCCATCGACTATCGCGAGACCGCGCCGGCCGCGGCCACCCGCGACATGTTTCTCGGCGCCGACGGCAAGCCCGACATCGCGAAGTCGCGCGATTCCGCGCTCAGTATCGGGGTACCCGGCACCGTCGCCGGCCTCGCGCTGGCCCTGGAGAAATACGGCTCGGGAAAATTCACGCTGGCGGAGCTGCTCGAGCCGGCCATCGCGCTCGCGCGCGACGGTTTTGTCATCGCCGACGACATGGCCGACACGCTGCCCGGCATCGCGCGGCGGCTGGCGCGCTGGCCGGCCTCGGCGAAGATATTTTCCCGCGCCGACGGCTCTTCGCTGCGGGAAGGCGACACCCTGGTGCAGACGGATCTGGCGGCGACGCTTTCGGCCATCGCGGCGCAGGGAGCCCGCGGATTCTACCAGGGCCCGGTCGCGGAAAAACTCGCGGCGGGGGTTCGTGACGCCGGCGGCATCATGACGGCGGACGATCTCAAATCCTATAAACCGGTGATCCGCGCGCCGGTGCGCGGCAGCTACCGCGGTTACGGGATCATTTCGATGCCGCCGCCGTCGTCGGGCGGCGTGGTGCTGCTGGAGACGCTGAACATTCTGGAGGGGTTTCCGCTGCCCGACATGAAGCAGGGCGCAGCGCCCTCGCTGCATGTCATGATCGAGGCGATGAAGCGCGCCTATGCCGATCGCGCGCGCTATCTCGGCGATCCCGACTTCATCAGCGCGCCGGTGGCGACGCTGATGTCGAAGGAATACGCCGCCAGGCAGCGCGCCAGCATCGACCCCGACCGCGCCACGCCGTGGACCGATGCGCTGTCGGCGACGCCGCCGCCGACACCGCGCGAAAGCAGCAACACCACGCATTATTCGGTGGTTGACAGCCGCGGCAATGCCGTCAGCAACACCTATACGCTGAATTTCCCCTATGGCGTCGGCCTGGTCGCCGACGGCACCGGCGTGCTGCTCAACAACGAACTCGACGATTTCACCGCGGCGCCCGGCGCGTCCAACGCCTTCGGCCTGGTCGGGTTCGAAGCCAATTTGCCCGGTCCCGGCAAGCGGCCGCTGTCGTCGATGACGCCGACCATCGTGCTGAAGGACGGCAGGCCGGTGCTGGTGACGGGCTCGCCCGGCGGCAGCCGCATCATCTCGACGGTGCTGCAGGTGATCGTCAACGTGCTCGATTACAAGATGGATGTCGCGACCGCGGTGGCGGCGCCGCGCCTGCATCACCAATGGCTGCCGGATGTGGTGCGGATCGAGCGCGGTTTTGACGGCGGCACCTTGGCTGAGCTGCGGGCCAGGGGCCATGAGGTTATCGAACCGCTCGGCCAGACCTCGGCCAATTCGATCGCCGTGACGCCGACCGGATTGCTCGGCGCCCCCGATCCGCGTACCCGTGGCGCGGAAGCCGCGGGGCAATAGGACCGCCGCAGGGAGGAAAACATGACGTCACTGAAGGGCAAGACGCTGTTCGTATCCGGCGGAAGCCGCGGCATCGGGCTGGCGATCGCGCTGCGAGCCGCGCGCGACGGCGCCAATGTCGCGATCGCCGCCAAGACCGCCGAGCCGCATCCGAGATTGAAGGGCACCATCTACACCGCCGCCGACGAGGTCCGCGCCGCCGGCGGCAAGGCGTTGCCCCTGCTGTGCGACATCAGGGATGAAGCCCAGGTGATCGCGGCGATCGACCAGACCGTCGCCGAATTCGGCGGCATCGACATCTGCGTCAACAATGCCAGCGCCATCAGCCTGACCAATTCGCAAGCCACCGACATGAAGCGGTTCGACCTCATGATGGGCATCAACACCCGCGGCACCTTCATGGTGTCGAAATACGCCATCCCGCATCTGAAGAAGGCGGAAAACCCCCACATCCTGATGCTGTCGCCGCCGCTCGACATGAAGGCAAAATGGTTCGAGCATTCCACCGCCTACACCATGGCGAAGTTCGGCATGAGCATGTGCGTGCTAGGTCTTTCGGGTGAATTGAAATCCGCGGGCATAGCCGTCAACGCGCTGTGGCCGCGCACCACCATCGCCACCGCCGCTGTCGGCAACCTGCTCGGCGGCGACGCCATGATGCGCGCCAGCCGCACGCCCGAGATCATGGGCGACGCCGCCTACGTGATCTTCACCAGGCCGTCGCGCGAGTTCACCGGGCAATTCTGCATCGACGACAAGGTGCTCTATGCAAGCGGCGTGCGCGACTTCGAGCAGTACCGGGTCGACCCTTCTGTCCCCCTGATGTCGGATTTCTTCGTGCCCGACGACGATTTGCCGCCGCCTGGCGTCACCGTGCGGGCGCTGCCTTCCGTCGGCGAGGCGCAGAAGGGGCGCTGATCCGGACGCGGGACTCCGATCCCGTAATACTACGGGGCTCAACCCTCTGCAGGTTCTTAAGATCTGCGCGGTATCGGTCAGTCTTTCTTAATCGGAGATACGAAATGATCGGGTTCCGCAATATTGCGATCATCGCCAAGATCGCGGTTCCCGCGACCATCATCGCCGTCGTCTCGATCGGGATCGTGCTCTATGCCTCGCTGGCGGTGACCCATCTGTCGGATACCGCGGCGGCCCTGGTGGACGGAAACGCCACGCGGGTGCAGCTGGCGCTTCAGGCCGAGAGCGCCTTCAACAACGCCGCCATCAGCGAAAAGAACGTGATCCTGAGCGACGACACAAAGGTGGCACAGGGGCATATCGCGCTTTACAACAAGGCCACGGCCGCCACCCTCGACGCCATCACCAAATTTGAAGCCATCACGCAGGCCGCCGAGCAGCGCAGCCTGATCGATACTTTCCGCAGCGCCGTCATCGGCCGGCGGGAAGCCAGCGCCAAGGTGTTCGAACTGGCACTCGCAGGCAAGGTGAAGGAAGCCTTCGACCATTCGCGCGGCGTGGCCGCCAAGCATCGCCAGGTCGCCATCAAGGCGGTCAGCAAGCTGATCGCCATGAACGTGGAGAAAATGCGTGAGGCGCGCGACGCCAGCGTGGCCATGGCCGCGCAGACCCGGGCATGGCTGGTGATCGGCGCCGCCGCCGGGCTGATCTGCGCCTTCGGTGTGCTCGGCTGGATCGCGCTCTATCAGATTTCCCGACCGCTCGCCTCGATGACGGGCGAGATGACCAAGCTCGCCAATGGCGATCTCGACATCCAGATCGAGGGGGCCGACCGCGCCGATGAGGTCGGCGGGCTGGCCCGGTCACTGCAGGTATTCAAGGAGAACGCGATCACGGCGCGCCGGCTCGAGGCCGAGCAGCGCGAGCAGCAGGTTCAGAAGGAGCGGCGTCAGCACGTCGTCGAGGAGTACATCGCGGTATTCGACGCGCAGGTGTGCGAGGCGCTCGACACGCTGAGCGCCGCGTCGACGGAGATGCACTCTACCGCCGGCAGCATGTCGGCCACGGCCGAGGAAACCAGCCGGCAGGCCACCGCGGTGACGACCACCTCGGACCAGACGTCATCCAACGTGTCGACCGTGGCGGCCGCGACCGAGCAGTTGCATGCCTCCACCAACGAGATTTCCCGTCAGGTCACGCAGTCGGCCGAATTCGCTTCCACCGCGGTGGTCGAGGCCGAGCGCACCAACGCCACCATCCAGGGCCTCGCCGAGACCGCGCAGAAGATCGGCGACGTCGTCTCGCTGATTCAGAATATCGCCTCGCAAACCAACCTGCTGGCGCTCAACGCGACCATCGAGGCGGCGCGGGCCGGCGACGCCGGCCGCGGCTTTGCCGTGGTGGCGAGCGAGGTCAAGGCGCTGGCCAATCAGACCGCCAAGGCCACCGAAGATATCTCGACGCAGATCGCCGCCATCCAGGGCGAGACCGGCAATGCGGTCGAGGCGATCAAGGCGATCGGCGGCACGATCCGCCAGATGAACGAAATCGCGTCGGCCATTGCCGCTGCGGTCGAGCAGCAGGGCGCCGCGACCCGGGATATCTCCAACAACATCCAGCTGGTGGCGCAGGGCACCAGTGGCGTGGCAGCCAATATCGCCGGGGTGAACGAGGCTGCTCAGGAAACCGGCACCGCGGCCGGCCAGGTGCTGACCGCTGCCGACGATCTCAGCCGCCAGTCGGATAAACTGCGCAGCAATGTGAACGGCTTCCTCGCCAAGATTCGCGCGGCGTAATCGATTTACGCGGGACTGCTTTCTGCTTCTCCCGCGCCCGCTCGCGGGAGATGTACGTCGAGCGTCCGCATCGAACTTACTCAGACGGCCGATCCGTTCAGGGTCGACCGCCAATGCGCCGCGCGTTCTTTCAGCAACGTGTCCCTGACATAGGCGAGTTCCTCATCCTTCAGCCGTTCGACCGCCTCGAAGGTGAAGCTATCGCCACCATGCGTGACCCACGCGCCCTGCAGGTCGCGGTTGGCATGGCTGCCCATACGCAACGAGAACCAGATCCGGTTTTGAATAGTGTCGAGATTGGGCGTCTGGCCGACCCAGGCCTGACCGGAGACGGCGCAGCGGACGACATAGATGCCCGCGACGGTTTTGCGTTCCTTGTAAGCGGTGATGGCCGCCTTCTTGTCTTCGCTTTTCATGACGGCCCTCAGGGAAAATCTGCCTGTGGGCGCTGGCGATAGCAGACGCCTCGGTGGTAGTCAATTTAATCCGGGTAATATTAATTTATCCATGTGAGACAATGGCTTGCGCGAAAGCAAATGCCCTCGAGAGCAACCGGAACGCAAACCGTCACCGGCCGACGGTGTAGGGCCCGCCCTTTTCCAGCGCCCGCTTGTAGGCCGGGCGGGCGTGAATGCGGTCGAGGAACGCCATCGCCCTGGGGTGGCCTTGCTCGAGCCCGCCGCGCGCGGCGGCGGCCTCCAGCGGAAAGCTCATCTGGATGTCGGCGGCGGTGAATTTATCGCCGGCGAACCACTCGCTTTTCCCAAGTTCGCTCTCCCAATACGCCATGTGCTGCTTGAGCTGTGGATTGACCAGCGCGGTCAGCGCCTGATTGCAGACCTTGCGCACCAGCGGACGCGGCAGCGCCGGCGCGCGCTTCGGCATCAGCGTGAACAGCAGCTTCAGGAGCAGCGGCGGCATCGCCGAACCCTCGGCGTAGTGCAGCCAGTAAGTATAGCGCAGCCGCTCCAGCGTTTTGGCCGGCGGAATCAGGCGGCCCTCGCCATAGGTGTCGATGATGTATTCGGCGATCGCGCCCGACTCCGCGACCGTGTTGCCGTTGTCAGTGATCACAGGCGATTTGCCGAGCGGATGGACCGCACGCAGTTCCGCGGGCGCCCGCATGTCCGGCTGACGCTGATAGCGGACGATCTCGTAGGGAACACCGAGTTCCTCCAGCAGCCACAGCACGCGCTGGGAACGGGAGTTGTTGAGGTGATGGACGGTGAGCATGGCGTTTCCCCACGGGCGGTGTCGTTGCTGGATCTGCCGATCTCGTAGCAGCGGACCGGCGGGTTGGCGACTGGACCGGTTGCGGTCGTGAAACGGCCGATCCGCCTTTGGAAGTTAATACCCGGGTGATATTGACATCTTAATTTATCCGGGTAAATTAATGCGGTCAAAAATCGAGGTTTTCCAATGCTTCAAGCAGCCCCCACAAGCGTTACCGCCTTCATTGGACAGCAGCGGCTGGCCTCCGGCCCGCTGGCCGAGGTCGCTCTGGCCGTCATGAAGGCATCCAGAAGCGCCGCCGAGCAGACCATCCTCATCTTCAACGATGCCAACGGCCGCCCGCTCGATCTAGATCTGCGCGGCAGCGAGCGCGATATCGTTGCGCGGTTGCCGCAACCGGCCTCGAATCCGCAATCAGCCGAAGACCTGCCTGTGCCGGGGCCGCGCGGACCCGGGCGGCCCCGGCTCGGGGTCGTGGCTCGCGAGGTGACGCTATTGCCACGGCATTGGGAATGGCTGGGGACACAGCCCGGCGGTGCATCGGTGGCGCTGCGAAAACTCGTGGAGGCGGCGCGCCGCTCCAGCGGCGATCTGGATCGCAGCCGCGCCGCGAGAGACGCCGCCTATCATTTCATGTCCGCGATGGCCGGCGATCTGCCAAACTTCGAGGAAGCCTCGCGGGCATTGTTCGGCGACGATCGACGGCAGTTTGTCGCGCTCATCGCCGGCTGGCCCGGCGATATCCGCGATCACATCGTCAAGCTTGCCTTCAGCGATCGGGCCGAAGGTTGATCGGCTGATTGCGGCGCGCTAGGCTGATTGAAATGATAGAGATCATATAAGTCCGAACGCCCGTCGCAGGAGAGACACCGTGAGCCTTGCCGTGAGCCTTGCCGCCCCGCAATTCCTGTTCGATTTCGGCAGCCCCAATGCCTTCCTCAGCCACGAGGCGATCCCGGCGATCGAAGCGCGCATCGGCGTGAAGTTCGAATATGTGCCGGTGCTGCTCGGCGGCATCTTCAAGGCCACCAACAACAGATCGCCGGCCGAAACCCTGGCCGGCGTCAAGAACAAGCGCGAATTCAACGCGCTGGAGACGGAACGATTCGTCAGGCGCTTTCAGGTCAAGCCCTATGTCTGGAATCCGTTCTTTCCGGTCAACACTCTCAATCTGATGCGCGCCGCAGTCGCCGCGCAGTTCGAGGGCGTGTTCGAGAAATACGTCGACGCCGCGTTCCATCACATGTGGGTCGAGCCGAAGAAGATGGACGACCCCGAAGTGGCGATGAAGGCTTTTGCCGAATCCGGTCTTGATTCCGCCAGACTGTTCGCGCGCGCGCAGGAGGCGGACGTCAGGGCGAAGCTGATCGAAAACACGCAAGGCGCGGTCGAGCGCGGCGCGTTCGGCTCGCCGACCTTCTTCGTCGGCAAGGAAATCTTCTTCGGCAAGGAGCAATTGCGCGACGTCGAGGAATTGATCTCGGGGAAGTGACTGGCGTCACCCTCATGGTGAGGAGCCGCGCACCTTGCTCGGCGTCTCGAACCATGAGAGCCGTACTGCTCATCATCCTTCGAGACGCATCGCAAACGCGATGCTCCTCAGGATGAGGCTGGAAACAACAACAATAAAAAGGAATTCTCCCATGCGCATTCTCGTGGTCGGCGCCGGCGCCATCGGCGGATATTTCGGCGGCAGAATGCTGGAAGCCGGCCGTGACGTGACCTTCCTGGTGCGTCCGCGGCGCGCCGGGGAGCTCGCCAGTGCCGGCCTCGTGATCAAGAGCCCGAACGGCGACGTGACCTTGAAAAACCCGCCGACGGTGCTGGCCGACACCCTGGTCGAGAAATTCGACGTGGTGCTGTTGAGCTGCAAGGCATTCGACCTCGACGACGCCATCACATCGTTTGCGCCGGCGGTCGGACCGCAGACCTCGATCATCCCGCTGCTCAACGGCATGCTGCACCTGGACGTGCTCGACAGGAAATTCGGGTCCGAGCGCGTGCTCGGCGGCCTCTGCGCGATCGCCGCCACCCTCAACGAGGCGCGCGAGGTGGTGCAACTAAACCCGATGCAGTCGCTGAATTTCGGCGAACGCGACGGCAGGCTGTCGGAACGCGTCCGCGCCATCGCCGAGGTAATGGCGGCCGGCAAGCTCGGCGCGGTGGCCAGCGAGAACATCGTGCAGGAGATGTGGGAAAAATGGGTGTTCCTGGCCTCGCTCGCGGCCTCGACCTGCCTGATGCGCACATCGGTCGGCAATATCCTGGCGGTGCAGGGCGGCAAGGATTTCATCCTCGGCATGCTCGATGAATGCAGTGAGGTGGCCGCCGCCGAGGGCCATGCGCCGAGCGGCCCGTTCTTCCAGCGCACCAAGGGACTGCTGACCACGGAGGGTTCGCAAATGACCGCGTCGATGTTCCGCGACATCAAGGCGGGTGCCGCGGTCGAAGCCGACCACGTCATCGGCGACCTGATCGCGCGAGGCGACGCCGCCAAGGTGCCGGTACCGCGGCTGCGCATCGCCTACACGCATCTCAAGGCGTATGAGAAGCAGCGGGGGTAGTCGTCCAGCATATTCCGTCGTCCCTGCGAACGCAGGGACCCATAACCACAGGGCGTGGTTATTGAGCGGGACGTTCGTACACG
>JBDRNF010000163.1:0-19684 GCA_043811435.1 Pseudomonadota bacterium
AGCTTTTCTATCGCGATTTTTTTGAGATCTTTGGAATTCCTGTTCGCCGAGTTGCTTCGTTCGAAGAGCCGGTGAAGAGTTTAGGAGATAAGCGGGGCTTTATCGATCTATTCTGGAAAGGCGTTTTGCTCGTCGAGCAAAAAAGTGTGGGCCGAGATTTGACAAAGGCGAAGAAGCAAGCGCTCGATTATTTTCCAGGTTTGAAAGACGCCGACCTACCACGGTATATTTTGCTGAGTGATTTTCAAACGTTCGAGCTTTACGATCTGGATGAAGACGAGAGTGTAGCTTTCACACTTTCTGACTTGCCAAAGAACGTTGAAAAGCTTGGATTCATTCTTGGAGTTCAAAGGCGCTCTTTCAAAGATCAGGACGTCGTTAATGTTAAAGCCGCTGAGCTAGTTGCAAAGTTACATGATGCGCTAGAAGCCTCCGGCTACATTGGACACGACCTTGAACAGTTCTTGGTTCGGATCGTTTTCTGCTTATTCGCAGACGACACTGGAATTTTCGAACCGCGCGATATCTTTATCGATCTTCTAGAGAGCAGAACGCGAGAAGATGGATCGGATCTCGGCGGTTGGCTCGCTCAGCTTTTTCAAACGCTCAATACGGAGGAAAGCCGTCGACCAAAGAACATTGATGCTGATATCGAGCGGTTTCCCTATGTTAACGGTGACTTGTTTCGCGATCCGCTTCTTATCCCATCCTTTGACTCCAACATGCGCAAGCGGTTGATTGAGGCATGTCAGTTCGATTGGTCAGCGATATCACCGGCTATTTTTGGCTCTCTGTTTCAATCTGTCATGAATGCGGAAGAGCGCCGCACTCAGGGGGCGCACTACACAAGTGAAAAGAACATCCTCAAGGTAATCGAACCTTTGTTCATGGATGGTCTCCGCGCTGAATTCGAACGGTTGAAGAACCGGAAAGACAATCGTCGTCGCGTTGAGCTACAAGCATTTCAAAACCGTCTTGCGGAGATGACATTCTTCGATCCAGCTTGTGGCTGTGGAAACTTTCTCATCATCGCATACCGAGAGCTGCGGCTTCTTGAAATCGAGCTGATTACGGAATTGCGCGGGTATTACGCGGCGGAGGAACAGGGAGAGCTTGACGCAGCAGCCCTATCGCTGATTGACGTTGATCAGTTTTACGGGATCGAAATTGACGAATTTCCGGCGCGCATAGCCGAAACCGCTCTATGGATGACCGATCATATAATGAATAATCGGCTCAGCTTAGAGTTCGGAAGGTCTTTTGTCCGCATCCCCCTTCGCAAGTCGCCCCATATCGTTGTAGCCAATGCACTAGATTATGATTGGGGGTCTCTCCTCCCTGCAAAACGTTGCTCTTACCTCTTTGGCAACCCGCCGTTTGTTGGCCACCAATGGAGAACGGAAAGCCAGCAAGAGGATATGGCCCGCATTTGGGGGACGAAGGGACAGTTCAATCGCCTCGATTACGTGACGTGCTGGTTCAAGAAAGCAAAAGACTACGCCGCACCGAACCACGGCATTGAAATTGCCTTCGTCTCCACGAATTCCATCACTCAGGGCGAGCAGTGCGGCATCCTTTGGCCAAATCTGCTTACAAATAATCTATCCATTAGATTCGCGCATCGTACTTTTCAATGGAACAATGAAGCTCGCGGAAAGGCTGCGGTACATTGTGTCATCATCGGGCTTACGTTCAAGGGAAATGGTCAGCGGCTTATATACGAGTATGATCATATCCGAGGTGACCCTCACGTTGCGAAAGTGACACGTATAAATGGCTATTTGATTGAGGGTCCACAGTACGCAGTTCCCGCTCGCACTAAGCCACCTGCGGGCCGTCTGAAGCTTGGTAAGGGCAGTCAACCCACCGACGGCGCGAGGCTTAAACAGCCGGGCGGCGGTTACATTACGACCAGCAATCTCATCCTTGACGATGAAGAGCGAACTCGTCTTCTTAAAGCAGATTCGAACGCTGCTCAGTGGTTGAGACCATATGTCGGTGGCGACGAACTGATCTCAGGGGAGTGGCGATGGTGCCTTTGGCTCAAGAAGGCCGACCCTGCTTCACTTCGAAAGTCGAAAGCCATTACAGAACGGTTGGACCGGGTTCGTGCAGGCCGTCTACAAAGCCCGACGCCGAGCGTAAAGAAATTTGCAAAGTTTCCTACCCTATTCACACAGGATCGCCAGCCATCGGCAAACTATCTGGCGATTCCAGAGGTCTCTTCCGAGACCCGCGAGTATATACCGATGGCAATGCTAACTCCGGACGTGATCGCCTCGAACAAGCTCCAAATTATTCCAGGTGCACCTTTGGTGTATTTTGGCATTCTGACTTCGGCAATGCATATGGCTTGGATGCGTACCGTGGGGGGCCGTTTGAAAAGCGACTACAGCTATTCGCCTTCAATTTACAATTCATTCCCGTGGCCTGAAATGTCGCCATCGCAACAAGCCAACATCGAAAAATTGGCACAGGACGTCTTGGACGCGCGAGCAGCATTTCCTAAATCGACGCTCGACGATTTGTACGACGCAGATAGTATGCCACCGTTGCTTCGGCGAGCGCACATCGCGCTGGATAAAGCTGTTGATGGTTTATATAGGCGAGCGGCATTCGCTTTCGAACGCGAGCGCGTTGAACATCTGTTTGAGCTTTACGAAAAGGCGGCTGCTCCCCTCGCACCAACGGCGGCATCTGGAAAACGCAAACGTGGCTCCAGGACCCGTATCGAAAAGGACGATTCAGCGCCGCCGAATCAATAGGGTGCCTTGGGTTTAGGTTACAGGTCGTACGAAATATTTTGCCGCTGGATGACGTTGCTAGCGCTGATTACAACCATTTGCCTATTACTGGACTCGGACCCGCGACTTTCAAACTTTTTCGTGATTTACCTTGTCTGCGCAATTCGGGGTTTAGTCGGATGCAACCCGCCCGAGTCTTAGTTGATGCCGAGTTTTCGAAAGAACGCCTCGTTTCTGATTCGAGCATCCTCAATCAACTTGCCGTACTGAATTACTTCAATGTAGGCGTTGAATTCCGGATGATATCCGAAAAATCCGCGCCCTCCCGGCAATGGCTTATTGACCTGTTGATTTTCGAGATGCTGCTGAAGGTTTGCCGTGATGTCTGCAACAACGTAACAAAAGAAGGGCGTCTGCCGATCAACTGATGTTATTAGCGCACCCGTTTTGTCTCTCACAGTTTTTCCCCGAAGCTCCCGCATATAAGTGTAAAGCTGCGTTATTGGGTTTTCGTCGTCAGAATATCCCGTACGCGCGGGCCGCTTAAATTCGACTATTACCACGGGCTGTGCAGCACCCAGTCTTTGAAAGAGCGCGCCACCCTGGAATAGAATAATGTCAGGGCGATCTTTCGATTCGGATTCAGCGACAAAGGTTCTGATCTCTTTGTCGGACGCCCAAAAATCATAAAAAGTCAGCCGATCATCCAACACCCAAAGATTATGATCAAAAATGTTGATGTCGTTCTTGGTTACCTTAGTGGGACAGATTACCTTGTGAACGGCCATTTCCAGATAGTTCGATCTATCACCCTCGTCATCGTATCCCTGATATTTTGAGAGAAGGTCTAGAATCAGTTTTCGTTTCGCAACGTAATCAAGGAGCGCCGACCTTTCTTGCGCCTGCAGGCGGGATACTAGAGTCTTACTCTCTGCATCAAGTTTGGAGAGCGGCTCTTCGATTGTCGCGCTTTCCAAAGTTGCTTCTGAAATCTTATTCGCTACGTCCCGCGAAGCTCGAAAATCCAAAACGGCTAGCTGTCGGAAGATATTTTCTTCGTTGTTCGCGTTCAGCGGCAGATTTTCTCTGACAAATTCATCCTTGTCTCCTACCAAATAAGAATATCGGGGGAAATTGGATACGACCAGATCGAGCTTTTCTTTCTGTCGGTTGACTACTAATTCGATTTCCTCCGCAAGGTACCCTTTTACATGTTCGACGCACATTGCCTGAAATTCTTTGAAAAGTTTGCCGTCGATATCAAAACGGTTGCGTTCCTGGGCGGAGTTGTTGTCTAGGAATTCAGATTTAACAACACCGATATATCGTGTTGAAATCTCATCAAAAGAAATATAGTTCGCAATTCCTATTTGATTGTCGAGTTGATGCTCTTCAACTATCCGACCGTGTGCAGAGAACAGTAGCGTGTGTTGGTCGAACTGATCTGCAACCGCCTTATCCACCAACGAATGCTCAATTTCTATTCGGTGCCCTTCAAATTCAAAAATTGATTGTCTTATTCGATGGATCTTCTCGTGAATTAGCTCGTTTAAAAATGCTCTTTCGTCGCCTTGAACGACTTCGATGGATGGCAACTGAGACGAGAAGAGATCGGGGAAAAAATGGGCGACGATTTTCTTGGCAACCGTATCGTGCTTGGACGGGTAGTGAGCCAGATACTCTGGCCTCATGTGGTTCAGCCTAATCTCGGTTCCAACCTGCTCTTTGGCAGGCGTAAGTTCGTGATTTTGAATAGGGGCGTTCTCGTCGACGACGAAGGAAAAAGACCTTTTCTTGACGCCGCTCGAATCTTGGAATCGAGAGACCACGCTGACATTTTCAAAGACCTTCAACCAAGTTAGCCGGCCGACGCCCTTGCCCCCTATCCTAGCCTTCGCGGTCGTATCCATAGTTAGAAACGCTTCGAATTGACCGTCATTCAATCCAATTCCATTGTCGCTCACGACCATTGAGCAAGATTCAGGTGTGTCAGTCTTTTCAATTAGAACTTTGATCCTACCCGCCGTAAGAGCTTCGGCTCCGAATCGCTGAGCAATGGCATGAACCGCGTTGGAGATGCCTTCGAAAAGCGGTACTAGCGAATTCCCAGCCTTAGACGGGCTAAGCGAGAGGTTCCGAATCCGACCTTCAAAGTTCTCTCGAAGCTTCATGGCCTTCATGGCTGACATCCGTAAGAGCGTGCACTATCGCTGGTTGAGTCTAATAGACCTAACCCGCACCGTAGGCACAAGGCACAATCTGCTCAGGGTCGGCCCATTTACGCAATGATTTGTACTATTACTCAACAATCAGCTTTGCCAATGGCACAGACAACGCATTGGCTATTCTCGCCATTACAATCAGACTAGGGTTACGCTTGCCTCGTTCTATACCACCGACGTAAGTCAGATCAATTTTCGCCTCGAAGGCAAGCTCCTCCTGGGTTAGCCCCTTTTGCAGCCGGTACTTCCGGACGTTCTTGCCAACGATGACACACCAATTCTGCATTGCAGGATCGGGCACTGTCGGGCATATAGTCTCTAGGGAATATAGTCTCTATTGCGAATTTATCTTTGACCCTCGATTTTTTGAAGGGCGACAAAAATGCGCTTTGGACTGGTCGTGCTCTTAGCTTCTAGCATCATTGGCTGCGCTGCAAACTCAGGAATTGCAACGACGGGCCCAGAGTCTTTCATGGTTTCTCGGCAGGCAGCTACCGGCTTTTCAGGCTCGGGCAATCTCAAAGCGGAAGCACTCAATGAAGCCAGCGAGTACTGCACGGTGCGCGGCAAGGTCATATTCGTAACTGACACGACTGAAGCGCAACCGCCGTATGTCTTGGGAAATTTTCCGAAAGCAGAAGTTCGTTTTATGTGCCTGAGCGCGAATGACGCAAGATTTACCTCCACTCGAAAGCCATAAGCTGACCGGTTTTTCCTAATCTTGATCGTGTTTGCGAGGCCCCCATGCACAAGATATTTGCATCCCTTCTCCTCATACTTTTATGCCACGGCTTCAATGCTTACGCATTCGACAATATAGAAGCTGACGCTGCATATAACGGGCCGATTAAAGCTCAGATTGAGGAAGAGTTTAAGCAAGGTTTGAAGATGCTTAGAGCTCAAGCCGACAGTTTGAAAATGGACGTACGTGAGAAGGACCTAAAGACCCTTGCATCGCATATGTACAGTAAAGCTCAATTGATGGCGCAATGTGTTGACGCAGCAATCACAATCAAGAAAACAGTTACTGACAAAGTGCTGTTGTCCCCGTACGTCAAGGGATGCGTCGAAACAAATTTGAAATTCGTGAGTTGGTTGCAGACGAGAAAGCGTGACAATTCAGATTTCAGCAATATGTTCGATAACTGCTCCACCATGTTGACCCTAAAATTGCAGAAGAAATTTGAACCGGCTTACTCTTTTCTCGACATTAAGCCTTATCTATTCGGCACCGACTATGTTCTCTTGAAGACATCATGTTATGACGACGCGGCTGCGCTATTCCAAATGCGCCCAATTAAATGAGATCAGGTTGAAAAGCGCTAATTTCTGTGTGCAAACTTCGAGGTGCCTTCGACCATCTAAGGGCACCCCCATCCCCCCTTGGCACCCCTCCCTTGAAGTCTCTAGGCACAGCCTCTTATTGGCTGTCAGAGCGTCACGGGGCCCTTGAGGTGGATTGGGCTGTGTCAGACATGGATCGGTTGTCGCCCGCCCGTGGATCACTGACGCGGTCCCACTCTGGTCCCACCCTTGGCCGGATCGCCGGACGATTGCGTAGCTCAGTAGAAAATCGTAAACTGCGTAAGCAGTTGTGATTTAACGATTTTCGGTAAGTTGCCGAAGGCGACGCCGGGAGAGCACCTCGTTGACATCGAGGGGGTCACAGGTTCGATCCCTGTCGCGCCCACCATCCAGTCCCACCAAGCCGTGGGCCCCCCCAAGGCCAGGAAAAACAAGGCCGTTTCTGTGGAGGGTCTTCCTCACCGGCCTCCCTGCGCCGGGCTCCGGCCTTCAGGATCTTTTGCACGTCAACGCGCGGTCCGTCCGAACCACGCAATTGGACGTTCGAGCGCGAATCTGTAGATATTGCGGCAATCGGTCAGACAGCTGGGCCGATGCGCTGGTGGCGCTCTCACCATCGCCACCGCAAGGAAATGGCATGCAGCGTCGCAGCTTGTTGAAGGCTCTCGCCGGATTGGGTTTGACCTCGGGGCTTGCCCCCGCCGGGCTGAAGGCCGCGAGCGCAGCTGCGCCGAGGCGCCGGGTGCGCCCTTACGATGCGGGCTGGCCGACAGCGGCTGAATGGCAGGAGCTGAGCAACGCGGTTGGTGGCCGGCTTCAGCCAGTGCCGCAGCCGCTGGCGCAATGCGGCCGCGAGGCAGATGGCAAATTGTGCGCGTCGGCGCTCAAGGATTTGCAAAACCCTTTCTTTATTCAGGACCAGCCCGGCGCTACCGAGACCGCCGGCTGGGTCGATGGCTGGACCTCGGCGCCGAGCGTCTATGCGGTCGCGGCGCAAAACACGGCCGACGTCGCCGCAACGGTGAATTTTGCCCGCACGAAAAATCTGCGTCTGGTCGTCAAAGGCGGCGCACACAGCTATCTCGGTCAATCCAACGCGCCGGACAGCCTGCTGCTCTGGACCAGGCACCTGGACAAGCTTGAATTGCACGATGATTTCGTGCCTCAGGGCTGCAGCGGCAAGGTCAAGCCGCAGAATGCGGTCAGTGTCGGCTCGGGCGCGAAATTCATCCAGCTCTACGATTTCGTCACCACCAGGCATGGTCGCTACGTGCAGGGCGGCGGCTGCACAAGTGTCGGTGTCGGCGGTCACGTGCAGACCGGCGGCTTCGGCAGCTTCTCAAGATATGGCGGACTTGTCACCGCCAGTCTGCTTGAAGCGGAGATCGTCACCGCCGATGGACAGGTCCGCATCGTCAACGAATGCCGCCATCCCGATCTGTTCATGGCGCTGAAGGGTGGCGGCGCCGGGTTCGGCATCACCACGCGGCTCACCCTGGCGACCCGTCCGCTGCCGGATCGCTTCGGCTTTTTCGGTCAGGCCATCAGTGCGTCATCGAACGCCGCTTACGGCCGCCTGCTCGAGATGTTCTGCCGCTTCGCCAAAGGCGCGCTGGTCAATCCGCATTGGGGCGAACAGGTCACGTTGAAGCCGGACAATACGCTCGAAATTGCGATGGTATTCCAGGGACTGTCAGACGATCAGGCGCGTGCCGCCTGGAAGCCGCTATGGGACTGGATCGCCCAGCAGGCCGATGTGAGAGCAACCGAAGTGCGCGTGGTGTCGATGCCGGCGCGTCACTGGTGGGATTTCGACTATCGCAAGCAGAACCATCCGGATTCGATCGTCGTCGACGACAGGCCCGGTGCCGCCCCGGGGCGGTTCTGGTGGTCGGGCAATGGCAGCGAAGTCGGCATTTTTCTGTCCGGCTATGAGTCGGCATGGTTGCCCGACAGACTGCTCGATGGCAGGAACAGCAAGCGTCTCGCCGACGCACTGTACAAAGGCTCGCGGCACTACGCCGTCGGGCTGCACTTCAACAAGGGTTTGGCCGGCGCCGATCCGACAAGGCGTGCCGAAGCTCGTGCCACGTCCATCCACCCCGGTGCGATCGACGCCTTTGCACTGGCCATTATCGCCGGCGGCCAGCAGCACAGTTATCCGGGCGTTCTTGGCCACGAGCCGAACCTGGCGAGCGCGCGCGCCGACGCCCAGAGGATCGCCGCTGCCATCACGCCGATACGCAAGCTCGCGCCCGACAGCGGGTCCTATTCGTCCGAGATGAGTTTTTTCGCGAAGGACTGGCGTGAGGCCGCATGGGGTCCGCACTACAGGCGTCTGCTGGCAGCCAAAAAGAAATATGACCCGGAGGGTCTGTTCACCGGCCACCATCAAGTCGGCAGCGAATTCTGGAGCGGTGACGGCTTTTCGCGATCAATATAGGGCTCGGGACCGGCCCCGCTCCCGCAGCACTTCGCACGCCATCATTCGACCTGCCCCAATCCCTGAAAATCGCAACGCCGGCCTGATCGGCCGGTCGCGGGATTGGCGTGTTCCGGTACGTGCCGAATCGGCGGTTTGCCGGACTCAGGTGGCCAGGGCCAACTCCGGCTGCCGGTCGGGAAGGGTGGCCAGGAACGGCAGGAACTCCTCGGCCGGCGCCGCTTCATCCCTGACGATGATCGTCACGTTCCAGCCCTCGCTGGCCCATACCCGCGCCTTGGCAATCGCGATCAGCGAACTGCTTCGCTGCATCGTTACCGTTTCGCTGTCCCGCTTCGCCACGATTTCAAATGCCATATCATTCCCCGATGTTCGACACCTGGAAAGGTTTGGTTCAGGCGTTTGACTGCAATTCGCCGGCACCGTGTCGATTTGGCGGCGAGGCTGGACTCGAATCGGGCAGGACGCGTGCCGTCATCGACGAAATATCCGCCGTCTCAGGGCTGCGCGGCGATCCGGCGCGGCGTTTCATGCACGACCATTTTTCCCAGCGGGCAGATCTGCGCCTTGATCTGCTCGGCGACCTGGCGCGGGTCCATGTCCGGATTGCACAGGAGGATGTCGACCAGCAGCAAATGATATTCCGGCCACGTCGTCAGCACGATGTGCGACTCGCCGAGAAAGATCGCGATGGTGAGACCGTGCGGGACGTAGCGGACTTCGTACTCGCCGACGATGGTCGCGCCAACCGACTGCGCCGCGGTCTTGGCGGCTTCCGCGAGCGCCTGGGCGTCATCGATGATCTCGGGACACTCGTACAATTCGGCGAGGATATGGGTCATCAGCATCGAGACGCTCCTTCGGTCCGGACCGATCGGAACTGGCCCAACTCGCATTTGATACGGGTGTGTGCGATAAGGCTCTAGTTAACCGAATTCTCAACGAGATCAAGAAGTAATGGCCACGACGTCGATTCTGGAGCTGATCGCGCAGGCGACGCGTTTGCGCGAGGGATCCCCGGGCGTCCAGGCCCTGCTGCGCGCGGTCTACCGCGCCGGTTCGCTGCGCCTGCAGGATGCCGCGCGCGAGGCGCGGCTGCCGCTGCCGGTCGCGAGCGCGGTGCGCCGCGAGCTGGAAAAGGCCGGGCTGCTCGAACGCAAGCAGGGGCTGACACTGACCGGCGATGGCCGCGAATTCGTCGAGCGCGATCTCGGCATGCGAACGACGCAGCTCGACATCACCTGCACGACCTGCGCCGGACATGGCATCGTCATTCCGGAGTCTCTGAAAGCCGAGGTCGAACGCCTGGCGGAGATCATCGCCGGCGCGCCGTCGGTCGACGTCACGCTCGACCAGGCGCCCTGCATGCCCGACACCGCGATGCGCCGCGCGCTGCTGATGCTGCAGAACGGCGCGCTCGAGGGCAAGCGCGTGCTGCTGCTCGGCGACGACGATTCGGTCTCGATCGCGATCGGCCTGCTCGGCCGCTCGCTCGGCAAGGGGGATCTCACGGCAGGCGTCACCGTCGTCGATGCCGACGAACGGCGCATTTCGTTTCTGCGCGATGCCGCCGCGCGCGAACAACTGGCGCTGGAAGTGGTCCATCACGATCTGCGCCATCAGTTGCCGGCGGACCTGCGCCGTGCGTTCGACACCATCGAGACCGACCCGCCCTATACGCTGGAAGGCGCGCGCCTGTTTCTGGCCCGCGGCTGCGAGGCGCTGAGCACAGCGGCCGACGGCCATTGCTTCTTCTCGTTCACCCACTGGCCGGCGTCGCAGATGCTCGAACTGCAGAAGGTGTTCACCGGGCTGGGCCTCGCGGTGCGGGCGGTATGGCCGAATTTCAATCGCTATGCCGGCGCCACCATGCTCGGCAATCTCGGCCAGCTGATCGAACTCGTCCATGTCGCGGGATCAGCCGCCGAACTGCCTGACTTCAGCGGCCCGCTCTATACCGCGGAAGTCAATCCGCGGCTGCGCGTCTATGCCTGCACCGATTGCGGCAAGGAGATCGTGCTCGGCGAGGACGGCATACCGGCCACCATTGAGGAAGCCAAAATTGCGGGCTGCCGCGGTTGCGGTGGGCATGTGTTCCGCCGGCAGTCGGTTCGACCGTCGTAATCAATCTTATGGATACCCAACATGTCTGAGAAACCAACTTTCCGTCTGCGCCCTCTCGAGGAGAAGGATCTCGAAGCCGTCGCGGTGTTCGAAGGAGAGATCGCCAAAATCTCGTTTCCCGACGATCCGATCACGGACGTCAATTTCTACGTCAAGAAGCTGAAGCAGCTGATGGCCAACAAGGACGCCGCAGCGTTCGTCGCCGAGAGCGGCGGCGAAGTGGTCGGCTGGGCCAATGTCAGCCAGCGGCAGAATTTCATCACCAAGGAAAAATACGCCGACTTCCACAGCATCTACGTCGCGCCCTCGCAGCGCGGCGGCGGCGTGGTCGCAGCCCTGGTCGAGGCGGTGTTCGACCACTGCCGGAAGAAAAACATGGGCAAGGTGGTTTTCCGCACCCGCGCCGACAACGAGCGCATGAAGTCGGTGCTGGCCCGGGTCGGCTTCGTGCCGACGCAGATCTACTACGAGAAGGCGTTCGACAAGGACAAGGGCGGGGATTCCTGAAGCCGTCAATGCTTCGTCGCCAGGCTCCTGAGAGCTTGGCGAGTGGTCGCCACACCCAAAACTGTCGTCGCCCCGCTTTACCGGGCGATCCAGTACGCCGCGGCTTCTCGATCTATCTCAAGCGTCTCTGGAATACTGGGTCGCCCGGTCGAGCCGGGCGATGACAAGCATGTTTGTTGCTCTATCTCACCCCCATCATGAACACGTCATAACGAACCGTCTTGCCGGCGATCGAGTGCGACGGTTTTCGCAATCCCTGCAGCGGCGTTGCGCGAAGCGGCCATTTCAGCACCACGCGCTTGCAGTCGGCGGCCAGCGCCGCCTGCATCAGCTCGAGTGCGTCGGGGTCGGTCCCGACCAGTTCGCGCAACAGCCGCATCTCCAGCTTCACTTCAGCGCTGTTGGTGCGTGGCGGGTGCATCGGATCGACGATCACGGCATCGGCACGCAGGCCGGGCAGCAGGTCGCGCGCGTCGCCTGATATCAATGTCATCCGCGCCACCACGGCGGCGAGTTCGGGGCTCTCGGTCACCGCCCGCGCCAGCGCATCCCGCAAGTGGTCATGAACGCGGGGGGAGCGCTCCAGCAGGGTGACCTGCGCGCCGAGGCAGGCCAGCATGAACGCGTCACGGCCGAGCCCCGCGGTGGCGTCGATGATGGTTGGCGTATTGCCCTTGGCGAAACCGGCGGCCCGCGCCAGCGCGTCCTTGCGCGAGGCGCCGGACCTGTATCGATAGCCGACGGCGCCGTTGATGAAATCGAACGCGGATTGCAGCTGGCTCGTGCTCAAGGAAACGCGGCCCCGGTATGCCTGACCCCTACGGCCCCACGGCATAGCAGCAGGATTAACAAACTCCCAACAATTTTCGGCAAGTTGCGCCGGCTGCCAACCTTCATAGGTTAGGTTAAATTCAGAGCGAGATTGCGGTCTGCGCGTGGCATTGTATGGATCATTGCATGTCCAATTCATTCCACACCGCCGACAAGGGTACGCACCGCCGCATCATGCTGGTGGGCCTGATGTTCTGTACGGCCTTTGTCGCGTTCTCGTTCTTCGCCCGCGAGCAGCCCGCCAACACCTACGTTCTCCAGAAGGCCGACAAGCTGGTCCGCACCGCCGGCACGCCGCCGCTGGCGAACTAGACGGCTTCGAACGTCGGCAGATTCCCTCGGCCGGTTAGCCGCCAGCCGGGCGGGCTCCGCGCTGTCGCGCCGCCAGCCGGCGGATCAGCCGCGCCACGATTTGCGCCGCATCGGATGGCGGATGGTGCGAGCTCAGCGACATCCAGGTGGTCTGGTGGATCTTCGGCCTCAGAATCGGAATCGCAACCAATTCGCCCGCTGCGATCTCCCGCGAAAACACCTCGCGCGGCGAGATGGTGGCGAGGTCGGAAGCCAGCAGGACGTCCCGAATCAAGGGGGTGGAGCCTGCCTCGAAGCGGATGTCGAGTTCGAAATGCTGCGAGGCCGCCAGGCCCGTCAGCACGCTGGTCAGGCTGTTGGGCCGCACCGGCAGCGCCAGCGGAATGTCGGCCAGCGACCGCACCGGCAGTTCGCGGCGGCGCGCCATCGGATGGTCGCGCCGCGCGATCAGCTGCACTTCGGCGCGGGCCAGCGCCTCGGCATTGGCGACCCGGCCGCGCCGGTAGCGGTTGTAGACCGCGATCTCGACCCGCCCCGAAGCCAGCCATTCCTCGACCTGGCCGCTATAGGCTTCCAGCGCGCGCAGCCGGATGCCCGGCGCGTGGCCGCGCAGCTCGGCGGCGAGCGACGCCACCAGCCCGCGCGAGGCCACCGGCACCGCCCCGAGCGTGACTTCACCCTGCGGCTCGGCGCGTTCGCCGCGCGCGGCGTCGATCCAGGCAGCGGCGTCCGCCACCAGCGCGCGGGCCCGCGGCAGCATGCGTTCGCCGAGTTCGGTCAGCACCACGCCGCGCCCGGTGCGGTGGAACAGCCGGCCGCCGATGCCGCGCTCTAGCGCCGAGATCTGGCGGCTCAGCGCCGACTGCGCGCTGCCCGTGATCGCCGCCGTCCGGGCGTAGCTGCCGTTGGCCGCGACGTCGATGAAGGTTCCGAGCTGTTTGATATCCATCAGTTTACGAAATGCGATTCTGGCAATTCTGAATTATCGGATGTGACCATATCGCATGACGGAGGCGGCAGCTAGGCTTTGCGAATGGTTGCTTCCCCTACTGCGATCCCCGTGCCTGCCCCGACCGGTCCCTTGGCGGGACTGCGGGTGCTCGACATCTCCACCGTCGTCGCCGGCCCGTTCGCGTCCGCCCTGCTCGGCGACCTCGGCGCCGAAGTGCTGAAAGTGGAGATACCCGGAATCGGCGATGCGTTGCGCCGGCTGGCGCCGCACAAGGATGGCGTGCCGCTGTGGTGGAAGGTGACCAACCGCAACAAGAAGGGCATCACGCTCGACCTGCGCAAACCGGACGGCAAGGCGCTGCTCGGCCGCCTCGTCGCGGAACATGACGTGCTGGTGGAGAACTTTCGCACCGGGACGCTCGACGAATGGGGCATCACGCGGGCCTGGCTGCAGGCGATCAACCCGCGGCTGACCATCCTGCGCGTCACCGGGTTCGGCCAGACCGGGCCCTATCGCAACAGCCCCGGCTTCGCCCGGGTGTTCGAGGCGATGAGCGGCTTTACCCGGATGTGCGGCGAGGAGGGCGGCACACCGCTGCATCTCGGCTATCCCATTTCGGACGCGGTCGGCGGCTTGTTCGGCGCGATCGGCGTGCTCGCCGATCTCTATCGGCTGAAGAGCGATCCCTCGCTCCGCGGCCAGGAAATCGATTGCTCGGTCACCGAGGCGATGATGCGCACGCTGGATTTCCTCGCCATCGAATATGACCAGCTCGGCACGGTGCGGACCCAGAGCGGCAACCGCAGCCAGTACGCCGCGCCCGGCAACATCTACGCGACATCCGATGGCAAGTGGGCCTCGATCGCGGCATCGACGCAAAGCATCTTCGAGCGGTTTTGCACGGCGCTCGACCTTCGGCATCTGCTCGGCGACCCGCGCTTCGCCGATAATCCCGCGCGCGTGAAAAACTGGCAGGCGATCGACGCCATCGTGCGCGAGGCCATCGGTCGCCTGACGCTGGAGGATCTGCGCAGCCGCCTGCACGCGCATGAGGTCGGCTTCTCGCCGATCTATGATGCCGCCGATATCTTTGCCGATCCGCATTTCATTGCGCGCGAGGCCATCGTCAGCGTAGCCGACGACGAACTCGGCGATGTCAGGATGCAATGCGTGGTGCCGCGGTTTTCGGAGACCCTGGTGTCGGTGCGCCGCGCCGGTCCCGCGCTTGGCCAGCATAATGACGAGACTTACGCCGCGTTGGGATTGACGGCTCAGGAGATCGCGCGGCTGCGTGCCGCCGGAACAATCTAGAACAAAATCAAGGGAGCGGCGATATGCGGAGCTTGCTGGTTGTTGTCACGGCGCTGGTTCTGAGCCTGAGCGATGCGCGATGCGCCGATCTCACGCGCATCCTGGTCGGTTTCCCGCCGGGGCAGGCGACCGATCTGGTCGCGCGGCTGCTGGCGGAGCGGCTCGGTCCGGCCCTCGGCGAAACCGTGATCGTGGAAAACCGGCCGGGGCAGGGCGGCAGCATCGCGCTCGCCTCCCTGGCGCAGTCGCCGGCCGATGGCCACACGCTGGTGCTGGCGCCGCTGGCCTCGCTGGTGGTCAATCCGCATCTCTACAAATCCATCGCCTACAACACGCGAAGGGATTTCGCGCCGGTAGCGCTGGTCGCCGATCTGCCGATGGTGCTGGTGGTCAATCCGGCGCTGCCGGTGAGGACGGTCGCCGAACTGATCGCCTATGCCAAAGCCAATCCGGAAAAACTCGCGCATCCCTCGTCGGGCAACGGCACGCTGTCGCATCTCGGCATGGAAGTGTTCAAGCAGCGCGCCGGCATCACCATCCTGCATGTGCCCTACCGCGGCAGCGTACCCGCGATGACCGATCTCATGACCGGCATCGTCGGCGTTGCCATGGACACCGTCGCCGTCACCGAACCGTTCATCCGCGCCGACAAGATGCGGCTGATCGCCAGTGCCTACGGCAAACGGGTCGCATCCTTCCCGGATACCCCGACGGTGGCGGAGCAGGGCTTTGCGGAAGTCGACCTCTCGGCTTGGCTCGGCATTGTCGCATCGGCCGCGACGCCGAAGGCGCGGATCGATCGCCTGGGGGCCGCGATCAACAAGATCATCCAGTCGCCGGAGATCGTCGCCAAGTTCACCGGTCTCGGCGCCATCCCTCGCACGGAGGGACCGGCTGATTTCGGTCTGTTTCTCGCCAGCGAGGACGCGCGCTGGAGCGCGGTCGTCAAGGCCTCGGGCCTGCGGATCGAGTAGGGAATATTTCACCTTAGCAATCTCAATCCTGCTATCGGTCGAAACACGATCGCTCGGATAATAGTTGACCCGCACAATCTTAGACAAATCGGGCGGCTTCAATCGCGTGAATGAAGTTCGAGGCAATATATCCCGCTCTTGAAGCGGCTATGCAAAGTCCGGCATCTGCTGAAAGAATGTGAAAGCCCTCCTTTCCTAATTCAAGAGTAGCTGCGTCCGTCAGTCCCAGTCTCCGTATTTCGTTCCTCTGCAAAGCATCGAGACTAGGGATGTAGCATTCTTTCGTCGTTAAAACGAAGTGCGAGAAACGTGCAAATATTTTTGCAGGCAAGCCGTCCCCTTCAAAGTCGAGAAGGTTCGAAGCTTCGGAAAGCGCGTTCGGAATCACTCTCATATCTTCGTAAGTGGAAACTATCTTTAGAAGCAGTCGAAAATCATTCACTGAATATGCGCGGGTACGCTTGTGGGTCGGCACCGATTTTTCATCTGCCAGTCCGACGATAAGTAGAATAATTAGATTGGTATCTAGGACTAAGACTGGATTCATTAGTCATCGACGCTCAATTTTCGCTTCATCCCCGTGACGGTCCCGTCTACGTCGTTGACCAGAAATGTTCGATAAGCGCGCTTTGGAAGTGCCTCGCCTGTGAGAGTCGACAGCGCATTGCGGTTTGAATTCCATGGCCTTGAAAAACCAAGCGTGATCTTCCAAACTTTGGCGTCATCGTCAAATTCAACTTCTTCGAGACCGAGATTGGCGAGAGTTTCGTCCCCCATAACATCGAGTGCCCAATTTTTCGCTGCTCTTACGGCTTCCTTGACTTCCATCGCATTTTTCCGGTGTGAAGGTTTCGTAATTTCGGAGGCTATTATACTTTTTTCTCAGTCTGACGCCATCGTCGTCTGCAAACCAGCAGGTGCGCCGGCCGCTATTAGGGGATCGGGCTCTGATATCTGTTCGGGTTCTCGAACAGAAATTGCCTGCCCGTCTTACTCGGCGAACGGGTTCTGCCGGCAGCTCATTGCAAAGCGGATGCCGCGGCGACGTTGCGCAGGCCCGCGAGCCGCATGATGGACCCCGCCGCCAGTTTTTGCGCGAGCTCCATGCTGCTTTGGTCGTCGGCGCCGTCGGCTTCGTCCAGATAGATGTTCGACAGCTGTTCGGCGCGGCGCAAGGCGCGGTGCTTGATGGTCTCGAAATCTCCGGATGCGGGTTCGACGCCGACCTGATCGGATGGCGTCAGGAAATGCGGCGGCAGGCGTGACGGATCCATGGCCAGCAGTTGGTCGCGCTGCGCCGGCGTCAACCCTTGTGACCAGGCGACGATGTCCCGGAGCAGCAGGCTTTCCAGCAGCGCCGCCGACGCGGATTCGTCGTCTGCGGTGGAATCCGCGGTCTCACCCGTCGCCGTCTTTCGCCCGGATCTCCAGGCCAGCCGCCGCTCCCGGCGCCAACGGTTGCCGTCGGACAGCGCTTCCCGCGCCAGGTTTTCCGCCGTCAGCCGTACCTGTGGATCTTCGGCCAGCGCGATGACGTAGGTCCAGAACACAAAGGCGCGCTGGCGATGGCGCGCGGCGAGCGCCCAGGCGGTGTAGGGCGTCGCCAGGCTGGAGTTCCCGATTTCGGCGATCTCGGTCGCGGCGACGAGATCGATCGGCTCCCAGCACAGATCGGCCCCATCGGGGCGTTTGCCGCAGGCGGCAAGGCAGGCCGCGGACAGGCTGTCGCAGCGCTCGCGCTCGCGGGCCGAGAGCACCGCGAACACGGCGCGCATCGGCAGCAGGCGCTCATCGGGCTGGGTGGCCAGTGCGCCGTATCGCTGCGTGGCCTTCTGTGCCTGGTCGAACGCAATGGCGTAGAGTTCCCTGAGGCTTGCCACCGGAGCGGGCGGCACGGCGGTCAGGAGCGGCTCTTTGCGCATCTCGCATCCTCTCTCGTTACAAGTTTGAACCCATCAGACTGCAGCTTGTTTGATCCAGCGCAAGTAGCAGTTCTGCAAGGTGCACTAAAGCTACCTTCTCGATGCTTGCGCTCCAGAACAACGGCGTTCTGCTGACATCTGGAAGAAGCAACTTGCGAAAATCCGTCAACATCTATGCCCTTTTGGGGATTCTGGCCGTTTTCGGCTGGATTTCCTCGTCTGCAGAGGCGTGGGCCGCCGGTCGTCTCAGCGAATATCTTGATAAGGCCGAGCCGGCAGAGCTGGTTGCCGGCGCCAATCGCTTCGGGCCGCCGCAGGGCGATCCCGCGATCGTGCCCGCGCTGAAAGACGATCAGGTCATCGGCTTCGTCTACCTCAACTCCGACTTTGCCAACGCCACCGGTTATTCCGGCAAGCCAATCCAGCTTTTGGTCGGCATCACGCCAAAGGGCGTGGTGACCGGCCTCAAGATGGTCGAACACAAGGAGCCGATCGTTCTGCTCGGCATTCCGGAAAAGCGCGTGGTGGATGCCGTCAACAAGCTGATCGGCGCCGACATGGACCAAGTCGCGCGCGGCACCGCGCCCGCGCCGCAGGTCGACATCGTCAGCGGCGCCACGGTTACCGTGCTGGTCATGGGCGACAGCATCGTCCGCTCCGCCACCAAGTTGATCAAGGGCGGCCGGCTCGGCGGTCAGGGCAGCGCCATCGCCAGCGCGGCGCCGCAAGTCAGGAAGACGATCGATCCCGGCAAGGGCGAAATCCGCGACTGGGAGACCCTGGTAGGTGACGGTTCCATCCGCCGGCTGCTGCTTTCCGTCGATGACGTCAACAAGGCCTTCGAAAAATCGGGCAACGCCGCGGCCGTCGCGCATCCGGAAGAGGGTGACCCGGACGACACCTTCATCTATCTCTACGTTGCCGATGTCGCGGTGCCGGCCATCGGCCGCAGCCTGCTCGGCGAGGACGGATTTAAACGACTGGCCGGCCGGCTCAAGCCCGGTCAGCAGGCCCTCGTTGTCGCGGGATCGGGACGTTACTCCTTCAAGGGCGCCGCCTATGTCCGTGGCGGCATCTTCGACCGCGTCGAACTGATCCAGGACACCAACAGCATCCGCTTTCGCGACCGCGACCACACGAGGTTGGGAAACCTCGAAGCCGAAGGCGCGCCGCACTTTCCTGAAATCGCGCTGTTCGTGCTGCCTAAGGACTTCACCTTCGACCCCACGGAGCCCTGGGTGCTGCAATTGCTGGTGCAGCGGGTGGTCGGCGCCCGGGAAAAGGCCTGGCTCACCTTCGATCTCGGCTACACCCTGCCGGAGAGCTACATCCAGCGTGAGCCGGTCGTGCCGGCGCAGCAGGCAGCCAAATCTTCCACGCCTCCCGCTGCCACGCCGGGAACGCCGGCCGCCGCGCCGCCCAAGCCCGCGACAGGTTTCGTCGCCGAGGACGAGCCGCTGTGGATGAAGATCTGGCGCGGCAACGTCGTCAGTATCGGCATCACGGTCGCCGCCCTCGGTGCGCTGACGCTGATCTTCTTCTTCCAGAACAGCCTGGTGCGCCGCCCCAGGGTCTATGTCTGGGTCCGCCGCGGCTATCTGCTGTTCATTCTGGTCTGGCTCGGCTGGTACGCCAACGCCCAGCTATCCGTGGTCAACGTCCTGACCTTCGCCAATTCGCTGCTGACCGGCTTCAGCTGGGAATACTTCCTGTCGGCGCCGTTGATCTTCCTGCTGTGGGCCTCGATCGCGGCCGGCCTGCTGTTCTGGGGACGCGGGCCGTTCTGCGGCTGGCTCTGTCCGTTCGGGGCGCTGCAGGAACTGCTCAACAACATCGCCCAGGCGGTGAAGATCCCGCAATACCGTCTGCCATGGGGCCTGCACGAGCGGCTGTGGCCGATCAAGTACATCATCTTTCTCGGCCTGTTCGGCATGTCGCTGTACTCGACCGCGCTGGCTGAACAACTGGCCGAGGTCGAGCCGTTCAAGACCGCGATCGTGCTGAAGTTCGCGCGCGAATGGCCTTACGTCATCTACG